>NZ_AP012326.1:0-658917 GCF_001042595.1 Bifidobacterium dentium JCM 1195 = DSM 20436
ATGGTCGATACTCCCCATAATCCTCTTGATCAGGCTCGCGGTGTATGGTCCGACGCACTGGCGTTGCTGCGCCAGAATCCCAAGCTCTCCGCCCGCGACAAGGGCTGGCTGGAGAATGTGGTGCCCGAAGGCATGTGGGGCCCGACCATCGTATTGTGCGTGCCCAGTGCGGCCACCCAGCAGGCGTTGCAGACCGAACTGAACCAACCGCTGATGGAGGCGCTGAAGGATTCCGCCGAACAGGATATCTTCCCCGCATTCAAAATCGTACCGATGCAGCAGACCGTCGAACCGGACATCGAGGAATATCCGCACTTCGACCGCAAACCGCGCACCCAACGCGAGGAATCGACCCAAGGCCAGCTTCCCATCCCCGCAAGCATGCCGGAACAGCCGTTCCGACCCACAGAGCAGGGAACGTTCACCAGCGGCCAGAACAGGCCTTTGCTGGACCCACAGACGCATCTGAACAAGAATGCCACCTTCGATACGTTCGTACCAGGCGACTCCAACAGGTTCGCACGTACCGTCGCCCTTGCCGTAGCCGAAGGTTCGGGACACGACTTCAATCCGTTATGTATCTATGGCGGCTCCGGTCTGGGCAAGACGCACTTGTTGAACGCCATCGGCAATTACGCCCTGGTCAAGGATCCGAATCTGAAGGTTCGCTACGTAACCAGCGAGGAATTCACCAACGAATTCATCGAGGCGTTGGGCGATACCAACCAGAATTCCGGCCAAATCAAGGAATTCAACCGCCGTTACCGCGAGGTCGACGTACTGCTGATCGACGACATCCAGTTCTTGAGCGGCAAGGAAGCTACACTCGAACAGTTCTTCCATACGTTCAACACGTTGCATCAGGCCAATAAGCGCATTGTGATCGCCTCCGACGTACCGCCAAAAGACCTCAAGGGGTTCCAGGCACGCCTGATCTCCCGCTTTGAATCCGGACTGACCGTTGACGTCAAGCCGCCGGATCTGGAGACCCGAATCGCCATTCTGCGCATGATGGCCACCATGAACGGCTCCAACATTCCCAACGATGTGCTCAATCTCATCGCGGAGCGCTTTACCGAAAACATCCGCGAGTTGGAAGGTGCGCTGAACCGCGTGACCGCCATGGCCTCGCTCAGCAACCAACCGGTCACCCGTGCGTTGGCAGAGCATACCCTGCAAGATTTCTTCACCTCCGATGTGGAAATCAAGCCGGCTGACATCATCAGTCAGGTAGCCAAATACTTCCATCTGACCTTCGACGATATCGTCGGGCGCTCCCGCACCAAGAACATCGCCTTGGCTCGTCAGGTGGCCATGTATCTGGTGCGTGAGCTCACCAGCATGAGCCTGAACGACATCGGCCTAGTATTCGGCGGCAAGGACCACACCACCGTCATGCATGCCTATACCCGTATCAGCGATGAGATGCAGGAAAAGCAGGAAATCTACAACTATGTGATGGAACTGACGGTTCGTCTGAAGCAGCATTCCTCTGAAAAATAAGGTCTCACCGGCATTGTCATTATCTAGTAAAATATTTTACTGGAGTAAATATTTACCGAAGTTGACACGCCGTGCCGTGCACAATAATCGTCGAATTTATCCACATGGTTATGCACAAATGTGGGAAAACCCCGTGGGTAAGCCGTTGAAAACACTCAATTCGTCCGTGGGCAACTCGTGGATGCATCACCGTAGGTTGTGGATAAGACGCAGACTTGATTCTGTCTGTGGATAAGTCGGTATGTTTTCCACAAGGCATCCCAATGTTATCCACAATCGAGTTATCCACCTTTGCCCTTGCAAATAATGTGGTCCCGGAACTTACCCACATTATCCACAGGCCTTATTATGACGAAGAGAGTTGGTTATTGAAAGATCACCGTCATCGCCATAAGTGGGGAATTCCCCATGATGCGCAAACACCGCGCACTTCGCTAGAATGACTTGTAGCCTGAACGAAATGAGGAATCCGTCATGAAAGTCGAAATCAACTCCCAAGCGCTTGCCGACGCAGTAGCCTGGACCACCCGCGTTATCGACGCCCGTCCTGCAACACCGATTCTGGCAGGCATCCGTCTTGAAGCCATCGATGGCACTTTGCAGCTCTCCGCCTTCAACTATGCGATTTCCGCACGTCACCATATCGAAGCGGGCATCGACGAAGCCGGTACGGCCTTGGTGCTTGGTAAACTCCTTGCCGATATCACCAAGTCGCTCCCCTCAGAGAAGACCTACCTATCAACCGACGGCTCGACCATGACCATCACTTCCGGCAAGTCCACCTTCACCATGCAGCTGATGCCGGATAACGAATATCCGGATCTCCCTGTGGTTCCGGCCAAGCTCGGCCAAGTGGACTCCCCCACGTTCATGCAGGCCGTCAACCAAGCTTCCGTAGCCGTCTCCCGTGAAGAGAACCGCCCGGTACTGACCGGCATTCGCGTGCAGTTCCAAGGCGATAAGGTCATCATGAGCTCCACCGACCGCTTCCGCCTGTCCCGCTCGAGCTTCACCTGGACTCCGGAAAATCCCGACATCAACACCACTGCTCTGGTACGTGGAGCACTCCTTCGTGACGTGGCCCGTTCGCTCGACGAGCATCAGAACATCGTGCTCGATTTCGATCCGGAGAGCCCTTCTCTGCTCGGCTTCGAAAACGCCGGACGCGTATCCACTTCGCAGCTGATTGACGGGGAATTCCCCGCCGTCGACCGCCTATATGCCGACGAATACCCGATTCACGCGATTATCGACAAGCAATCCCTGATCGGTGCCATCAAGCGCGTCTCCCTGGTTGCCGAACGCAATGCCCCGATTCGCATGGCCTTCGCCGGACAAGAGCTGACGCTGTCCGCAGGCACCGCCGATGAGGCACAGGCCAAGGAGATCATTGATATCGACATGGACGGCGATGACATCACCGTGGCCTTCAACCCTTCCTACCTGATCGAAGGTCTGAGCGCCATCAGCGAACCATTCGTCCGCATGAAGATGACCACGGCGGTCAAGCCGGTGGAATTCAACGGCCAGCAGGAAGCGGATTCCGACGAATCCATGGACTACCGTTACCTGCTCGTGCCGATGCGCTTCAACAGCTGACGGCATTCACCGACATCAGGGCTGAATATCGCCTAAAAGGGCATATTCAGCCCGTACTTATATATGATTCGAGGGTTCCCATCCATGTACATCTCACGGCTCGCGCTCGACCACTACCGTTCCTGGGAGCGTTGCGTGCTCGATTTCGAGCCGGGAGTGAACATCCTGCAAGGGGCGAACGGACTGGGCAAAACCAACATCGTGGAAGCCGTGGAGGTGCTGTCCACCGGTTCCAGTCATCGCACCTCATCCTCACTGCCGCTTATCGAGAGAGGCTGCGCCTCGGCAACCATCCGCGCAAACGTGGAAGATGACCGGAACCGGCATTCCTATGAGGTGACCATCGCGGCGCGAGGCGCCAACCGAGCACGTATCGACGGTGGCAATTCCCTGTACATGAGGGATGTCATCGGCAAGATTCCCTCCGTATCGTTCACCCCTGAAGATCAGCGTCTGGTATCGGGAGATCCGGCCACCAGACGCAATTTCATCAATCAGGCCGGTGCCCTGCTAATACCGCACTATATGGAGCGGCTGCAACAGTTCACGCATGTGGCCAAACAACGTACGGCCCTGCTTAAGCAGCTCGGGGACCGTGGTGACTTCGATCCTCAGTATGGTCGGCAGGCCGCCCTGAGCGGGCTGGAGATATGGACCGGCCAATTCATCGACATCGGCATGGCCTTGACCCACGACCGTGCCACGCTGATCGAACGGCTTTCCGAACCGTTCAGTCGTGTATATGCGTCTCTGGCGGGAATCGACCAGCAGGCATTGTTGCATTATGAGCCTTCTTTCGACGAAGTGATGCTCTACGATGATCCTGCCGCGGAGATCAGTCGGCATTTCCAGCGCATCTACCCCGGCGAAGTGGCACGTGGACAGAACCTGATCGGTCCGCATCGTGATGATCTGACGTTGACGTTGCATGGCATGCCGGCTCGCGAATTCGCCTCGAACGGTGAAATGTGGACGATGGCGTTGGCTCTGAAGATGGCATTGTATGAAACGGTCTGCGCCGACCAGCAGACCAAGCCGATCGTGATTCTCGATGATGTGTTCGCCCAGCTTGACGAGTCCCGGCGCGAGCAGATTCTGGATTTCGCCAGACGGCAGGATCAGGTGCTGATCACCGTCGCCGCGGCCAGCGACATTCCCGCAACGCAGGCGCATGTGATCGACGTGGCCGCGTTACGCGATCATGCCGACGATGACGATGCGCTGGGTGCGCTGATGGCCACACTGGCCGCAGGACGGAAGGCGGAAGAGCGCTGATGACGAATCCTCCCGTATGCGACATACTCAAGCTGGACCAACGCAAGTTGCCTGCGGAGGTGTTCGAACGCGTCTCACATCGTGCGGGACTGCTGAAGGAACGTGAACGCAAGGCGAGACTAGCGTGGGAGAATTTCGGCAAACCCGGGCGGGATCCGCAGAAAGTCGGCAACATCTTCGGCTTGATCGCAACCCAGGGCAAGTGGACGCCACATCTGAAAATCGCGCAGATGCAGAATCATTGGGACCAGGTGGTCGGTCGGGAGAACGCCATGCACACCTATCCGGTATCCTTGCGTGACGGCATCCTGACGATTCGCTGTGACAGTCCGGCGTGGACTACCACGATGAACTATATGATTCCCGAGCTCACGCGCATCATCCGTGAAAAACTCGAAGGACTGACCATCAACGAGGTGCGGGTGACGGGCCCACAGCAGCAGTCATTCAGCCGTGGGCGGATTTCTCGGCGTACCCGCTACTGAATCTCCGTTGGTTTCACGCGCATCGGGGCGGTGCCTTCCCCGCTTTCCATGAACAAGCGGCGAAATCGGCTCTATTCCGAGGAATAGTGCCTCTATTGAGGTGTCCCCCTCCATGAGTAGAATATCAAGCAGTGTATGTAAACGCCTAGAAGGGGCCTTTATTTGCGTTCTAGGTGGTATCGCCCGCGCAAATGACCTTCATCGGCGGGAAAAATGCAGGAAGGAATCTCTGTGGCAGACCTTGACGCGGATTCGCTGAACGAATCAGCTGAAAACACGCAGGAAGATCAGATTCAGAACGATCAGCTCGAAGATGCGCAGCTCGACGACTCATTGTCGCCCGAACACTATGACGCCTCCGATCTGAGGGTGCTGGAAGGCCTTGAGGCGGTGCGTATCCGTCCGGGCATGTATATCGGCTCCACCGGCCCACGCGGCCTGCACCATCTGGTCTATGAGATCGTCGACAACTCCGTCGATGAGGCTTTGGCCGGCTATGCGTCGCATATCGAGGTGACGATTCTGCCGGACGGTGGCGTACGCGTGGTCGACGACGGACGAGGCATCCCGGTCGACGAAGTGCCTGGCGAGGGCGTTTCCGGCGTGGAGACCGTGATGACCAAGCTGCACGCAGGCGGCAAGTTCGGCGGCGGCGGATATGCGGTCTCCGGCGGTCTGCACGGCGTGGGCATCTCCGTAGTGAATGCGCTGTCCACCCGCGTCGACATCGAAGTGCGTCGTCAGGGCTTCCACTGGACACAGACCTACGTCGACCAGAAGCCGACCGCCCGTCTGGCCAAGGGCGAGCCGATGGCCGAAGGTGAATCCACCGGTACCTCCGTGACCTTCTGGGCCGACGGCAAGATTTTCGAAACCACCACCTACGATTTCGAAACCCTGCGCAATCGTTTCCAGCAGATGGCCTTCCTGAACAAGGGACTGAAGCTCTCCCTGACCGATCTGCGCGAGCCTGATCAGGCGGGCGACGAGGTCGCCGGTGAGCTTGACGAGACCGAAACCAAGCATCAGACCGTCACCTACCAGTACAACGAAGGCATCAAGGACTACGTCGACTATCTGGTCAAGTCCCGCAAGGCGACGCCGGTCGAAGAGGACGTCATCGATTTCGAGGCGGAAGATCTGAAAATCGGCATTTCCGCGGAAATCGCCATGCAGTGGACCACCGCCTACTCAGAAGCCGTGCACACCTTCGCCAACACCATCTCCACCACCGAAGGCGGCACCCACGAGGAAGGTTTCCGAGCGGCGTTGACCTCGCTGATCAACCGGTACGCCCGAGAGAAGAACATTCTCAAGGACAAGGATGAGAACCTCTCCGGCGACGATGTGCGCGAAGGCCTGACCGCAGTAGTGTCCGTCAAGCTCACAACCCCGCAGTTCGAAGGCCAGACCAAGACCAAGCTCGGCAATTCCGAGGCCAAGACCTTCGTGCAGCGCGTGATGACCGACAAGCTTGGCGATTGGTTCGACGCCCACCCGAGCGAAGCCAAGAACATCATCCAGAAGGCCATCGAGGCCTCCCGTGCGCGCATCGCGGCCAAGAAGGCGCGTGAGAACACCCGTCGTAAGTCGATTTTCGAATCGGCCGGCATGCCCGACAAGCTTAAGGACTGCCAATCCAACAATCCTGAGGAATGCGAGCTGTTCATCGTGGAGGGTGATTCCGCAGGCGGCTCCGCAATCCAAGGGCGCAACCCGATCACGCAGGCCATTCTGCCGTTGCGAGGAAAGATCCTCAATACCGAGCGCGCCAGCCTGGACCGTATGATGAAGTCCGAAACCATCGAATCGCTGATCACCGCCGTCGGCGGCGGATATGGCGAGGATTTCGATCTGAGCAAGGTACGGTATCACAAGGTCATCATCATGGCCGATGCCGATGTGGATGGCGCACATATCGCCACCCTGAATCTGACACTGTTCTTCCGCTACATGCGGCCGATGATCACCGCTGGCTACGTGTACGTGGCCATGCCGCCGCTGTACCGTCTGAAGTGGACCAAGGGTGCGCACGACTTTGTGTACACCGACGCCGAACGTGACCGTGTGCTCGCCGAAGGCAAGGCCGCCGGCCGTCAGTTGCCGAAGGGTGAGGGAATCCAGCGCTATAAGGGTCTGGGTGAGATGAGTTATCAGGAACTGTGGGAAACCACCATGGATCCGGAACATCGCATCCTGAAGCAGGTGCAGATCGAGGATGCGGCCGCGGCCGACGAAACCTTCTCCATGCTCATGGGAGACGAAGTCGAACCACGCCGTCTGTTCATCCAGCGCAATGCCAACAAGGTCAGCTGGATCGACGCATAAGGGACTTCAAGGCAAGGATTAGAAATTGGCAGACGAAAACAACAACAACGAAGAGGGCCAGTTCGTGCCTGACGGCTCCATGGAACCGCTAAGCCCGCAAGAGGCCGACAACACCGATTACGGCCTGATGACCGGCGAACGCATCCAGAAGAAGGACCTGCGTCAGGAAATGCGCGACTCCTATCTGTCGTACGCCATGTCAGTGATCGTGGACCGTGCATTGCCGGACGTACGCGATGGCCTGAAGCCGGTGCATCGTCGCGTGATCTACGCGATGTACGACGGCGGATACCGCCCCGATCGTGGCTATTCCAAGTGCGCCCGCGTGGTCGGCGAGGTCATGGGTAAGTACCATCCGCACGGCGATTCCGCCATCTACGACACCTTGGTGCGTATGGCGCAGTCCTGGTCGATGCGCTACATGCTCGTCGATGGACAAGGCAACTTCGGCTCCCCCGGCGACGATCCGGCAGCGGCAATGCGTTACACCGAATGCCGTATGGCGCCTCTTGCCATGGAGATGGTGCGCGATATCGACAAGGACACCGTCGACTTCCTACCGAACTACGATGGTAAGACCCAGGAGCCGACCGTGCTGCCGGCCCGCTTCCCGAACCTGCTCTGCAATGGATCGTCCGGCATCGCCGTCGGCATGGCCACCAATATCCCGCCGCACAACATGCGTGAGGTGGCCGAAGGCGTGCATTGGGCACTGGACCATCCGGAAGCCAGCCGCGAAGAACTGCTCGACAATCTGATCCGCATTATCAAGGGGCCGGATTTCCCTACCGGTGCGACGATTCTCGGTCACAAGGGCATCGAACAGGCCTACCGTACCGGTCGAGGCCTGATCACCATGCGTGCGGTCGTAAACACCGAGGAAATCAAGGGCCGCATGTGCCTGGTGATCACCGAACTGCCATATCAGGTGAACCCGGATCGACTGGTCGTATCCATCCGTGAAGCGGTGCGTGACGGCAAAATCCAAGGCATTGCCGATATGCGTGACGAAACCTCCGGACGTACCGGTCAGCGACTCGTGCTCGTACTCAAGCGTGACGCCGTGCCGAAGGTGGTTCTCAACAATCTGTATAAGCACTCGCAGCTGCAGCAGACTTTCGGTGCCAACATGCTGGCACTGGTCGACGGCGTGCCGCGTACATTGAGCTTGGACGCGTTCATCCGCCACTGGGTGAGCCATCAGCTTGACGTGATCGCACGTCGTACCGCATACCTCAAGCGTGAGGCCGAGGAGCGCGACCACATCCTGCAGGGCTATCTGAAGGCCCTTGACATGATCGATGAGGTGATCGCCCTCATTCGCGCCTCCGAATCCGCTGAGACCGCCCGTACGGGCCTTATGGATCTGCTTGATGTGGATGAGGTGCAGGCCGACGCCATTCTGGCCATGCAGCTACGCCGACTGGCCGCATTGGAACGTCAGAAGATCCTCGACGAGCACAATGAGCTCATGCGCAAGATCGCCGACTACAACGACATCCTCGCCAAGCCGGAACGCCAGCGCAAGATCGTGGGTGACGAACTCGACGAAATCGTCGCCAAGTACGGCGATGAACGCCGCACCCGGATTCTGCCATACTCCGGCGAAATGAACGTCGAAGACCTGATCGCTGAAGAGAACGTGGTCGTGACCGTGACCCATTCCGGCTTCATCAAGCGCACCAAGGCCGACGAGTACCGTGCGCAGCACCGTGGCGGTAAAGGCATCAAGGGCGCCAAGCTGCGTGAGGATGACGTGGTCGATCACTTCTTCCTGACCAGTACGCACAACTGGCTGCTGTTCTTCACCAACAAGGGTCGCGTATACCGGCTGAAGGCCTACGAGCTGCCGGAGGGATCGCGCGATTCCAAGGGGCAACATGTGGCCAACCTGCTGCAGTTCGGTCCGGATGAGGCCATTCAGACCGTATTGTCGATTCCGAACTACGAGGTGGCCAAGTATCTTGTGCTTGCCACCCGTTCCGGCAAGGTCAAGAAGACCGCGCTTGCCGAATACGACTCCCCTCGTCAAGGTGGTCTGATTGCAGTGCGATTGATGACCGACGAGAACGGCGAGAACGCCGACGAGCTGATTGGCGCTGCACTGTGCAACGCCGAAGACGACATCATCCTCGTCTCCAAGCTGGGCATGAGCCTGAAGTTCCAGGCCGATGACGAGCAGCTGCGTCCAATGGGCCGCCAGACCGCAGGTGTGCAGGGCATGAAGTTCCGCGAAGGCGACGAGCTGCTGGCCATGGACGTGGTCTGGGGCGATTCCGACAAGGATCTGCTCGTGGTCACCAATGAAGGCTTCGCCAAGCGTACGGCCATCAGCGAATATCGTTTGCAAGGCCGTAACGGCTACGGCGTCAAGGCCGTGCAGTTAGCCGAGGGCCGTGGCTCCCTGGTGGGCGCCGTGATCGTGGAGGAAGATGACCAGGTCATGGCCATCATGAAGTCCGGCAAGGTCATCCGTTCCAACGTCGCCGAAGTCAAGCGCACGGGCCGCAACACCCAAGGCGTAACGCTCGCGAAGCCCGACAAGAACGACGAAATCATCTCCATCGCCCGTAATGAGGAGAAGGAGAACGAAGACGATGAGCCAGCCGAAGGAGCCCCTGCGGAAGCGGTGGACGGGCAGGCCGTCACCACTCAATCAGGCGAGAATGTAGAGGCCTCGGCCAAGACCGAGTAATCGTCGGCAAACACTGGTAGCCTCAGCCTAAGAAGCTGGGCATAACCTTGCAAGGAGCAACGATGAGCGAGAACATGGAAGAACAAGAGCCGAGCGCACAGTCTCCGGCATCCGAAGCTCAGGAAACCGAAAACCACGCCCCTCGCGTGGCCCGTTCCGCTTCGAGCCAGCCGCTGATCGGCGCCGAGCAGGTGCGTGCCCATGAAGGTGCGGTCAAATCGGTGCAGGGCAAGAGCCGTCGTGGTGCGCCTCGTGCACGCCGCATGAGTCTGTCCCTGACACGTATCGATGCATGGTCGGCGGCGAAGGTGGCATTCATGCTTTCCATCGCCGGAGGCATCATTCAGATCGTTGCCGCGGCACTGCTGTGGATGATGCTGAATGTGGTCGGCGTATTCGACCAGGTGACGCAGATTGTGTCCTCCACTGGCTTGGATGCCGGCGGATTCGACCTGGCCAACGTGCTGTCACTGAGCACGGTGCTGAGTGCGGTCACCATCTTCTCGATCATCGAGGTGATACTGATTACCGTGCTGGTGACCATCGTCACGCTGCTGTACAACGTGGTGAGCACACTGGTGGGCGGCATCCACGTGACTTTGGGTGATGACTGATCCGGACGCACGCCAACAAGCGTAAGAAGGCGGCACTTCCTTTCGGAGGTGCCGCCTTCTTCGCATTCACATATGCCCGCCGGTGTTTGCCGCCGTGTTTGTCCGATTCTGGAGAATCGGACAATGAGAGCGTGAAAAGCACCCCACGGATGTCCGATTCTCCAGAATCGGACATGTAAGGCATCAACAAATGGTCTTAAGTGTCCGAAAATCCAGAATCGGACATCTTGGACAGATAACACAATGCCGATCCACGCGGATAGAGAGGAATCGATCCGCGTGAACCGGCAAGTTCGGTTGAGTGGGCTATCGGACTAGAGCACGCCCTGAGCGACCATGGCGTTGGCTACCTTGACGAAGCCGGCCGCGTTGGCTCCGAGCATCAGATCGCCTTCATGGCCGTATTCCTTGGCTGCGGCCAAGGAGCTGGCGACGATGTTCTCCATGATGGACTTCAGCTTGTCATCCACCTCTTCAAAGCTCCATGAGAGACGGTAGGAGTTCTGGCTCATCTCGAGACCGGAAACTGCCACACCGCCAGCGTTAGCGGCCTTGGCGGGGCCATAGAGCACGTTATTGGCCTGGTAGACGGCGATCGCCTCTGGAGTGGACGGCATATTCGCACCTTCGCATACCACGGTGCAGCCATTGGCCACGAGCGTCTTGGCGGATTCCTCGTCAATCTCGTTCTGAGTGGCGCATGGCAATGCGATGTCGCACGGAACCGTCCACACACCTTTGCAGCCCTCGTGATATTCGGAGCCCGGCACACGCTCGGCGTATTCCTTGATACGGCCACGATGACCCAGCTTGATGTCCTTGACTACATCGAGCTGAATGCCATTCGGATCGTAGATGTAGCCGTTGGAGTCGGATGCGGTCACGACCTTCGCACCGAGAGCCTGAGCCTTCTCCGTGGCGAAGATGGCCACATTGCCCGATCCGGAAATGGCTACGATCTTGCCTTCGAAGGAATCATTCTTCAGCACTCGCAGGGCCTCTGCGGTGTAGTAGCACAGACCGTATCCGGTGGCCTCGGTGCGTGCCAGAGACCCGCCGAACTCGAGACCCTTGCCCGTGAGTACGCCGGAGTATTCGTCGCGGATACGCTTGTACTGGCCGAACAGGTAGCCGATCTCACGGCCGCCGACGTTGATATCGCCTGCCGGAACATCAGTGAACTGGCCGATATGGCGGCATAGTTCGGTCATAAAGGCCTGACAGAAACGCATGACTTCGGCATCGGACTTGCCCTTCGGGTCGAAGTCGGAACCGCCCTTGCCACCGCCCATCGGCAGGGTGGTCAGGGAATTCTTGAGAATCTGTTCGAAGCCGAGGAACTTGATCACACCTTCGTTCACACTCGGATGGAAGCGCAGACCGCCCTTATACGGTCCGATTGCGGAATTGAACTGGACGCGATAGCCGCGGTTGACCTGCACCTTGCCTTCATCATCGGTCCAAGCGACACGGAATTTGACCACGCGCTCCGGCTCGACAAGGCGTTCAAGCACGCCTGCCTTCTCATATTCCGGATGCTTCGCAACTACTGGTTCAAGGCTTTCGAAAACCTCAAGAACGGCCTGCAGGAATTCCGGCTGGTCGCCATCACGTTGTTCGACCTGTGTGTATACGCGCTTGACGTACTCGTCAGTGAGCATATTCTTCCCCTTCGGGATAGTTGGGTTATCAATAAGACGGTCTCATTCTAGGTATGCAAGGTTGGACGTCACAAGATATTGCTCAGGATTTGGCTGAGAGTTTGATGTCCGATTCTCCAGAATCGGACATCCAGACACGGTCCGGGGGCCTGTGAATGTCCGATTCTGGAGAATCGGACAGATTGAGTTTGGCGTATAAACAGACACTGTAAGGTTGATAGCAGGACGATTGATATGAAACGCAAGGGGTTATGGGTCGGATGAGTGCGAACAAAGCGGGCCGAAAGGCAAGCATGGGAGACGTGGCCGCAGCGGCCGGCGTTTCCAAAACCACCATCTCACGGTATCTGCATGGCGAATTCGGTTACATGTCGGAACAAACCAAAGCGAAAATCGAGGGTGTCATCAAAGAGCTTGGATACCGTCCGAACAAAATGGCCCAAAGCCTCAAGGCTACGGTCAGCCATATGGTCGGTGTGAGCATAGCGGATATGGGCAACCCATTCAGTTCCCTGCTGATCAAAGGAATCCAGGAAGAATGCCGAGCGCGCGATGTGCAGTTGCTGGTCAGCGATTCCAACAATCAACCCACATTGGAGCGAGCCAATATCGAATCGTTGCTCGATGCGCAGGTTGACGGACTGATCGTCAATACGGTCGGTAATAACGATGACTGGTTGGTGCGATTTCATGATCGCGCGAATCGCAAACCGGTGGTGATGCTTGATCGCATTGTGCTGCCGTTGATTTATGACAGCGTTACCAATAACAATGACGCTGCGGTGCGTGAGATGCTGGAATACCTGAAAGGGCAAGGATTCGCATATGTCGTGTTCGTAATGCGTCCTGGCGAGGGCATCAGTACTCGTACCGCGCGTCGTCAGGCAGTGGAACGGTATTGCGATGATTTGGGCCTTGGCGGTGAAGTGCTGGTCTATGACGACGGGATTGATGGACTGCGTTCGAGAATCGCCAACCTGTTGGAATTGTGCGGAAATCGGAAGACATGTCTGTTCGCCAACAACGACGAAAGCATGCGGGACATACTGGAAGCTACCTCAGCGGGACTGCGAAGGCATGTGGGTGTGTGCTCGTTTGCCGATGAGCATTGGGCCAAATACAGCGGTCCCGGCATCACGTGTCTGGATCAAGAGCCCATGCTGATGGGCCGCAGAGCTGCACAAAAGCTGTTCGCACGTATCTATGACGGGTCGGAGGAACCGTGTTCCTTGGATGAGGTACCGGCCAGACTATGCATCTTCGCATCGACTGAAATCTAATTGATCGGATTCCTTTTCAGCGGGAAGGGAATGTGCTGTAAATAAGCGGAACACGCCGTAGTTAACCGGTAAACAAAATCTGCTGTATGCTCATAGTTAACCGGTAAACGAAACCGATAAACTAAAACGGTGCACTATCCTATCTGATGCATTGACCCCATCCATTACCAGCTCAAGGAGGAGCGGAACATGATCATATGGATCATGGGCATATTGCTGATTGCCTCATTCATCTGCTTTGTCATCTACGCGATGAAAGGCGGTAATCTCACCATTGGATTCTTCATTCTCACCATTGTGTGGACCCTCGTTTATTTTCTGGGAATACCATTCGGCATAGGAAAGCCGTTCGATGTCATCGAGGAGACCTTCGCTCAGCCGGCGTTGACCTACGGTTCCACCATCATCCAGATCATTTGCGGTGCATGGTTCGGACGTGTGCTGGTCGACACCGGCATCGCGGCCTCCATCTCATACCGCACAGCCAAGGTCGGTGAGAAGAGTCCGGTGCTGGCCACCATCTGCATGGCTCTGGTCACCTGTCTGATTTTTACCAGTGCGTATGGGGTGGGGTCCGCCATAGCCATCGGCGTGATCCTGTTCCCGATTCTTGGTCGTCTCGGTGTCCCCAAACGTATCGCGGTACCGGTATTCACCCTCTCCATCGGTGCGGCAATGTGGATCAATAGCGTGTTGTTCGTACAATTTGCGGCCTTCTATCAGGACTATAAGTCTCCTGACGGGCAGATCGTGGAATGGGGAAACCACTATCTGCGCTTCGGCATCTCGGCCATGGTCGTGCAGATGATCGGCGTAATCATTTTCATCCTGATCAATACCAAATCCATCAAAAACGGCAAGCCATATGAAGTGGGGGATCCTGCCGACCAGGCCGCTGAAATCCCCCAAGTGCCGATTTGGACCTATGTGTTGCCTATAGTACCGGTCGCCCTGAGCATCATCTTCGAATGGGATGCTGTTCCGGCGCTATTCCTGGCTTCCATTGCCGCCTTCTTGGGAACCGGACATATGAAAACCTACAGAGGATTCGTACGCATCCTCAATTCCACTGCGAAAACTGCCATTGGCGACATCGGTAGCCTGATCATCATGTTGCTCGTGCTGCGTTTCTTCCAACATGCAGCGGTTACCGTCATGGCCGACTTCGGTCCGGCACTGACTTCCGTAGTACCCAACAACGAATTGATTCTTGCCGTCACGGTGTGCATTCTTGCACCGCTTGCCCTTTTCCGCGGCCCTCTGGAACTGTATGGCGCTGGTTCGGCCGTTATCAGCATTCTGATGGGCATGGGCATCTTTAACGCATGGTTCCTGTTCGCACTGCTCGTGGTACCGTCCATGACCTGCATCTCCAGCTGTGTGACGCAGTCGTGGAATATGTGGGCGGTCGAATACAACGAACTCGAACCCAAAACCTTCCTCAAGAACGGCGTGCCGGTGTACTGGCTATGCACATTCCCCATCATGGGGCTCGCCTCCCTGCTGCTGTTCTGAATGCACATAACCTCGCCGGTTGTTCGAATCATCCTGTGACGGATGACCGGCACCACCACATGAGAATCAAGGATTTCAATCATGAACATTATCGGTATCAACACCCTCGTCTACATGGATGCACTGCGTGACGGTGCCACACAATCCGAGCTGCTCGGCAGCATCGCGGAACTTGGCGTCACCCTTGCTGAAGTCCGCCGTGAATACATCGCCGGAGACGACGAATTCAACGCCATCGCAAACGCTGCGCGGATCAACGGTCTGCGGCTGTTCTATTCCATTCCGGAATCCATCACGGTCAACGGTGACGTCAATCCCAGATTCGAAGAGTTCCTTGATGAAGCGCAACGTATGGGCGCATCCAATGTGAAATTCAATCAGGGAGACATCAACAATGTGGATTTGGAGGTGTTGCGGCGTATCGATGAGTCATCGGCTGCGCACGGCGTGACTTTGACCATCGAAAATGATCAGACGCCGGAAAACGGTACCTTCGCATGTACCAGCGCATCACTCGACCATATCGTCGCCAATGGTGGCAAGGTGGGCTACACCTTCGATCTGGGCAACTGGTATTGGCGCGACGAAGATGCCGTCCGAGCCTTCGACAGGCTGTTGCCCTACATCACCGTCTTCCATTTGAAGAATGTCAACGGGGCTTCCGACAAGACACAACTTGCGACGACCATGCTCGAAGACGGCGTGATCGACTGGAAGAAGATGTTGCAACGTCTACCGGAAACGGTGCCGGTCTTCCTGGAATTCCCGATTCCATCGGATCGACTCGCCGAGCAGCTATCCATCGTACGCAATGCCGTCAATCAAGCATCGCACTGAACCCCTTATGAAATTTTCCGTACAACTTCCATAGAACCGCGAAATGAAGGAACTGCAATGTCTGAAGTCATGACCATCGGCGAACCCATGGTAAATCTCATCGTCGATTCGCAAGAAACCTATCTGGAAGCCCGTACACTCCCACGGGAGATGGCAGGCGCGGAATTCAACGTGGCCATCGGCGTAACGCGCCAAGGGCATTCCATACGCTATGTGACCACGCTCGGCAACGATTGGCAGGGCGATCTCATCCTCGACTATATGAATGGCATCGGTATTGATACGCGTAATATTCGCCGCGTATCCGAATCCGCAACAGGATACCAGCTGAAGGTGCGATCCAGTGATGGCGAGCCGAAAGTCATTTATTTCCGTTCCGGTTCGGCTGCTTCGCGGACCACGCCGGATATTGTTGATGACATTGATTTCGACGGCATCAAGATTCTGCATATCACAGGCATATTCTCAGCGTTAGCGCCGAACACGTACGACACGGTGACCCGACTGGTGGATACGGCGAAACAGCATGGCGTGACCGTGCTATTCGACCCGAATCCCCGGCCTACACTATGGCCCAGCGAAGAGGCCATGATTGATGCCACTAACAAGCTGGCTGCAAAATCCGATGTGTTCATGCCTGGGTTGGAGGAAGGTCGGCTATTCTCCGGCAAGACCGGACCACGCGACATTGCCGAGTGGTACCTCGACATGGGCATAGGCAAGGTCATCATCAAATTGGGCGATGTCGGCTCCGTACTGTTTGAAAGGACCTCGGACGGCGACTTGAGTGAAACGGTCGTACCTAGTTTCGTCGTAAACGTCGTCGATACCGTCGGCGCGGGAGATGGGTTCGCATCGGGCGTCATCACGGCTTTGCTGGAAGGGCTCGACAATGAGCGGTTGTTGGAACGAGCCAATGCGGTCGGGGCCATTCAGGTCACCAGCGTTTCCGATTCCGAAGGTCTGCCGACATCCGAGGAATTGCGCGAATTCATCGCATTGACCCCGCGTAAGGAAATCTCGTTGTAAGTGTCCCGACACTCACAATGCAACATGCAACATATGTGGCATGGCCAATGGAAGGATCATCATGAAACTACAGGTTGCTATCGATCGCGTTCCCGTGGAACGTGCCATGGAAATCGTGAAGAACATCACCTCTGAAGCGAACATCATCGAAATCGGTACTTCTCTTACCAAGGAATTCGGTATGCGTGCTCTACGGCCCGTTATTGAGGCCGCGGAAGGTGTCGCCGTGCTCGGAGACATCAAGACCTGCGACGAGGGCAAATATGAATTCGATCTCGGCTACCGATGCGGATTTTCGTATCTGACGGTCATGGGGTCCGCCTCAATGGGAACGTTGGAGGCATGCGCCCGCTCCGCTGCAGAACATGATGGCCTGATGATGATTGATCTGCTGGAATGCGATGAGGCGCGCATTGAGCGCATTAGCGGCTTTACGGACGCGATCTACTGCTTGCACACCTCCACTGATGAGGGCTCTACTGCAGATCCCGTCGCACAGGTGCGTGCGTTCAAGGCACGGTTCCCTCAGATTCAGCATCTCGCGATTGCTGGAGGTATCAAGAAACATCATCTTGCCGCCTTGTCGCAGGAAAACATCGACATCGTCATCATGGGTTCGGCCATCACCAAGGCCGACGATATTGCAATGGCATGCCGAGCATGTAGGAAGGAAATGAAATGATCGACAACAATCGCGTTCTCGAACGGATCGTCGAAGAAATCCAAGGCGTGATAGCCAGAATGGATGAAAATGACCTTGAACGGGCCATGGCATTGATTACCAAAGGTTCACGCATCTACGCGGCAGGGGAGGGACGCTCCGGTTTTCAGGCTCGCAGTTTCGCGATGCGCATGATGCATATCGGCTATACGAGCTACATGATGGGGGAAACCATCTGTCCGTCCATGCGTGAGGGTGACGTATTGCTGGCCATCTCCGGTTCCGGTAAAACCCGGCGTACCGTGGAAGACGCCGAAGCCGCCAAAAATCTTGGCGTACGAGTGATAGCAGTAACCTCCAAATCGGATTCCCCTCTTGCTTCCGTGGCGGATGCCGTGATTGTGGTACCAGGTCGGGTAAAGGGCGAATCCAGTGGTTCCATCCAGCTGTTGAGCTCGCTATTCGACCAGTCCGTGCATATCGCGCTCGATGCGCTATGTCTGATGTTGTCTCGCCGAGATGACGTGTCCGATGCCGATGCCAATGCCAACCATGCCAATGTGGAGTGAATACATGCGTTGAGTGAGGCATTGACACCGCATGGGAAACGTGACGATGTTCCGCTGTGAAACAAGCAGGTATACAACGGCGGAGCATCGTCATTTTTTGTTATGTCTGGATGTCCGATTCTGGAGAATCGGACATCCAGACAAGGTCCAGGAGCCTGTGAATGTCCGATTCTGGAGAATCGGACAGATTGCCTTAGCGTATGTTTCCTATAGGATTGGGGGATGGAAGACTGCGGAGGGGTTAACGAAGGTGTCTTCCGAAAATAAGAAGAACAATAACGGGAAACCCCGGGAGGAATCATGATTGAAGGATTCAAGAAGTTCATTGCGCGCGGCAACATGATCGACATGGCGGTCGGCGTCGTTATGGGCGGTGCCGTCACCACTGTGGTCAACGCGATTGTGGACAGCGTCATCAACCCATTCATCGCCATGATCTTCGGCAAACCGAATATGGACGGTTTGCTGGCGATCACGTTCAACGGTGCGACCGTGTCGTTCGGCGCGGTGCTCGGCGCGATCCTGAACTTCCTGATCATCGCCGTCGCCGTGTATTTCTGCATTTTGGTGCCCATCAATAAGTTCCGTGATGTGACCGAGGCTCTGCTGGCCAAGACCAAGCTTGCCGAAGATAAGAAGGCCGAAGAAGAGGCTGCCGCCGAAACGACTGCCGAGGAGCAGACGGTGCAACTGCTTCAGCAGATTCGCGACGAACTCGCCAAGCAAAACGCGGCTCATATCTGACGATAGACCGGCCTTCTCCACCTCAAGCGACACCTAAACGGGTACCGATTCGCGTACCTGATACGGCCAATCCGGCTACGTTCGTAGCGATGCCGGTCGTTGGAGAAAAACAACGCAAAACGTTGGGATTACAGGGATTCATGTCGGGCCGATAGGAAATGAAAAAAGGCTTCCGATTGCTCGGAAGCCTTATCTGTGGAGCTAAGGGGATTCGAACCCCTGACCCTCTCCATGCCATGGAGATGCGCTACCAGCTGCGCCATAGCCCCGTGGAGCTAGCCGGGTTCGAACCGGCGACCCTCTGCTTGCAAAGCAGATGCGCTACCAGCTGCGCCATAGCCCCATAGGTGAAAAAAGCGGCTATGCCGCTTCGTTCCCATCTACGTGGGCCCGGGAGGACTTGAACCTCCGACCTCATCCTTATCAGGGATGCGCTCTAACCACCTGAGCTACGGGCCCAACTCGCTGTACCCTCAAGCACAACGAGTTGAAATATTACCCGAAGCATTTTGAAAGTCAACTCAGGGGTGTATTTCGGCGTGTCGCAAGATGGCGTATCGGCGAACTGGAAGAATCGATCCGAAAGAGAGACCTATCTGAAAGATGATGTATGACCCGGGCATGCGACACAATGGCAGGCATGTCATACAGCCGTCAGCCTCATGCCCGAAGTGATAGCGGAAGGGTACGCAACCGCAATCGGATACTCTCCGAGAAGAATGCAGAAATAGCGGGAATGACGGTACATATCATCCGCAAACCAATCAAGAATATGTATCTGCGGATCAAACCGCCGAATGCCGACGTCGAGATTTCGGCACCGCAACGGATGTCTGCAGATACCATCGAACGATTCGTGATCGAACGAAGATCCTGGATCGAACGGGCACGGCAGAAGATGCTGCTGGCGCGGGAGATGGAAATCCGACGTGGGAAGGCGTTATCGGAGCAACGCGGCTTATCGGACGGCAATCCCGGCGGTCCGCTGACCTTCGTCTGGAATGATGAGAACAAGGCACAGGCGCGGCGCAACATCGATGCTCGACTGCCGGCCCTGCTTGCGATATGGGGGCCGATTATCGGTCGCGAGCCTACACATATCACGTTGCGTATCATGACATCCCGCTGGGGCTCATGCACGCCCCGAACCGGTCGTATCCGGCTGAATCTGCAGCTAGGCCTGATGAATTCGAAATTTTTGGAATACGTACTGGTGCATGAGATGACCCATCTATGGGAGAACGGGCACGGAGCCGGCTTCCAGCGACGTATGGATGCCTATCTGCCGCAGTGGCGCCAACTGCGACGAGACATCAACCGGCATGTAGTGCTGTAGGCGCATCGCATGCCGTGAAACACGATGCGGAACACCTCGTGAAAAACCGAAGGTGCCGCCGACCGCAAATCGGTCGCCGGCACCTTCATCACGGGCATGAAAACTCAATCAGGCCAAATGGCTACGCATGAACCACTGGAACTTCTCAAGCTCCTGCACATGGTCCTGCATGATGTTGGAGCTGATGACGTCCAACTCGTCCAGTTCGGTGATGGCCGTACGGCTCGCCTTGATGAACTCGCTGTAATAGGCGTCAAGGGCCTTGAGATAGTCAAGGGTGTTGACCCGGCCCTCCAACTCGAATTTCGGCCAAGTGCGGAAGCGGGTGATCGCATCCGCGCGTCCATCGGGTGAGCCTCCCAAAGTGGCGATGCGCTCGGCGGTCTCGTCGGCCATGTTGAGTACGGCTTCAACCTGCGGATCGATCATTTCATGTACGGCGATGAAATTCTCCCCGGTCACGTTCCAATGCGCATGTTTCAACACCAGTGCGGCTTCCTGCTCCTGGCTCAGGCGGTTCTGCAGAATGCCGATGATCTTTTCCGAGGCGGCCTCGTCGAGCCCCGGAACAATGAATGTCAATGCCATGATCGCTGTCCTTCCGTTCAATGGGATTGCGTGCATACGGTGTGCGCAATTCAAGTCTAGAAAAGGCGGAAGGTACTGGATAGTCTGTAAGCCGAAGGCAGAGGGACGGCCTACTCGTTGTCGGTATGACGGCGTACCTCGATGGTTTCGATGCGTCGGCCGTCCACATTGGTGATGGTCATGTCGTAGCCGTCATCGGAGGTGAGTACGTCGCCGACCTCGCCCATTTTGCCGGTATGTGCGAGAAAATAGCCGGCTACCGTCTCATAGGGGCCATCTTCCAGTTCGATGCCGGTCAGATCGGCGAAATCCTCAATCGTCATACCGCCCTCGATGGTGGCCACACCGTTCACGAATGCGGTGCGTTCGGTGCGTTCGCCGCCCTTCTCCTCGGGTAGATCGTATTCGTCGCGGATGTCGCCGACAAGCTCCTCGGTCATGTCTTCCAGCGTGACGATGCCGTCGGTGCCGCCATATTCGTCGATGACGACCGCCAGATGGATGCCGCGCTTGCGTAGCAGTTCGAGACTTGGCAGCAGTTTGGAAGTGCCCGGCAGGGAGATGCCCTCGCGCGTCACGTCGGCTACGGTCTTCGCTTCCGGATCGCGGATGTCGAGCAGGTCGCGCACATGCACGAAACCGAGTACGTCGTCGAAATCCTTGCCGGTCACGGGGTAGCGGGAATACGGCATTTCGCGTACATAGGCGGCTGCTTCGCCAATCGGCATGCTGCCGTCCAGGAAGACCACGTCGGCACGAGGACGCATGACTTCGGCCACAATCGTCTCGGAAGCATCGAATACGTCGTCGAGAATGGTGCGTTCGTCCTTGCTGAGATTGGTGTTGGTGTTGACGAGCACGCGCAGCTCCTCATCGGAAACCTCGCTGTCGGTCTCATTCGGGTCGAAGCCGAGCAATCGCACGATGCCGTTCGTATTCTTGCCAATCAGCCAGATGATCGGCTTGCAGACCTTTGCGAACACATGGATGGCCGGCACCACGGCCCGTGCGATCTGTTCGTTGCGTTGCATGGCGATGCGTTTCGGCACCAGTTCGGAGATGACGATCGAACAATATGAGATGATCAGCGTCAGCACGATGGTGGTCAGGGGAGCGGCCACGCTTTTCGGCACGCCCCAACCTTCGACGACCGGTACGATATACGGCGCTATCGAGGATTCGCCGAACGATGCGGACAGAAAGCCGGACAGCGTCACGCCGATCTGTACGGTCGACAGAAACGTGTTCGGATCGCGTGCGATCTGCGCCACCCGCTTGCCTCGAGCGTCTTCCTGTTCCATCTGGTCGATCTGCGACCCACGCAGGCTCACCAACGCAAGTTCGGTGCCGGCGAATACGGATCCAAGCAGTAGGAAGATGAAGATCAGCAGGATGTTCAAGCCAAGTGACATGCTTCCAATCTAAAGCAACGGCATGTCAAACGTCATTTCAGAAGCTCAGCACCTCCACCTTGCCGGAGTCCAGCTGATAGCGGGCGCCGACGATCATGAGTCGGTCGGAGGCGAGTGCCTGCTGAATCGATTCGGAGTGCTCGACCAACTGTTCGATGGTGCGTGCAATGTGTACGCGTTCGAAATCCTCATTGGATTCGAGCTCCGATTCGTGCGCCTGCCAGATGGAGAAGCCGACGGTGCGCAGCATAATCGAATCGGCATTCATGATGCGTTCGTCAAGATCGGCGACGCTGTCGGCTGCCATGAGCGAATCCTCGGCACTGGCGGTCAGATTGTGCAACAGGGCGTCGTATTCCTTGACGGCCTGTTTGATCGCACCGCAATTCTGGTGGCCGAGCACTACCAGCAGACGTACGCCGAGTACGTCCACCGCGTAGTCCAAGGAAGCGATCACAGCGTTGTCGATGACTTGGCCCGCGGTGCGTACGGTGAACAGATCGCCGATACCTGCGTCGAAGATGATATCGGGACTTACGCGTGCGTCGGAGCAACATAGCACGGCCGCGTCCGGCTCATGCGTGTCGATGAGCGCCTCACGCGCCTCGGCGCTGCGGTTCGGATGTTCCGGCCTGCCTTCCGCGAATCTGCGATTGCCGGCCAGCATGCGGCTCCATACGCCGCTTGCCGTGCCCTCGACGTCATTCTGGTCCACAAACAGTTCGTCATCCGCCATTGATGTGACCTCCATTGTTTAGGCTAGGAACATCATACGGTTCGGACTGGCCGTTTGTTTGCCATATGCGTTATTTCACCTTGATGACGTCGACAAGGTTGTTGGTGAGCCATGTGTCTATGGGGAAGAGGCCTTCAACGTCACGCATGTCAGTTGATACCAGTCTGTCCTTGACGCTGGCGTAGTCCACCGTGCCTCCGGACTGCAGGTCGGTGAGATCCGCATACTTCGCATCTGTTTGCGGTGAAATGTCGCTGCCTGGCGATGCCGCGATGACCGGATACCGGTATGCCCACACTTCGATATGCTGGGCGGACGTCATCGGTACCCAACCGATGGCGGAGCTACCTATATCGCCCATAGCTATCGGTTTCTCGCCATTGGCGACGCGGATATTGCAGATCGGATGATCCATGTCCGGATAGGCCTTGGACAGCAGCGTTACGGTATCGCCGTCCACATGCGCCGTGACACGGTCCCGCCAGTACTCCGGCATGTCGAATTCGTATGATTGCGCCTCCACATGCAACGCTGGTTCCGGTGACGGCGATTCGGTCTCGGATGGTGTGGCCTGCTTGTTCGTCTGCTCTTGCGATTGCGAGGATTGCTTTGCCTGTGGCTGTGGTGTCTTGGTCTTCGTGCTCGCAGACGTTGCCACAGTTGCGGGTTTCGTGCCCCACATACCCAGACCGTGAGTGATTGCAGCACCCGTCACCGCCAGTGCGGATATGAGAATGATTGCGATGATTGTGGTTGTACGTTTTCCCGCCTGCGCCGCGGGATGCACACGTTTCATGGAAACCTCCTTGTCTCCATCTCAATGCTACCCCGGGAAGCGAGTCATGCCCCCGAATGCAAGAAGCCCTCGTCCGGTTGGATGGGCGAGGGCTTCCAAGGGATCTGGAGCGTGAATCAGCCGGTGTTCTGCAGACCTGCAGCAACGCCCGAAACAGTGCACAGAATCAAGTAGGTGTAATTCTCCTGCTGACCGTGGGTCAGTTCTTCCTTGTCCACTTGCTTGCGTAGCGAGCCGAGGGCGAGCACCTGGGTAACGGATAGCGCGTCCACATACGGCGAGCGGATGCGGATGGCCTGACCGAGCACGTGGCGGTGCTGCAACGGCCACTCATCGCCGACGATCTTGAGCACCCATTCGCGGGTGAGCTCCATCTCGTCGAGCACCTTCTTATTGAGGTCTTCACGGTCGCCGAGAGCCAGATACATCTTGGCGATGCGTTCGTCGGTCTTGGCCAGCGACATCTCGATGTTGTCGATGAACGTCGAGAACAGCGGCCATTCCTCGTATGCCTGACGCAGGGTCTTAAGGTCGCCGAACTGCTCGCATGCGGTGCCGAGACCATACCATGCGGCCAAATTGATGCGTGCCTGCGCCCAAGAGAAGATCCACGGAATGGTACGCAAATCATCGAGGGACTTGGCGCCGAGACCACGCTTGGCAGGGCGGGAACCGATTGGCAGCAGGCCGATTTCGGTAAGCGGCGTGACGGTGGAGAACCACGGGGCGAAATCCGGCGTATTGAGCAGGTCGAGGAAGCGGTTATGCGCGGCCTCGTCGAGCTTGTTCGCCATGTCCGCATACTTCTCGGTCATGTCGGTGTTGCGCTTCTCCACGCTCGGAGCGGACTGCAGCAACGTCGCGGCTGCGACGGACTCCACGTGGCGGATGGCCAGCGCCGGGTTGCCGTAGCGTGCGAAGATGACCTCGCCTTGCTCGGTGAGCTTGAAACGGCACTTTACGGAGCCGACCGGCTGTGCGAGCACGGCACGGTTGGCCGGGCCGCCACCACGACCGACGGCGCCGCCGCGGCCGTGGAACAGGGTCAGGTCGATGTCGTGCGATTCCGCCCACTTGGCGATACGCTCCTGTGCGGAGTGCAGGGCCAGCGTCGCAGAGGTCGGGCCGGCATCCTTCGAGGAGTCGGAGTAGCCGAGCATGACTTCGAGCTTGCCGCCGGTGGCCTTCAGACGGGCCTGTACCTCCGGGATCTTGATCATGTCTTCGAGCACGTCCACCGAGTTCTGCAGATCCTCGAGCTGTTCGAACAGCGGAATCACGTCGATGGTCGGAACATCCTCGGGATGGGAGAACGCAAGGCGGTTCAGCTCATACACATCCTTGATGTTCTGGGCGCTCTTGGTGAAGGAGATGATGTAACGGCGGGCGGCCTTGATGCCATTGCGCTTCTGGATGGCGCCGAGCGCACGGAAGGTGTCGAGCACCTCGTGGGTCATCGGCTGCAGCGGTCCACGTTCGCCGTGCAGACCATGCTCGCGGATGTCTTCCAGCGCGCGCGAATGCACCACGGAATGCTGACGGAACTCCATCTCGACCATATGGAAGCCGAAGGTTTCCGTCTGCCAGATCAGATCCTGCACCGGGCCGTAAGCGGAACGCTTGGCGTTGGCCGCAGCCAGGGAACGCTGGACAATCTTCAGATCCTCCAGGAATTCATCGCAGGAGTGGTACATCAGGTCGGCGTCACGCTCGATGGTGTAGTGCAGACGGTCGGCCATGACCAGCATGACGGCGCGATGCATTTCCTTGGTGGAAATCAGGGCGGCCTTGTCGGTGAGCCTCTCGCTCATCTCCTTCTGGTGGTTCCACAGGCTCTTGAGCTCGTCGCTTGGCGGAGTGGTGCCGGCCTCCATCGTCAGGTTCTTGCCGACGGTGCGGGTCTCAATCTCCAGTGCGCCCAGCACATGATCGCTGAACTTGCGGGCCACCTGACGGCTTACCTTGGCGGTGACATTCGGGTTGCCGTCGCGGTCGGAACCGATCCAGCTTCCCGGATGGAAGAACGCCGGGCACATCGGCGGAACCAAGCCGGCCTTGTCGCCAAGCACCCAATCGTCGAAACGACGGTAGACCTGGGGAATGGTATAGAACAGCGTGTTGTCGAAGATGTCGAGAATCGTATCCGCTTCCTCGACAGGGGTCGGCTTCTTCAGCGCGATCGGGGAAGTGCGGAACAAGGCGTCGATCTCATTGAACAGACGGCGGGAATTTTCCTTCTTGTCCGAGCCGCCGAGCAGCTTATGCGCCTCAAGCAGGCGGGAGATGCGGCGGATCTTGCCTTCCACGGCCTTACGGCGCGCCTCGGTCGGATGTGCGGTGAACACCGGGTGGAACTCGAGCTTGTCAAGCAGATCCCTGGCCTTGGCCGGACCCAGCTCGTTAATGAGCTGATGATAGGCGCCGGTCATTTCGTTCACCGGATCGACGGCCTGGTTCTCGTCCACGGCGGTTTCGCGCTTGTGCAGCACGGAGACTCGGTAGTTCTCCTCACACAGGTTGGCCAGATGGAAATATGTTGCGAATGCACGAGCCAGCAGCTGGGCGTCATGCATGTCCAGCTTGTCGACGGTGTTGACCACGTTCTGCAGATCGTCCTGATCGGGGTTGGTGTCCGTCAGAATGCCGGCGAAGCGTTCGGCGCTGGCGTTCAAGGCATAGCCACGAACTTCATCGAAGCTTGCCAACAGCTGTTCGTCGAATTCGCCGAGGACTTCGCGAAGAATCTGCAGGCACAGATCCATTTCCTCTTTGAGAGATGCTGGAAGATCGCGCTCTTCGGGACCCTTGGTTCCGGTGCCGGACGAGACGATGGCCGCGTCCGCTGGCGTGATCTGTTGATCGTTGGTTGTCATCAGACCTCCTTCTCCAAACCATCGGGTTGCTCGGTCTGTCGGTCCTTCGCGGCTCCTCCGCGATTGTTTTGGCCGTCTGTTGCGAGCCCACAGCCCTAAGTTTGGTTAAGTAATGCGTGAACATTGTAGGCGTGCGTAATCGACACTTGTATTACGAACCCGTGAGATCTGTCCGTATTCCGGGCAATGAATGTCCGAAAAATGAAATCGGGGGAGCGGAAGAAAACCTTGCGGCCAGTCCCCGCGCTAGACCTGAATGGTGTGAGCTCAGAACATCAACATGACGAGAATGCTGAAAACAGTGCGAAGGCCGTCAGCAAATTCCATACTCATTCCATTCCTCTCGACATGGAGGACATCGAACGTGACTGGGACAAGCCGGTTACCGAAGCCGGCATCGCAGCCAAGGCAAGTGTGATCGTACGCGTCGGCATGCTCGATCTGGGCGCAGGTACGGGAAGCTTCCGCGTGCGCGAAATGATGCATCGCATCGCCTATCCACTCGGCGTTCACGTACGGGCGGACGTGAATCTCACCGACATCGAAGCCTCCTGCACCGATGGCAAGGACCGCATCACGGAAGTCATCGACTTGCCGACCACCGGCGTCAACACCGAACGCATCTGGCTGCTTGAACACTTCGCCGACTGGTTCAACGTCAATCTCGGCAAGGGTTCCATGTATCACAGCCAATCCGGCGTTTCCGAAGGGCTGATGCAACATCTCGACAAGAAGGACGCCTCGCAGGTCTCCGCGGAACTGTCGAAGAAACTCAAGGAACAGCAGAAGGCCGAACAGAATCAGGAAGGTTCCGACGATCCGGTACTCGACGCGCTGGAGATGGTGACGGAACGTGCCAAGGACGAGGAATCGCTCGCACACCCGTTGCACCTACGCGACATCGAAGAGGCCGAATATCGTTCCGACCACGCCAATTCGGCACAGTGGCAGGATACGGCACACGGACGATTCAAGGACCGCCATCACAAACCGCCGAAAGGCCAGTACGCACAGCATTTCGACCATGTAGGCAAGGCCGAGGACGACCAGGCAGGCATCACCGTGCGCCAGGCGCACGAGCGACTCGACATGATCGAACATCGCAAGCCGCTTTATTCCCCGGCGTTCGCCGGATTCGCCTCGGCCTGCGCCTGCGCATCCTTCGTGTTTTTGCTCGGCGGCGGCCCCTTCGACATGGTAGGCGCCTTCATCGGTGCCGGTCTCGGCCATTGGCTGCGTCGGCGTCTGTTTGCCCATCATCTCAACCAATTCTTCGTGACCTTCGTATGCGTGGCCGTCGCGGCGCTCGCCTGCACCGGCACATTGCGACTGATCGGGCTGTTCAACCCGATAGCGCTGCAGCACGACACCGCCTACATAGGTGCCATGCTGTTCGTGATCCCAGGCTTCCCACTGATTACCGGCGGCCTTGATATGGCGAAGATCGACTTCCCGTCAGGCGTGCAGCGCATCACCTATGTGTTCTGCATCATCCTGATGGCCACATTGGCGGGATGGATGGTCGCCTCCATCGTGCATCTGAATCCGCAGGGATTCGAGCCTCTCGGCCTCGATCCCATAATCAACTGCCTGCTACGCATGGTGTTCGCGTTCATCGGCGTATGGGGATTCTCCGTAATGTTCAACTCCCCGCAGCGTATGTGTCTGGTCGCCGCGACCATCGGCATGATCACCGACACCCTGCGTCTGGAAATCGTCGACATGGGCATTCCCGCCGAAGCCGGCGCCTTCATCGGTGCGTTGCTTGCCGGTCTGCTGGCCTCCGCATGGCGCTCCGCAGTGCATCATGGTCTGCTGGCCCCGCATCTTGGCTATCCTCGCATCTGCCTGACCGTACCGTCCATCGTGATCATGGTGCCCGGCCTATACATGTATCAGGCCATGTTCCATCTCGGCCAGTTCGATACGCTGAATGCGTTGGATTGGGCATTCAGGGCCTTCATGGTGATTCTCTGCCTGCCGATCGGACTTGCGATGGCACGAGTGATAACCGACAAGTCCTGGCGTTACGACATCTGAGGTCCTGCCATCGGAGGATCACGCATTATGCTCTCGCTCTGGGATGCAATGTTGCGGCGGCGTGTGATACTCAGTCAAGAGGTTACCAAAAGCACACATTGTTAAGAGGGAGAGGTACGTGGTCTCCAAAGATTTCTGGGTACTGCTGGCCATGGTCATCTATTTCGTGGCCATGCTCATCATCGGATTCGTCTATTCCAAGCGGTCCAACTCATCCACACGCCAGTACTTCGCGGGTGGTCGTGGCGTCGGCCCGTGGCTGACGGCTCTAAGCGCCGAAGCCTCCGATATGAGCGGCTGGCTGCTCATGGGATTGCCGGGCGTCGCCTACTTCACCGGTGCCGCCGATCCGTTATGGACGGCGTTGGGCCTGGCCATCGGCACCTATCTGAATTGGAAACTCGTGGCCAGACGTCTACGTCGCTATTCGGTGGTCGCCGGTGATGCCATCACCATCCCAGACTTCTTCTCCAAACGTTTCCACGATAGGAAGAACATCGTCTCCACGATTTCCGCGCTCATCATCCTCGTGTTCTTCTGCGTGTATGTCGGCAGCTGCTTCGTAACCGTCGGCAAACTGTTCTCCACGTTGTTCGGCTGGGACTATCACCTGACCATGGTGATCGGCGCGGCCGTCGTGTTCGCCTATACCGTCATCGGCGGCTACCTGTCCGTGGTGGTGACCGACTTCATCCAAGGCCTGCTCATGTTCTTCGCGCTGGCTGTGGTCTTCGTGGGCTCGGTGGCCTCCGCGGGTGGTGTCGACAACACCGTGGCCTTCCTGAAGGCCATTCCGGGCTTCCTGGACGGCACACAGATGGCCACGCCGGTCCTCAACGATGCCGGCGAGCAGATCGTCAAGGCCGGGCAGGCCATGTTCGGCGCGCCAACCGACTACGGTGTGATCACCATGATCTCCATGCTGGCGTGGGGCTTGGGCTACTTCGGCATGCCGCAGGTGCTCGTGCGCTTCCTGTCCATCCGCAGTTCCGAGGAAATCAAGAAGTCCCGTATCATCGCCACCACATGGTGTGTGATTTCACTTGCATGCGGCGTGTGCATCGGCCTGGTCGGCCGTGCCATGATGCCGACACAGTTCGCTACGCAGGCCGCAGCCGAAAACATCTTCATCGTGGTGGCTCAGGCGCTGTTGCCGAGCTTTATGTGTGGCGTCGTTGTATCCGGCATCTTCGCCGCATCCATGAGCTCCTCGTCGAGCTATATGATCATCGGCGCCTCCGCAGTCGGCGAGAACATCTTCCGTGGACTGCTCCATCGCAAGGCCACCGATCGGCAGGTCATGATGGTGGCGCGCATCACGCTGCTGGTCATGTTCCTCTTCGGCATCGTGGTCGCCTTCGACCAGAACTCTTCGATCTTTCAAGTCGTTTCGTACGCCTGGGCCGGCCTCGGAGCATCGTTCGGCCCGCTGATGCTGACTGCGCTGTATTGGCGCCGTACCAACAAGTATGGTGCCATTGCCGGCATGATTTCCGGCACCGCGATGGTGCTCATCTGGCACAATCTCATCAAGCCGATCGGCGGCGTGTTCGCCATCTACGAGCTACTGCCGGCCTTCATCGTTTCACTGCTGTGCATCGTGGTGGTCTCATTGCTCACACCGGCGCCGAGCGCAGAAGTGCTGTACGAATTCGATCATTATCTTGACGATCCGAACGATCGTAAGGTCGATGACGATCTGGTCGCCGCTGAAATCGCGGCGGGGGAGCGTCGCGCGCAGATGTAAACGCATATTTCTTCTATCTGCGTTATAGATGGCGTATGCAACAACCTTGAGGGCGAATACTCGCGCGATATATACCCCCTAACTACTTGGTTCCTGTAACCATCCGCCATCTATAGTGCAGATATGAAGATGCCGGATCGTGAATTCACGATCCGGCATCTTCTGTTTGTTGGCGTCTCAGTAACGCATGCCCATGGCCTCGCGTACCTGCTCCAGCGTTTCGTCAGCGATTTCGTTCGCACGCTTGTTGCCATCATGCAGGATGTCGCGGATGGAATCCATGTCCTTGGCCAGCTCGGCACGGCGTTCACGGTGTGGTGCCAGGAACTCGTTCACGGACTCGATCACGTACTGCTTCAGCGCACCTGCACCGGAATCGCCGATCTCTTCGGCGATCTCCTTCGGATCACGTCCGGTCACCAGGCCGGCGGTGGTCAGCAGCGCGGAAACCTGCGGGCGGGCAATCGGATCGAAGGTGATGCGTCGCTCGGAATCGGTTGGGCTCTTCTTGATCAGCTTGGTGGTTTCCTCGGCGGTGGCGCCCAGCATGATGGAATTGCCATAGGACTTGCTCATCTTGCGACCGTCCAGACCCGGGATCTCCGGCGCCTCGGACAGGATCGCGGCCGGCTCGGGGAACACAGGATGCTTCTTGGCGTAGCGTTCGTTGAAACGACGGGCGATGGTGCGGGTGATCTCGACGTGCGGCAGGTTGTCTTTGCCAATCGGGACCACGTTCGCCTTGCAGAAGAGGATGTCGCATGCCTGATGCACCGGGTAGGTGAGCAGCAGGCCGGTCAGTGCGTGGCCGGAGGCCTCCATCTCGGACTTCACGGTCGGGTTGCGGTGCAGTTCGGCTTCTGTGACCAGCGACAGGAACGGTAGCATGAGTTGGTTCTCGGATGGGACGGCGGAATGCGTGAAGATCATGGTCTTGTTCGGGTCGATGCCGGCGGCCATGTAGTCGAGCACCAGGTTGAGCACGTTGTCCTCGATGTGCTCGGTGGTATCGCGGTCGGTGATCACCTGATAGTCGGCGATGATGATGTTGGAGTTCACTCCGCGGTTCTGCATGGCCACGCGTTCGCGAATGGATCCGAAGTAGTGGCCCAGATGCAGGCGGCCGGTCGGTCGGTCGCCGGTCAGCATGGTGAACTTGCCCGGATTCTCCTCCAGTTTGGCCAGCGTCGCGTCGGAACGTTTCTTCGCGGCGAGGAAGCTTGCGCTCATTTCATTGCCTGCAGCGGTGATCTGCTGTTCCTGGGTGTCGTCCGTCATCATGTGTCCTTTTTCTACGAAAATAAACGATTTTATCGTAAAAGTCTGAGCCGACAACGAAACGGGGCTCAACAAGTGGTACTCTCGTGTTTGATGAATTGATAGCACAGTAATCCTCAGGGGGTCAGATGGGCCGCGGACGTCAGAAAGCCAAACAGCAGAAAATAGCCCGAAAGCTCAAGTACCTGACCACCGACACCGATTACGATGAGCTTGCCAAGGAGCTTGGTGCACAGGAGCCCGGTTCGGGTTCTTTTGACCCCTTCGCCGACATCGAAACCAAATATGCTCAACATGCGGACGGCGAACATGAATCCGCCGACGATGAGCAGCGGTCTTCCGAACCTGCCGATGATCTCGATGAGTATGCCAAGTGGGCCGCCGAAGCCGCGGCGAAGGCCACCAGCGGTGAGATTCCGGTGACCAAGGCCGCCGCACCCAAGCCACACAAGCCCATCCCGATGCCGGTGCCCAGTGCGCTGAAGCCGAAGAAGCAGGACTGACTGCATTTGTACACACTTGAAAAGCCGTGGTCGAACAAGATGATTGTTCGACCACGGCTTTTTCTTATGTCCTCCCTTATGATCCTATGCAAGCCTATACGAGCGGCAGCAGATCGCTCAGGTCGTCGCGTTCGCCGACGGCGGTGATGCGGCCGGCCTCCTTTTCCTCGGCCCAGCTGGTGATTCCGGTGGCCAGACGCATCCACACGTCCGGTTCCAGCTCGATGACGTCGGGAGGTGTGAGATTGTGCGGATCCGAAGCCGGTCCATCCAATATTTTGATGGCTCCCCACGGCGCCACCCGTACTTCCACGCCTTCGCCGGGTGCCTTGTTCTCCAGCAGATGCAGCGAGTAGCGCACTGCCATCGCCCATGTTTGCCGTGGCAGTTTCGGTGAGAGATTCAGCTTGAAGTCAAATGCCTCCATATCGTCGGCCGGCATCTGATCGGTGATGATGCGCCTTGCCGTTTGCAGCCAGTTTGCAAACGCTTCATGTCCTTTGTTGAGATCCTGTTCTCGAATAACAGCCATAGACGGTATTTTGCCGCTGATAAGCGACTAAGATGGGTGTCTGCGGACAACGTGGTCATAATTCAAAAGGGGCGTGTTGAGGGGAAATTACAAGTGATACTGACCATCGTTTGTACTGTTTTTTGCAGTGTTTTGCAAACGAATGCCATTATGTAATCACTTGCAATTTCATCTTTTTATGATTACGTTGTATGCTGAATTTGAGAACGTATGCATAGTGTTACTAAGTGTTCATACTGCCGTATACGCAAGGACGCTGGGGCAAGGCATAATGTTCAGGGAGAGTAATCCGTCAAAGGGAGTCAATCAATGACCGAAATTACCGCACCAAAGTCCCCCGTTACCGCGGCCGAATTCGCGGACGAGATTCGCGAGCAGCTGAAGTACACGCAGGGCGTCACGCCGGAGCAGGCCAAGCCGGCCGATGTGTATATCGCAGCTTCGGCGGCGATCCGTCGCCATCTCGTGGATTCCTGGATGAAGACCCAGGCCGACATGGTCAACGGCAACACCAAGGCCGTCGGCTACCTGTCCGCCGAATTCCTGATGGGCAAGCAACTGCGCAACGCGCTGCTCAACGCCGGCCTGACCGAACAGTTCAACGAAGCCGTCGAAGCTCTCGGCTTCTCCGTGCAGGATGTCGTCGACGCCGAATACGAGCCGGGCCTCGGCAACGGCGGTCTGGGTCGTCTGGCCGCCTGCTTCATCGATTCCCTTGCTTCCCTGGGCGTACCGGCATTCGGTTATGGCATCCAGTACAAGTACGGCATTTTCAAGCAGGAGTTTGACGAGACCGGCAAGCAGATCGAGACTCCGGACTACTGGCTCGCCAACGAGGAGCCGTGGGGCCATATCGATTACAACCGTGACCAGAAGGTTTCCTTCGGCGGCGAAGTCGTCGAGGAGAACGGCAAGAAGGTATGGAAGCCGGCCTGGTCCGTGCGCGCCGTGCCGGTCGACTACATGGTTCCGGGCTATGCCTCCGGCCGTGTGAACACTCTGCGCCTGTGGACCGCCAAGAGCTACGACGAGTTCGATTTGCTCACCTTCAACAAGTCCGAGTATCTTGACGCCGTCAAGCCGCAGGTCGAAGCGGAGAACATCTCCAAGATCCTGTATCCGGAAGATTCCACCCCGCAGGGCAAGGCACTGCGTCTGGAGCAGCAGTATTTCTTCGTGTCCGCCTCCATCCATGACGCCATCCGCGTCTTCTATCCGGGCCAGGACAAGCCGGATCTGACCACGTTCGCGGACAAGATCACCTTCCAGCTCAACGACACCCACCCGGTCATCGGCATTCCGGAGCTCATGCGCGTTCTCATGGACGAGTACGGCTACGATTGGGGCACCGCTTGGACCATCACCAACAAGACCTTCAACTACACTTGCCACACCCTGCTTCCGGAAGCCCTGGAAGTATGGCCGTCCAAGCTCATCGGCGAACTGCTGCCGCGTCACCTCGAAATCATCGAGAAGATCAACGCCCAGTTCGAAGCCGAGCTTAAGGCCAAGGGCATTGCCGACGAGACCATCAAGGACATGGCCATCTATACCGGTGACTCCGTGCGCATGGCATATCTCGCCACCTATGGCGGCTCCCATGTCAACGGTGTGGCCGAGCTGCATTCCCAGCTCCTGAAGGACGTCACCCTGAAGAACTTCTCCGACGCATACCCGGACAAGTTCACCAACGTAACCAATGGCGTGACCCCCCGTCGTTTCATCAAGCTGGCCAACCCGCGTCTGTCCGACCTCATCACTGAGGGTCTCGGTACCGACAAGTGGCTGAGCGACCTCGAATTGCTCAAGGGCCTCGAGCCGTTGGCCGCCGATGACGAATTCGTCAAGAAGTTCGCCGCCGTCAAGCAGGCCAACAAGGTCGACTTCGCCAACTATGCCAAGCGTGAGTATGGCTTCGACATCGACCCGAACACCATGATCAACACCATGGTCAAGCGTCTGCACGAGTACAAGCGTCAGGCCCTGAAGATCCTGGCTCTGATCGCTCGTTACGCCGACATCAAGTCCGGCAAGCTGTCCGCCGACGACGTCATGCCGCGCACCGTGGTGTTCGGCGCCAAGGCCGCCCCGGGCTACTATCTGGCCAAGCAGACCATCCAGCTCATCAACAACGTGGCCCGTGTCGTCAACAACGATCCGGAGGTCAAGGGCAAGCTCAACGTGTACTTCCCGTGGAACTACAACGTGCGCCTGGCACAGCACCTCATCCCGGCCACCGATCTCGATGAGCAGATCTCCCAGGCCGGCAAGGAAGCCTCCGGTACCGGCAACATGAAGTTCGCTCTTAACGGTGCCATGACAGTCGGCACCCTTGATGGCGCAAACGTTGAGATCCGTGAGCGCGTCGGCGCCGAGAACTTCTTCCTCTTCGGCATGACCGTCGACGAGGTGGACGCCCTCTACGCCGCCGGTTACGACCCGAAGAAGTACTATGACGCCAATCCGCGTCTTAAGGCTGCCATCGACATGGTTGCCGACGGTACCTTCTCCAACGGCGACAAGACCGTTTTCGAGGATCTCGTTCACGATTGGCTCACCAAGGATTGGTTCATGACCCTCGCCGATTTCGGTGCCTACACCGACATTCAGGCCGAGATCGAAGCCCTGTATGCCCAGCCGCTCGAGTGGAACCGTAAGGCTCTCATCAACGTGGCGAACTCCGGCTACTTCAGCTCCGATCGTTCGATCGAGGATTATTTGGAACGCATCTGGAAGACCGGTCCGCTCAAGTGAGTGATGCCTGAATCAAGATGACGGAAGGGCCGTCGGAGGACTTGTTCTCCGGCGGCCCTTGCTATCTAGCGCCATCCAGCGGGTATATCCATGGATGACCGTACTTGTCAAAGCGAGCGTCTTCCGGTTGCGCGCTGGTCTTGCTACACAGGCTGTGAAGCGTTGACTGTCTATATTTGGGCCCCGTGAGGCATATGCATGCGTTGCAGAGGCGTACCGTGACGAGAAAAAACGATGTACCGTTCCCCATCGTGTGCAGACGTTTGTCCGATTCTCCAGAATCGGACAACTGGACAGCATATGAGGGGTCATAGTTGTCCGATTCTCCAGAATCGGACAAACGGACGGGGCCGGGCATAAAAAAGGTCCGCATCCAACATGGATGCGGACCTGAACGAGTCAATGGTCGGAAAGCGATCAGGCGGCTTCCGGATCAGCGGTTTCGGCCTCGGCTTCCGGCTCGGCGGTATCCTTGGTCAGGCCAAGGTCAACCGGGGAAGAGCTGTTCTCCCATGGTTCCTCCCACGGGTCATAGTCCGGATTCTGCTGCTTGTAGATATACAGACCGACGACAGCTGCAAGCAAAGCTCCGAAGAGCAGTGCGAAGAACTTCCAACCGTTAGAAGACTTGTTCTCCATGACGGCTCCTTTCCCATACACAGGCTGACCTGTTCGTTCAAGCCAACTCTGCCTTCCATCTTAATTCCTGGAATGTGACGATTGGGTGGATTTACGCGCGGGGAAATGCCTGCCGTGTCAAAAGAAAACCGCGTAGTGAAGCCATTCGGGGGAGTCGTTGGCTCCGCAGGCTCCAGTACAGTTAAGGCATGGCATATCAACGATTCAGCTTGTTCCCCGATTCACCTTCGTTCAAGGATTTGTTCTCGGCGCGGTCCCTGCGCTATCGCTGGCGTAATGGTGACCCTTTGATCACCACCGGCATCATGGCGGTGTGCATTGTGGTTTGGATCGTGGAGGCGGTGCTGAATCTGGTGTGGCAGGGCGGACTCAATGCCATGTTGAACGCCGGCATGCTCATGCCTGCCACCGCCGTTCACAAGCCGTGGACCTTCATCACCTCGATGTTCCTGCATCAGCCGAACTCGTTGTGGCACATTCTGTTCAACATGCTGACGCTGTGGTGCGTGGGCCCGGTGCTGGAACGCATGATGGGGCATTGGTCGTTTCTCGCGCTGTACGCTGTTTCCGGATTGGCGGGCGGTACCGGCATGATGCTCTGGGCCGTGCTGTCAGGCGCTTCCGGTTGGAGTACGCCCGTATATGGCGCTTCCGGGGCATTGTTCGGCCTCTTCGCCGCCATTTTGGTGGTTTACCGTCGGATTGGTCTTGATATCAGGTCGATGATGATCTGGATGCTGATCAATTTCCTGATGCCGGTTATCATGCCGAATATCGCTTGGCAGGCCCATTTGGGAGGATTCCTATTCGGAGGCATGTTCACATGGCTGTTGGTTTCGGGGTTGCGTGTTCTGCGTGGCAAAAGCCTGCTGCGGCGCACGCTGATATACGGGACGGTCATGGTGATTGTGATTATTGCGATTGATCTGCTGTGTAACGCAGTCAATCCAGTAAATATGGCGTTGTTCTGACTGATGGTTCCGATTCATCAGGAATGGCCTTCGACTCGGTGAGTCGGGGGCCATTTTTTGATGGGTGACACAACGAACGGGGGAATGACGGGAAGTTACATGTATGCAGTTTTCCACACTTGTGAATAAGTGTGTGGATAAGTAGGGCCTAGGTTGAGGATAACTCGGGGATAAGCACTAGATTTATCCACATAGATATTCACAAAATGGCATTTTTCAAGGATTTTCCTATGTGGATAAGGTGGATAACTCACTATCCACACGTCAGAACATGGGGAAATGCGACGTCGATATTTCGTGGTGTGAGGAATCATCGACCACGAAATATAGGCACTATCCACATTCATCCACAGATATCCACCGTTGTTCACATCGCAATATGGGGTTGTTTGCCTCACCATGCCTGTATAACGGTGCGCGCTACGCAAGGAACGCTGACAGGCCGCCATTTATGATTACGGGTATGGAACATGAGGCAATGATCAGTCCGGAGACGCGTGCGTTCGTGGTGGTCCACCGTAACGAGGACGTACGCGAGTTGGCGTTGAAATCCAAACATGTGGACGGATTGGACCTGCCGCAAGCACTCAATCAGATCGCCGGTTGGCAGATTGCCCGCAACAAACTGTCGGAATGGGCCGACTGTGACGATATCATCTATCCTCCGCATATTTCCATGGAACAATGCTCATCGCAGTTTACGGCGCAATATAAAGCCGAAATCGTCAATCGTCTGCTGTGTACTGACGACGGTGCCGACAATGCCCGAGATTCGGCGCATTCCGACGATATCGGCAAAACGGACATCGCCGGCATAACGGAAGCGGAACACGCGGAAGAATGGGATTCGGTGACAACGTCAGCGGGGAACGCCGATCTATCGATGGTAGATCTGACAGGTGGCTTCGGCGTTGATTTTTCATACCTTGCGCGCGGTTTCACACGTGCCGCATATGTGGAGCGGCAGCCGCACCTGTGTGATCTGGCCGCACACAACATGATCGTTCTGGGATTGCACCAAACGGAAATCATATGCGGTGATGGTGTCGAATACCTGCGTTCGATGCAACCGGTGTCGCTGATCTACATTGATCCTGCACGTCGCGACGAGCATGGCACACGTACGTATGCCATCGAGGACTGCATGCCGAACGTGCTCGCCCTGCGTGATCTGCTGCTGGCCAAGGCGCGATTCGCGATGATCAAACTGTCTCCGATGCTTGACTGGCGTAAGGCTATCGCCGATTTCGGCGGTGCCGTGAGTGAAGTGCATATCGTGTCGACCGGCAACGAATGCAAGGAACTGCTGATGGTGCTGGATGGCGCCGTGGAAACGAGGCATCCGACGGATGACGTACGTGCGCCACATGTGTATTGCGTGAACGACGGTCAGCGGATTGATTACGATTCCGCGGTGTATGCGCGTGGACTGCGCATCGGCACGGCGCCGTTGCCGGAGATGGAATATCTGTATGAGCTGAATGCATCGATTATGAAAGCCGGCTGTTTCGACCTGCTGGAGGAACGGTATGGTGTGACGCAGATCGGACCGAATAGTCACCTGTTTGTGGCCGCTGAGCCCGTGACGGATTTTCCAGGGCGCGGGTTTGCCATCGAAGCGGTTGGAGGCATGGGCAAGAAGGATGTGAGGAGGTTGCTGAGCGGGGTCGGGAGGGCGAATGTCGCAGTACGCAATTTTCCGCTCACAGCGCCGCAGTTGCGTAAGAAGCTCAAGCTTGCCGATGGAGGCGATACCTACTTGTTCGGCACCACCATCCAAGGCGGTGGGCATATTCTGCTACGTACCGTTAAGGTGTGATCGCGTAGTGGGAGGATTCTTCCAGTGGCTGGGCGAATCAGGACTCTAGAAGAGCTTCAATAGGGATGATTTCTCCAGTCACTGGATGGATTGGGACGCTGAATGGGGTTTCAGCGGGGTAATTCTTCCAGTGGCTGGAGGTTTTATCCCTTTGAGGTGCGTTTAGGCGGAATGATTTCTCCAGTGGCTGGATGGATTGGGACGCTGAATAGGGTTTGAACGGGATGATTCTTCCAGTGGCTGGATGGATTGGGACGCTGGGAAGGGTTTGAACGGGATGATTTCTCCAGTGGCTGGATGGATTGGGACGGCTAAGGGTGACCGGACATAGCAAAAGGGCGTCTGGACTCGCCCAGACGCCCTCTCGTGGCGGATATGATCAGCGCCACCACATGGTCATAAGGAATCCGACCATGATGATGGCAACGGCGATGGCCAGATTCCATGCGCCGATGTTCGGAATCGGATAACTACCGCTCAGGTAGTAGGTCACGGCCCAGATCAGACCGATGATCATCAGTGCGCAGAACAGTGGCACGAACCAACGCGGGTTGGACTTGGTGCCATTGATGGTCTCTTCGACACGGCGGGTGTTCTCAGCCTGACGATTCATCATGCGCTGCATCTGAGGGGTCAGTGAGTCCTTGTCGACGGTGGCGTTCAGCACCGCTTCGACGCGGTCCATCGGGATGTCAAGATCGTCGTCATCTTCGGCGGACTCGGCAACAGCGTCGTTGTCGGTGGTCTCTTCCGTGCTTTCCGCGGCCTCGGACTGCCAGTCCTCCTGGGTGTCCGCGGTGGTTTCGTGCAGCTCTTCGTCAGCCATCAGCATAGTCTCCTTCAATAGGCTAAAAGTCATAATAGTGGGTAGACTCGAAAGCGGCGAACTCACATCGTAAAACTGCTCAAATTCAGAGCAAACGTTCAGTACTCGATAGGGGAAGGTCCGCATGGCGAAACGTACCGGCAGACATACCGCGAAACGGTCGAAGGTGGCCGGAATCGCGGTGTTTCTGGTATTGATGCTGTCCGGATTCCTGCTGGCGACCAATCTGCGGGTGAACCGTTCCGTGGTGGTCTCCAACGATACCGCCGACCTGGTGGAGCAACGGGTGAAAAGGGTGAACTCGTTGCGCAAGGAAGTCGACGGCCTCAGCTCCAAGGTGGATGACCTGAGTAAAACGCTGAACAGTGAAAGCGACGATGACTCACAGGACGGTGAGGATGCCGGCGTCGGCACCATGCTGCCTGCCGTCGAAGGTCCAGGGCTGGTAGTGACGCTCGATGATTCGCCGCTGTGGAAGAACATGGTCGACTCGTCCGGATCGACCTCCAATATCAACGACTACGTGATACATCAGCAGGACGTCGAGGCCGTGGTGAACGCGTTGTGGGCCGGCGGCGCGGAATCCATGATGATCATGGATCAACGCGTGCTGTTCAGCTCCGCCGTACGTTGTTCCGGCAACGTACTGCTGTTGCAGGGCAAGAAATATTCGCCGCCGTTCAAGATCTCCGCGATCGGGCCGGTCGACAGTATGCAGCAGGCGCTGGATGATTCAAAGGAGATCACCATCTACCGGCAGTATGTAAACGCATTCGGCCTGGGATGGAAGGTCGAGAAAAAAGACAAGCTGCATTTCGACGCGACCGATGCGTTGCAGCAACCGTTGAAATATGCGAAAGTCATCGAGAACGATGACAGCAGCGGCGATGCCGAGCAGAAGACGGAAGAGGGAAATCAGTAATGAAGCACGTCAGGCCGGTCGTGGCACGCCAAAGAAGCGTCATCTGGATATTGCTGGGCGTACTCGCCGAAATCATGCTGACCGCGGCGGCTGTCTGCGCGCTGTATATCGCATGGCAGATGTGGTGGACGGGTGTGCAATCCGAACATACGCAGATCGAGACCCGTCAGGCGGTGTCATGGTCGGATCCGGGCAAGGCCGAGAATGTGACCATCGCCCAGGCTCAGGAGGGCGATCCGCCGGTGCAGCCGCAGAACGCGCAGGAAGGCGAGCTCATCGCTCAGGTCTACATTCCGCGATTCGGCAGTCAGTGGCAGCGCAATCTCGTGGAAGGTACGACACTCACCGAACTCAACAAGCACGGTCTCGGACACTACACGAATTCGCAGAGGCCCGGCCAAATCGGTAATTTCGCCTTCGCAGGCCATCGCAACGGCTACGGGCAGCCGCTCGGCGATGTAGACAAGCTGCAGGAGGGCGACCCGATTATCATCCGCACGCAGGATTACTGGTACGTGTATCACTACACGAAGAGTGAAATCGTACTGCCGACCGACGTGGAAGTCGTCTCCTCCAACCCTGAAGAGCCCGGCGCCACGCCGACCAAACGCATGCTGACCATGACCACCTGCGAACCGAAATACTCCACCCCGACCCACCGATGGATCAGCTACGGCGAATTCTCCTACTGGGCCAAGGTTTCCGACGGCATTCCACAGGAACTCGCCACCACCGACACCAACGGCAAGGTCAAATTCATCAACAACGGGAAAGCCTCGTTCGCCTCGGGCATAACCACGTTGGAGCCGTGGATCTTCGGCGCGCTCGCCGCTTATGTGGTCATTTTCGCCGCGGCCGCGGTGGCATGGCGCTGGCCTGTGTTGGCGGCCATCCACGCAGGGGAACGTGAGAAACCCGATTTCAGCATATACGGCGGCTTGCTGCGATTGCAGCCGGGAGTACTGCCGATTCGGTTGCTGTTGCTGCTGCTGTTGCTGTTCGCGGCCGCTGCCTCGACGTTCGAATGGCTGTTCCCATGGGCGGCTTCGAACATTCCGATGTTGCAGGAGATGTCGAACTACACGGCTGTGTAGTGAGACACAGGGGGCGATGCGACGACTCGCGCACGTACACTGCTGTTCAACCGTTGATAGGAGCATTATGACCGATTCCGCACGCATTCTGGTCGTAGACAACTACGATTCCTTCGTCTACACGATTGTCGGCTATCTCAAGACGCTCGGCGCGACCGTGACCGTGGTACGCAACGATGCGATCGATCCGGCCACATCCGGCGTAATCGACGAATATGACGGCGTGCTGATCTCCCCCGGACCGGGTACTCCGGCGGAATCCGGCGCCAGCGAAGGCATGATCCGTCTATGCGCGGTGCAAGGCAAGCCGATGTTCGGCGTATGCCTGGGCATGCAGGCGTTGGCCGAAGTGTTCGGCGCGACCGTAAGCCATGCGCCGACCATCATGCACGGCAAAACCAGCCAAGTGGAGCATATCGATGATGCGATCTTCGAGGGCGTGGCCAATCCGATGACGGCGACGCGTTACCATTCGCTGGCCGTGGAACCGGATTCCGTGCCGGATGAGCTTGTGGTGACCGCCTGGACGCAGGGCGATCATATCGTGCAGGGCATCAAGCATCGTGACCTGCCGATGTATGCGGTGCAGTTTCATCCGGAATCGGTGATGACGCAGGACGGGTACCGGTTGCTGGCGAATTGGCTGAAGGTGTGCGGGCAGGATTCGGCCGTGGCCAGGTCCATGGGGTTGCAGCCGAAGGTTGTGGGCTGATTCGTGCCGAATCCCTGCGATGTGCGGGCCTGACATTCGTTTGCTGCGGGTGCTGCGAACATGTCTCGATTGGTCGACACGCTACGTTGTTCAGAGGACCAATGCAAAAGGAGCGACATCGAGTCGCTCCTTTTGCATATTGGGCGTGTGGCCTTTAGTGGGCGGTCGGGGATGCGGTCGAGGAGGACGTGCTGCTTGACGGCGACGGCGACGGCGAGCTGGCTGATTCGGTAGTCAGGGTGATGGTGGCGCCGGAATCGGCCTGCGAGCCACCTTCGGGGCTCATGCCGGTGACAATGGCGTCATCGTCGGTCGAACCGTTCACGGTGACCTGGAAACCGTTGTTGGTAAGCACGCTCTTGGCACTGGATAGCGTCATGTGCAGCACGCTTGGCACACTGACCTGCTGCTTGCCGAGGGACACCCAGATGGTTACGGACGTGCCGAGTTCGACGGTGCTGCCGGAACCCGGATCAAGACGGGTGACCGAACCGGAATCGACGGAATCGGAGTATTCGTTCTCCACATTGACCGTGCCGATGCCGGCCTTATTGAGCTGCTCAATCACCGAATCCTTCGACTGTCCGACCAGATTGTCGGGAATCTTGGTCATGCCGGACGAAATATACAACGTGATGATCGTGCCCTTGGTCTGCTTGGAATTCGCAGCCGGATCCGTGCTCACCACCTTGTCTTTTTCGACGGTGCCGCTATCGACTGTCTTGACGCTGCCCACCTTGAAGCCGGCGGATTCCAGAATGGACTTGGCCTCTTCCTGGCTCTTATTCGCCACATCGGGCACTGACACGGTCTGCGGGCCGGTGGAGAACCACACGGATACGGTGGAGCCCTTCTCCACCTTGGAGCCGCCCTTCGGATTCTGCTTCGTGACGGTACCCTTGGTCTGATCGGACTCCGTGTCATCGCGGGCGTCAAGCTTCAGACCGAGCGCATTGAGCTTCTCTTCGACCGTGGTCTGCGAGATGTTCGACATTTCAGTAAAATCCGGCACCTCGACGGTATCGGTCGACGAGTCGCCATGATTCAGCATGTAGACGATGCCCAAAATGGCCAGTAGGGCCACCAGTACGCCCACCACGGAGCCGATGATGATCTGCTTCTTTTTCTTCGACTTGGCGGCGGCAGCGCGCTGTTCCGCGCGGGTCTTCGTGGCGACGCCGCCGTTGGGGCCCGCCAACACCTGTTCGAATTGGCCGGTCACCGGATTGAATGCCTGCGTCGCCGCGCTCTCACCGCTCGTCGGGTTCATCGCCACGGTCGCGGCTTCCTGCTCGGCCTGCTTGCGGGCCTTCACATTGGTCAGATCGGTCAACGGATTGAATGCGGCCGCGACCGGGACGCCGCCGTTCATGAACGTCAGCAGATCGTTCTTGAATTCGGATGCGGTGGCATACCGGTTCTGACGGTCCTTCGCCATGGCTTTGGCGCAGATCGAATCCCACATCTTCGGCAGCCCCGGTACCACCGAGCTTGGCGGAGTGGCCACTTCGGAAACATGCTGGTAGGCGATGGCCACCGCGGAATCACCGGTGAACGGCGGCTTACCGGTCAGCATCTCATAGAGCACGCATCCGGCGGAATACAGGTCGGAGCGCATGTCCACGGTCTCACCGCGGGCCTGCTCCGGGGAGAGGTACTGTGCGGTGCCGACCACGCCTTGTGACTGCGTCATCGTGGCGGCGGAATCGTCGAGTGCGCGGGCGATGCCGAAATCCATGACCTTCACTACGCCCTGCTCGGAGATCATGATGTTGCCGGGCTTGATATCGCGGTGGATCACACCCATACGGTGCGAGTACTCCAATGCGTTCAGCACACCCATCATCACCTGTTCGGCGTCGCGCTGGCTGAGCGCGCCGTTCACCTTGATGATGTCGCGCAGGGTCTGACCCTTCACGTACTCCATCACCAGATATGGCAGATGCTCGGTCTGACCGGTTTCGGTGGTGACGACCTCTTCGCCCGAATCGTAGATGTTCACGATGTTCGGATTGTTCATCTGCGCCACGGAATGCGCCTCGCGGCGGAAGCGGGCGAGGAAGATCTGGTCATTGGCGAAATCGGCGCGCATGATCTTCACGGCCACGGTACGACCCAGACGCGTATCAAGTGCCACATGCACTTCGGCCATGCCACCGCGGCCGACCAGTTGACCGAGCTGATAGCGGCCATTCGCCAAAGAGGTAGGCATGTTGTTGCTCATCCCTGTTCCTTCCAATCACTGCTGGGCGAGATATGGGGTTTGCTGGCCACACGACGAGGAATCCGACCCCCGGTGGGAACGATCATCGTGTCCGCCAACTGTGTCTGCTGATCGAGCAGACGTCGTTCAATGCGTGTCAGCACGCGGGATACCGCCAGCGCGTCCTTCGGACGGTCGAGCGGATCCTTGGCGAGCATCGACATCACGAATTCACGCAGCTGCACATCCACGGAGTCAGGCAACGGCGGAACCGGATTGTTCACATGTGCGGCGGCGATGTCAACCGGCGTAGTGCCAGTGAACGGACGATGCCCACACAGGCCTTCATAGGCGACGACCCCCAACGAATAGATGTCGGACTGCGGCGTGGCCTGCTGGCCTTGCGCCTGCTCCGGGGAAATATATTGCGCGGTGCCCACGACCATGCCATCTTGCGTGATCTGCTCCTGGTTAGTGGAGTAGGAGACGCCGAAATCGGTGATCTTCACCTCGCCGGAATCGGAGACCATGATGTTCGCCGGCTTCACATCGCGATGAATCACGCCATGCGAATGCGCCACGAACAGGCCACGCGCGGTCTGAATGAGGATCGGCAGCAGCTGCGTCGGCTCCATCGGGCCGTCGATCTCGTGGAACAGATCGGCCAGCGACTTGCTCGGCACATACTCCATGATCAGGAATCCGATGCCATCATGCTCGTAGTATTCAAACAATGCGGCGATGTTTGGATGCGCCAAATTGGCGGAATTATGGGCCTCTGCGCGTAGACGAAGTAGTTTCGCCTCCTGGCTGGAGCCCAGATCGCCGCGTAAGGCCTTGATGGCCACCGGGCGGCCGAGCTGAATGTCATAGCCCTTCCACACTTCGCCCATGCCGCCTTGCGCCAGACGGGAATCCAGTCTGTAGCGTCGGTGGATGAGCTGTCCTTCAATCAGTTTCATTCTGCCAGCGCCTCCTGCATCATCGCTTTCATGATCGGACCTGCGGCCAATGCGCCGTAGGAATCCACGTTGTGCACCACCACGGACACCGCGATTTTCGGATCGTCTGCGGGTGCGAATCCGATGACCCAGGCGTCGACGGATCCGTTATTCTCCCCAATCTGTGCGGTACCGGTCTTCACCGCCACCTGTACGCCGTCAATCGCCAATTCGGGATCCTCCTTGGTGACCACGGCCTCCATCATCTGCGTGAGCTTGTCGGCGGTGTCGGCACTGAACGGTCGCGACATCACCTCCGACTTGGTCTGCGAGACGACCGACAGATCCGAGGAGCGTACACGGTCGACCAGCGTCGGTTGCATCAACTTGCCGTCATTGGCGACGGCCGCCGCAATCAGGGCGTTCTGCAACGGGGTGACCACCGTATCTCCCTGTCCGATCGATGCCAGCGCAAGTTTGTCGTCACTCACATCAGTCGGGAATTTCGAAGCCACGGTCATCCACGGGGTACCGGAAGAATCGGTGCCGTCCACGGTGATTGAACTGTCGAAACCAAGCTTCTTGGCCATCGACGAGACCTTATCGTCACCCAGCGAGACGCCCAATTGCGCGAAGGCGGTGTTCGACGAATACGCCATCGCGTCTTCCAGAGAAATCTTGCCGTCGGAGCCGTTGCCTTGCGAAGTGGCGTTCGTCAGTTGCACCGTGGTGCCGGGAAGCGTATAGCTGGCACCGGCGGGAATCTGCGTATCGGTCTGGTATTGGCCGGTTTCCAGCGCGGCGGCCGCGACCACCGTCTTGAACGTGGAGCCGGGCGGGTACAGCTGCGAAGTGGCGCGGTTGAGCATCGGATTCGCCTGGTCGGACGAGAGCGTGTTGTAGTTCTCGTTCACTTCCGACGTGGTGTGGCTGGCCAGCTGGTTCGGATCATAGCTCGGCGTACTCACCATGGCGAGAATACGACCGGTCTTCGGTTCGATGGCCACGGCCGCGCCGTCAAGCGACCCCAAGGCGTTATAGGCAACCTGCTGGATCTTCGGATCGATGGAGGTCTCGATGGTGGCGCCCTTGTTCTCCTGACCGGTAAACAGCGCTTTGAAACGCTGCCAGAACAGCTGGTCGGACTGCCCCGACAACAGTGAACTACGGGAGGCTTCGATCCCGCTCCACCCGCGCTGGCTGATCGAGAAGAAACCGGTGACCGGTGCATACAGCGGGCCATCGGAGTAGGAGCGCTGGTAGGAGAATGCGTCGTTCGACGGGTCGGATTTGGCGATTACGGAACCGTCCGAGGCGAGAATCGAGCCTCGCGGCGCCCCATACTCATGGTAGAGCGCGCGGGTGTTGCGCGGATCCTGATTGAGCTGGTTGGCACGGATGGCGGTGATGATGGTCGTCGACATGCCCAGGATCACGAACAGGATGATGACGATGGTGAAGAGCTGACGTAACGATTTATTCATTCGAGCCTCCCGTCACGGTGCGTGCGATCGGTTCGGTGGGCTGCGTACGGTGTTTCATGTCGCGGTTGCGCAACGCCTGCATCGCCTCGTACTGGAAGGTATCGCTGTTCAGGTCATCCTCCGGTTTGTTCGCGGCATTCGAAATGATGACCAGCAACGTGGCCAACAGATAATTGGCGATCAGCGACGAGCCGCCGGCGGCCATGTACGGCAGGGTCAGGCCGGTGAGCGGAATGACCAGCGTGATGCCGCCAACCACGGTGAACACCTGGAATGCCATGGTGAACACCAGGCCGGAGGCCAGCAGCTTGCCGAAACCGTCCTTGATCTTCATGGCGGTGATCATACCGGCGGCGATAATCAGCAGATACAGCATCAGTGTGGCCAACAGGCCGGTCAGACCAAGCTCCTCGCCGGCAGCGGCGTAGATGTAGTCGGAGTTGGCGATCGGCGTGAGCGACGGATGCCCCTGCCCCAGGCCGGTGCCCATCATGCCACCGGAAGCCAGACCGAAAATGCCGGTGACCAATTGGTACGATCCGCCATATTCCTTGCCATACTGCTCCGTACTGAACGGGTGCAGCCAAGCGTCGACGCGCGCGCCGACATGACTGAAGATGTTCGCCGCCAGGAATGCGCCCGCGGCGAAGGCGATGAAGCCGATGATGATCCAGCTTTTACGGCCGGTGGCCACATACAGCATGGATACGAACATGGCGAAGAACATCAGCGAGGTGCCCAGATCGTGCTGAATCACGAGCACGCCCATGGCCACGATCCACACCACGATGATCGGGCCCATATCCTTGATCCTCGGTAGCTGCAGGCCGAGTACCTTCTTGCCGCCGACCGCAAGCTGGTCGCGATGGTCGAACAGGTAGGAGGCGAAGAAGAACGCAAGGAACAGCTTGGCGAATTCGCTTGGCTGGAACGAGCCGAGGCCGGGAATCTTCACCCAAATCCTCGCGCCATACTGTTCGGAGCCGATCACCGGCAGCATCGGGGACAGCAGCAACACCAGGCCGACCACCATGCTTACGTATGAGAAGCGGCGCAGCACGCGGTAATCCTTGAGGAAGATCACCAGCAGGGCACTCAATACAAGCGCTATGGCCAACCACATCAACTGTTTGAATGCGACCGAGGTCTTGGTCTCCTGATCGATGCGGGCGATCATGGTTACGCCGATGCCGGTCAGCAACATGACGCAGCATAGGATGGTCTGGCTTGCATACGGCTGGAATCGCAGCAACAGGCCCCATGCGGCCAGGAACAGCACTGCGATGAACACGAGCATTCCCATGTAGTTGGAAGGGAAACCACCCGTGGTGCGTTCGAACATCTGGAAGAACGCCACGGCGCAGGTCAGCATGCTGAGCATCAGCAGACCGAACTGCCTCAAGCGGGTAGTGATCATGACTTGTCACCGCCTCGCGGACTCGAGCTGGAGGAAGACGATGCCGAGGCGCTCGAGCTGGGACTGGCTGAGGAGCTGGCGGAAGGCGATGATCCGCCGCCGCTCTTCTTGTTTTCGGCCTGCTGCTGCTTGAGCTGCTTCTTGATGAGCGTCGTGTGATTCTTCGCTTCGCCGTACGAGTCGAAGGAGATGCCCTGCATCAGCTGTTCCTGCCAGCTTGGCGGCAACTCGGAGGTCTTCATACCGGTGTCGGAGACGGCGTGGGACAGCTTCAGTCCGAAGATGCTCGTCGGGACGCCCTGGAAGATGGTCACGCTGCCGTTGTCATCGCCGAGATAATACTTGGTCTGGCTCCAACGATACGTACCGACGGCGGCTCCCGCCAGTCCCAGCAGCACCAGAATGGTGACGACGATACCGATGATGCGGTTGCGCTTGGAGTGCGCACGCTTGGTCTTGCGCTGTTGGATCTGCTCGTTGCGGATGGCCCTGGCGACTTCCGGATCGTTCGGATCGGCGGAGACGCGGCCGTCGTTCTTCTGCACGACGGGGATTTCGCCGGTGTCCGGATTGGTGCGATCGCCTGTTTCCTCGCGTACGGTCGACGGCTGCGCCACACGCTGCTCCGGTTGCGGTTCGTTGTCGGTCTCGTCGGGGTTCCTGCCATGACGAAGGGCCGCCGCACGTGCGGCAGGCGACTGCTTGCCTTCGCGTAGCAGCGGTGCCGTAGCCACCGGCGCGTTGATGATGTCGGCGATCGGCTCGAGGCTCGCGCTGGCCGCGCCGGCCACCAACGGCGTCTGATGCGGCAGATCGAAGGCATCGGCGTTCAGGGCGAGCGTCGCGTCGGCGATCACCGCGGTGACATTGTCAGTGCTGCCTGCCCGCAACGCCATGGAAACGAGGCGCTGCGCACACTCTTCCTGATCGGAGCAGGTCGCCAGCATCTCCTGCAGGGTGGAATCTTCCAGTACGCCGCACAGGCCGTCGGAACACAGCAGCCAGCGGTCGGCCGGATGCGCCTTGCGTACGGCGATGTCGGGGCGGGGGTCGATGTCGAAGTCACCCAATACGCGCATCACGACATTGCGCTGCGGATGGTTGCGCGCCTCGGATTCATTGATGCGACCGGTGTCGAGCAGATGCTGCACATAGCTGTGGTCCGAAGTCATGCGGATGAGATGACCGTCATGCAGCAGATAGGCGCGGGAGTCGCCGATATGCGCGAGTACCCAGTATCCCGACACCAAGGCTACGGCGGTGACGGTGGTGCCCATGCCCGCAAGGCGGCGTTCGCGCTTGGCCTTGCCGACGATGGCATCATGCGCGGCCATGACGGAGGTCTCCATCATGTGGGCGACGGTCTTCACGTCACCTTGCTCATTGTCCTGCTCGATATGCGCCAGCGATCGGATGGCGATGGTGGAGGCGGTATCGCCGCCGGCATGGCCACCCATGCCGTCGCAGATGGCAATCAGGTGCTCTCCGGCGAATGCGGAATCCTGATTGTTGGAACGTACGGTACCCACATCCGAGACCGTGGTGGAATACAGGAACAATGGTTGTGAAGTGGCGGAAGTCGTCAAAGTCACCTCAATTCAAAGGTGGTTGCGCCGATACGTACCGGAACGCGTGAACCGAGAATCATCGGAGCGTCCAGGCGCTGCTGGTTGACCACAGTGCCGTTGGTGGAGCCCAGATCCTCGATGGCCCACTGGCCGGTTGCGGGATCGGTATAGACGCGTGCATGATGCGAGGAGACGAATTCGTCGTCGAGCACCACGGTGTTCGATGCGGCGCGACCCAAGGTGATGGTGTTGCCGGTCAGAGGGACGGAACTGCCGGCAAGCGGGCCATCGATAACGACCAGCAGAGTGGGTTTGGCATTCGAAATCGGCATCTCGTTGGTAGGGATGACGGGCGCGGCCGACGCCACGGGTGCCGGCGCCTCGACCGCCTTGCGCGCGCGACGCTCCTTACGGCGATGAGCCCGCGACTTGCGCGGGCTGAACGTCTCGATGTCCTTGTACAACGAACGGACCGTACAGGCTACGAAGATCCATAACAGTATGAGGAAGCCATACTTGAGGATCGCAAAGGTAAGTTCGGTGAGCATAAAGGCAACTCCCGGGTTGGGGTTGGTTACTCCTGATCCTGCGAAGAAGCCCAGTACAGGATTCGGGTACGGCCGATAGTGATGGTGTTGCCATCCAACAGCGTGGCCGCCGGTACCTGATGGCCTTCGACGTATGTGCCGTTGGTGGAGCCCAGATCGCGCGCGATCACATTGCCGTCATTGATGTCGATCTCCAGATGCTTGCGGGAGATGCCGGGATCGTCGATCACGATGTCGCAGTTGGAACCACGGCCGATGATGGTCTTGTCCTTGGTGAGCAGGTACTGCTTTTCACCGATCTCCAGCATCGGGCAATCCTCGGTCTGTGCCTCGGTGGTCACCGGTACCGCGTTGCCCTGTACGGATTCGCTGGTCAGCTTGAAATCGCTCTTGCTCAGATCGAGATCTTCCTCGAAGATCACCACGACCGGTCCGACGAATGCATAATGCTGGCTCTTCGCATACTGCGTGAGATTGTCGGCCAGCTCATTGGCCAGGGTCTCCGCACCCCATTCCACGATGTTGTTGAAGTCCGGCGTGCTCAGCTTGAAACGGTATTCGTTCGGGGCTACGGTACGGTCGCGAGTAACGGGCATTGCCTCTTTGTCAATCTCGCGCTCAAGAGCGCTGGAGAGGTCAACCGGCTGCAGGTCCTTGGACCCGAACTTAGCGAATACTCCGTTGACGGCGCCTTCCACGCTCTTCTCAAATCGGTCGAGAACGCTCATACTTGTCCCTTTCTATCCTCACCTATCCTACGCGGTAGAGTGCCGAGAGCCAATTTATGAGGCCCATAATTGCAAAAATTCCATGCAAAGTGGGGTGTGAATGGTGACGCGGACCTAGTTCGGTGTCGGTTGTTTGGGTTTCTTTCCAAACTACCGACGGTGAGGTGGGGCTAGGCGTCGGTGGTTTGTGAGAATACCCAAACTACCGATGATGGGGCGGCCTGAGCGTCGGTGGTTTGTGGTGCCGCCCAGACTGCCGACGGTGAGGTGGGCCTGGGTGTCGGTAGTTTGGGAAGTATGAATGATGCGATTGATGTGTTTCCCCGACTCAAGGCCCGCACTGTGCGATTCACATGCGGCGCGCCCCGTTCCGCCCGTACGATTGGCGACGGGTCGCGGGCGCTGTTCCTGCGATCCGACGGTTCGGAGGATACCGTCACCTCGCTATGGATGAGCGTGATTGACACGACCGGCACCGGCGATGATCGGGAGGTCCTGCTTGCCGATCCGCGCGAACTGCTGGCCGATGCCGATGCGGAGAACGTTCCCGCCGAAGAGCGTGCGCGACGCGAGCGTGCGCGCGAAGGCGGCTCCGGAATCGTAAGCTATTCCGTCGATCAGGCCGGACGGCGCGTCGTGTTCACCATCAACGGCCAGCTGTTCCTGACCGAAATCCGGGAGGACGGCACCGGCATACGCACCCGCCAGCTTGCCTTCGAGGATCTGACCCTCACCACGGGCGGGTACGGGCCGGTGCTCAATCCGCGCATCAGCCCCGACGGCCGCCACGTGATGTACACGACCGGCGAGCACCTGAACCTAATCGACATCGCCGATTGGCCGGCTCCGGGGCAGGCCGCGCGGGAGTCCATCACCACGGTGTACGGCGTATGCGACGGCAACGGAGACGATCAGGCGCCCCATACGGTGAAGATCGGTCTGGCGGAATTCGTGGCCGGCGAAGAGATGGATCGGTACGACGGTTTCTGGTGGTCGCCGGATTCCCGATACGTGCTGTTCGAGACCTTCGATGCCTCACCCGAGCCGATATGGCACATCTGCGATCCCGCGAATCCGACCATGGGCGCGGCCGCCCGCCGCTACCCGCAGGCGCTGACGTCCAACGCCGACGTGCATCTGACACTGCTGGAGCTCGGCTTCGACGCCGATGGCTGCTGTTACGGTGAGGTGTCGCACGCGGTGGAGTGGGACCGGGAACGCTACGAATATCTGGCATCCGTGAATTGGGCGGAAGGGCACGATCCGATCATCGAGGTACAGGACCGACTGCAGCGCAACGATCAGGTGCTGACCGTCCGCGTCGGCGATCCGATCATGCCGGTCATCGCTCCGGAAGCCGAATTCACCGACGAGAACGGCGATGAGGTCGAAACCTTCTCCTTCGCGATTCCCGAATATGCGCCAGGCGAAGAGCCCGGTACGACCCGCGTGCTCGAAGAGCGTCACAACGACTGCTGGCTTGACTTGGTGCACGGCACGCCCGCCTACACGCCGGATGGTCGTCTGGTGTGTGCGGTCAACGACATGGAAGCCGATACGAACCGTCTGAGCGTGGATGGATGTGCGTTCACGCCAATCGGTCTGCAGGTGCGCGAAGTGCTTGACGTGACTGACGATGACGTGCTGTGCGTGGTGCAGCGCACGCCGGAACTGCTGCCGGAATCCGACCTGCCGTATCTATGGCAGGCGAACGCGGCCGATCATGATGCGCGCAGCTTCGACGTGGTGTCGATACGCTTCGATGGCAGCTGGGAGCCGCTTACCCACACGCCCGGCCAATGGACGATGTCGCGTGCCGGCAACGGATGCGTGATGACCGGACGCGGCATGGACGATGCGCGGGTGCAGATGCAGCATTGCATGAACGTCGTGACGGTCGGCGAAGACGGTGTGGAGACGCTGTCCATGGTGGTCGCGCCGATCGAGAACCATGCCGCCGAACCCGGCTTCGTGCCGAATGCGCGATTCGTACGATTGGGGGAGCGGTCGCTATACACGGCGATCGTGCTGCCGTCCGAGGGCAGCGGGTACGCGCACGCTGACAGGCTGCCGGTACTCATGAAGCCATACGGCGGCCCGGGATTCCAACAAGTCGTCGAAAGCCAGTCGTTCTACTGGGATGCGCAGTGGTGGGCCGATCAGGGGTACATCGTCGTGATCGCCGACGGTCGCGGCACCACCGGCCGCGGGCCGAAATGGGATCGTGCGATCTACGAGAGCATGAAAGCCGTGACGCTTGAGGATCAGGTTGACGCGGTGCATGCGCTGCCGGGAATCCTCAGCGAGTTGCGGGCGGAACAGGCCGACTCCGAGACTGCCGTCACCATTCCCGAACCCGACTTGGAACGGGTGGCGATAATCGGCTGGTCATATGGCGGATTCCTCTCCGCGCTCGCCGTGCTGGAGGCGCCTGATGTGTTCGCCGCTGCCTGCGCGGGCGCTCCGCCGACTGACTGGACGCTTTACGACACGCACTACACCGAACGGTACCTGGGCCTCGACCCGGTCGTGTACGAGCGCAATGGCATCATCGCGGACGCGCCGAATCTCAAACGTCCGCTCATGCTCATCCACGGATTCGCCGATGACAACGTGACCATCGCGCACAGCCTGCGACTCAGCCAGGCGCTGATGGCCGCCGGTCGGAAGCATACGTTCCTGCCGCTCACCGGCATCACGCATATGACCAACGACGAAACCGTCGCCGAAAACCTGCTGATTCTCCAACGCGACTTCCTCGCAGACGCCTTACGCAAGGTGTGATGCTTTCCGTCGATTGCGATGCGGATGATGCGGGGCGCTCCCGAGTGTACGGGGGTAAGGCCGATGTCGCAGGCCGGCATGAGTATTCGCCAAGCGCGTTATCCGCACCGTAGCTGGTCAAGGCAGGACTATAGTGCTCACAGGCCGGTATGCGCAGTATGCGACCTGATAGTTGAATGTTCGACTTGACGGAGGAAGATATGCGAACGATTCTCGCCATTTTCGCGCGCGATGTCAGACGCATCGTGAAGAGTCCCGTGGCGTTGGTCGTGACCTGCGGCGTAGCCCTGATTCCGTCGCTGTACGCATGGTGCAACATCCTCGCCAACTGGGACCCTTACGCCAACACCGGCAACATCCAAGTGGCCGTGGCCAACGAGGATCTCGGTACCGATTCCACGCTCGTCGGACATCTCGACGCGGGCGCGCAGACCGTTCGCAAACTCAGGACCAATCATCAGCTCGGCTGGCGTTTCGTCAGCAAGTCGGACGCCCTCAACGGCGTGAAATCCGGCGAATACTATGCGGCAATCGTATTGCCGGATGACTTCAGCGCAACGCTGATCGGATCCGTCACCGGTACCACCGAACGTCCGCATATCACGTACTACGTCAACGAAAAGGAAAACGCGATCGCGCCGAAAATCACCGACACCGGCGCCACGGAAATCGACGAACAGATCAACTCCACCTTCGTAACCGCCGTCGCCGACGCCGTGGCCACGGAAGTCAAGCGATCCGCGCAGGCCACCACGCAATCGCTCGACGGTGCGCAAAGCGACGTCATCGCGGATCTCAACACCACCATCGACCAGCTGAACAGCGTGCGCGACGAGCTGACGCACATGTCGACCTCACTCAGCGACGCCGAAACCACCATCGCTAAAGCGCAGGATACCAACAAGCAGATCAGTGCGGACCTTGCCACCGCCACGGGTACCGCCAACACCACCATCGGACTGCTCGCCGACGCACAGACCGCATCACAACGATTCTCGACGACACTCGCCAAGGCGCTCGATAACGGCAGTGTGCAATTGTCCAGTCTGCACATCGGCGTCAACACCGCTACAGGTCAGATCGTCAGCGGGCTCAACACCACGCAAAGCGCCGTGAACGCCGTCAGCCAGGCGATGCAGAAGACCTGCGACAAAACCGATGAATTCATCGGTGGTCTCGACCGCGTGCTCGCCTCCAGCGGCCTTGATCACAACAGCAAGGAATACCAAGCGCTCGCGCAGCAGATCGCCGATGCGCGCACCCAGCTCAAACAGGAGCAGCAGCTGCTCGACACCTTCGGCAACAACGCCGACGCCCTGATCGGTGACGGCACGACCACTGCGATCACGCTCGGCAACACCGTCGCCGGACTCACCGCCGACGGGGCAAACAAACTGATTGACGCACGTGACAAACTGACCGGCACCATCATGCCGTCGCTCGACAGCTCATTCACCTCGCTCAGCGCCACCAGCGGTTCCCTGATCGGTACGCTCGACGCGCTCGGCAGCCTGATCGGACAAAGCGACGGCCTGCTGAATCAGCTTGACGACACCCTACGGCAGACACGCACCACACTCGACTCCACCGTCAGAGCGCTGGACGACCTTGAAGGCAACCTCGACGCCACGCGCACCGACGTGGCCGCACTCTCCAGCTCACAGACCTACGAGCAAATCACCAAACTGCTAGGCCTCAACGCGGCGAGCATCGGCGACTTCATGGGCAACCCCGTGCATCTGAGCGAAATCGTCGTATATCCGACCGACAACTACGGGTCCGCCGTCACGCCGTTCTACACCAACCTTGCGCTGTGGGTCGGCGGTTTCGTGCTCGTGGCCATCTACAAACTCGAAGTGGACCGCGACGAGCGCATCCGCAACTACACGCCGACGCAAGGCTATCTCGGGCGTTGGCTGCTGTTCATGACAGTCGGCTTCATGCAGGCGATCATCGCCACCGTAGGCGATATCGCACTCGGCATCCAATGTGCGCATCCGATGCTGTTCATCCTCGCAGGACTGCTCGAATCGTTCATATACGTGAACATCATCTACGCGCTCGCCGCTACGTTCCGGCACATCGGCAAGGCGGTGGCCGTGGTTCTCGTGATCGTGCAGATTCCGGGTGCCTCCGGCCTATATCCGATTGAGATGATGCCGGAATTCTTCCAGCGGCTCAAGCCGTTCCTGCCATTCACCTACGGCATTCAGGCCATGCGCGGACCGATTGCGGGACTGTACAAAATGCACTACTGGAACGATATGTTCCACTTGCTGTGGTACTTGCCGGTTGCCCTGTTCATCGGATTGGTGGTGCGCCGGCTCGCCATGAACCTCAACGCCCTATTCGACGAACGGCTGGCCGACACCGACCTGATGATCACCGAACGCAACGCCGGCGTAGACAGTCAGTTGCGCTTCGTAGGCATGGCACGCGAATTCGCCGAACGCTATCCGGAAATCGCGCACGCCCGAGCCGAACGGTTCCTCGCCGTATACCCGAAGCTGGTACGGTGGGGCTTCCTCACGTTGGCGGTGTTGCCGTTCGTACTGCTGATTCTGCTGTTCATCATCCAACAGAAAACAGTGATGCTTACGTTGTGGATCGTGTCGATCATCGTCATCGACACCTATCTGATCGTGGTCGAATACCTGAAGGAAAGGTACGCGCGGTGAAATATCTCTGGGGTATCTTCCGACGTGACATGCGCCATGCCACAAGCAATGTGATCGCCCTGATCGTCTCGATGGGACTGGTGATCGTACCGGCGTTGTACGCATGGTTCAACATCGCCGCCAGCTGGGATCCATACGGTAACACGAAGGCGCTGAAGGTGGCGGTCGCAAACGTGGACTCCGGCTACAAGTCGGAGTTGATTCCGGTGCGCATCAACGTGGGCGAGACGGTGCTGAGCGCACTGCGAGCCAACCACCAGCTCGACTGGCAGTTCGTGGACAGCGCCAAGGCCGTCGACGGCGTGAAATCCGGCAAGTACTATGCGGCGATCGTCATTCCGAAATCCTTCAGCGCCGACATGATGACGCTGTTCTCACCCACCGTCAAGCATGCGACGCTGAAATACTATCTCAACGAAAAAATCAATCCGATCGCACCGCATATCACCGACGAAGGTGCGTCCACCGTGGCCAACACCATCGACAAGACCTTCGCGAAAACGATGGCGCAGGTCGGACTCGACCTTGCCGCAAACATGCTGCAGTATTCGCAAAGCCCACAGATGGCGCAATACATGACGAATCTGACGTCGAACATCGACGGCATGGTATCCACCATCTCAGGGGCGCAAGCGCAGGTGAACGCCTACTCGACGCTGTCGGGTTCGGCCGACAGCGTGATCACCTCCACGGACAAGCTGCTCGCCTCCACGCGCAAAGCCGGCAAACAGGCGCGCAAAACCTTGAAACAGAGCGGAACCAGCACCTCGACACTCACCGATGCCTGCACCAACGTAACCGATGCCGTCAATCAGGCTTTGCAACAGGCGGTTTCGGCGCTGGACGACATCGCAGACAAAGTCGGCACCGCCTTCGACCAGCTCGACAAGGATGCGACAGGCGCCGCGAAAACACTGCAGGACCTATCATCGCAGGTATCAAGCAGTGCGAACGTATACGGCAATTACATCGCGCAGCTGGAGAAGATGCGTTCGGCAGCCGAAGGATTGCCGGACGGAGACTCGAAGCAGGCCTTGCTGAATGCCATCGACAAGCAGATCGCGGCATTGCAGGCCGCACAACAGGATACGCAGGATCTGGCTACGGCGCTCGCCGCCGCCTCGAAACAGGTTGCCGCCGACAGCGGCGACATTCAGCGGGATCGACAGCAGATCCTCAACCGGATCACGACGGCAAAACGGTCGATCACCACTGTGCAAAGCGACTATGAGCAGAACGTCAAACCCAAACTGGACGATTTGTCGGCATCGGTGCAAACGCTCGTCACGCAGACCGGTACCGTGATCAGCGGACTGGATGCCGTCACCGGTGACGTCGGATCAATGGCCGGCGGCATCGGTGCGAATGTGGCTGCCGTACGCAAGACGCTAGGCAGCGTATCGGCCTCGTTGGGCGAATCGGCCGGCAAGCTGTCCGATCTGAGCGCAAAGTTCAAACAGGCCGTACAGGCCGGAGATAGTAGCGCAATCGCATCGCTTACGTCGAGCGATACCGACGCCGTCGCGACGCTGCTGTCCGCACCGGTGGCGCTCGACCGTGTACCGATCTACCCGATCGCCAATTACGGATCGGCCATGGCGCCGTTCTACACGGTGCTGTCCATCTGGGTGGGTGCCATCATTCTGGTGGCCATCATGAAGGTGGCCGTATCCGATCGTGAAAAGGCGCACGTGCTCGGGTTGGGGGATTCGTTGCCGCTTCGCGCCCGTAACCGTGAAATTCCGGGTAACGCGGCGACGTTCGGGTTGCGATTGCATCACGAATATTTCGGCCGACTGGGCATCTTCGCACTGCTGGCGCTGCTGCAAGGCACCATCGTATGCCTGGGAGACATGTACTTTCTCGGCGTGCAGGCCGAGCAGCCGCTGCAGTTCCTGGCCGTGGGATGGTTGTGCGCGGTGGTTTTCTCGAACATCGTGTACACGTTGACCGTGTCGTTCGGCGATATCGGCAAGGCATTGGCCGTGGTGCTGCTGGTGATGCAGGTAGCCGGTTCAGGCGGCACGTTCCCAATCCAGACGCTGCCGAAGTTCTTCCAGATCTGCTACCCGTTCCTGCCGTTCCCGCACGCCATCGACGCGATGCATGCGGCCATGGCCGGCTCATATGGTCTTGAGTATTGGATTGATCTTGGTGCGCTCGCGCTGTTCCTGCTGCCGTCGTTGCTGCTTGGACTAGTATTGCGTCGGCCGGTGATCCGCCTCAACAACTGGGTGCTGCGGAGGCTTGAATCCACGCATGTGATGTAGACGGTTCCGTTTGCGCTTGGCGATGGCGTGTCTGTAAGAGCATGCCCGCGATGGTATGAACGACTGGCCGTATGATGGGTGATATGACTATCACGCTCATCGATGAGGCGCATTACGACGCCGAAATGGACGCTAAGGTGCTTCCGGCGCTGCAAGCCTGCCTGACGGAAGGGCGTATGAAGCCGGCGACGCACGACAGCGACGGCAAGGCGTTGCCTACGCTCGATAATCCCGGCACGTTGCACTATTGCTGCTACGACGTCCGAAAATTCAACGAATCGCGCGGAGGCAGGTCGGCGGGACCGTTCCGCGGAGCGGTCGTCATCTCCCACGGTTTCACCGAATTCGGACGCAAATACAGCGAGATGGTGTGGTACTTCCTGCTCGCAGGCTATTCCGTATGCGTATTCGAGCATCGCGGTCACGGCCATTCCGCGCATGACATGAGCAATCCGAGTTTGGTCTGGATCGATGACTGGCGTCGATATGTAGCTGATTTCGCAACATTCGCCAGCACCGTCGGACGCGAGTATGCAATGGGTCGGCCGCTCGACCTGTACTGCCATTCCATGGGCGGCGGCATTGGCGCGGCCGTGCTGGAACGTTATCCGAGTCTATTCGACAAGGCGGTGCTGTCCGCACCGATGATCGCACCGGCGGTCGGTATGCCGACGTGGGTCGCGCGCATCGTCGTCGGCGGTATTTGCGCACTGGGATTCGGCAAAAGCCGAGTGTTCGGGCATGCCGACTTTTCCGACAATCTCAATCTGGACGATTATCGCGGCGCGTCCGAAGCGCGCATCCGCTGGTTCCACAAGCAACGGCTCGCCGACGAATGCTGTTGGACCAATGCGGCGACCTTCGAGTGGGCGAATCAGGCCATGGCGCTATCCCGTGCGGTGCTCAAACCCGACATGTGCGGTGCCATTGAGACGCCGACGCTGCTCTTCCAGGCCGGGCTTGACGTGTGGGTGCTCAACGGTCCGCAGGACGAGTTCATCGAACGTGTGCGCGAAGGTGGCGGTTCCATAGAGAAGGTGCGCTACGACCAGTCGTTGCACGAGATCTTCTCCATGCCGAACGATGTGGTCGGTCCGTATCTGAAGCGAATCCTCGATTTCCTTGGCGCGCACGACGTAGGCTTGTAGGAGTGGCTTGCGGCGGGCTTGTGCTTTGCGGGCGCGTGGCTTTTTGTGGCTGCGGACTCCGTTGCTTGAGACCGACTTGAGACCGCAGCCACAGAGGCACAGTTGTAGTGCCACCGCCGTAGGGCTGCGGCCACAATCATGGTGGGACTTAGGCGTTGAACACGTACCGGTCGAGTCGATCGAACGCTTCCCTGACACGACTCAACGGTAGTGCGAGATTCACGCGAATCGAGTACGGCTGTTTGAACATGACGCCATCCTGCCAGCACACGCCCACGTCCCAGCCGCGTTTTTCGAGTTCCTGCAACGAAACGCCGTGCGCCTGACACCATTCGGAGCAGTCGAGAAACAGCATGTACGTGCCCTCCGGCTTGGCGCATGAGACTCCGTCGAAATGATTGGCGATGAAATCGCACGCGTAGTCCACATTGCCGGTCAGAACCTCGCGCAGCTCGTCAAGCCACGCATACCCCTCCGGCTGGTAGGCGCCGATCAGCGCGTGCATCGACAGCACGTTCATCTCGTTATAGTGCGATTTCGAGCTCTTCGCGCCAATACGGTCGCGCAGATACTTGTTGTAGATGATGTGATAGCTGCCGATCAGCCCCGCCAGGTTGAACGTCTTGCTTGGCGCGTAAAAGGCGGCGGTACGGTTGCGCGCGTCCTCACTGACCGACTGCGTCGGAATGTGCTGGTGATTGCCGAGCGTCAGATCGGACCAGATCTCATCGGAAATGACCAGGCAGTCGTTGCGGCGATAGACCTCCATCGCCTGCTCGATCTCCCAACGCTCCCACACGCGGCCGCACGGGTTATGCGGGCTGCAGAACACGGCGACATGGATGTTGTTCTCCTTGATTTTGCGGTCCATGTCGTCGAAATCCATACGCCATACGCCGTCCGCGTCGCGCGTGAGCGGGCTATGCACGATGCGGTATCCGTTGTTCTCGATACTCATCGTGAAGCCGATATAGGTCGGGCTGTGTAGCAGGACCGCATCGCCGGGCGCGGCGAACGCGGTGAGCGCGGAAATCACGCCACCAAGCACGCCGTTCTCATAGCCGATGGCCTCGCGGGTCAGTCCCGTCACGCCGTTGCGCGTGGACTGCCAGCGGATGATCGCGTCGAAATACTCGTCGGTTGGACTGAAATAGCCGTATGCCGGGTGTTTGGCGCGTTCGATGATCGCTTCCGGGACGGTCGGAACGGTCGGGAAGTTCATGTCGGCAATCCACATCGGAATCACGTCGAACCCTTCCTTCGGCGGATCCGGCGAGAAGCCGAGCTGTCCCAGCCCGTCGACCGCAATCGAATCTTTGCCATGACGGTCCATGATGGACGTGAAATCGTAAGTCATACCGTGCCTTTCGCAAACATTGCCGGAGGGGAGACCTTCATCCTAATACGGTCACGTTTCACCATCGAGTCCAGCAGACGACGCGATAGAATCAGGCCGGGACGTTTCGAAAGGTAAGGGGTGGTTATGGGAGTGGATAATGTCTGAACGAACTTTCGAACTGACTCCTCGGAAACTGGCCATCGGCACAATCATGACGGTGACCGGGGCCGTATTATGGGGCGTCAACGGCACCGTATCGAAAATCCTCATGGACTCATATCGCGTCGACCCCACGTGGGTGGCATGCGTGCGCGAAATCGTGGCCGGACTGCTGTTCCTTGCCTGTGCGGGGGTTGCGACGCCGAAATTGCTTGGCGGCATGCTGCGCGAACGCAAAAACTATCCGATGCTGGTCATTGTGGCGTTGTCGAGCGTGCTGGTGATTCAGGTTGGCTATCTGCAGGCGATTCACTGGACCAATGCCGGCACCGCAACCGTATTGCAAAGCCTGAGCCTTCTATTCGTGTTGCTGTACGTGTGCGTGCATGGCAGACGGTTGCCGACCGTCATCGAAACGATTGGCGTGATACTTGCGGTAATCGGCACCGTGCTGATTGCCACCGGCGGCAATCTGTCGTCGATTTCCCTGCCGCTGCCCGGCCTGGCTTGGGGGCTGGCCAACGCACTCGGCAATGCCGCGATGGCGATCATTCCGCTTGCGCTGATTGCACGATGGGGAGCCTTTTCGGTGAATGGCGTGGCATTCCTGATTTCCGGATTCGTGCTGGTGCCGTTCGTGCGGCCATGGGCCCACATGCCGCAGTTGGATGCCCGTGGCTGGCTGATGTTGGGTTTTCTGGTGGTGATCGGCACGTTCGCGGCGTGTGGACTGTATATGGGCGGCGTTGCGATTATCGGCTCGATGCGTGGCATTCTCATCGGCACCATTGAGCCGGTGGTGGCTACGGTCACCGCCGTAACATGGACCGGTGCGGCATTCTCGCCCGCCGACCTGGTCGGTCTGGTGCTGATCATCCTCATGGTGTTTCTGGTGCGGTAAGCTTTCCCGGTCTTCTGACTCCGCTCCTCCGTCTGGTTCTTCTGGTTCGTCCTCTTGTCTGGTTCGTCCGATCTTCCCACCCCTCTGTTTGTCCGATTCTGGTGAATCAGACAAACAAGCAGTACTGCGCATCCTCTGTTTGTCCGAAAATCCAGAATCGGACAAACAGAGTGGAGCAACCGTGCTCCAGTTGTCCGAAAATCCCGAATCAGCCATGCGCGAGGCAGTCGCGTAGTGTCATGTGTCCGATTCTGGAGAATCGGACATTCGCTGGGTGCTTAAGGTGCTCCATGTGTCCGAATCTCCAGAATCGGACACATGGCATGGGGGATGGGGGAGCCGCTTCGGCTCATGACCTACTTGGTGTAGACGGAGATACGCTCACCGACATGCTTGCCGGATTCAGCTTCGTCTACCATGGCGATGGCGTAATCGGCATAGCTGATGAAGCTTTTGCCTTCGGCATTGGTGGTGAATTCCTCGCCGGCCAGCCCGTAGGATCCGGTACGTTCACCCTCGGCTTGGAAGTCGGCGGCGGGGCTGACGTAGGTCCACTTCACGTCGTCGCGGTTACGCAACAGATTGAGGGCGGCGACATGTGCTGCGGAGACCGGTTTGTAGGCGTCAAGGAACTCCGGAGTGTCCTCAAGGGCCTTGGTGTGTTCTTTGTTTACAAACAGGCTGCCTGCACCTCCAACAACGATCAGTCGGATGTCGGTGCCGGAAAGCAGGTCGGCGAGATGACCGGCGGCTTGTGCGATCTGTGGCAGGGTGTCCGGGGACCAGGTGCCGAAGGCGTCGATGACCACATCGAATCCGGCAAGATCCGCCATGGTCAGATTGAACACGTCTTTGATGATGGCGTTCGGGGCTGTGGTTCTGTTCTCGCCGCGTACGACTGCGGTCACATCATGGCCGCGACGCATGGCCTCCTTGACAATGAGTCGTCCGGCTTTGCCATTTGCTGCGACTACTGCGATCTTCATGGTGATTCCTTTCGTGTTTGCGGCCCTTCAAAGGAAGGGTAACTGCCGACCGGAAGGTCAGGCGGAGAAAGATTCCTCTCTATTGGGTGTTCCCAGTGGAAATCTTCCGTTTTTCGCTTACATGATGTACTGTATTTCCATACAGAAAATAATGGAAGAAGGCACAAATTAGTTCTGTAGTTACCTATAGGGAACTTTTATTGTGATTCCTGGATTTTATGGAAAGGATAATTTTAGATGGAACGTGAATTACCGGCGTGTCCCGTTGAAACAACGTTGCTGATGATTTCCGATAAGTGGAAGGTGCTGATTTTGCGTGATTTGCTCGATGGCACCAAGCGATTCAGTGAATTACGTCGCTCGGTCGGCAATGTTTCGCAGAAGGTGCTTACCGCGAATCTGCGACAGATGGAACGTGATGGGCTGGTGCACCGCGAGGTCTATCCGGAGGTGCCGCCGCGTGTGGAATATTCGCTGACCGAAACCGGGGTGAGTCTCAAGCCAGTCATCAAGGCTATGAAAGACTGGGGAATTCACTATAAGGCCACATGCGAAGCATGAGTTTGTCCGTTTCTGCCGAATCGGACATTTCTGGAGCGAAAAGTGGATTTGTTTGTCCGATTCACCAGATTCGGACAAACGGTTGAGTGGGATGCTGCCTATGCGAAGTGATAGATAGCCAGTTAGGGGGGTATGTAACACAACCGGCAGCACTTCAATGTCGGCGAATGAACCCCGTACTCAAACATCCGTTTTTGATCAATGACCCTCAAGCATGTTCAACGACGCTTATTGTTGTTATATTTTTCGGTATATTTTCGGGGTTTGATCAGAAAACGAAGAACCCTGAAACATTGCAATTCCAACGTTTCAGGGTTCTAATCCCGTGGTGCGAGCGGGGGGAGTTGAACCCCCACGAGCATACACTCACTGCCACCTGAAGACAGCGCGTCTACCATTCCGCCACGCTCGCAGACAATGGAATAATTTACACCCGTATTGGTATTTGTCCAATGCCGGCGTGTCGTGTTGCTGCCTCCATGGGGAAATACATGAGGAGTGAGGAAACTGGCGTTCTGAGTCAGGCTGATGCAGGCCGGTGCGGCATGTGGTTGTCCGATTCACCAGAATCGGACAACCAAGACGGCAAAGTACAATGCGGCACAGCGCATCGGCCGATTCCAGACCGCAATCACCCAGCGCATTTCCGTTCTTCCGGTTTGGGCGTTAGCCCCTCGATCCGTTCGCGTAGAAGCGGGCCAGCGTCTCGTCGCGGAATTCGTCGAAATAGCCGCCATCAATCGAAGCGCGGATGTCGTCAAGCAACTTGACGAAGAAATGCTCGTTGTGAATTGTAGCCAGCGTGAATCCGTTGAATTCGCGGGCACGCAGGGCATGATCCACGTAGGCACGCGAATAGTGCGTGCAGGTATAGCAGGTGCAGCCCTCCTCAAGCGGCCCGAAATCGTGTTTGAACTGCGCCCGTTTGATGTTATAGCGGCCCGAACGCGTGAAAATCGCGCCATTGCGGCCGCAACGTGCCGGCGCCACGCAATCGAACGTGTCGCCGCCATTCTCAACGCACGCGAAGATGTCATCGACGGCGGCGATGCCGAGCACATGGCGCGGTCGGCTTTCGGGCATCGCATCGCAGATCCAGGCGCAGGTGTCGCCGATAATACGCTTTTCGATCGCGCCGCCGATACCGACGCCATCGAAATCAAGCGAGGCGATCTGCTCGGCCGCATGACGGCGCAGATCCTCATAATTCGCGCCCTGTACCACGCCATACAGCGCCTGATATGGCTTGCCGAGACGCTCCTCGGTAAGCCGCTGATGCTCGGCTACGCACCGCTGCGCCCAACGATAGGTACGCTCCACGGAACGCTCCTGGTAGCCACGCGTGTTCATCAACGTGGTCAGTTCGTCGAAGGCGAACATGATGTCGGCGCCGATTTTGTGCTGGATGCCCATGGAGATCTCGGCGGAGAAGCGGTGCAGAGAGCCGTTGAGCGGTGACTTGAACGTCACACCATCCTCGTCTACGAATGCGAGGCGTTCCTTGCCTTCGGCGATCACTTCATCGGATTTCATGCCGGTTACGTCCATGGCGAGGGTCTTCTTGAAGCCCGCACCGAGCGACAGCACTTGGAACCCGCCGGAATCGGTGAAGGTCGGACCGTTCCAGTTCATGAATTTCGCGAGTCCGCCGGCCTCATCGAGCACTTGCTCACCTGGCCGCTCGTAGAGATGGAAGGCGTTTGACAGCAGGCACTGCGCGCCGAGATCCTTCATGGTCTCCGGCAATACGGCCTTCATCGCGGCCTGCGTGGCTACCGGCACGAACGCCGGCGTATGGATGTCTCCATGCGGGGTGTGGATGATGCCGGTACGTCCATAACGCGCGCCGCCGCGGCCTTTGCCGTCGGCCGTATCCGGCAGTCGAGTGATTTGCTCAAAGGAGAATGCGCGGCGGTCTCCGGGTTTGCCCGGCTCGGCTCCGCGCGGATGCTCGACGAGATTCGATTCAGTAAGGCTTGTCATGCGTTTCACTTTAGGCGATATCGCCGATTGCGTCGGATGGAGAGAGTGTTCGGTCCTACGGGATGGGTGACGGGCCGGATGGATTGCGCAAGAGGCGAAAAATCACCGTTTGCAGGTGCGATGAAGACGTTCCGATAAGGATGGAAGCGGCTGTTCGCCGATGCAGACGATCAATTCGAGTAGTACTTTCAACAAACATTCAGGAAATTTCCAGAGCGGGTATCTTTACTCTTAGATAGCAGTTCGAGCGGCACGATTGCTGAACATGTGAAATGCCGCGAGACGAATAAGGAGCAAGAATGGCTGAAGATAACAACGACCAGAATGTCGTGCAGCCGCAAAACAACGCACAACAGGCCGTACCGACGCAACCGGCCGACGCCGCGACCGACAATGCCGAGACCTCCGTGACCGAACCGATTGCAGTGCACGACGCCGGCGAACAGCCGACCACTACCCTGCCTTCCGTGAATGCCGCGGATTCGGAAATCGCCCCGGATTATGCATCCGCCGCCGGCGAAAGCACCGTGGTTTCCGGCGGCTCGTCTACGGGCGGCCAGTCGACTGCCGGCGCTTCCGCGCAATCGCAGTATCGTCCGGCGCCGGAATACGGCGCCTACGGAACGGTGCCGCCGCAGCCGACGAACGGAACGAATGCCGCGCAGCCGCAGTATGGTCAGCCTGCACACAGTGCGCAGACATCGCAGATGCCGCCGCAGAACAATCGCAATCCCTTCTTCGGCAATCCATATGTGAATCCGCAGAATGAGCAGCATGATTCGCGCGGCAGCAATCCGTTCACCGCTCCGCAGGGAGGTGCGAACGTTCCACCGAACACCCCGAACAACGGCAATCCGTTCAATCCATTCGGCAATGCGGGCAATCCGCAGAATCCGGTGGTCAAGACCCGACCGAAGACCGCTGGCAACGTGGTCGTGGCCGTGGTCGCCGCGCTGGTTGCCGCCGTGCTCTGCCTCGGCGTCGGCTATGCGGCCATCACCAATGGTTGGGTGCATGTGCCTACATCGAGCTCGATGACTAGCATCAGCTCCAACCAGTCCGGTTCCGGTTCGGCCAAGGCCAAGAGCGGTGAGGCCGTTGATTGGACGGCGGTAGCCAAGGAAGTGTCCAACTCCGTGGTCTCCATCCAGACCGTGACCAGCGAGGGCACCGCCAAGGGTTCCGGCGCGATCGTCAGCGACAAGGGCTACATCGTTACCAATAACCATGTGATTTCCGGTGCACAGCAGATTCAGGTCACGCTCGCCAACGGCACCATCTATTCCGCGCAGGTCGTCGGCACCGATACCACCACCGATTTGGCGGTCATCAAGCTTGACAATCCGCCGAGCGACCTCAAAGCCGTGGAATTCGCCGATTCCGACGACCTTGCCGTCGGCGAGGCCGTGATGGCCATCGGCAATCCGCTCGGCTACGACGACACCGCCACCACCGGTATCGTCTCCGCACTCAACCGCCCGGTGACCGTGACCGATGACAACAACAACGCCATCGTCACCAACGCCGTGCAGATCGACGCCGCAATCAACCCGGGCAACTCCGGCGGCCCGACCTTCAACGCGGCCGGTCAGGTAATCGGTATCAACTCGTCCATCGCCTCCACCGCAAGCTCTTCCAGCTCGGCGGGTTCCATCGGCATCGGTTTCGCGATTCCGTCGAACCTCGTCAAGCGCGTGGCCAATGAGATCATCGAAAACGGTTCCGTGCAGCACGTGGCGCTCGGCATTACCATCAAGAGCTCCACGGTCGAAGCCGACGGTGTGACCCGTGGCTGCGCTCAGGTGCAGTCCGTGGTCGACGGCGGTCCGGCTTCCAAGGCCGGCGTGAAGGCGGGCGACTCCATCGTGGCCTTCAACGGCAAGGCTGTGAACAACAACTACTCGCTGCTCGGTTACGTGCGTGCCTCCGCCATGAACGACAAGGTGACGCTGACCATCGTGCGCGATGGCCACACCATGGATCTCGAAGTGACGCTGAATCAGGAGGAATCCAGCAGCAGCTCCTCCAACAAGCAGGAACAGAACGAGCAGAACAATGGCGGCAACGGTCAAGACCAGCAGGGCAACGGCCAGAACGGTGACGGCGGCGGATTCACCGATCCGTTCGGCCTGTGGTAAACCGGATCAGCAAGTCGGGGCGTAAGCCTCCGACAAGCCCAAGGCGAACGTGATAATCATCGAAAAGCCTTGTAGCACCAAGCGAAACGGGACTGTGTGAGCAATCGCACAGTCCCGTTTCACATGCCGTGCGGCCAAGTCCCCCTGAAGACCTGTTACCCTTAAAACGAAGGTCGTTGAAGCGGCCGGATAATTGAACATTCCAGTAATCTTTTTACGCCGTGTATCGAGGCATTCCACGTTCGGACAGTGCCGCCGATGGGTTAACAAGGCGTGAATGCATCAGCCTTGGACCGGTATTCCGACCTGTACGTCCTCGGCTGGTATACGAGCGTAAGGAGATTCGATGCGTAGAGTCATCAATCTTTGCAAGCAGGTTCCACTCCTGCCGATCACCATCCTTGCCGCCATCCCGCTGGCCATGCTGGGCACGTGGCGACCATGGGGCACGCGTTCCGTATTCGCCATGCTGTTTGGCTGGGATTCGGTCAATCCCGGTGTCGGGCAGTGGCTGGTGATTGCGCTGGTGCTATACACGATTATCGTCACCGTGCTTGGCATGATCGACGATGTGCGGCATGGTCACGTCGGCGTCGATCTGTTGGCCGTCATCGCCATCGCCTCGACGCTCGCCGTTCAGGAGTATTGGGCCGCTTGGGCCGTGGTGCTGATGATCTCTTCCGGTGAGGCGATTGAGGAATTCGCACAATCGAAAGCCGAAAGCAACCTGACGGCGCTGATCGAGGCCGCGCCGAGGACTGCGCACGTAGTAAGACTGCCGGGTATGCGTGGACATATGCATGCGTCCGGTACCGAACATGCCTCGGATATTTCGGAGGACGGCTTCCGTCGCGCCGTCACAATGTCCGATTCTGCAGAATCGGACATGCAGGCCGTACGATTTACCTCCCAGATGTCCGATTCTGCAGAATCGGACACAGGAGCGCCGAAGGCTTACGACGCTTCCGGAGAGCATTTCACCACGATTTCCGTGGACGACGTCAAGTTGGGCGACGTACTGTTGGTACTGCCGGGTGAGACGGTTCCGGTTGATGGCGAGCTACTGTCGGGTGCGGCCACGCTGGACCTGAGCAACATCAACGGCGAGCCGCTACCGCGCGAAATCTACGCAGGGGCACGCGTCATGTCGGGAGCCGTCAACGGCTCGACAACGCTGACCATGCGTGCCACACAGCTTGCTCACGATTCGCAGTATCAGAAGATTCTGGAGCTTGTCTCGTCCGCGCAGGACTCACGGCCGGCCGTCGTGAAAACCGCCGACGTGCTTGCAGTGCCGTTTACCGTTCTTTCGCTTGCGATTGCGGTGCTCGCATGGATCATTGCCGGCACGCCATTGCGATTCGCGCAGGTGCTGGTGTTGGCCACGCCTTGTCCGTTGCTGATTGCGGCTCCGGTCGCGTATGTCGCCGGAACGGGGCGGCTCGCCAAGGCGGGAATCCTTATCAAAGCGCAGGACGTGCTTGAAAACCTGGGCCGTGTGACGCATATCTTCTTCGACAAAACCGGCACGTTGACCGTTAAACAGCCGCAGGTCGTGCGTGTCGAGAAGCCGTTCGACGTGAGGTCCCCATTCAATGACGATCACATTCTCATGATGGCCGGTGTAGTGGAGGGGTACTCCGTGCATATTTTGTCGAAGGGCATCGCGGCGGCCGGGCAGCGGGCCATGCATGATTTGTATGCGCGGTATGCGGCAGGGCAGCGGCTGTGCGCGGAACGGAATCTTCCGGGGCATGGGCGCGACTATCCGGTGGTGAACAACATTGTGGAGGATGCCGGCAAAGGCGTGTCCGGCGAGGTGAACGGGCACAAGGTGCGCGTGGGGCGTTATGCCTATGCCACGGCCGACGAGTTCGGCTTTTCGCCAGTGGTCCATGTGTCCGATTCTGGTGAATCGGACAAACGTGGCACCTCCACTACCCTCCAGATGTCCGATTCTCCCGAATCGGACAATATGAAGCCAGGAACTAGTGTTCAAGTGTCCGATTCACCAGAATCGGACATGCAGAGGGTACGGAATGCGGGTGTACTGTCCGATTCACCAGAATCGGACAAACGGGCGGTGAAAGGCAGGCTGGATGTGAACTCGCGGTTCGCGCCGCTTGAACCGGATGAGATGGCCGCGTACGTGGCGCTTGACGGGCAACTGGCTGCACGCATCGTGTTGCGTGATGTGCCGCGCAAGAACGCGAAGAACGCCTTGGCCCGATTGCGCGAGCTTGGTGTCGGGAAACTGTCCATGCTGACCGGCGACAAGGCGGCTTCCGCGCGAATCATCGCCGAGGAGGTCGGCATTGATGACGTCCATTCCGAACTGTTCCCTGAAGACAAAGTGCGTGCGGTCAAGGATGCTTCCGAAGCTACGCGCCGGCATCGGACGTGGCGGGATGGCTTCACGGGCGAATCCCGAATTCATCAGGTGACCATGATGGTTGGCGACGGTGTGAACGATGCGCCGGTGCTCGCGGCTGCCGACATCGGCATGGCCATGACCGATGGTACGTCGACCGCGGCTTCCGAATCCGCTCAGGTCGTGATTATGAACGACGACATCGCTTCCGTGCCGCGTGCCATCGCCATCGCCCGTCGTACTAAGAAGGTGATGCTGCAGGCGGTGCTCGTGGGTCTCGGTCTTGCCGTCATCGGCATGATTGCCGCCGCGTTCAACCTGATTCCGGTGGTGGTCGGCGCGTTTATGCAGGAAGGCATTGATGTGGTGAGCATACTGTGGGCCCTCACTGCTTTGTGGGATAGGGAGTGAGCGTGCGGATTCGCCTTGGTGGTAGAGGCTGTTCTTGCGTCTTTCCCAAGATATTTGGGATTGGATGCGATGATGAACCGTGCACGATTCCCAGGAATGTGATTTCCTGAAAGTCGTGCACGGATTTTCCTTGGAAAAAGTGCCGGTACTCACCTCCAAAGACATTTAGGGGGTATCGGTTGAGTGATAAACCGAGCACGACTCTCGAAAAGACCATTTTCCTGAAAGTCGTGCGCGATTACGTGATGCGGCCTCTATTCTTATATCCCAACAAATCCCTATAGTCCCATGGCCCTACAGCGAACTGGGTGAGATTTCACCGGCGATGGGTCGCTTCATCCATTTGCCGAAGTCCGATCCGGTCACGCCTTGCGACAGTAGGAACATGATTTTCGCGTAGGCGGCCTCCAGCGTCATGTCACCCGATCCGATGGCCCCGGCGCGAGCGATCGCATCGCCCGTCTCATAATGGCCGAGCAGCACTTCCGCCTGCTGACATTGCGATGCGATGATAACCGGTACGCCGTCATGCAGCACGTCGGCGATCACGTCGGTCAGGCCTGGCTCGTCGCTGGGCACATTACCCACGCCATATGCGCGTAACAGTACCGCCTCCGGCCGCGGTGTGAGCATGGCGTCCAGTCGTGCCGCAGAAATGCCCGGTACCATGTCGATTACGGCCACATCATGGCGCTCGTACGGTTTCGGTGACCGCCAGCCACATCCGACCGCTGCGGAATCGTCCGCATACCAGTGCCAAGGCGTGCCGGTGCGTGCCAGCGGTCCGGTGGACGGCGCCGAAAATCCTTCGAACGCCCAGCTCGATGACTTGCTTACACGATTGCCGGCAAACAGATGATGCCCGAAGAACAGTCCCACGCCATGGAATCGTCCGCTCATGGCCGCGTTCAACGCACCGGTCACATTGGCGGTGGCATCCGACTCGATTTTGCCGAGCGGATGCTGCGAGCCCGTGAAGATCACCGGCTTGCCGAATTCAGTCAGCGCGTACGACAGGGCCGCGCTGGAATAGCTCATCGTATCGGTGCCGTGCAACACCACGAACGCGTCGGCGTCGGCGGCATGCGTGCGCAAATCGTCGATCATCGTCTGCCAATTGTCGGGTGTCGCATTCGACGAATCAATCAGCGGATCAAGTTCGGTGAACGAAAACAGGCCGGAGTCCATATGCGCATCCTCAAGCAGACGGAACAGCCATCCACGGGTGTCGGCGCCCGGAATCAGGCCATTCGGCGAGTCGATCATCCCGATTGTGCCACCGGTATAGGTGATGTGAATGCGCATTGCCTTCCTCCTTATCGAAAAATCGATGCGCCGGGTGGGCGGCCTGTATGTTCCGCCGCCCACTTTACTGTCTTGTCCGATATCGTGAGCGGCTACTTGCCCGGCGTTTGCGTGGTTTCCAGCACGTCGGCCACGCCGTTGCCGTTGTCGTCGAGCATCTCGTCCATCAGATCGCCGTTGATGCGACCGCGTACGTAGAACCAGCCCGCCACCATGGCGATGATGACCACCACGAACATGGCGAGCGTCCAACGGCCGGCAGCGCTGGTGAGATTCGACAGCACGACCACCGCGAAGAACAGCAGGGAGATGTAGTTGGTGTACGGTGCGCCCGGCATGCGATATTCCGGTCGCGTCTCCTCGCCGGTTTTCGCCTTCTTGAGGAATGCGAGATGCGTCACAAGAATGCACGCCCAGGTGCCGGCGATGCCGATGCCAGCCAGATTCATGACGATTTCGAACGCGTCGGATGGCAGTACCGCGTTAAGTGCCACGCCGACCAGTCCCAGCGTGGAGGTGATGATGATGCCGCCATACGGCACGTGGTGCTTGTTCATGCGTGCCGCGAATTTCGGTCCGGATCCGGCCACGGCCAGCGAACGCAGGGTGCGTCCGGTGGAATACAGGCCTGCGTTGAGCGAGGAAAGCGCCGCGGTCAGGACTACGACCTGGATCACGTCGCCGGCATGCGGAATGCCAATGCCGGAGAAGAACGTGACGAACGGCGATTCGTTGGAGGAGTAGGCGGTATACGGCAGCACGAGTGCCATGAGCACCACGGAACCCACGTAGAACACGAAGATGCGGATGATCATCGAATTGATGGCCTTCGGCAGCACTTTCTCGGCGTCCTTGGCTTCGCCGGCGGCCACACCGACCATTTCGGTGCCGCCGAACGCGAATACGACGCCCAAAGTCAGGGCGAATACCGGTGCGATGCCCATCGGGAACAGGCCTCCGTTATCGGTGATGTTGGCGATGCCGGCGTGGGCGTCGCCAACCGGGGCGCCCGTCACGATGGCCCAGATGGCGATGAGCATGAACGCGACGATGGTGGCCACCTTGATGGCCGCGAACCAGAATTCCGCCTCACCGAACATTTTCACGCTCAGCATGTTCAGCACGAACACCAACGCCAGCGCGATCAGTGCCAGTAGCCATTGCGGCACGCCTTGGAACGCCTTCCAGTAGTGGAAGTACACGGCTACGGCGGTGATGTCGGCCATGACGGTCACGGACCAGTCCAGGAAGAACAGCCATCCGGTCACGTACGCGCCCTTCTCACCGAGGAATTCGCGTGCGTAGGAGACGAATGCGCCGGATGACGGGCGGCGGATTGCCAGCTCGCCTAACGCGCGCACCATCAGGAACGCGAAGATGCCGCATACGGCGTAGGCGATTGCCAGTCCTGCGCCGCCCTGCGACAGTCGGCCGCCCGCGCCCAGAAACAGACCGGTGCCGATGGATCCGCCGATGGCGATCATCTGGATATGACGTGGCTTCAGGTCCTTGGCATAGCCTGCGTCGCTTTTGTCTTGTTTGACTGCGCTGTGCGATGTTGCGTCGCTCACTGTTGCTTGCTCTTTCTCTGTGTTGTAGGTCCCATGCATGCGTGCCGTATGAGGGCGGTGGCATTCGTCAAACGTTTTAGTCTGATGGATAGGCACATGAATTAACAGGCACATTATAAGGACGGTGTGCAACTGAGCGAGATCCGGTTGCATCCGTGCCACGACAGTGGCGCCGTGAGCCGTTCGGGCCGTGTGATGCGGCTGGCCCCTGCCTGCCATGCCCATATCGGATGTGCTTAAATTGGTGCATCAGAGAGAAGCTGCATGGCGGTGGGAGACTGATATGGGGAATGAGATGCTGGCCGGTGCCGTGGGGGAGGCAAGGCCGGGCGAGACGAAACGGTTCGGAACCGGAATGAGGGGTTGGATTCGCCGTCGTTGGCGTCCCATCACGTTCATCGCGTACGTCGTCGTGATTGTATGCGTGATGGCGTTCCATGAGCCGTGGTTCGATGAGGCGCAGTCATGGCTCATCGCACGCGATGCGTCATTCCGCGATATCCTGCTGCTGCGCCCGCATTACGAGGGGCATCCGCCGCTATGGTGGCTGATGCTGGCGATTCCCGCGAAGTTCGGGGTGTCATATGAGATCGGTCTGAAAGGCGTACAGTTGGTCTGCGCCGCGGTCATGGCATGGTTGCTGGTGTTCCGCTCGCCCTTCCCCCCGCTGGTCGCGGTCCTGCTGCCGTTCACATATTTTCCATGCTTCCAATATGGCGTCACCTCCCGTCCGTACGCGCTGATGTGCGCCGCCATATTCCTGGTGGCCGACTGCTGGAAGGGACGCGACCGGCATCCGTGGCGCTTGACGTTGAGTCTGCTGCTGCTCTGCTGCACCAGTAGCTACGGCATCGTTCTGGCATGCGCGGTGGCGTTGGTGTGGGTCGCCCGCGTGCTGCTGCAGGCGCGGTCCCTCCGCGCCCTGATCGCCGATTCCGGACGATTCGTCGCCTGGCTGACGCTGATGGCCGTGGGCCTTATGCTGGCCGCGTGCATCCTGCCATATCCCGACACCTTCGGCGTGACCCCCGGCACGAACGGCAATTCACCCATTCTGCAGTTCCTGATGTTCTGGCTGGTATTGCCGTCCGAAAGCATGTTCACGTCGTTCGCCGGCGATGTCTCGCTGCATGGCATGAGGATGGACGTCCTCCCGATTGCGGTGTGCGTGGTACTGTCGGCGTTGATCTGGGCCGCGCTGGTCCGTCTTGCGCGCAGACGCGGCGACCTTGATATTCTGTTGCTGCCGTATGCGCTATTCGCGCTGTGTGCGGCGAAGTATTTCAGCCTGCATCATCTGGGCATCATGTTTGCGCTGTTCGTCGCGGATTGGTGGATGCTTGTCCGTGACCGTCCGCTTGATGTGGACGATGCGCCGGAACGTCTACGCCGATTCGTGAAGACACGGTTCGAGAAAACCGCCGAAACCCGGCGCTGGAGTCCCTCTGTCGTGCGTGACTGCGTGATCGTGGCGTTGCTGTTGCCAAGCCTGTTGTGGAACGTCGCCGCCGTCACCTGTGACCTGCGCTACGACTATTCGGGCGCACGGGCCATGGCGGCATTCGTCAAGCGCAACGGGCTCGAGCATGACCGTTGGGTGTCGTTCTGGCGCTACTATCCCGAAACCACCTGGCCGGACGGAAGCCATACGCCGCGCCAGGAAGATACGCACCGTTACAGCTGGGCGGCAATCGCCGCCGACCCGTACTTCGACCACGGCCTACTGGACTGTACCTATCGCGGCCGTTCCTACGAACCGAACCAGGTGCCGACGGCATTGCGGATGAATCGGGAAATCGCGGCCTGTGCCGCCAATGGCGAACCTGAATTCGTGATCGGAGACACCGATTTTCCGGATTACTATTTCAAGCGCCTCGGATACCGTATGCGCGACTATCGCAAGATCACGATCGCGACGAAGCGCACGCCGTGGAAGAACTGGACCACCACCGCCGACATCACGGCGTATGTGCGCGTGGATGTGTTGCGCGATCTGCGTTCGTGACACCCCGCCATTCCGGACTACGTCAGGAAGGGAGAGTTTGGCAGAGAGCCATCCAAGCATCCATTCCCCCGGCAAATCGACCCTTTTGCGTTTCGACGGTTTGCGTTAGGCTAGAGCGCGTGACTGAGACTAATGAACTTCGTATTGCTGTTATCGGCGCCGGCCCCGCAGGCGTCTACTCCTCCGACATCTTCCTGCGCCAACTGGGCAAGCTCGGCGACGAACTCGGCTTGGGTACCAAGGCCCGCATCGACCTGTTCGAAAAGCTGCCCGTACCGTTCGGCCTGGTGCGCTACGGCGTGGCCCCCGATCATCCTTCCATCAAGTTCATCGCAAGCGCGCTCGAGAAGACGCTCGACAACCCCGACATCCACCTGTACTGCGACGTGGAATTCGGCAAGGACGTGACGCTTGACGAACTGCTCGAACGCTACGACGCCGTGCTGTTCGCCACCGGTGCAGTGGAAGACAAGCCGCTCGGACTGCCGGGAGCCGATCTTGACGGCGTGTACGGTGCCGCCAAGTTCGTGGAATGGTATGACGGCTATCCGACCGGCGCTCGCGAATGGCCGCTCGAAGCCGAAGAAGTCGCCGTAATCGGCGGTGGCAACGTGGCCATGGACGTGGCGCGCGAGCTCATGCGCAACGCCGACGATCTGAAGGAACGTACCGACATTCCGGACAACGTGTACGAAGGCATCAAGGGCAACAAGGCCAAGGTGCTGCACCTGTTCATCCGCCGTGGCGTGGCACAGGCCAAGTTCTCCGTGCAGGAGCTGCGTGAGATGGAAAAGCTGCCGGGCGTGCAGCTGATCATCAACGAGGACGACTTCGATCTGGATGACGACACCATCGAGGAGGCCGGCAAGGACAAGCTCACCCGCCAGATGGTCGAAGAACTGTTCACCATCCGTGAGATGGCCGAAGACATGGAAGACGACGGCGACACGGACTTCGAAGGCAATCCGGCCGACCGCAAGTACTATGTGCATTTCAACTCCGCGCCGGTCGAAGTGCTGGGCGAGGATGGCAAGGTCGTCGGCATCCGTGTGGAGAAGACCGAGACTTCAGCGGATGGCAGGATGAGCCGCACCGGCGAATTCGAGGAATACCCGGTGCAGGCCGTGTACCATGCAATCGGCTACAAGCCGGCCACCGCGCCGGGCATTGCCTATGACGAGCGCCGTGCGCACCTGGCCAATGCCCATGGTGATGGCCGTATCACCACGGCTGCCGAAGCCGGTGAGGATGTTGAGGTGCGTGAGCGCCTGTATGCCACCGGTTGGGCCAAGCGCGGTCCGGTGGGCCTGATCGGCTCCACCAAGTCCGACGCGCTGCTGATCGTCACCAACATGCTGGAGGATTTGTCCAAGGCCGCCGAGGGCGGACGCGTGGCCGCCGATCGCGATCCGGAATCCATTGACCGCCTGCTTGCGGAACGTGGCGTCAAGCCAATCGACTTCGCTGGCTGGAAGAAGGTCGATGCCTTCGAGCGTGCCGAGGGTGCGAAGGAAGGCCGCGAGCATAAGAAGGTCATCGAACCCGAGCAGATGCGCGCTCTGGCCCACGCCTGATTCCCACAGACCCTCGAGCAGAGAGCTCGAGGGGCTGCTCGTATGATGCTTCGATGCGCTGGGAGGGCGGCTTCACCGCATGTTTCGGCTCCCAGAAAAACCCAAGGTGTGCGTAAGGTCACGATAACTTTTCGGTCATAGCGTTACGCACGACAGGGGAATCATACGAAAACGGAGTGTCATGGGATTCGGCGATCGTAGAAATCACGTGTGGAAAACAGGTCGAATGTACATGCGTAGGCGCGTCACCGTGGCTATGACCGGCATCGCGGCGGCAGCCGCACTGGCTGTCGCCTTTGGTACGGGAGCGGCTGGTTTGCAGGGCCTTGGCTCATCCGCATCCGAGGGAGGTGGAAAGAGCGCCTCTTCCAGCGGACAAGCCTCCTCAACATCACAAACCGATGCATCCGACAGTCCGACGCAGTCCGCGATGACCGGCATCGACGCACTTGACGGCAGCGCAACGATCTCAACTTCCGGCTTCACGCTCGACACTGACTCGCAACTGGCCATCGAATCGCAGATAACCAATTTCGAATCCGCGGGATATACCGCATCCTTCGTGCTGGTCGACATCAATACCGGCCGTGCAATTTCCTACAATGCGGATGCGCAGGTCTATTCGGCGTCCGCAATCAAAGCGCCGTTCATCATGGCACTCGCTTCGACGGGTACCATCGATCTGAACGCGGTATACCAAGCGGGCGATACGCAGAATGCAACGACGAAACAGAACATCGACCAGGTGCTGACCGTCTCCGACAATACCGCTTACAGTTGGCTGGTCGACACGTATGGCACCGGCGCCTTCGATTCATGGGCGGCACAAGCCGGCACCGCCGTGCAGATGGCCGGCTATGGTTACGTGACCACTTGTGCGCGGGACATGGCGAAGCTGTGGACGCAGGGTTATGGATTCCTGTTCGCACAGCAGACGTCCGGGGCCGCCGATGTTTCCGACGAGGCGCTGCAGTGGCTGTCGGGCGATATGACGGATTCACTCAACTCCAATATTCATCGGGCGCTCGGCGACTCAACCACGGTGTATACGAAAGCCGGATGGATCAGTGGCGAAGGCGACCTGTATGCGTTGAATGACGGTGGAATCGTGGCGTCGTCATCCGGTGCGTACGTGCTCAGCGTGATGACGGACGCATGCGGACGCAACGACTTGCTCACCGAGCTGGTTGACGTATTGGATTCGGTGCATTCCGGCGCCATGCTGGCGTAGGGCGATTCGCGATCGCACGCTTTGCGCGCACCTGATATGTTGCGCCGGTCGGTGGCGGGGTGCGGACCCGATAAGGCGCTCAGCATGTATCCAGCAAAATATCAGACTGCATCTTTACGCTTGGGCCCTATGAACGGCAAATTGCGGGTGCATGGCCATTGCAATGGCTTGAAGACAACGCTGCTTTTCGCGTTGATGTGGGGCGTCATCATGCTGATTTGGTGGGCTACGGGTGGTAGTCAGCGCACGCTTGGCGTCTACATTCTCATCGGTCTTGGCTCGACTTTCGTCTCATACTGGTTTTCCGACAAACTGGCCATCGCGTCGATGGGTGCGCGGGCCGTCAGCGAGCAGGAGGCGCCGATGCTGTACAAAATCGTGCGCGAACTGTCCGCAAAGGCGGGCAAGCCGATGCCGCGCATCTACATTGCGCCGACCATGAGCCCCAACGCCTTCGCGACCGGCCGTAACGAACGGCATGCCGCCGTCTGCTGTACGCAGGGCATTCTGCAGATGCTCAACGAGCGTGAGATTCGCGGCGTACTCGGCCACGAACTCATGCATGTGTACAATCACGATATTCTGACCTCCGCAATCGCATCCGCCATGGCCACGGTGATTTCGTATCTCGGCTATTCGCTCATGTATTTCGGAGGTGGCTCGTCGCGAGACGATCGCAACGGCTCGTCCAGCAGTGGACTTGGGTTGCTCGGCGTGCTGCTGAGTGCGATCCTTGCGCCGATTGCCGCCTCTTTGATTCAGATGGCGATTTCGCGCACGCGCGAATACGATGCCGATGAGGACGGTTCGATGCTGACTGGCGATCCCGAAGCGCTCGCCTCCGCGTTGAATAAGATTTCGTACGGTGCCGAGGCCGCGCCGATGCGCAAGACCGCAGGCACGCAGTCGGTGGCCGCGATGATGATCGCCAATCCGTTCTCCACAGAAGGCTTCTCCCGCCTGTTTTCCACGCACCCGCCGACCGCCGACCGCATTTCGCGACTTATGCAGATGAGCCAGGAGATGAAGGCGCAGGGCGTGCAGTCCGGATATACGTCCGATGGGTATGTGCAGGGCGGGTATTCGCAGAGTGGATACGTGCAAGGCGGGTATTCGCAAGGACCGTTCCGCAGCTGACTGGCGGATTTGGACGGCGGATGCTCGTGCGATGCGAGTACGGCGCTCGTGTGGCGGAGCCACTCAACGGACTCGGCTGGCGGATCTGGCTGGCGGGCGGTTATGCGGGCGCGTGCGGCGCGGGTCGGTAATCCGTATATCGGGAACCGCGTCTGTGGAGCCGTGCGCGACGTGCTAAACTTAACCTCCGTGCCCAAAAGGCACTTTTTGCGGATGTAGTTCATCGGTAGAACGAAAGCTTCCCAAGCTTTAAAGGCGGGTTCGACTCCCGTCATCCGCTCCATTTGCCTCAACGGTGAGGTGCTAAAACCCAATCATTCCAACGTTTTTCAATTTTGTGGATACCTGCTCAATCACTGGTTTTTTCCTGAAATGTTGTCACCGTGTTGTCACGGAGGGGGTCTGAAGAGCGGTATTCAGCTCAGCGAACATTCCCGGAGTTCGAGGTCTTCGCGGCTGCGATCTTGCTGCTGATGGATGTAGCCACATCGTCAAGATCGGTGTCAAATAGGTCTGCATAGGTATCTAAGGTCATGGCCGCGTTCTTGTGCCCCAGCATGCGCTGGACAGCCTTGACATTGGCTCCGGAGCTGATGGCAATGGAAGCCGCCGTGTGGCGAAGATCGTGGCAGGTCAGTGTGGGAACGCCGGAATCGCGCAATGCTCTTGCATACCAGCCGTGATTTTTCGCGGATTGCTCGCGGAGATGTCCTCCGGATGGTGCGGTAAACACTAAATCCTCAGGTCCCTTGCCTTCGCACTGTTCTTTGATGGCGGACATTACTTGATCGGGAACGGGAACGTCCCGTACCTCCCAAGTTTTGGGGGCACCTTCGAAGTGCTTCTTGCCGGAACGGACCCAGCTCAACCGCACCCTGAGGCGATTGTTCTGGGTGTCCACATGCTTGACGCGCAATGCTGCCGCTTCGCCCCATCGAAGGCCGCAGAAGCCCAGCGTCAAAATAAGGGCTTGGTAAGTACCCGCTGCATGGGCAAGGTCAATAACCTGTGCGGGCGTGAGGTAAGTGCGTTCCTTCCGTTGTTTCCTTGGGAGTTGGCATCCGTCTGCCGGATTGCGTCGTATACTGCCGTCTCGAACGGCAAGATCCAGCACTCCTTTGAGCACTCCGTGGGCGCGAATGGTGATTGTCGCTGATCGCTTTTTTGCAAGTTCGCTGACCCAAGTCTGTATCTCGCTGTGTCTGATGGATGCGATTTCCCGATTTCCCCAAGCGTTGCACACATGCACTCTCCATGAGCACTCAAGATCGGCGTAATACTTGGGTTTGACGACGTTTTTCTTGCCTTTGAGCCAGGTGTCTGCGAATTGGCAGACCAGCGTTTTGCCGGCGTTTGGGTCGATGTAATCGTTGTCTGCGATATACGTCGTCATGCGGGCCAGATAATCCTGCGCATCTTTCCGCCGTCGAAAGCCTCGTTTGGTGCGCTGGGAATGATCCGGATCGCGGTAGGTGACTCGGTACCGCTTATCGCCGGACTTGGTGTTATAGGAGTATATGGGCATGGTTGGGTTGTCTCCTCCGGCGATTACCGAAGGAGACAACCCCCTATTCCAAAAGCTTCTTCAAAGAGATGTCGGGGGTGGTGTCGATTTCGGTTTCGTCGTGAACGGTAATGGGGGATGGGAGCTTCGCGGAAACTGATTCTGGAACGCGCTCTTTCATGAGTGTCAGCCAGTGCGAGGCTGTACGCAGGGGTATGTCGAAGACCTCTGTCAATCGTTTCGTTGCGGGGCCCTTGTTGAGCTGGGTGACCGAATAAACACGCGAAGCCCATTTCAGGGTGTCGGGTGTGGGACCTTGCTTGCGGAGCGCTGGGAAGTTCACTTTGCGTAGCACTTCATCTTCCCAGCTCGGCAGCGGGCCGAAGATATCGGTTCCGTTTTCCGTGATCTCATAGGACCACAGTGGCGGATGGTAGGAGCGAATAATCTGCTCGATGGGCAGGCGCGCGATGTCCCTGATTTTGAGTTCTCGTGTGGTGCCGATTTCGCAGTTGCGCAGCACGATTCGCTGCTCTTCCTCGCTGTATCCCATGTGCAGGCGGATGTCGTATTTTCCGATGCGATCCTCCATCGCGCGGATGCAGTAATCGGCTCTGACTGCGATCCCAGGGGCGATGGAGACGAACGCTGTCCGATCCATTCGATCGAAATCCGTGAAGACGATGAATTTCCATTTGTCTATAGCGAGGGCATAAGTCGCGTCTTCGTATAACGGGTTTGCCTCTTCCATGCTCATGGCAGCAAGTATTACATGAGCGACAATCACCTTGCAATAGCAATATTGACAACATAGAGGCAATAATATGCTACAATCACAGCGTTGGCAAATATGTCAACAAATAGGCAAGTCAATTGAAGGGAATCTGTAATGAGCACAGCAGTAATTGGATCTGAGCCGTACATCAGCGATGATGATGTGGTGTCTCGTATGCCCGGCATGACCAAGGGAAACCTTGCGCAGCTCCGTTATACAGGTAAAGGGCCTAAGTTCTACAAGCCTTCACCGCGCGTAGTGCTCTACAAGTGGAGTGATGTACAGGCTTGGATCGAGGGTCACGCACAGATGAGAACACGATGAGAGCCGAGACGAATAAGGGTCGCGTCAATTCCGCTTGGCGCGACCCAAAGAATCCATATTCATACGCGCCGCTGCTTAAAACTGGCGCAAGATAAGGTTGAAGGACTCTTACATGCTTCATTATAGCGATCTGCGCCCAGAGAAGGGCGAATTCATTGGAGACGGGATAGCCAGAACGGCCGGTGGAATCCCCTACAATCCAGAAGCCGATGTCAATGCGTCATTCCCTGACGATGCGTTCTGGAATTCAAGGACGAGTCTGTGTGAAATCAAGGATTACGCGGTCAGCAGGCTTGTGTCTCCCATTGCGGTACTTGCCGTGACGATTGCCCGCATCATGGTGGCGGCACCTCCTCACATGGTTCTGCCGCCATTCGTCGGTGCGGATTACGGTTCGCTGAACTTCGGTATGGTGATCCTCGGCAAGCCGGGTTCCGGCAAGGATGCGGCATTCGGAGCGGCGAGGAAGCTAGTGCCTGACATTCGGGACGCTCCGGTGACTAGTGTGGCGAGCGGCCAAGCCATCAGCGCGCTGTTCGGGCAGCGCGTGCAGGAGGGCAACAGATTCAAGCTGGAATGCAAGTCTCCCCGCGCCATGATCAGGTATTCCGAAGCATCCAATTTCAAGGCGCTGTCAAGCGCGAAGGAGAGCAATCTCCAAGCGGAGGTGCTGTCACTGTTCTCCGGCCAGCAAATCGGTGACTACACCAAAAACAAGGAGCTGGCAGTGACTATCCCGGAGCACGGATACAGGGCAGTCGTAGTGATTTCGGCACAGCCATCGATGATGGGCATGTTCGAGGCCGGTGTCGGCGTGGGATTCCAACAGCGGTTCCTTTACGTCTCCGCATATGATGACAGACTCAGCGTCCGTCCTATCGGCGAAGAGCCGGTGGAGCTTTCCTCGTTGACTAAGTTCCCGTACGATACGAAGGCGTTGCCCGCAGACTATCCCATCGAGCAAATGAACAGGCTCTACGAGTGCGGCAGCTACGTCAAGGCCAATGAGGCTACACCGGAATCCAGCCATCTGCGGATGTACCCCATGCGGATGCCTCCCATTGTGAGGAATGAGATCATCGCTGATAAGCAGCGGGTCAACAGGGAGCGCGGAGGTGACCCGCGCAGAGCGCACAGCATGTTTCTGCGCGAAAAGCTGGCGGTGGGGCTCCGTCTGCTTGAAGACCCGCGATCGTCCGAGACCACTCAGGAGGATTGGGAACTCGCGGGCAGAATGATGCAGTACTCGCGTGCATGCTACGAGGAGAATCTGCGGGAATTCGAAGACGAGAACCTTACTCGCCGTGCGGACTTCAAGGAGCAGGACGAACTGGCGCGCGAACGGGTTGACATTCGCTCCCGTTGCGCGACAGAGGAGCGCATTGTCGATATCCTGTCCGCTTCGAGCCAGCCATCTGTATCCAAAGGAGAATTAAGCCGAGCCCTGTCGAAACGGCAGAAAGTCTACATGGATGACGCGTTGGAAAATCTGATGACTTCAGGAAAGATCAAACATAGAAAAGGTGTGAAAGGCGGACACTGGTACTCGCTCATCTGACTCAACCAAGCAGCCTACCGACCTACCCGCCTACTCACTACTGCCATAAGGGTTTTCGTCGCCTACTCACGCAATCTACCAACCTACCTAAGAAAACCTCAAGTAGGTCGGTAGGCCAAGTTGGTAGGCGGTCGAATCCCAATGATTCCAAAGGGTAGGTTGGTAGGTTGGTAGGTTTTGGGGTATGAGTGACTTATTGATGAGCAATGTGTCTGGAATCGCAGCGGCGGTATTTCAAAGAGTCATGGGATGATTGTTTTCCAACAGCATCACGACACGCATCGTCGCACAATAGTCATTCCCGTGATAAACTTTTCATGCGATAAAGCTGGGCAGTGTCCAGTTCGTAAAAACCGCTTCCGGAATTCCGGGGCGGTTTTTGCGCATCTAGGCGGGAGAACACGATGCACAAGCCATTCATGCCAGTAGCCGATCAAGTGAAACTACTGGCGTCCCGTGACCTAGCAACGGATTCCCGCACCTCATGGGTGCTTGAACGAGAAGGCTACTATTCCGTCGTCAACGGATACAAGACACCTTTTCTGGATAAGGAAAAGACGGAAGCAGCTGGTGATGACCGCTATCGCGACGATGCTTCGTTCAATGACATCTACAAGCTATACGTGTTCGACCGCAATCTGCGGTTCCTGTTCTTCAGGATGACCACCTTGGCCGAGGCTATCCTGAAAACGGTTTGCTCACATGAGTTCACGAAACTGAACCCGAATGAAAAGAACCCCTACCTGAACATTGCGAACTACGCCAGCAGCGGGACAGCGCACGAAAAAGCAATAAAGCTTATACCCCGACTGGAGAAAATTCTGCACCTGAACATGCAATCGGGGTACGCGGACAAGAAGGGCTATCTCCGTCATTGCCTGGAGCGGCATGATGGCGAAGTCCCGATGTGGGTGCTGGCCAACGATCTGACGCTCGGGCAGATGTATTGGTTCTTCCAATCCCAGAAGACAGAAGCGCGAGCCAACATCGCACGCAGCTTCACCGCATTGTACGCGGACTCGCACAAGCATGAAATAGAAATCACGTCTCAGCGGCTCGACAAAATCTACCGCAGAATCAAGGACTATCGCAACATCTGCGCGCATGACGAACGCCTGTACTGCGCCCACCCACACGACTCGAACATTACGGTCTTCCAGCTCGCCAAGGATTTGCAATTCGTGACGGACAAGCAACGGTACCTTGAATTCCTGCAAGGATTTGATTCATTGCTGATGCACCTACGAGAAGACATCCCCCATTACCTTGATGCCGTATGCGTTGAGATTGGACTGCACTATCCGGATGAACTGCACTTGTTCATGCAGCAAATACGCGAAAAATAAGCCAGCATGCCGCATATTGTAGTGATTCTACGCCAATTGCCCTGCCGATCATTCCTGAATTTTGCAGCCAAGCCAACCGAGGACATCTCCTGTAGCTGACGGATACCAATCCGTATCAGACCCTCGACCGCATTGCGCAATTGGCAAAATTGGTGGGAGCAATGACGCTCCCACCAGTCATGAATCAGCCTAATCGGCTACATCGTAGTATTGGACACTTGCTTTGGCCGTTGCGGCATCCACGTTGAAGAATGCTTCAAATTACACGGTTTCGCCTTTATTCCAGCTGTTGGCATAAGCGGAGGTCTCAGACTTGACGTTGTCGGCGTCACACTTACTTACGACAAACCTCGATAGTGAGACAGCTTGCTGTCAATTGTGTTTTCTATAGAGTCATGATGGAGTATCAGATCAATATTTCACGATTTGCGGTATCCATAGTCAGAAGGTCTGAGATGGCAATCGCAGCTGATTCGGATTCAGCGTGCGTCGTCGTGCAGTCAGGGCAACACAGGCAAGGAATCCGACGACCCACCATGTCAATAGGGTCAGCAGTGGCTGCGTGATGCTGCCACTTCCGGTTATGGCCGTTCGTAGCATCATGTTGGCGGCGTGTGTGGGCAGCATGGACGCCAAGGAGGCCAATGGTGCGGGGATAGTGGAGACGATACCCGTAAGCAGTGTCAGTGCCATCAGCATCATGGACAGCAATCGCCCGAGGCTGCCGAAACTGCCGATCAGCGCCTGGTTGATGGCATTGAATGCCATTGCGCACACCAGTGCCATGATCATCAGAAAAGCGCCATGCTGGTTGTCGAGCCTCAAGCCTGCCCACGCAATGGCGCTTGCAAGCAAAGCGCCGATTGACGCTGCGGCCGTTCCAAGGAACATGCCTGTAGCCACTAGTTTCCATGTGGATTCCTTCGAAGTGAGTATGTCGGCGGAGATTGGGCGGGCAATCACATACACCGCAAGCGACAGGCCCCATAGGGCCAGTGCCAGCAGCAGGGTGGCGGCCAGCAATCCGGAAGGGATGCTGGAGATGATGGACCGGGTGGGTTGGGCGATAGTGGAGGCCAGCCGCTCGCGCGCCTCTTTGCTGAAGGTAGGCACCTGCTTCACTCCGTTAGTAAGACCTGAAGACAAGGTATCCGCGCCTTCCTGCAGTTTCTTTGTACCGTCGGAAAGCTGTGCTGCGCCATCGTTGATAGCGGTGGCTCCATCGGACAGCTGGACGATGCCTTGATTGAGTTGGCTTGCGCCATCGGCCACGGATTTCGCGCCGTCGGCCACTTGGCGTGAACCTTGCGCGAGTTGGTTGATGGAGCTTTGCGTATGCTGGATCTGTGCGATGGCTTGAGCTTTAGCCGCATCGATCCGTTCGGCTGGCTCCGTGGCCTGACTGAGGGCTTGGTCAAGTTTGTCGCAGTAGGCTTGCGGCGTGTTGTTGGCGGCGCATTGCCCGACCAATTCTTGCATCTGCTGGAGCGCTGCTACGGCCGAAGGGGCTTGTTCGAGCAGAGAGGATGCTTGCTGGGCTATCGGGGAGACGGTGCTTGCCAGCTGTTCGTTGCCTTGCGCCACTTGTTCCGCGCCCTGGGCGACCTGTTGTGCTCCCGATTCCAGTTGCGAACCGCCTTGCTTGAGCGTTGTCGTGCCATCAACCAATTGCTTGGTGGCATCATGCAACTGGTTCGCACCGTCATGCAACGTGTTGATACCGCTGCCGAGCTGGTTCGCGCCATCGGCGGCTGTTGACAGGGATTCGTGCATGGTGTTGGACCCATCGTAGACGCTGCCAAGATAGGTGCGAATAATCAGTTGATCCAGATTGTTTTTCGCGCGTTCGGCGGCCGCGCGCGCGAATTGCGGATCGTTGACGCCGGTGGTGTTGGAGGTTTCCATATGCACCAAACCGTTGGAAACACTGCTGGTGTCTCCGGTGAGACTGGCCTGCATGGTGTCGACGATACGTTTGGAGAAATCATTCGGTATGGTCACCGTAATGGCATAGCTGCCGTTGTCTAAACCGTTTCGGGCATCATCGGCGTCGGTGAGTGTCCAGTCGTAGTCGGAGTCGTTGTTGTGAAGCAGTTCGGACGCAAGCTGCCTGCCAAGCGGCAGCGTTTGCCCGTTGAGTTCAACCGGTTCGTCATTGTTGACCACGGCCGCTTTGGCAGTAGCCGGATGATTGCTGGTGCCGTGGAAAGCGAAAAGCCCGAGCGAAAGCATGAACACGGGTATCAGGATGATTGCTGCCCAGAGTCGCCAGGTGATGGTGCGGGGCGTCCAGGTGCGTGCCGTCGGTGTGATGGAGTCTCGCAGGCGCTGTGTGAAGAAAAGCATGGGTGTCCTTGTGCTCATTGTTCGACGTGTGTGGAGGTGGTGATGGGTGAGTTGATGAACCGGGCGAAGCGCGTGATGTGGCTTTCCGGACGGTCAAATTGGTCGGTTCGCTCGCTGTCTCGGGTTCTAGAGGAAAGGCGCAATATTGTTAGCGGCATGCCATGCAGGATGTCGCCCAGCGTAGAAAGATTCCGGCAAGAGAGCACGTAGGTGGTCTCGCCACGCTTGCTGATTGCGTCGCGCAGCTGGGCCCGGGCGTCGGGCTGCAGCACCATATCGGCATCGTTCAACATGATCAACCGTGTGCCATCATTCGTGGCCTGTCGCATATCCTCCAATGGATCCGCCGCATTGGCACAGCTGATGAGTGCTACGTTGGAACGTATCTCGCGCATGTGCTGAGGCAAGGTGCATCCTATGACCTTCAGGTCGCCTCGGAACGTGGTGACCCTGACCGCGAGAGTGTAAAGCAGTGCGGACTTGCCTGAAACGCCGGAATCCTCGACCACCAGCACTTCGCCGGGTTTGATATGCAAGTCGATGTGCTCATACAGAGCGTTTCCGTTCATATCATCCAGCGTGAGATCATGTGCGCTGAGCACCTCGGTACTGTCGGGAGTAGGCCAGTCACGCAGACGAAGCTCACGCTCCAATCCGTCGCCTTCCGCATCGAACACCGGTAGACGGCGGTCTACCCAAGCGGGCAGATGCCAGACACGTTTGCCCAACAGAGCCAATACTGCGGGCACCAAGGTCAGACGGACAACGAACGCATCGACGAACACACCCACCGCAAGTGAAAAGGCGATAGGCTTGATGGTGGCGGACCCCTCGGGGATGAACGCCGCAAACACCGACAGCATGATGGTTGCCGCGGCCACGACCACGGTGCTTGCCGAAGCAAATCCTTCCTCGACGGCCGCCTTCGCATCACCATGATGGGCATAATGCTCTCGGATACGGGAGACGAGGAACACCTCATAATCCATGGCCAGGCCGAACAACACGCCCATAAGGATGATCGGCAGGAAGCTGATCACCGGTCCCACCCGCTGCACACGGATCAATTCCGCTCCATGGCCAAGTTGGAACACCCAGGTGGTGACACCGAAAGCGGCAAGCACGCTAAGCAGATAGCCTGCGGTCGCTTTCAGCGGCACCCATATCGAGCGGAACACCATAGCCAGCAATATCAGCGACAAGCCAACCACCAGCAGGCCGAATGGCAATAGAGCTGCCCCCAGTTTCGATGACACATCAATAGCAACGGCGGTGATGCCGGTCACCGCGGTTTCAGTGTCGTATGTGTCCAAGAAATACTGATATTTACCGCGTAACTCGCGCACAAGCTGTTCGGTTGCGGCGTCGGAGGGACCGGTTTCGGGAACGATCTGGATGATGCCGGTGTCGCCCTTCGGATTGGGAGTGGCCAACGGCACCGCTTTGACTCCGGGCAAGCGCCGAATATCGTCGGCGATGCGGTTGACCAAGCCGATTGGATCTGTGGATTGGATGATATCGGCCGTGAGAATCAACGGTCCGTTGAATCCCGGACCGAAATGCTCGGCCACGGCATCGTAGGCATCGCGTGCGGGAGTGCCGACCTCTTCCACGGAATTGTCAGGCAACGCCAAACGCAGGTTCGCTGCAGGCAGAGCCAGAGCACTCAAGGCCACGGTGATGACGACGACCACAGCCAGTGGCTTGGCGGTCACCAACCGTACCCACGTGCGCGCAATGCGATGGTCGTGGCTCTTACGATTCGTGAGGCTACGGCGGCTAGTCTTGACATTGGCACGCTTCCGTGGAATCAGGCGCTTGCCAGCGAAACCAAGTAGCGCAGGCACCAAGGTTTCGGCCACGGTCACTGCCACCAGCACGCCGAACGCGGCCGCGACACCCATGGTGGTCAGGAACGGTATCCCCGCCACGAACAAACCCAGCAGCGCGATAATCACCGTCAAACCGGCGAAAATCACCGCCGAACCTGCCGTGGCTACGGAACGGGCAATGGACTCCTCCACCTCCAGTCCATCGGAGAGCTGGTCACGGTGACGGGATATCAGGAACAAGGCGTAATCGATGCCCACGGCAAGGCCAATCATCACCGCCAGCATCGGTGCCGTGGACGAGATGGTGAACCACGAGGTCATTGTGTAGATGGTCGCGACGCCCACACCCACACCGACCACAGCAGTGAACAACGGCAATACCGCGGCGACCAGCGAGCCGAACATCATCAACAGCACGATAAGCGCGAACGCCAAACCCAACGCTTCAGTCGGTGACAACGACGGAATGGCATTGCTATACGCGGCCCCGCCGCAATACGTGACCGCCCCATCCATAAGCGCATCCTGCAACGCTTTGGCATCACTGGCAATCTTCGACTTCACCTGCGAATCAAGCTCGTTGAACGGCACCTCGAACTGAATGGCGATGATCGCTGCACGTCCGTCCTCGGATACAGCGTCCTGCACCGTCTCCGAAAACGGATCGGCGGCAAGCGCCACCTGCCGATAACCGCCTATCCTCTTCGCCACAACGCCTATGGCATTGCGCGACTCAGTGGTGTCAATGCGTTGGCTTTCCGGCGCTACCGCTACGATTTGCGCCGAAGTGCCGGAAACTTCGGGAAACACATGGCCCAAGTGATCCAGCGCGTCCTGGGATTGCGAACCCGGTATGGAGAACTCGTCGTTGGTGCCATGCGCCAGCGTCGCCATACCGGCAACGGCCAACACCGACGCCAGTAGCCACGCCATCAATACGCGGCCACGTCGGCGCACCATTAATTGCCCAAGTTTGTACAGCGAAAACGACATGGTTTGGTGTTGCCCTCTCAAGTAGTGCAGAATCTACGGTTCCGAAGTGTTGAACGGTCTGGGTTTGGCGAATGATTGACGGTTATGAACAGGCTGATTTGAGTAGTATTGCCGACTGATCACGGTTGATTCAGTTGCGGTTCTTGCGGCGGCGTGGCGAGAGCACGGCGGGCCCGTGTTGTTTGAGTGCGAACAGGAGCGCGCGCATGCCGCCGATATTCGGATCCGGGTTCTTGCCGGTGCCGATGCGGTTCATCTGCAGCTCGAACCAGCTGATGACCAGCACGCCGTTGAACGCCTTGTCGAGCGACTTGACGCCGGTGGTGATCCACGGCAGCTTGAAACGGTTGGTCGGCTCGATGTCGCCGTCGAGGATGTGCTGGGGCATGTCGGGCTGCAGGACCAGTGGCCGGGCGATGCCGATCATGTCGGTGATGCCCTGTTCGAGCGCGTCCTCCATATCTGCGGGCGTGCGGAAACCGCCGGTCAGGCACACGACGGTGCCGTGCAGATCGAGTTGCTTGACGCGGGTGGCGAAGTCGGAGAAGTACACGCCTCGGGCGCTGTCCTCCTTGTCACCGGTATTGGTGGAGAAGGTCGGTTTCTCCAGCGTGCCGCCGGAGATCTCGACCAGGTCGACACCGAGATCAGCGAGACGCTGGATGACGGTCAGGGATTCGTCCTCGGAGAAGCCTCCTTCTTGTCCATCCGACGAGTTGAGTTTGACCGCCACGGGGAAATCGCTTCCGACCGCTTCGCGCACGGCTTGGTAGGTTTCGACGAGGAACCGCATGCGGTTGTCGAGGCTGCCGCCGTACTCGTCGGTGCGCTGGTTGTCGAGCGGGGAAAGGAACTGGTTGATCAGGTAGCCGTGCGCGCCATGCAGCTGCACGCCGGTAAACCCGGCCTGCTTGGCCAATCGTGCGGCGGTGGCAAAGCGCTGCTGGATGTCGTGGATCTGCGCGCGGTCGAGTTCTCGTGGTTCGGCGAAGAACTTGCCGTATTCACCTTCCAACTTGCCCGCGCTGGGAGCCCATGGATGCGGGTTGATGGTGGCTGGGGACTGACGGCCGGGATGGTTGAGCTGCATCCAGCACTGCATGCCGTTCACCGTGCCTGCTTCGGCCCACGAGCGAAATGGGGCAAGGTTGCTATCGTCTTCCAATGCCACGTTGCCGGGTTCTCCCAACTGGGTGTGGTCGACCATCACGTTGCCGGTCATCAGCACGCCCGCGCCGCCCTCGGCCCACTGCCGGTACAAAGCGGCGAAACGCTCGGTCGGCGCGTGATCGCGGTCCGCCATGGCCTCGTGCATGGCGGACTTGAAGAAACGGTTCTTGATGTGAACGCCGCAACGCAGTTCGATCGGCTGTGCGAGATGGGTGGGGCGGGTGGTGTTCTGCTTGTCCATGACGGTTCCTTTACGCTGATGCTGCATAGTGTGATATCAGCGCGCACATGCGCTGCTTGCTCAAGGCTAAGCATGGACATCAGCCCATGACTGAGACGGTTTGCTGAAAATGTCCACCGATATGCAGGCGGCGATTTGTGTGTGATTTCGAGCTGCGAGTGTCCGTTATCGTGGACACCGATGGACAGCTGTCCACGCAGTGCCGGTGCTTGTCGAATAAGGCGGCGTTTTGTCGCGGACAGAGCATTCGGTGGTTTTGAAACAAGAAGGAGCATGCGATGACTGTGGCGGTAATCAGCGGCACGACGTCCGGGTTGGGGCGTGAGTTCGTGGATGCGGTGATGGGGGAATGCCCCGAGATTGACGAGATCTGGATGATCGCCAGACGGCAAGACCGGCTGGAGTCCATCGCCGCCGAATACCCGCGCATGCGGTTCGTATGCCTGCCGTTCGACCTGAGCCAGGACGACGGTTACGCAGGACTGGAGAAGGAGTTGGAGGCGCGCAAGCCGGACATCGGTGTGGTGGTCGCCAATGCGGGCGTCGCCAGCGCCGGATTGGTGGAGGAGTCCGAGCCGGACGCATTGGAGCGTATGATCCGCCTCAATGCCATTGGATCGACGATGCTGATCCGCCTGTGCCTGCCGTACATGCGTCGTGGCTCGTTCGTCATCCAGGTGTCGTCGGTGTCAGCGTTCGCGCCGAACCCGAACCTCACGGTGTATTCGGCCACCAAGGCGTATGCGTCGTTCTTCGCCGCTGGCCTGCGCGAGGAATTGAAGCCGCGCGGCATCAACGTGCTGCGGCTGAACCCGGGCAATATGCGCACCGGCATGCAATCCGGCGTGGCCTCTCACCCGGACGCGGCCCATGGCAGCACCGCCGCCAAGCTGCCGTTCGTCGACATGGCCAGGTTCGCCCGCATCGCGTTGCGCAAAGCCCGCGCCGGCTGCGCCTCATACACCATGCATCCGGTGTACAAGGCGTACCGGGTGCTCGCCAAACTGGTGCCGATGCGACTGCTGACGCTATTCTCATGGGGCTGACGGCAATCGGACTGTCGGAAAGAACTGTGAGACGACTAAGGGAACGGATAGGCTGGAATCATGAAGGCGGATGAACAACGTGCAGGCACTCGCGCGGGGCGGCGAATCCTCAACGGCATGGCGGACGCGCTGCTCGAACTGGTGGGCGAGCAGTCGTTCGAACAGGTCAGGGTGAACGCGATCTGCGAGCGAGCCGACTACCCGCGGGCAACGTTCTACAATTACTTCGCCGACAAATACGACCTGCTCAACCATTGCTGGGCGCGGTTCGCCGCCTCGATGGAACCCCGGGATTTCGAAGGGACCAGGGACGGGTTCCACACGCTGTTCGACAGGTTCGCGGATCTATTCGATCGTAACGCCGAACTGATGAGGAAGATATTCGCGCACAACGGACTCGACGGGGCGTTGATGCGCAGCCTGACCGCGTATTTCATCGCTCGCATACGTGAATCATTCCGTGCCAACCACTGCTACCACCTCGAAGTGGCTGGAGGGTTGCCGCAGGACCTGCTGGCCGATTTCTGCGCGAACACGATGCTGCTGATCGTGCGCTGGACGTTCCTGAGCGCCACCCCCATCAGCCGCGACCAAGCGCATGCCCTGATCGACCAGCTCATCATCAACACCGAAACCAGCGGAACTGCCACAACGAAACAGTGAATCATGCTGCTGCAATCGGCAATGTCAGGCCTGTGATACAAGCGATTGCCGGGTCTTTGGAATGTTGTTGATCAGTGAACGAGTTCGCGTTGCATGGGCGTAGTTGTATGGGCGTATTGGCGGAGCTGGTGTCCGTGATGGTGTCGTAGGGGTAGGTCAGGTTGTAGAGGTTGTTGGTGTCGATGTCGATGCTGCTGTCCCATGTGAGGATGGCGTGGTCAATGGCGAAATCGTCGAAAACCGTTTGATCGCGCAGCGGTTCGTAGACGGGTTTTCCGAAGAGATTGGTGCCGTCGAAGACACGGGTCTCTCCGTTAGAGAAGGTGACGAGCATCATCCAGTCGTTGGTCGCTCGTGCGTTCACGACCTTGAGTTCGGGCGTTATCTCGCCTACGATCATGATTCCGTTGAGTTCATACATGCCGGTCCCCTTCCTTGAGCTGGTTTCAGGACAGCGGATCCACGCGATTGAATGGCTTGCTGGGGAGTGTGGGCCTATATTGTCTTGCGAGGCGTGCTCCTGTAGTTCCTGATGTTTTTGCATCGACTATTTTGAAGAGAGCGTCATGACTGCCGGTGCGCATGAGCACTAGTGCGACGGTGTCGTTGTCGCGAAAATACACGACGAGACGGTCTGCTCGGACATGGAATTCGCAGATCCCTGCCATTGTCCGGTGAGAGTGTGGTCACGGTATTCACGTCTCCGTCTGGAATACGACGCCGAAAACCGCGTCAACACCGGACGAGACAACAAGTGAAATCGCAGGCATTGATCGCGCTCACCTTCAATGACGAACAAACAACGGTTTCGCGCTCACTTACTTACGACAAACCTCGGTTGGCCCGAATACGTCGAAGCGGCGTATGGCGTGACGCAGTCGTGCAGGACGGGCGACGAGCGTTTGCAGATTCTGTTCGACCGATACGCGGAGATGGCCGAACAGGAATAGGCAATCGCTTTCGGCTCTCACTCATTCAACCAGTCGGATAAGGGAAGCGCCACGGAAATTTTTCTCGTGGCGCTTCCCTTGTTTTTCAAGGCCTAATGTAGCCTTTCGCCTGTTTCGTGGGTCTTGTCTAAATCAGTTTCCTCCAAATGGCCTTAGCGTCGATAGTGCGATGTGAACCAGCCTCACGCCAAGCCCGGAGCGGGTCCGCGTCGCAATCGTCATGCCGGATGAAACATGAAAGGACAGGCACATGAACAACACCGCCAAGAGTTTGCTCAAGGCCGTGCACGATGGCTCCCAGTTCGTGGATGCGAATATGGGAGTAGCAAGCGACGCATGTGTGGCCACACTTGCTCGCCCCGCGGGGCCGGGGCGGCTTGACGGGAGACCCGTTCCCCTTGGTCGGCGGAGCCTCCGGACCGCTTTCGCGGCTGGAAAAACGATGCGCTTCGCTTCTCGTGTGGAGGTGTCCGGTGGGTTGGCGTGACAATCGCAGGCGCAGCATCTGCAGGAAGATCATGTTCACGCCGGAGGAATGGGAGCAGGCCAGACGAGTCCACGAGCGCTGGTCGAGGAACATTCCGGTGTACAGGAGGTGGGGCGATTTCGCCCGGCAGACGCTCATGCACGGCGGGCTGATGAACGTTTCGGTGACGCTGGCGAGCGATCCGGAGGCGTTCAAGGCTGAGCTGCACCGCATCGGCGTGAACGTGAACCAGGTCGCCAGGATCGCGAACCTGACCGGCACGGTGGACGCGGAGCAGGTGCGTGAGCTGCAGGATCTGCTGGCCTCGATCGACGGGAGGGTGGCGGAGATGGAGCGCGAGAAGGCCCGGATCGACGCTGCGCAGGGGTTGTACTGATGGCCGTGGTCAAGCTTGGGAGCAAGGTCAAGACGAATCTTCCGGCCACGATCCGCTACGTCATCAACCCCGCGAAGAACGATGACGGCAGGCTCGTGTACGCGAGCTACAGCGGCGAGAAGCGTGACGCGGACATGCTGGCGGAGCCGATGATCCACGACTTGGAGCGCTGCGCGAACGGGTTGCGGAGGGACGGCGTGCTCGCCCTGCACTTGAAGCATTCGTTCAGCCCGGACGAGCGGGTGACGGCGGGGCAGGTGCACGAGCTGGGCGTGATGCTGGCCGAGGCGATCACGGGCGGCGACTACAAGTACGTGGTCTGCACGCACGTGGACCGGCACCATTTGCACAACCACATCGTCATCTGCGCGGCGAACCGCAGGACGGGAAGGAAGATGCGCCTGACCCGCAGAAGCATCGACCGGTGGCGTGCGATCAGCGACGAACTGTGCCGCCGCGAGGGCCTGGGCATACTGGAGAACCCGAACGTGGAAACCGCCATGAAACATGCGGAACTGGTCGCGGCGATGCGGCATACGCCCGGCCAGGATGACAGTCCGCTGCCCGGAACCGGAGCGAGGACGGTTGCGTCCAACGGTCTTGGCGTGGGCATGAACGAGTTGTACGCGGCGGCGAAGGGCGGGGGAGTCAAGGAGCGGATGCGCATCCTGATCGACCTCGACGCCGCCAGGGCGGGCAACATCGCCGAACTGTCGCGCCTGCTCGACTCGCACGGCATAAGTTTGGCGATGCGCGGCGGCGAGGCGACGTTCATGGACCAGGCCACGGGGCGCAGGTTCCGCGGATCCCGTTTGGGTCCGGCGTACTCGCTCGACCAGATCGGGGCGAGGCTTTCGAATGGTGGGAGCATGCTGCACCTGACGTTCAACAACAAGCTCGTCGCCACCGAGAACGAGCGCACGGTAAGCGTGTGGCTGCCCGGTTCCAAACGCCAACGGAAGGTCAACCTGCCCGTGAATATGCTGCACCGGGACGGCGGCACGTGGCATCTGCTCGTGCCGGAAACGTTCACCGGCATGCTCACGGACAGGTCGAACAGGTATGCGGCACGCTTCACCGCGACCACGTTGGCGGATGCATTCGGCCGTCCGGAACGGCGCATCGAACCCCTGACGGCAACGCCCCGCACGCGGATTGTGCGCTACGCGTCCAGCGAGGCGCAGCGCCGCTACTACCAGTCGCAGGCCAGGAAACTCGACGAACTGGCGATGATGGTGGAGGGATTGAACGCGGCGTGCAGGATCCAACGCGCGGGCGGCTGCGACCTCGCCAAGGGATTGAGGGACCTGAACAACCGTGCGGACTGGGCGCGGGGCGAACTGCGCGCCGCCGTCATCGCGTTGAACGACGCGATCGACAACAACGACACTGACCTCATAGTCGAGACCCGCGAGGAGATCGAACGCCGCGAACAGGCATTGCTCGAATGCCAGCGCGAACTCGACAAGATTCGGATCGCGGCCCGTCTCGCCGGAATCACACCGCCCGAACAGACGAACAAGGAACAGCATCATGAACCAGACAGCAAGGAACACCAGTATGGAAACCGATCCGATGGGCGACATGTTCTCCCAAATGTTCGACCGGATGAAACCACAGGAACCAGCGAACACGACCCCGACCATGGGAACCGACATGATCCGGCTGGAAGCGGAGAACAGGGAACTCGAACGGCAGATCGCGGAGCTGCGGGACGGGAATTCGACGCTCTCATCCGAGAATCGAGAGCTTCGATCAACGAATCAGAGGCTCTTGTCAGCGAATCGGACGCTCAGGAAACAACTCTCCGAACTCAACGAGACGAGCAGGCTGCTCGAAGAAACCAAACGGAGGGAACACGATTGCGCAGAAAAGGAAGAGCATTGTAGGCGCATCCTCAACCGCGAAGCCACACTCAAGCAGGATGAAGCGCGCCTCGAAAGCGACCGGGCGAAACTCGACGGCGAACGGAAACGACTGCGGGAAAACATCGCCGAACAGGTCAGACAACAGGCCGAACAGGAACAGGAGCGACTCCGAAACGATGCCGACAGGCAGCGCGGGAAAGACAGGCGCGTCCTGTTCGCCCTGTGCGTGGGCGTGTGCGCGTCCGTGATTCCCCTGCTTGTCATCATCATGCAGGGCAGGTGGCATGCCCTCATGGCTTCGCTGCCGGAATGGGTCCATGCGCGCGGCCAACAGCTTTCCGCGATCGGGAAATGGTTCAACAGCACCGGCACGTGGATCGGTGGAATCATCCCGCAGGGTTGGTGGAACGGGCCGCTCACCCTTTTAGTCATGCTAGTGATCTTCGTCATCGTATGCGGCATACCGCTATTGGTCGTCATCGTCTACGCGGCGGCAAGCAAAGCGGCGGTCATGTACTGGTGGCGGGAACAGACGATGGGCGTGCACATCATCCTCTGGACGCTGCTCATGCTCATATGCCTCGTGGTCGCGGATCGCCTCGCCACGATCCCCGACAGCCCGATGCGATGGCCCACCTGGTGGATCCTGCTCGCCGCTATCACGCATCCGGTCTACCTGCTGGCAATCGCACCCAGAATCAGCCAATTCATCAAAGGTGACTAATAATGAGCGGCAACCATGAGTGTGCGGCAGCGTGTGTGTGCTGCATGTTGAGAGGGCGCAAAATGAGTTGTTCTTAAATTGTTGTCACCATGTTGTCATATAGGTCTGCGATAAGCCAGAGAAAGCCGCTAAATCACTGGAATTTAGCGGCTTTCTGGCTTTGGTCAGGTAGGGTTCGACTCCCGTCATCCGCTCCACGATTTCTCCAACTTCAGGATTATTCCAACAGCATAGCCAGAGAAGCCGATTGAAGGCTAAGGTGTATGTATGGATATGCTTGAAGCGATGCGTTCACGGCACACCGTACGTGCCTATACCAACAAGCCGATACCTGACGACATCGTATCGTTGCTTACTAGGCGCGTTGCGCATGACAATCAAAAATATGGCACAGCCATCACTCTACGAACCGAAGACACAACTGCGTTCGGTCCCATCTTCAAACTGATACGTGCCAAAGGTGTGCGTAATTTCCTCATCATGTCCGCGAATCTGCGTGAGGGGGAGGACCCTCGAGAACTGGACGAACGACTGGGATATGCGGGCGCCGATCTCATGTTGTACGCGCAAACCTTGGGCCTCAATACCTGGTGGGCGGGCGGTACCTACAGCCGTAAGATTGTGGACAAAATGGCGGAAGGTAACCGGACCATCGCCGTCATCGCCATCGGATACGGAGCGGAGCAAGGCGAGCCGCACCAATCCAAATCCGTTTCCGAAGTCTGCAAATACGACGGTAAGGCCCCTGCATGGTTCACGGACGGTGTGAAAGCGGCACTGCTTGCACCGACGGCATTCAACAAACAGGACTTTTTCATCGAAGGACACGGGCGGATCGTGTCCGTTCGTCTGACCAACGAGACGTCATACTCCGGAGCTGATCTGGGTCTGGTCAAATACCATTTCTCACTAGGGGCGGGAGCCGATAATTTCGGCTGGGCCTGACTGGGGTTGGAGCCAACCAGAGTGCTGGGCTTAGGTGGGGGCACTTGGCTTAGCCGGGCACTCGGGACCAAGCTGGGGCCAACGACCGTTGCCTTGGGTTCTGGTTTGTCCGATTCTGGTGAATCAGCCATCCGGAGGGCAAAAGTATGGGCATGTTTGTCCGATTCTGGAGAATCGGACAAACAGGGTGTGCCAAAACGTACACGGATGGCTGATTCACCAGAATCGGACAAACGAAAGGCGAGCGTACGCCGCCGCAACTACCGGTTGCAGAGAGAAATCCGGTTGCACCATGGCCGTGCAACCGCAAGATGGTGGCACGCAACCGAAGCCTTGTGGCAATCTGCAATCATCAATCGCAAACATGTTCCACACTTTCGAGGGCAAGATCGCCAATCGAACGGTATGAGACGATGGAACCAATCGCAGTAAAGGAGCAAAGATGAGCTTCAGGGAAAATCTGCAATACCTGCGCGGCACCCGCAACATGACGCAGGAGCAGCTGGCGATGCTGCTCGGCGTCTCACGGCAGGCCATCTCGAAATGGGAGTCCGAAAAAGCATATCCGGAAATGGACAAATTGCTGATGATCTGCGACCTGTTCGGCGTAACGCTTGATGACCTGGTGATGGGTGACGTTCGCAGACCGAATTCGGGCATACGTGAATCGACCGCCGATACGTCTACGAATTCCGGATCGGTCGGGGTCGTGGCCGCAATTGCGCAACCGGTCGGTTTCGCGGCGGCTTCGTCGTCGCTGCGAAACCAGGCGGAATCGTCGGCTTCGACGCAAGACGCGCCGACTGCGCTGAAAGCGGATCACCCTGCAGCGGCGCCGCGTTCCGCCGCAGCATCGCGCTCCGCAATGCCGCAAGACATGGTCGGCTACGACAGACATATGAAGATCCGCGCATGGCTGACTGCGCTTGGCGTCGCCGCGATGATTCTTGGTGTTGCGGCCGGCATGCTATTCGACTCCGAAAACTCGATTATCGGACACAGTCCGATGAATGAATTCCTGACCGCCGCGCCGATTATTCTCGGTGTGATCGTAGGCTGTGCGTTGCTGATTCCTGCCGGTGCCCTGCATGGCGATTTCCAACGGCGTCATCCATACATTCAGGATTTCTATACGGATGATGACAGATCGCGCGCAGTCATCGAAAATGGCATCGGTAAGGCTGTGGGTGTGGGGTTGATCATGGTCGGCGTATGCGTGATGGTGTACTGCAACGAGGTACTCGGCATCAACAACGGGTGGCCCGTCAGCATAATGCTGGCACTGGTGGCCATAGCCGTATTCTGCTTCATCTTCACGGGGATGCGGCTCGATCGCACAAAGCTCGGCAAGTACAATCGCGAAAGCGAAGAGCGCAATGCGGAGGGTGATTCCGCGGAGGATGATTTCGAAAGCCTGTCACAGCCTATGAGTGTGACCGACAAATACTACAACAAACTTACCGGGGCGGTGTGCGGTATCATCATGCTGATTGCAACGGTGATGGCGCTGCTCATGCTGTTCGTGGGCGTCAATGCGAATGCCGCGCTTGGGGGCGATCCTAGTTTTTGGGGAGCTGTTTTCTGGATTCCTTGGCCGATTGGCGGCATCCTGTGTGGCGTTGCCGGCGCAGTCATCCAGTTGCTGAAGTATCGTAACGGCCGACGGTAGGGCGCTGGGATTGCTGGCTGCGAATGGAGTGATGCGGAGCCGTGGGTTGTGCAGCTGCGGGTTGTGCAGCGCGTGGCATGCGGTTTGTGGCATGCGGGCAGTTGTCTGATGGGTTTGTTTGTCCGATTCTGGTGAATCGGACAAACAAACCCATATCTTTTGCCTTTACCTGACTGTTTCTGGAGAATCGGACATTTGGATACCTGTATATTGGGGTCTGAATGGCTGATTCACCAGAATCGGACATCTGTTGGGCGTGTGAAGTAACGTGGTGCGCGTGAAAGCAGATGAGAGAAAGACGCCACGCAATCCGTTGCTTGGACATGCGATTTCGCATCGTGGCACGATTATCGGCCTGTGTGCAATCGTGTTGTGGGGGTTCATGGCCGGGCTGGTGCGTCTCGTCGCCGACGCATTCGGTGCAACGCTCGGATCTGCGCTGATCTACACCGTCGGTGGCATGATGCTGATGATCGTACGTCGACCGGCGCCGATTCGTAAGGCGCCGCGTAAATATCTGATCATCGGCGGTGCCATGTTCATCGCGTACGAAGCGTCAATCTCATTGTCGATCGGACTCGCCTCAACGGCCGCGCAATCTGTGGAAGTGAGCTTGGTCAACTATCTATGGCCCACACTGCTGGTACTGATGACCGCTGCGGTCTCACATAAGCGCGGTGCGGTCTGGAAAGCGCTGCCAGGCGCGATCGTGGCGACAATCGGCGTGGCGATGGCCGTCGGAGGTGAGAGTCTCGACGTATATGAGGCCATGCGTAACATCGCATCGAATCCGCTGCCGTATGCATTGGCGCTCGCAGGCGCGTTCATATGGGCAGTGTATGCAACCGTGACACCTGTGATGTCCGACGGCTACGATGGTACGACGATTTTCTTCTGCTGCGTGGCCGCAGTACTGTGGGTGATTCACTTCGCGTCCGGCCAAGGCTGGCCAACATCCACGCCGTCGATAAGCGGATATGTGACACTGGCGGCCTGTGCACTGTCGATTGCCGACGGATACGCCTGTTGGGGCTATGGCATGTTGTACGGAAACATGGAGACGCTGGCGGTCGGCTCATATGCCACGCCCGTGTTCTCCACCGCATCCAGCACGGTGCTGCTCGGTGTGGCTTTGGGCGTGCCATTCTGGATTGGCGTGGTGCTGGTGGTGGCGGGGTCGCTGATCAATCTGTGGTTCGCGCGGCGTGCCAGTTAGCCATCTCTCCGCATGTCCGATTCTCCCGAATCAGACAGTCTGATTGGTTCGTGCGCTGTATGAATGTCCGATTCTGGTGAATCAGTCACATACATTCCGTTTTCTGTACCCCGGTTGTCCGATTCTCCAGAATCAGACGCATGTGGTGCAGTATGGCAGCATTGGATGACTGATTCACCAGAATCGGACAAACTGGGGCGAACTCCTGTTATTCCCGCTGAAGATTGACGCCCCCCTCCCCCGCAGCCTCGCGACACGCCCGAAAATGTGGATAACTCCCGTCCTTCGACCACAACCCCTGTTTCTGCTGGCACGTCCACCCGAAATCCCCTATCGTGTGCGCATGAACATGCACAGGAATTCTTCTGCAAGAGCGACGAAAGCTCAGCAGCGTCTAGACGCGATGCTCCGTCAAGCCTATGCGCACCGCCGTCTTGCGGTACCCGAGCAGCCTAAGGATCGCCGTGCATGCCAACGTCGTGTACATACCGGCATGATTATCATGCCGAAGAAGGGCTACTACATCAGTGCGCAGCAGTGGAATGCACTTTCCTACGCCGATCGCATCAAATGGACGCTTCGGACAGTTTGCCACGAACATCCGGACTGGGTGCTGTGTGGTCCGTCCGCCGCCGGTGCGTACGGTTACTCGACCACCCTGCAATTGCAGCGGTACGTGCACATCGCAGTGACGGAACGTTCCAAGGCGGGGCGTCACGGCTTCGTCATCGCACATTTTTACAAGGATCCTCCGCCGACGAAAGTAGTGGACGGCATGCAGGTCACCGCAGAAATTCAGACTATGGCGGACTGTGCGCGGATGCTGGATTTTGAAAATGCGATGATTGTGTGCTGCACGGGTTTGCGCAAAGGCAATCTCACGAAGACGCAACTGCAGGAGTTCGTTGGCAATAAAAGGAAGATCGGCGGAATCATCCGTGCACGTTATGTTGCGGAGCATGCGGAACCGGCATGCGAGAACGGCGGTGAGGTGGCCGCGCTCGCCGCGATGCTGGAATTGGGATTCGCGCAGCCACAGGCGCAGGTTACTTACGTAAGTCCGTTGGATGGTCGCAATATCAGGGCTGATTTTTCATGGGAACGTGACGATGGCAGCATTGTGGTCGGTGAGTTGGATGGTCGGCAGAAGTATGTGGACCCGTCCATGACGGTCGACGGTGACACGGTTGATGTGATTTTGCGAGAGAAGGACCGTGAAAGTGAACTGAATATGCTGAAAATTAACGTCGTAAGATTCCAGATGGAGCATGTCCGATTCCGGGAACCATTGCGGCGTCGGCTTGACGCGGCTCGAGTGCCACGTGACCCATGTGCCTATGCCTCGCCGTTCGCGGGATTCCGAAGCACCGCCTACTAGAAGCGTGGCAGTTCCTGTCCGGTTCCTCTTTCCCTTTGTTCTTTCCTGATTCTGTTCGCACACGAGCCGTGCCCGCTTGGCTTATAGCGCCACCGGATGAATCCGGTCCTTTGGCATGCCTGATCCGGGGGAATTTCAACCGGTTCTGGTGGCGTGTGGTCGTAGCGGGGCCTTCCTGTGTGTCCGATTCTGGTGAATCAGCCATCCGCACACCTTTAATCATGTTCTGTTTGTCCGATTCTGGTGAAACGGACACACAGAACGCTGGTTACCTCTCCGCCTTGGCTGATTCACCAGAATCGGACAAACAGAGGGGAAGACAGCCAAACGCCACGGCGGGAAGACTACCTCAGCGCCCGCCCCGCGGAACCTAGCTGCTTGCAAGCCTCGACCACACGTGCGGCCATCGAGGATTCGGCCTCACGACCCCACGAGCGTGGATCGTAGAACTTCTTGTTGCCGACTTCACCATCAATCTTCAGCACGGAATCGTAATTGCGGAACATGTGTCCTGCGATTGCACGTGAGAACGCATACTGTGTATCCGTATCAATGTTCATCTTGACCACGCCGTAGCTAACCGCTTCCGCAATCTCAGCCGCCGACGATCCGGAACCGCCGTGGAACACCAGGGGGAACGGCTTGCCTTCCGGCATGTCCGGCAGCGCACAAGTGGAAACGTGCGCGGCATCAACGCTTCCCAGGCGTCCGTCATGTGCGGCCGCCCATACTTCGGACTGAATGTCGTGCAGTAATCGTGGACGCAACTGCACTACGCCCGGCTTGTATGCGCCATGCACGTTGCCGAAGGTGAACGCGGCCATATAACGGCCGTGTTCACCCAACCCCAGTCGTTCCGCCACGCGTACGCCATCGGCGGGCGTGGAGTACAGCTTGTCGTTGATTTCCGCGGAATGGCCGTCTTCTTCGCCTCCGACCGCGCCAATCTCAATTTCGAGCACGGTGTGCGCCTTCACGGACTTTTCCAGCAGCTCCTCGGCGATGTCAAGATTCTCTTCCAGCGGAACCGTCGAACCGTCCCACATGTGGGACTGGAACGTCGGCTCTTCGCCGTGCTTGACCTGCTCCGCCTCATGCGCAAGCAGCGGGCGGACCCATTCATCCAGATATTGTTTGGCGCAATGGTCGGTGTGCAGTGCCACCGTAATGTTCGGATAGTGTGCGGCCACTTCATGCGCGAACGCGGCGAATGCGAGCGAGCCGACCACACGATTGTTGACCGATTGTCCGGAGAAATATGCGGAACCGCCCACCGACACCTGGATAATGCCGTCGGATTCCGCCTCGGCGAAACCCTGCAACGCAGCGTTCAGCGTCTGCGTACTGGTCACATTGATTGCGGGATATGCGTAGCCGCCACGACGTGCGGCATCCAGCATCTCGGCATAACGTTCAGGAGTTGCGATAGTCATGTCTCCATTATGTCTCGTTTTGTGACACTTTGGTTTTCTCATTGTGGTTTTGCGGGCCTCCGGCGGTCGGATCGTTTGCCGGCGCGGCAACGTCGCCTACAATTGCGGTAATCCCAATACGACGTCACGGCAATAGCAGCGAAAGAAGCCAGCATGACTTTGGAAGACGATATTGAAGAGCTGTCTTTTGAGGATAGCGTCCGTCCGCCGCGCAAACATCACACTTGGTTGCGCGTCATACTTGCGATGTTGCTGACCGTACTGGTCGCAGGAGGCGCAACGGGCGGCTGGTATCTGTGGAACTATCATCTGCGCCGCATTCCGGTTACCGTCAATCGTGTCGACCGTCTCGTTCGCATCGACAGCACGATTGCGACCCTGCTCCATGACAACGATGATTTCAACGCCAAGCCAGGCCGTCTGCTGGATATCACCGGCAAGGTCCTCGACAAGCGCGGCGGTGGAGCGATCATCGTGAAACGTAATGGCGCCGCCGTGGCAACCGCGCAACTTGGCAGCACACGTATGGCCGACAACGACGTAATCACCGTGGAATCCGGTAAGGATCAGACCGAAGCGCATACGGTACGGTACGACACCGTCAAATACGGTACCGACATCAATCTCAACAATGGGCCGCTGCAGGAAGTCAAACAACTCGGCAAGGACGGCATGAAAGAGATTTGGGTCGGGCGGAGATCCAAGAAGGAAGTCGACAAGGGATTCAAGAAGGAACCGCAGAATCTGGTGGTACAGTCGCGTTCGCCACGACCGGCCGGACGTAAGGTAATCGCATTGACGTTCGACGACGGGCCAAGCCAATACAGCGACGCGGTTCTGGACATACTCAAGGAGAAAGGCGTGAAGGCGACGTTCTTCGACGTCGGCGAAAGCTCCGCGCAATACCCGAAGCAGGAGAAGCGCATGCTTGCAGAAGGTCATCAGGTGGCGAGTCACAGCAACACGCATCCATACATGCCGAAGATGGGGCGTGACGAGTTGCGCGCGGAGATCACGGCAGGGTTTGACAATCTGAAGAAGGCATCCGGACTGGAAACGAAGGTGATGCGTGCCCCATATGGTGCGTTCGGCGTGGAACAGTGGAAGCAGTGCGCCGACCTGCTTGACATGAACGTGCTGTGGGATATCGATACGGAGGATTGGAAGATGCCCGGTGCGCAGGCCATTCATGATGCGGTGTTGAACAATGCGCATAACGGCGCGGTGGTGCTGATGCATGACGGCGGCGGCGACCGGTCGCAGGACGTGGAGGCGTTGCCGGGGATTATCGACGATCTGAAGAAGCAGGGGTACGAGTTCGTGACCATCGAGCAGCTGAGTGAGATGTAGAGCCTGGGGTGGATGGCGGCGGACGGGGTCGTGTGTTGCGGCGCTGCCGGGATTCCGTTTGTCCGATTCTGGTGAATCAGCCAAATAGCGTGCCTCGGCGTGCGCCTGAATGTCCGATTCTCCAGAATCGGACAGATGAGGGGTGAAAAGGCGGGCGTGCATGGCTGATTCACCAGAATCGGACAAACAGGATTGGCGACCCGCAGTAGAGGGCTCAAGGTACGCTGTTTTCGGCGGAATAAGGCGACAGCGTGGAGGTGCGTTATGCCGGGTATCGTGTTGATTGGCGCTCAGTGGGGCGACGAGGGTAAAGGCAAGGCCACCGATCTCATCGGTACCAAAGTCGATTACGTTGCACGCTTCAACGGCGGCAACAATGCAGGCCATACCGTGGTGGTCGGAGACGAATCGTACGCACTGCACCTGCTGCCATCCGGCATCATCAGTCCGACGGCTACCCCGGTCATCGGCAACGGCGTCGTGGTCGATCCCGAAGTACTGTTCGAGGAGATCGACGGCCTTGAAAGCCGCGGCGTGGACTGCTCCCGACTGTTGGTGAGCGAAAGCGCACACATCATCGCGCCGTATCATCGTGTACTCGACAAGGTGACTGAACGCTTCCTCGGCAAGCATAAGATCGGCACCACCGGCCGTGGTATCGGTCCGGCTTACGCTGACAAGATCAATCGTGTCGGCATCCGCGTGCATGACCTGTTCAACGCTGAGCATCTGCATGACAAGGTTGAGGCGAGCCTGCATCAGAAGAATCAGATGCTGGTCAAACTGTACAATCGTCGTCCGATTGATGTGGACCAGACCACCGACGAGCTGCTTAAGCTCGGTGAACGTCTGAAGCCTTACGTTGCCAATACTTCCTTGGTGTTGAACAAGGCGCTTGACGAGGGCAAGACCGTATTGTTCGAGGGCGGCCAGGCCACCATGCTTGACGTGGACCATGGCACCTACCCGTTCGTGACATCCTCCAACCCGACCGCCGGCGGTGCCTGCACTGGCACCGGCGTTGGACCGACCAAGATCACCCGCGTGATTGGCGTCTCCAAAGCATATGTGACCCGAGTCGGTGAGGGACCGTTCCCGACCGAACTGTTCGGTGAGGATGGCGACTGGCTGCGTGCCCAGGGCCACGAATACGGTGTGACTACTGGTCGTCCGCGTCGTTGCGGCTGGTTTGACGCGGTCGTGAATCGTTACGCATCCCAAGTCAACGGTCTGACCGATATCGTGCTCACTAAGCTTGATGTGCTTACCGGGCTTCAAGAAATTCCGATTTGTGTGGCTTACGACGTAAATGGTGAACGCCACGACGATATGCCGACCGATCAGGCTGAATTTGCCGTCGCGAAGCCCATTTACGAGACCATGCCGGGCTGGACCGAAGACATTTCCCAAGTGCATGATTTCAACGATCTGCCGCAAACCTGCCAGGATTACGTCAAGCGTCTTGAAGAGCTGTCCGGATGCCGCATTTCCGTGATTGGCACCGGCCCGCAGCGCGATCACATCATTCAGATCAATTCGCTCGTCGACTGATTCCCGCTGCGCTTCATTGGTAGTGTACGTATGATTGGTGTCGGCAGGTGTACGCCTGTCCGGCACCTTTTTTATCCCCTATTTGTCTGATTCTGGAGATTCGGACAAACAACTGGTGATCTGACATCCTTGTTTGTCCGTTTCTGGTGAATCGGACATGCGTGGGCGAGTTTGGATGCGTACGTGTCTGATTCTGGAGATTCGGACACATGGGGGTTGATATTGGAGGCGCGACTGGCTGATTCGCCAGAATCGGACAGTCTGTGTGAAGACGTAACGGGCGAGGAGACGGGAGCGCAATGCGATGAGTTCGATTCCGACCATCGACAGGCTGATTCCACGCTTCGACCATCTGAAATGGAAGATGGCCGCGGCCGGCGTTGCTGTTGGTCTGATTTCCGGCTTGTTGGTGGTCGTTTACCGTCTTGGTATCGAATATGGCACGGATTGTGCACGTTGGATGTACGCGCAGATCCGTAACCAGCCGTGGCTGCTTGTGCCGTGGATGGCTGCGGCCACTGGCAGTGCCCTGCTTATCGCTTGGATGGTTGGCAAAGAGCCGATGGCCGGTGGCAGTGGCATTCCTCAAACCAATGGTGTGGTGATCGATGGTTTGAAGATGCGTTGGCAGAGCATTTTGCCGGTTCGTTTCGTTGGTGGTCTGCTGGGGTCGCTGTTCGGTCTGTCGCTGGGCCGTGAGGGGCCGTCCATTCAAATCGGCGCGTCTGGAGCGCAGTTTCTGTCGCATCGTTTGCGTGGGCGGCGTCGTGAGGATGCGCAGGAGCACTATCTGGTGTCCGCCGGTGCCGCTGCCGGCCTTTCCGCCGCGTTCAGCGCCCCGCTTTCTGGCATGATGTTTGCGCTTGAAGGTATTCATCGTAGTTTTTCGCCCACTATTTTGATGGGTGCGACCGCTGCTTCGCTAACCGCCGATTTTGTTTCGAAATATTGTTTCGGACTGCGTCCTGTGTTGGATTTCGGCGCTGTCGGGCAACTGCCTCTTGCCGAATACATTTGGTTGATTCCGCTGGGGATCGTCGCCGGTCTGGTCGGTTCGCTGGTGAACCGTTCCTTGCTTGGATTGCAGACGTTATATGGCAAGCTGCCTGCGTGGATTCGCCCGATGGTTGCCATCGCGATCGCGTTGCCGGTCGGCATCTGGCTGCCGGACGTGCTTGGCGGCGGATCGAATCTCATCGCATTGTCCGAAAAGGCCGAATCGGGCATTGGTATGTTGTGCATATTGTTTGCGGCGAAGATGATTTTCACCAGCACCAGTTTTGGTTCCGGTACCCCCGGTGGCATTTTCATGCCGATTCTGGCAATCGGCTCATTGGCTGGTGGCATCTGCGGCGAGGCTGCACGTCAGTTTTGCGGATTGCAGTCGCAGTCCGTGGCTGTGTTCGCGGTTTGTGTGATGACGGGTACGTTGGCCGCTTCCGTAAAGACTCCGATTACTTCGATTTTGCTGGCTGTAGAGATGTCGGGTACGTTGACGCACATGCTGCCGATTGCGGCATCGGCCTTCATCGCGCTTCTTGTCTCCGATTTGCTGCGTACCAGGCCGATTTATGGCGAACTGTTGGCACGGTATATGAAGGCGCGAGACATGGAATCAACCGTTGTGAGCCAGGTCGGCAGCGGTGTGATGGAACTTCCGCTGGAGATGGGTGCCGAAGCGGAGGGTAAGCGCGTACGTGACGTGGCATGGCCGTCAGGCTGTCTGATTATCGGATTGCGTCGTGGCGAGCGTGAGATCGTGCCGCGCGGTGATACTACGCTGCGTGCCGGTGATTATTTGGTGGTGCTGTTCAGTGGTGAGGAGGAACGTAAGGTGCGTCTCGCCATGCGTCGGCTGTGCGATGCCGGACTGTGAGCGCCCTACACGGCTGTCCGATTCTGGAGATTCGGACATCTGTGGGCGTTGCAGAGGGCATTACGTGTCTGATTCACCAGAATCGGACACGTGGTCGGATTGCGTCGTGGCAGCGTGTACACTCGTGCAATGTCGGGAAGACGGTATCTGCGACTGGTGCCTCGTTGTGTGACCAGTCGCGAGAACGGTGTGGTTCATGAGTGAGCGTCTGAAAGTTTTGGAATAAGGGAGCGACATGGAATCGCAGACACGGGGTCCGTTGCATGGCGGACAGGCGGATGACGAGCCCAAGCCGCCCAGGTGGCTAGGCGCGGGGGAGGACCCGAATCCGGCGACGCAGGCGATCAGCGTGGTTGAGGCGGCCAACGCTGATGCCCAACCTCAAGGTGCGGCTGCGGCTTCCAATCCTCCTCAGATTCCTCTCGCCCCGTTAAAGCGTGTGCAGGCACGATTCAATCCTCTGGCCGACGGACTGATGTATCTGGTGGTGTTCGTCGGCGGTTTTGTCGGCGTGGGACTTCGTCGCGTGCTTGATGAGATGATGCCAGCGGCTGAGGGACAGCCGTTCGTACCGGGCACCTTCGTGTCGAATATGCTTGCCTGTTTCCTGTTCGCCATGCTGGTTGAATACATGGCGGTCGCTTCATGGTGGCCCCGCCGCATGCGTCAGATCGCCAGTCGCGGCATTGGTCTGGGGATGCTCGGAGGGCTTTCCACCATGTCCGGGCTCATGTTGGAAACCATGGAAGGAATGAGCACACATCATGTGACGGGTGCATTGTTGTATCTTGCAATCAGTTTCGTCGGAGGCATGATTGCGTCCGTGGCGGGCCTCGGGATTATGCAGTTGCTGCTGGCGCGCCGCACTCGCAGAGCCGTACGTGAAGCATTACGTTTGTCCGATTCTGGTGAATCGGACAAACAGGGGGCTGACAGACACTCACGGTTGTCCGATTCACCAGAATCGGACAACTTGACGATGAGGAAGGGGCTGGCCGAAGGATATACGCAGGTGAAAGTGGCCGATATGGCGCATTCCGCCGCTCAAGCCGCGTTGGAGGCGGCTGCGGCGGCGCAGGCGGCTGCGACCACGGCCGCGCGGGCTGCACAATCCGAATCTGTGGAATCGCAGGAATCCCCAGGGTTGGCGGAGCTTGCCGACGCGACGCGGCGGAATAGTCCTGTACCGTCCGTGAATCCGCCGAGTTTCGAACCCAAGCCGATCACTGCGGAGATTCCGCTGGTCGCCGATCCGACCACGGGGGAGGTGCGCTGATGATGTGGCTGCTTTGCTTCTTCGGCGGCATCGGGGCCATGGCTCGTTATGTGCTTGATGTGTCGATTCAACGTAGCTGGAATCGTTCCTTCCCATTGTCCACGCTGGTGATCAACGGTATCGCCTCGTTGTGTGCGGGCATTGCGATGATGTCATATTATGCGCAATCGGTGGATTCTCAGACCGTCATGCTGTTCCTGACCGGTTTTCTGGGCGGGTTTTCCACGTTCTCGACGGCCATCAATGAAGTGCTGTCGTTGATTCGCAAGAAGCGTTTCGCGATGGCGTTGGGGTATGGCGTGGCGACGGTTGCGGTGCCGCTCGTGTGCGTCGCATTGGGTTTCGGATTGGCTTCGCTCGCCCGTTGACAAACGTCAGGCGTAACAAAACGTCAGATGCGCGAGAACGCCGAAAAATCGGGCAAAAACGTTGTTTTGCCGGCAATCGTGTCCCATTTTCCGACAGCGGTTGACCATTCCGGCACCATAGCCAATCCGTCTGAGAGAGCTCTCCGCCGACCTTCCCGCGTAATTTCCGTGTTACAACTCCGGCGTGAGAGTAACCTTCCGGAAATCTGAGTGCAACTGAGAACGCCGTTTCTTCTCCTACGTTGTGGAAACAACAAGAGAGGAAATCCTATGACAGCCGTATCTCACATTGCACGGCATCGTCGATCGGGAATCGTAATACTATGTTCGATCTTCGCCGCTCTTTCGATGCTATTCATTCTGCCACCCGACTCAGCCATGGCGGCCGACGCCGTGGATGTCTGCAATCCGACTTCCGACAACGGTTGCGTCAACGGCATTCTGCAGGATGCCGACAAGAAAGCGATTGCGGATATCACCGTGAAGCTTTCCGGTACGGAAGAAGCGGAAACAACAACCGATGCCGACGGTAAGTGGGCGTTTTCAGTCAAGGATGACGGCGATTACACCGTCACCATCGACGAATCCGTGGCCGAAGAGCACGGATTGAAGTCGAGCAGCGCCACGGTGACCATCAAGAAAGCCAGCTTCGACAAGCAGCGCGGCGTGGTCCGCTTCGACCAAGTCAACGACTCCGCATCCTCCGACAGCTCGTCCTCCGACTCGGCCAAATCCGGCGCCGACAGCTCCAGCTCCTCAGGCACCGCGACGGTATCAAAGAAGAAGGCCGGCTCCAACATCGGCAAGCGCATCTGGCAGCAGCTGTACTCCGGTATCATCTTCGGTCTGATGCTTGGCCTGATGTCAGTCGGCATGAACCTCGTCTACGGCACCACCGGCCTGCAGTCGTTCTCGCACGGTGAGCAGGTGACGCTCGGCGGTCTCATGGCATATGTCGGCACGCAGATGCTGCACATGCCGGTCGTGGCCTCCGCCATTTTCGCCATCGTCATCGGCGCAATCACAGGTCTCATCCAAAACGAAATCGTATGGGGCCCGCTGCGCCGCCGCCATGTCGGCACCATGCAGCAGATGATCGTCACCATCGGCCTGTCGATGGCATTGCAATACACGTTCCAGTTCTTCTTCGGCGGTGACATCAAGGGCATCGTCAAATCGGTGCCGGACAGCTTCCAGCTCGGCCCGATCACGACCGACATGCCGACGTTGCTGTCCGCGCTAATCGCCATCTGCGTGATCATCGGCGTCACATTGTTCCTCTACAAGACCCGTCTCGGCAGGGCAACGCGAGCCGTGTCCGACAATGCGGCGCTCGCAGCGGCTTCCGGCATCAACGTGGACCAGGTGGTACGTGTCGTCTGGATCCTGTCATGCTCCATGGCCGCACTATCCGGCGTGCTGTTGGGCATCTACCTCAACGGCATCTCCTGGAACACCGGAGCGACCCTGATCCTGCTGATGTTCGCGGCCGTCACGCTCGGCGGCCTCGGTACCGCCAACGGCGCACTCATCGGTTCGCTGGTCATCGGCATCGTGGCGGACATGAGCTCGCTCGTCATCCCCAACGACATGCGTTACGCCAGCGCGCTGGCAATCCTCATCATCGTTCTGCTGGTGCGCCCGCAGGGCATCTTCGGCAAGCAACAAAGGGTGGGCTGATTCATGGACATCATGACAATCATCTCCAATGCAGCGGGCGAGCTGATCGCCCCGACCACGGCGGCATACGTACTCGCCGCCATCGGTTTGAACATTCACTTCGGTATGACGGGCCTGATGAACATGGGTCAGGCAGGCTTCATGCTGCTCGGCGCGTACGGCTTCGCAGTCACGCAGTCGATGGGCTGCAACCTGTTCGCCTCCGTATGCGCGGCGCTCGCTCTTGCCGTCATCTACGCACTGCTGCTTGGCATTCCGACGTTGAAGCTCGGCCCTGACTATCTAGCCATGGTCACGTTGGCTGCCGCGGAAATCATCCGTATCATCGGCAGGTCGACGGCCATGACGAATCTCACCGGCGGTTCCGCCGGCATTTCCCCGCAGGATTTCACGGAGAAGTTCGAGGCGCTTTCCCCGCTGCCCGATGGTTCGACCACGTTCCTGCTGTGGACCTACAGCAACAACATCGCGAACTCCTGGTGGCTTCGTATCGTGGCCTGGATTTTGGTGGCAATCGCGGCGTTCCTGTGCTGGCGTTGGTTCCACTCGCCGTGGGGGCGCATGCTCAAGGGCATCCGCGAGGATGAGAACGCGATCCGTTCGCTCGGCAAGCCGGTTACGAAATACAAGATGGAATCGTTGATTCTCGGCGGTCTGTTTGGCGCGATGGCCGGCATCATCTTCGTGCTGCCGCGTTCCGTGCAGCCGGATTCGCTCGGTCGTACCGTCACCTTCTATGTGTGGACGATTCTGCTGCTGGGTGGCGCGGCCACGATTCTTGGCCCGGTACTGGGCTCCTGCGTGCTGTGGGTGTTGCTCACCTTCGTCAAGGAGGTCATGCGCAATACGGTTCCCGAAACCCTGATCTCCTCCAACCAGATCGAAGCCCTTGGCTGGGTGATCGTCGGCGTCGCGCTGATGTGCCTGGTGATCTTCAGGCCACAAGGCTTGTTGGGCGACCGAAAGGAGTTGGCTTTCCATGCCTGATACAACGAATACTCAACAGCCCGCCGTGTCGTCTTTCCCTCAGCCGGGCGTCCCGTTCCATGATCTGACGAAATGGGCCACCAAGGCGCCAGAAGGTGAAACCCTGATCTCCACCGCTTACAAGGACAAAGTCACCGAGGATCTCAGGTTCGTGGAGAACAAGCCGGGTGTGCATAAGCCCGATCCGATTCTGATCGCCGACAACGTGACCCGCAAATTCGGCGGCATGACCGCCGTGGACGTGGGCCACTTCGAGATCGAACGCCACGGCATCACTGCGTTGATCGGTCCGAACGGTGCCGGCAAGACCACGTTCTTCAATCTGATGACCGGCTTCGATACGCCGAATACCGGCACTTGGCAGTTCGACGGCAAGGACATGGCCCACGTGCAACCTGAGAAGGTGGCACGTATGGGCATGGTCCGCACATTCCAGCTGACGAAGGTCATGAGCCGTCTGACCGTGCTTGACAACATGCTGCTTGGTGCGCCCGTGCAGCCAGGTGAGGGCATGTTCCGTGCGCTGTTTCCCGGAATGTGGAAACGTCAGGAGAAAGAGAACGTTGAAAAGGCGGAAGCGCTATTGGAACGCTTCCTGCTGATCAAGAAGAAAAACGATTATGCGGGCGCGCTTTCCGGAGGCCAACGCAAACTGCTGGAGATGGCACGTGCGCTGATGTCGGATCCGCAGCTGGTGATGCTCGACGAACCGATGGCCGGCGTGAATCCGGCGTTGAAGCAGTCGCTGCTCGACCACATCATGGCATTGCGTGAGGAAGGCACGACGGTGCTGTTCGTGGAACATGACATCAACATGGTGCGTCATATCGCCGATTGGGTCACCGTGATGGCGGAAGGCAAGATCGTTGCCGAAGGTCAGCCGAAGAGCGTGATGAGCGACCCGGCTGTGATCGACGCCTATCTGGGTGCGCATGCCAATGTGGACCTGGGTGACGATTCCGTGCTTGAAGATTTGAAGGAGGCCTGAGATGAGCGACATCGCAAGCGTCACCGATCCGGCAGGTTTGTCCGATTCTCCAGAATCGGACATTCAGGGTGGGAGCGCGGACGGTTTGACCCGTGCGCAGATCCACGTGGGAGAACCCGAGGGCGAGCCCCTGCTGGACGCGGTCGACCTGATCGCCGGGTACATTCCCGGCGTGAACATCCTCAACGGCGCCTCCCTTACCTTGCATGAGGGCGAAATCGTCGGCATCATCGGTCCGAATGGCGCCGGCAAGTCCACATTGCTCAAGTCGCTGTTCGGTCTGGTGCATATCCACTCCGGAAAGCTGTTGTTGAAGGGCGAGGACATCACCAACCTGCGTGCCGACAAGCTTGTCTCCCGCGGCGTCGGTTTCGTGCCGCAGACCGAAAACGTGTTCCCCAGCCTGACCATCGCGGAAAACATGCATATGGGCGCATTCCAGGCGCCGAAGCTGTTCAACGAGCGGTTCGACTACGTGTGCTCCATCTTCCCCAAGCTCGGCCAACGCAAGAACCAGCTTGCCGGCCAGCTTTCCGGCGGCGAACGCCAGATGGTGGCCATGGCCCGCGCCCTGATGATGAAGCCATCCGTACTGTTGCTGGATGAGCCTTCCGCAGGTCTGTCCCCGATGTTGCAGGATGAGACCTTCATCCGCGTGCGTCAGGTCAATAAGGCCGGTGTCTCCGTGGTTATCGTCGAACAGAACGCCCGTCGTTGCCTGCAGATCTGCGATCGTGGCTACGTTCTCGACCAGGGCCGTAACGCATATTCCGGCAAGGGCCGTGACCTGATGGAAGATCCGAAGGTCGTTTCCCTCTACCTCGGCAATCTGGAAGAGGAGGTGGAAGAGGAAGGGAGATGAGGTGACGGCAGAACTCTGGGAATCACGGAACGGAGCGCATGCCGCCTTTCTCGCCGCTCGCCGCCTGACGTACCTTCGTACGCCTTCGGTCCCGAATGGCGGTCTGCGCACGCGTTCCGCGGTTTCCTCCATGAGCCGGAACCTTGAGTCCCCGAGCCCGGGCTTTCTTCCGTAAGCGAGGACCTCGAGTCCCAGCCAACCGCCGGCGTACCGGGAATCCTACCTCCGCCGGCGGTTCAGCCATGCCCGAAAACCGTTGGAAATCCTTGTGTTTCCAACAGTTTTCGGGCTTCATCTCGGGTTAACTTTATGCACACACTTTCGGTTTGCGGGTCTTCTATATTCCGAAGTAAAGATTGCGAACGGTCGAGAACAATCAACACGATCGCAATCGTCACCAAGGGTTCGGCATTCGGCCGGATCAAGAGAGGAAATGGTGATTCGCATGAAGCATATCAACATGAAGAGCATGAAGAAGCTGTCGATCACGACGACCGCCGTGATCGCCGCCGCGGTGATGTCGCTCGCCGGCTGCGGCTCGAGTTCCAGCGGTTCCGACAGTGCCGCCAGTTCGTCGGATTCCAGCGCCAAGACCACCAAGTTCGTGCTTGGCGGACTGTGGCCGGAAACCGGTTCCCTGGCCTATCTCGCACCTCCTGAACTGGCCGCCGAGAAACTTGCGGTCAAGGATATCAACGATGCGGGCGGCGTGCTTGGCAATGACGTCACCACCGTCGATGCCGACACCTCCGATGCGGACCATGCCGATCAGAACACGTCCGCCGCGCAGTCCGTGCTCAGCAAGAATCCGTCGTTCGTCATCGGCCCGGCTTCCAGCTCCGTGGTCAAGAACACGTACAAGTCCATCACCTCGCAGAACGTTCCGATGCTGTCGATGGGCGCCACTTCGGCCAGCTTCTCCGGCCTGTCCGACTACTTCTTCCGTACCGTCGCCCCCGATACCGTGCAGGGTGCCGTGATGGGCAACCTCATCGCCCAGGATGGCGTGCAGAAGCTCGCCATCGCGGTCTTCAACGACGAATACGGCACCGGCCTGCGCGACACGGTCGTCAAGACCGCCGGTGACGCGGGCGTCGATATCGTTTACGGCGAGAAGGATACCTTCGATCCGACCGAAACGAACTTCTCTTCGATTGCCACCGCCATCAAGGCGTCCAACCCTGACGCGACGCTCGTCATCGCCTTCGATCAGACCAAGCCGCTGCTCAAGGCCCTCGCCTCCGCCGGTGTGGACATGAGCAAGCTGTATTTCGTCGACGGCAACACCTCCGATTATTCCAGCGAGCTTGATGCCGGCTTGCTCAAGGGCTCGAAGGGCACCATCCCTGGCGTCAACCCGTCCGATGACTTCATCAAGCGTCTCGAATCCACCGGCGTGGATCTGAAGAACACCACCACCTATGCTGCCGAAACTTACGATGGCATCATTCTCGCAGCCCTCGCCGCGCAGAAGGGCGGCAGCGCCGACGGCAAGACCATCCAGGCCAATATGGCGGCGGTCTCCGGCGCGGACGGCGGCGAAAAGTGCGATTCCTACAAGGCATGCCTCGCCCTCCTCAAGGACGGCAAGGACATCCAGTACCAAGGCCAGACCGGTATCGGACCGTTCAACAAGAACAATGATCCGAGCTCCGCGAACATCGGCGTCTACACCTTCGACGGCGACAACAAGCCGGTCTTCGACCACACCCAGTCCGGCGACGTTCCGACCGACTGACAGTAGGTTGTGACGGCGGCCGACAAACGTAAGATGCGCGGTCGCCGTCGGGCCTCAATCGCAAGAATCCGCATAATCCCAGATAGCGCAATCGTGATATCCGCAGGAATTTGCGGATTCTTGCTTTCCCGCGGCAATAATCACGACAATAAACGACAGTACAGAGACAAGAGGAAGTGACAATAATGAAGAAGAGTAATTCCAGGAAGACCCTGATTACGATTACCGCGGCGGCGGCCGCGCTGACGATGATGCTGTCCGGCTGCGGCTCGTCTTCGTCCAGCTCGAGCGACTCATCCGCCTCATCCACATCCGATTCCGGCACGTTCATGGCGGCAGGCCTGTTCCCGCTCACCGGCTCCATGGCGTACCTCGGCCCGGCCAATATCGCCACCATGAAGCTTGCGCAGAAGGACATCAACGATGCCGGCGGCGTACTCGGCAAAGACATCGAAATCACTTCGGCCGACACTTCGGACGCGGACCATGCCGACCAGAACACGTCGTCGGCGCAGTCGGTGCTCGCCAAGAACCCGTCCGTCGTGGTCGGCCCGCCGTCCAGCTCCGTGGTCAAGAACACCTACAAGCAGGTCACGTCCGCGAAGGTGCCGATGATCTCTTCGGGTGCCACGTCCACCGCCTTCTCCGGCCTGAACGACTACTTCTTCCGCACCATCCCGCCGGACACCGTGCAGGGTGCCGTGCTGGGCCAGATCATCGCACAGGACGGTGTGAAGAACCTTGCCATCGCGGTCTTCAACGACGAATACGGCACGTCCCTGCGTGACGTGGTCGTCAAGACCGTGGAGGATGCCGGCGTGAAGGTCGTCTACGGCGAGAAGGATACCTTCGATCCGACCGAAACCAACTTCTCCTCGATGGTGACCAGCATCAAGGCCTCTAATGCGGATGCCACGCTGGTGATCGCCTTCGATCAGACCGTGCCGCTCGTCAAGGAACTTGCGACCCAGGGCATCGATACCCACAAGCTGTACATGACTGACGGCAATACCGTCGACCACTCCGAGGACTTCGATGCCGGTCTGCTGGAAGGTTCCGTCGGCACCATCCCGGGCGCCCATCCGACCGACGAATTCCAGAAGAACGTCAAGTCCTTCAACTCCAAGGTCACCGACTTCACCTACACCGCCGAAACCTATGACGCCATCGTGCTGGCGGCGCTCGCGGCCCAGAAGGGCGGCGCGACGGACGGCGAGACCGTGCAGAAGAACCTTATGGCGGTCTCCGGTTCCACCAAGGGCGAGGAATGCGATTCCTACAAGGCTTGTCTGGCGCTGCTCAAGGACGGCAAGGAAATCCAGTACAAGGGCCAGACCTCCATCGGCGCATTCAACGATGCGCATGATCCAAGCTCGGCTTCCATCGGCGTCTACAAGTACGATGCCGACAACAAGCCGGTCTTCGACCACTCTCAGGAAGGTTCCGTGCCTACGGCCTGATCGTGGCGCCGCACCTGAGCCACAGGTGCGAATCATGACCAAACGAGACGCGCGGTGCGAAGCGGGCGACAATCGTCGTCAGGCTTCGCACCGCTTTCGTATGCCGCGACCTCATGCTCGCGACGACCGTCTCGACCGAACGTACAACGATGCACACACCGGTCGCTAAACCGGTTCGATACTATGTACAATGAGCATGATAACGGCTGCGCAAAGGAGTATGAACATGGTCGGCATGCGCGATGTGGCGAAGAAGGCCGGAGTCTCATTGAGCACCGTCTCGTTGGTGGTGAACGGCACGGGATATGTGTCCGACGATATGCGTGACCGGGTGCAGCGTGCCATGAACGCGCTGAATTATGTGCCGAACGAACTGGCGCGCAATCTATACCACAATCGCACCAATATGGTCGGCGTGATCGTGCCGACCATCCGGCACCCCTTCTTCGCCACATTCACGGCCAGCTTGCAGCATATGCTCGCCGGGCAGGGACTGAGCACCATGCTGTGCTCCACCGCCGATGCCGAGAACGGCGAAGCCGAATATGTGGAAATGCTGCGCCGACATATCATGGACGGCATCGTAATGAGCGCCCATACCGCGCATACGCCTGATTATTGGACGTCCATTCATCGCCCGATCGTTGCGTTCGACCGTGTGCTGGGGGAGGGCATCCCCTCGGTCGGTTCCGATCATGAACAGGGCGGCCGTCTGATTGCCGATCTGCTCATTCGCACCGGTGCGCGTCATGTGGTGATGATCGGAGGTCCGCGTGATCAGTTCTTCGACCTAGCCGCCCGCGGCGAGGTCGAAGACGTCTTCGATTTGGAGAAGACCACCTTCCCGACGGTGCGTTATTACCTGACGCTCGAGCAGGAGTTGATGAAGGCCGGTATTCGATATGAGTATGTGGAAGCCGGCGAGGTCATGGATTTCGACGGCTACCGTCGTGCGGTGGGGGAGACGCTGGATCGCGTTGGTCCGGATGGCGTGGATGCGGTAGTCAGCTCCGATATAGGGGCTTCCTTCTGCGTGCGCGAAGCATTGCGTCGGGGTATCGCCATTCCGCAGGATTTGCAGATCGTCGCCTACGATGGCACGTATCTGACCGATCTCGCCGGCATGAAGACGACCGCGGTCGTGCAGGATTTCGTTGCAATCACGCAGACCGTAGCCGATCACATCACGCAGGCCATCGCCGACGAGGATGCGGCCGCCGCCAAGGCGAGTCTAAGAAAAGATGACAACCCGTTCGAGCCGTCCGTGCTCATTCCCGTGACCTTGGCGTTGGGTGACACCACGCGAGCGGTGTCAGCGGCCGCCGATCACTCGTAATCGCCGGTCGGACCGATCCCCAGCGCGTCATCATGCGTGCGTCCGGAATGAATCGCATCGTTGACCGCCTGAATCTGTGCCGTGTCTACGACTAGCGCACGCCCGTCGATCTCACTGATCGGAATCACCCAGCCACCGTGCGTCATATACAGGCTGTCGGCCTCACGTAGTTCGGCAATCGGCAGCTTCCTGTAGACCGCCTTATGGCCCTCCTGCAACGCCCATGCGAACATCTCACGCTGCGAAGTGCCGTTGAGGATGCCGATGCGCGGGTCGGGCGTGACGAAATCACCGCCGTATCGCGCCACGATCGAAGAATTCGGGCACTCCATCGTATAGCCGTCCTCCGTGTGCAGAATCGCGTCGCCGACGCCCCGACGCGCGCATTCGCGGTGCACGGCGCAGTTGAACGCGTAGCTGAGGGTCTTCGCACCATTGAGCAGCCAGGGCGCGCGGGCGGTGATGTCCGACGGATATCCGCGCGTCATCGACGCCATGGTGATCGGTTCGAGTGAATGCAATGTGCCCTTGGCATCAAGGAAGATGAAGATGGTGGGCGTGCGGTCGGCCGACCTGCCCACGCCGGTATCGGGGTCGAGACCGCGGGAGACGATGATGCGCAGCATCGGGCCAGGTTCCGGGTCGTCATATTGGTCGATGACCAGCTCCACGGCGCGGGTCATCGCCGGAATGTTCGGCTCGGGCATGTTCATAAGCTTTGCGGATTGCGCGAGACGTCTGAGATGATTCTCCAACGAGACCGGGAAACCCCTCCATACGGTGGTCGCCTCAAAGATGCCATCACCTCGCAATACGCTCAGATCGAAGGCGTTGATGATGCTGTCCGTCGGATCGGCGAACCGCACCAGATCCTCATCGGGCGCGACGGACGTGCCTGTGAACAGCGCCTTGCCGTTGCCGACGCCCAGAACGATCGAACTCATGGGAACCTCTCTTCCTGCGCGCGCAACCATCGCGTGAACCATACGGCGCGAATCGTGCGGATGGCGCGAATCCCAATCACATGAACATGTCAGTAACATGTCAATTCTGCCAATCCGATCATGCGAAGCCGACTGCGTAATGCCAGTCGCGTGGAACCGACGCAACGCATGAAATCGGGACGACGACGTGACGCCGCCGTACAGCGCCCAACCTAATGGAGGTATGTTTCCGCGCGAAGCCGCCAATTTGCAAGGCTGAAACATTGGCGTCACGAAAGTCAAAACACCGTAACGTTGTGCGTCCATCGTGGTGGTCAAGAGAGTTTCCCGTTGCCTGTGGGCTATGCCGGGGTTGTGCCGTTCGGTACGCCGCCGGCACGGATATAGGTGAGGAAGGTGCAAACATGGCTGATCTTGATGCGGCATCCACTCCCGCGGCCGCGCGCGCCGCGTTCCGTGCAGGACAAGTACGCCCGACATGCGGCGTCGCTCAAGGCTATGCGCAGGCGAATCTGATGATTCTGCCGAAAGAGCAGGCCTTTGATTTCCTATTGTTTGCGCAACGCAATCCCAAGCCCTGCCCCTTGCTGGAAGTGATGGAACCGGGCGTCACCGAGCCGGCAACCGCGCCGGGAGCCGACATCCGCACCGACGTACCGATGTATCGCGTGTGGAGGCGTGGTGAGTTGGTGGCTGAAGTGCCGGACATCCGCGACTATTGGCGGTCCGATCTGGTGACGTTCGTAATCGGCTGCAGCTTCACGTTCGAGTTTCCTTTGATGGAGGCCGGAATCCCTGTGCGACACATCACGGCCGGACGCAATGTGCCCATGTACGACACGTCGATCGAATGCCGGCCGGCAGGCGCCTTTCGCTCCACGATGGTGGTGTCGATGCGCGGCATTCCCGCACGGCAGGTGGCCGACGCGTGCCGGATCTCCGGATACTATCCGTCGGTGCACGGGGCTCCCGTATGCGTGGGTGATCCCGCAGCAATTGGCATCGAAGACATCGCACATCCCGACTATGGCGACGTGCCGGTTCTGGAACCGGGCGACATTCCGGTGTTCTGGGCGTGCGGCGTGACTCCGCAGGCGGCGGTGATGGCGTCGAAACCGGAATTCGCGATTACGCATGCGCCGGGCCACATGTTCATCACCGACAAACGCGACCTGGATTACATGGTGTGAGCGGCGGGACAACGGTAAGGAGCGGCATGAACGGCATCGATCTGAACAGCGACATGGGCGAGAGCTTCGGGCGTTGGAGACTTGGCGACGACGAGTCGTTGCTCTCGGTGGTTTCGAGTGCGAACGTGGCCTGCGGATTCCATGCGGGCGATCCTTCGGTGATGCTGCGCACGCTGGAGACCGCGGCCGCGCGCGGAGTCACGGTCGGTGCGCACGTCGCCTATCGTGATCTGGCTGGATTCGGACGACGCTACGTCGATGCGACTCCCGCCGAGCTGAAGGCGGACGTGATGTATCAGATCGCCGCGCTGGAGGGACTTGCGCATGCCGCCGGCACCGCCGTACGGTACGTGAAGCCACACGGGGCGCTCTACAACCGGATCGTGCGCGACGAGGTACAGGCCGCTGCGGTGGTGGACGCGATCCGTTGCGTTGACCCAAGCCTGGGTGTGCTTACCCAGCCCGGAGCCGTGGTCGGACGATTGGCGGCGGATGCGGGCCTGCGCGTGTTCCATGAGGCGTTTGCCGACCGGGCCTACAATCCGGACGGTACGCTGGTTTCACGCCGGCTGCCTGGAGCGGTGATCGCCGATCCGTCAGTGGTGGCCGCGCGTGTGATGCGTATGGCCACACGGCATGAAGTCGAAGCGGTTGACGGCTCCGTGGTGACGTTGAACGCTGATTCCGTATGCGTGCATGGCGATTCGCCCTCCGCTGTGGCCATGGCTCGGGCCGTGAGAGCCAATCTGGAGGCTGAAGGCATCGAGGTGCTCGCATTTGCGGCGGATAGGGAAGAGACACGCCGTGATTTCGATGGGGTATCTGGCCATGGTGTGAGCACTCCCGAAGTATCCGGCGCTGCGCGTGGCGGCATATCATCCTCGATTGGCCGGCAATCATGAGATTTCGGACCTGCGGCGACAGTGGCGTGCTGGTGGAACTCGCCGATCTCGACGAGACCCTGCGCGTATTCGCCGCGCTACGTTCCTCCAAGGCTGCGGGCATACCGGGCAGCAACGCTCTGGACGCCGTGACCCAGCTGATTCCCGCAGCCCGCACGATTCTAATCTCATTCGACCCGCTGCTCGCATCCCGCGCCGACATCATCGCCGCGGTGCGCGCGCTGGATGTTTCCACCGATGTGTGCCGGCGCTCGCGAACCGTTGAGATTCCAGTGATTTATGACGGTGAGGATCTAGCCGACATAGCCCAATTGCTTGGTGTTTCCGTGCCGCAGGTCATTGCACGGCACTGCGCCCACGCATGGTCGGTCGCATTCGTTGGCTTCGCACCAGGTTTCGCCTACCTGACCGGTGGCGACGAAATCTTCGATGTGCCGCGCCGCAAAGTGCCACGTTTGAGCGTTCCCGCCGGTGCGGTGGGATTGGCCGGCACCTTTTCCGGTGTCTACCCGCGTGTGAGCTCCGGAGGCTGGCAGTTGCTCGGTCACACCGAAAAGACGATGTGGGATGAGCATGCCGACCCGCCTGCGCTGTTGCAGCCGGGTGATGCCGTACGGTTCACTCCCGCGCGAGAGCGTGTTGTGGCCGGAACTGCCTCCTGTTTGTCCGATTCTGGAGAATCGGACAAACACGACCGGATTTTGGCATTACAGTTGTCCGATTCTCCAGAATCGGACAAACGGTGCGGCCCAGATTCATCCATCATGGCGACCACTGCGTTGGAGGCCACTCGCCCGGGCCTGCTCACCACTTTCCAAGATGACGGGCGGTGCGCGGCGGATATGGGTGTGACCGGTTCGGGCGCGGCCGATCCATGCTCCTCTCATCTCGCCAACGCATTGGTTGGCAATCCCACGGATGTTCCTGTTCTGGAAATCACCGGCGGAGGAGTGCGTTTTACAGCACACGGCGATATGGTCGTGGCCGTGGCCGGTGCTCCCGCACCAATCACCATCATCGGCAAAGCCACATGGAACAGTGGCTTGGGTGCGCAACGTAATGCGGGAAACCAGTCGCATGCATCCGAACGTACCGTCGTGATTCGGCAGGAGGCCATGCTGTTGCGTGACGGCGAAGTCATCGAAATCGGCGTTCCGACCAGCGGATTGCGCGACTATCTGGCGGTACGCGGCGGATTCGACGTGGCCCGCTCGCTCGGCTCCGCTGCGACCGACACCATGAGCGGCATCGGACCCAAGCCGGTCGCGGCTGGGCAGCTCCTACCGGTGCTTTCGCCGATCGGACGCCATCCATCAACGATGCGTGGCCCGCGCCCAAACGGCGGGCACGGAAACAGCATAGGTCTACCGGAACCATGGCCCGAGCATCTACCGAAATCCGACGACATTACGGAGCTGCATGTGCGTTTGGGGCCGCGCGACGACTGGTTCACTGCGACGGGAATCAGCGACTTTTTCGACCAGATTTGGACGGTCACCGCGCAATCGAACCGTGTAGGGCTGCGCTTGCAGGGCGAACGTTCGCTGGAACGGCGTGATGCTACGGAATTGGCGAGCGAGGCAACGTTGCCGGGCTCCATCGAGGTGCCGACGAGCGGTCAACCGGTCATTTTCCTGCGCGACCAACCCGTGACCGGAGGCTATCCGGTCATTGCCGTGCTGACGTCTGAATCGCTGATTCTAGCCGGGCAACTACCGCCGGGCGCCAAAATTCGCTTCCGAATGTCCGATTCTCCAGAATCAGACAAACAGAACACACAATCACAAGAGCATAGGGAGGCCCGGTAATGCCCAGACTGCAGCGAATCCTGATCGCCAACCGCGGCGAGATCGCGGTGCGCATCATCCACGCGTGCCATGACACCGGTCGTACGGCCATTGCAGCTTACGCCGATCCGGATGCCGACGCGCTGTTCGTACACTTGGCCGACGAGGCCTATGCACTGCATGGGGTGGATGCAAAAAGCACGTATCTCAACATTGACGCGATTATAGAGACCGCCAAAAAAGCGCATGCCGACGCCATACATCCCGGCTACGGGTTTCTTGCCGAAAACGCGGACTTTGCCGAAGCGGTGGCCGCCGCCGGCATGGCATGGATCGGGCCGGGAGCCGACACCATCCGCATGCTCGGCTCCAAAGTCGAAGCCCGGCGTATCGCGGCCGAAGTGGGCGCACCCATGGCCCCTGGCACCACCGAACCCGTACGCGATCCGTCCGAGGTCGTGGCATTCGCTGAGCGACATGGCCTTCCGCTGGCCATCAAAGCCGTGTATGGCGGCGGCGGGCGAGGCTTGAAGGTCGTGCACCGGCTGGAAGATGTGCGCGAGGCGTTCATGTCAGCCACGCATGAGGCCGAGCTTGCGTTCGGCAACGGGGATTGCTTCATCGAACGTTTTCTGGCACGTCCCCGTCATGTGGAGGTGCAGGTGCTGGGCGACCGAACCGGCAGCGTTGTCGCAGTCGGCACACGTGACTGTTCGCTGCAGCGTCGCAATCAGAAGCTTATCGAGGAGGCGCCGGCTCCGTTCCTGCCGGATGAGATCACGCGGCGGCTTGAATCGGCGGCCGTCGCCATCTGTAAGAAGGCGTGCTACGAGAGTGCCGGAACGGTGGAGTTTCTCGTTGATCCGGACGGCACCATGTCGTTCATGGAGGTTAACACGCGTATTCAGGTGGAACATCCTGTTACGGAGGCGGTGACAGGCGTCGATCTGGTCGCGGCGCAGCTTGCGATTGCCGAAGGCGCGAGGATTCGCGAGATTCCCGGCCTGGAAGACGGCTGCACGCCTGCCGTGCATGGTCACGCCATCGAATTCCGTATTAACGCGGAGGATCCGGCGTTGGGTTTCGTTCCTTTTCCCGGCACCGTTGACGGATTGCGGGTGCCGACCGGCATCGGTGTTCGTTTTGATTCCGGTGTCGAAGCCGGCGGTACGATTCCCGGTCAATTCGATTCAATGCTGGCCAAGCTGGTGATTGCCGCGCCTTCGCGCGAAGTTTGCCTGGCCCGCGCCCGCCGCGCATTGGCTGAGATTGCGGTTGCCGGCATTCCGACGGTTGTTCCGTTTGACAGGGCGGTGCTTGAGCAGCCCGCTTTTGTTGCGGAAGATGGCGACTTCGGCGTGTACACCCGTTGGATTGAGGAGGAGTTCCTGCCATCGGTTGATGTTGCGGCGTTGTCGGGAGGAGCCTGCGGTAGACGGGCCGCGCCGACGGATCCCGTTGAAAGCTGGATTGAGATTGATGGGCGGCGCGTACGTCTCGGCTTGCCTGCAGGGCTTGCCTCGCTCGCCTCCTTAGCTGCAGGTTTGTCCGATTCTGGTGAATCGGACATGCAGAGTGCGTTTCTTGCCCCGCGAATGTCCGATTCTGGTGAATCGGACAACCATGGCGGAGGTACGCCTCTTGAATCCACGATCACTGGCACCTTGGTCCGTTGGCTGGCTGATGACGGCGCGCAGGTATGCGAGGGAGATTCGATCGTGGTGCTTGAGGCCATGAAGATGGAGACCGAAATCGCGGCGTCCGCGTCGGGTACGCTGCATCGGTCCGCGAAGGTCGGCGATTTCGCCCAATATGGCGAGAATCTGGGATTCATCGAATAGTCTGCACTTGCGTATGCGAACGTCTTGCGTATGCGAACGTCTTGGAGGAGAGGGACATGCGTACAAGCATTTTGGATTGGCGGCACTACCCGACCATTGCGAGAATCGCGAACATGGCCGCTTGCGATGTCGGCCGCGGCTCGGAGACGTTGATGACGTATTCCCGCGGCGACCTGTTTCATGCCGCCCGTCATTTGGTTTCCGGCAGAGTAGGGCGTTCCGGTAGGAACGGTCTGCCGGCCCGGGCGCTGGTGGTTACCGGATTCTTCATTCCGAAGGCCGACCAGCCGGCCGCCGAGACGGACGGTCCGTTAGGTGCGTTGGAGGTGTGCATGGCGTTGCGTGCGATTGGCGGAGACGCATGGCTGGTCAACGACGAATGCTGCGAACCGGTGATCCGCCCGGCGGCGTTGGGATTCCTGCCGGAGGACCATGTGCTCATCGCACCTGATGTGTCCGATTCTCCAGAATCGGACAATTGGAGCATGAACAGTGCCCCGCGTTTGTCTGATTCGGGAGAATCGGACAAACGGGCACACGGCGGCACCCCGTTCGACGCCTGGCTGAATCGCGTGATCGACCTGGTGCGCGCCGAAGGCATCAGCACCCTGATCTACATCGAGCGCGTAGGTCCTGCCCGCGACGGTAATCCGCACAACATGCGCGGCATTGACATCACTGAATGGACCGCGCCCCTCAGCCAATTGACTCTCATGGGACTGCATACCATCGGCGTGGGTGACGGCGGCAATGAAATCGGCATGGGCCGCGTCGAGGATTATGCCATCGAGGGCGTGGTGGACCACGGTATGGATATCGCGTGCACGGTGTCGACGGACCAGCTTGTGGTGGCGGGCACGTCGAATTGGGGCGCTCATGCGTTGGTGTGCGTCATGCGCGCGTTAGGCCGCACGGAGGTGGATCCGTATATGGAGGTCGAGTGGCAGCGCGTGGTGTTGGACGTGATTGTTGCGCACGGTGGGCTTGATGGTGTGCATATGACGAATGTTGCGACTGTGGATGGCCTTGATTCCGACCGTTATTTCGCGGAGATCATGGCGCTCGCATCCGTTGCGCGCCGGTGACGCATCGAGCTGGTCTGACACGCCGACGGGCTGTTCTCGACTGGACAACGATGCCCGTTCGGCGGTAATATCGAACCGGTTCGATATTCAGGGTGGACGATATCCGCCGTTGAACAATCGCAAACAATCATGATTTGGAACCGAGGGAGGTCCCATGAAGAACAAAGTGCAGCTCATCACTTATGCTGACCGTTTGGGCGACGGCACCATCAAGTCGATGACCGATATCCTGCGCACCCGCTTCGACGGTGTGTACGACGGCGTGCATATCCTGCCGTTTTTCACCCCGTTCGATGGCGCCGACGCGGGTTTTGACCCGATCGACCACACCAAGGTCGATCCACGTCTCGGCGACTGGAACGATGTCGCCGAGCTTTCCACGACCCACGACATCATGGTCGACGCCATCGTCAACCACATGAGCTGGGAATCCGAGCAGTTCCAGGACGTGCTCGCCAACGGTGAGGAATCCGAGTACTACCCGATGTTCCTGACCATGAGCTCCGTCTTCCCGAACGGCGCCACCGAAGAGGATCTGGCCGGCATTTACCGTCCGCGTCCGGGTCTGCCGTTCACCCACTACAAGTTCGCCGGCAAGACCCGTCTGGTGTGGGTGAGCTTCACCCCGCAGCAGGTCGACATCGACACCGACTCCGACAAGGGTTGGGAATACCTCATGTCGATTTTCGACCAGATGGCAGCCTCGCATGTGAGCTACATCCGTCTCGACGCCGTCGGCTACGGCGCCAAAGAGGCCGGCACCAGCTGTTTCATGACCCCGAAGACCTTCAAGCTGATCTCCCGCCTACGCGAAGAGGGCGTCAAGCGTGGTCTTGAGATTCTCATCGAAGTGCATTCCTACTACAAGAAGCAGGTCGAGATCGCCTCGAAGGTCGATCGCGTCTACGATTTCGCCCTGCCGCCGTTGCTGCTGCACTCGCTGAATACGGGCCACGTCGAGCCGGTCGCGCACTGGACCGACATCCGTCCGAACAATGCCGTCACCGTGCTCGATACGCACGATGGCATCGGCGTGATCGACATCGGCTCCGATCAGCTGGATCGTTCGCTCAAGGGCCTTGTGCCGGATGAGGACGTCGACAACCTCGTCAACGCCATTCACGCCAACACCCATGGCGAGTCCCAGGCTGCGACCGGTGCCGCCGCCTCCAATCTCGACCTGTACCAGGTCAACAGCACCTACTACTCGGCATTGGGATGCAACGACCAGCACTACATCGCCGCCCGCGCCGTGCAGTTCTTCCTGCCGGGCGTCCCCCAGGTCTACTACGTCGGCGCCCTCGCCGGCAGGAACGACATGGAGCTGCTGAGGAAGACCAACAACGGCCGCGACATCAACCGCCACTACTACTCCACCGCGGAGATCGACGAGAATCTCGAACGCCCGGTCGTCAAGGCGCTGAATGCCTTGGCGAAGTTCCGCAACGAGCTCGACGCCTTCGACGGTGAATTCTCCTACGAGGCCGATGGTGACACGTCCATCAGCTTCACCTGGAAGGGCGACGCCACCTCCGCCACGCTCACCTTCGAGCCAGGCAAGGGTCTTGGCGTCGACAACACCGCTTCGGTCGCCACGCTCGCGTGGACCGATGCCGCCGGCGATCACCGTACCGACGATCTGATCGCCGAGCCGCCGGTCGTTGCCTGACATACGGGCCTGCATCCGCCATTGTCCCTCCCGTGCCGGCAGGCGTGGGAGGGACAATTCGGCATTTCGGACGATGCGGCCCGTATCCGGCCCTTGCATGTAAGGTGAGCACCATGCCAAAGATGTCAAAGCTCTTCGATCAGAACAACATGTTCTTCGCCATCATGGGCGTACTGTTCGACCTGATCATCCTTAACGTACTCACGCTGCTGTGCTGCATTCCGATTGTCACCGCCGGCGCCGCGTTCACGGCCATGCACAGCGTGCTGTGGCGTATGGTCCGCCATGAGGAGACGTACGTTGCACGCCAGTTTTTCGAGTCGTTCAAACGTAATTTCAGGCAGTCGCTCCTGCCTTGGCTCGGATTGCTGCTTGCCGCCGTCGTGCTTGCCGTCGATGGCATGCTCGCATGGTCGATGGCGTCCATGCGTGGCCCGCTTGTCGCCTGCGTCGCCTTTGCGGGACTGGTGGTCATCGCCATTGCGCAGTATTTTTTCCCACTGCTGTCACGCTACGAAGACCCCACTCCGGTGCATCTGCGGAACGCCGCCAAACTTGCGCTCGGCTTCTTTCCACGCACCTTGTGCATGCTGGTGATCCTCGTCGGTTTCGCCGTGCTGTATATGCAGTTCTTCGTCTATATGATTCCGCTGCTGCTGTTGATGGGCGTCACGTTGCCGCAGTATTGCTGTGCTTGGATCTACAACTGGATTTTCCGGCGTATCGACGGTGAGATTGACACGGGAGGCCGGACGATTCCGCGATCATGACCGGCATCTGAAGATGGTCGCGCTACCTGCCGGTACGTGCAGCTCGCCTTCATCGACGCCGGCGACGGTTCCGATGTGAAACAGCACGTCGTCTTCCGCTGCGCCGATTGCATCGCCATACACCGCCGATAGTGTGCAGCGTGCGTCTGAGGGCGACGGATTGATGGCCACGATGATGCGCTCGCTGGGATTCGCGTCATCGGCTTCGTCGGCCGTTCTTGCGTATGCCAGCGGGTATGCGTGGTCTTCGGCGTGCAGGAATTCGATGCCGCCGTCCGCCTGTAGCGCCGGGTGCGCCATGCGGAGGGCGTTCAGGGCGCGTACTGTGCGCAACAGCGAGTCGGAATCCGTCTCCTGTGAAGCCACGTTCGGCGCGTCTGCGGCGTCATCGATCGGCAGGTACAGGCTTTCCCGCCGCGCGGATGAGAATCCTGCGTTGGTCGAGTGGTCCCATTGCATCGGCGTACGCGAACCGGTTCGTTCGTAGCCGCCTTCCTTGGATTTGAGTCCGTGTGCGTAGCGCATGCCGATTTCGTCGCCGTAGTAGATGAACGGGCAACCCGGCATGGTCAGCAGGAACGCGAATGCAAGTTTCATTTCGGCGGGTGTCAGGGTGTCGCGCATGCGGATCATGTCATGGTTGCCCGACGGAATGCAGATGTAGCCGTCGCCTGCGGTGTCGGTGAGCATCTTTCGGTATATGTCGGCGAACGCCTTGATGTCGCCGTTCGCCGAGGCGGAGAAATACGGATTCTCCCGGAACAGGTCGAGGTAGTGTGACGGCCCGAAATGCAGCAGGAAGTCCATGTCGAAGCCGGCGTGCAGCGCCTCACGGGGATTGCCCCATTCCGAAACGAGCACCGCTTCCGGGTGCGTTTCGTCCAGGTGGGCACGCACCTGCCGCCACAGTTTCGACGTCCAACGGTGTTCCGGATCCTCTTTGACCAGACTGCCCGCCATGTCTACGCGGAAGCCGTCGCAACCCAAGCCCAGCCAAAAGTCCATGATGTCTTGAATGAGCAGGCGTCCGGCCTGCGCTTCGGGTGAATCCGCAGCGAATTGCCAGTCTTCGGTCACGGTGCCGAAGCCGTAGTTCAGGCAGACCTGTGTGGAGAAGCAGTTGACGGCGGCCGCGTCCGGGCGTTCGGCGATGCCGCCCAGAAAGCCGCGAATCGATGCATATGGCGAATTCAGGTCGGGGGATTGGCTCATCGGCCGCCAGATGTAGCGGTCGGTCCATGCGTTGCGTTCGTCCTTGCAGGATTCCTTGAACCAGGGGTTGTCGATGGCAGTATGACCCGGCACCAGATCGAGCAGTACGTGCATGCCGAGTTCGTGTGCATGCTCGAACACCGCTGCGAGGTCTTCGTTGCTGCCGTAGCGCGCCGCGACGGTGTAGTAGTCGCGTACGTCGTAGCCGGCGTCGTAGAACGATGAATCGAAGCAGGGATTGATCCAGATTGCATTGCAGCCGAGATTGCGGATGTATTCGAGTTTGCTGATGATGCCTCGAAAATCCCCGATACCGTCGCCGTCGGAGTCCCGAAAAGACTGCGGATAGACTTCGTAGAAAATCGCGTTATTTAGCCAGTCTGCCATAAAATCTCCCTTGATTGGCTGGTTGTGATTATCGCCTTGCAGTGTGCTGTGAACTGCAGATTGATGGGGGTATCTAGTGCCATCATAACGTGAGGCAAGGCCTTTTCTAAAGTCCAAAATGGCAGTATTTGCAACACGTCAAACCTTTGACGCGACACGCTGGTGAAAGGTTGGAAAACCGGGTTTTATCGAACCGGTTTGACAGTTTTGAAGCGGTTGATACACTTATTGCTCAGGACGGAAAATTTCCGACGGCGCGAGTCGGAGGTTCCTCCTCACACCTCATGAGGCAGTGTTGCCTGATGAACAGTGGAAATAGAAAGGGATTGGCAATGAGAACACTTTTTTCGTGGAAGAAGGCCGGCGCCGCCGTCATCGCTTCGCTGATGGCCGTCGGCATGCTGGGCGCATGTGGAGGCGGATCTTCGAACTCCAGCGGCACTAAGATCACCATCTTCAACTCCAAGGTCGAGATCGAAAGCCAGATGGAGGAGATGGCCAAGAAGTACTCCAAGGAGAAGGGCGTGGACGTCGAGGTCTACTACTCCAACGACACCGTCGCCGCCCATCTTGCCACCAAGTACGCCTCCAAGGATCCATACACCATCTCCATGGTCGACGCCAAGGACGTCTACTCTCTGGCTAAGGAACACGCCGTCGACCTGTCCGACCAGAGCTGGGTCAAAGACACCGACTACGCCATCAGCATCGACGGCAAGACCTACGGCTACCCGGTCTCCATTGAGGCTCGTGGCCTGATCTACAACGCCGATGCCATCAAGAAGATCACCGGTAAGGAGTTCAAGCCGGAGGACTACAAGACCCTTGACTCCTTCAAGGAGCTCATTCAGGAGCTCAAGGACGGCGGCATGACCTCCCCGACCGGCGTGATGAAGGAAGACTGGTCCTTGGCGGCCCACTTCCTGCCTGAGGTCTACGAGGAGCAGGAAGATCCGAATGCATTCCTGCTCGACATGAAGGCCGGCAAGGTCGATCTCAATTCCAATGCCAAGTGGACCTCCCTGATGAACTTCTTCGACGTGATGAAGGAGAACAACTACGCCAAGTCCTCCGCCATCTCCGCTGAACGCGAGGTGACCGAGCAGAAACTGGCCGAGGGCGAGATCGCCTTCATGTTCGGCGGCAACTGGGATTGGTCCGTGATCAACCAGTATGACTACTCCAAGAACATGGGACTCATGCCGGTTCCGCAGAACATGGACGACGGCACCAATGAGAAGCTTGTCGGTGGCGGTTCCAAGTACTTCTTCGTCGACTCCTCCGACAACACCTCCGACGCGCAGCGCAAGGCCGCCAAGGAGTTTCTGACCTGGCTTGCCGAAGACAAGGACGGTCAGGAATTCATTACCAATGAAGCCGCCTTGGTCTCCCCGTTCAAGAACAACACCCTCGAGGTCGCCGACCCGCTGAGTAAGTCCGTGAAGTCCTATGCCGACAGTGGCAAGCTCATCCCGAACTACAACTACCTGCCGGACGATCACTATTCCGTGCTGGGTGCCAAGTTCCAGAAGTGGCTTGCCGGCGAAGAGGACCGCGCAACCCTTGCCAAGGACATCCAGGATTACTGGAAGACCGCCAAGTTCACGGGCGAATCCGCCTGATTCGCCGGGTAATGCACCATGATGCGGGGGTCGTCGTCGGCACCGGCGGCGGCCCCTGCATCGCCGGCATGGATGGGATTCATCATGAAGCAGAATAAGCTTTCCTACAAAATCGGCCAGTATCTGATGTTCGGCGGCCCGGCGACGATCCTGTTCTTCGCCGTCGTGATCCTGCCGTTCTTCTATGGCCTGTACCTGACCTTCACCAGCTGGGACGGCGTTTCGGCGAAGAAGCCGTTCGTCGGTCTCGACAACTACAAGACGGCCATCGCCGACACCGCGTACTGGCAGTCGCTCGGCCGCACCTTCGTCTACTCCGTCATTGCGGTCGTACTCGTCAACATCGTCGCCTTCCTGCTGGCCTACATGGTGACCAGCGGCATCAAGGGGCAGAACTTCTTCCGTGCGGGCTTCTTCATTCCGAACCTCATCGGCGGCATCGTGCTGGGCTACGTGTGGAAGTTCGTGTTCAACCGTGCCTTCGTCGCCATCGCCGAAGCGGCCACCCAATCCGATCACGCATCGTTGCTGTCCACGCCGAACGGCGCGATGTTCTGCCTGATCCTCGTATCGGTCTGGCAGTACGCGGGCTACATGATGCTGATCTACGTGGCCGGCTTCATGAGCGTGGATCAGAGCCTGAAGGAAGCGGCCATGATCGATGGCTGCAACAAGGGCAAGGCCATGTGGCACGTGGTCATCCCGCTGATGCGCGCCTCCTTCGTGCAGTGCATCTTCCTGAGCACCACCCGCTGCTTCATGGTCTACGACCTGAACCTTTCGCTGACCAAGGGCGAGCCGTTCAATCAGTCGGTGCTCGCGGCCATGCACGTCTACAATCAGGCATTCGTTTACAAGAACTATGGCACCGGTCAGGCGGAGGCGTTGGTCCTCTTCATCGTCTGCGCAGTGATCGGCATGCTGCAGGTGTACTTCGGCAAGAAGGGTGAGGTGGCAGCGTAATGGAAGGTCAAGTCAGCACTCGCACCAAGGTTCTGCACGCACTGATGGTCGTCGTATTGACGATCGTGCTGCTGCTGTTCATCGCTCCGTTCATCCTCGTCGTGATCAACGTCTTCAAGACGAAGGCGGACATCAACACGGAGCCGCTCGCCCTGATCGGCAAGCACGGCTTTACCCTGGACAACTTCCCCAGGGCGATGGAGAAGATGAACTTCCTCACCGTGTTTGGCAACTCGGCGATCATCACCATCAGCGCCACCATCCTGACTATCCTGTTCTCCGCGATGTGCGCGTACGTGATCGTGCGCAATCCTTCGTGGAGGTTCGGCGGCGCTGTCTTCGCGCTTATGGTGGCCTCCATGGTCATTCCGTTCCAGGTGCTCATGGTGCCGTTGGTCTCCGTGTATGGCGGTCTGCTCAACGTGCTGAACAGCCGCATCACGCTGATCCTCATGCATACCGGCTTCTCGGTGTCGTTGGCGGTGTTCATGTTCCACGGCGCCATCAAGACGAACATCCCGAACGAGCTTGAGGAGGCGGCCAGCATCGATGGCTGTTCCAAGTGGCGTACATTCTGGACCATCGTGTTCCCGCTGCTCAAGCCGACCGTCGCCACGGTCGCCATCATCGACGCCATGGCTTTCTGGAACGACTACCTGTTGCCGTCCCTGGTCTTGGGCCGTCGCGAACTGTACACCATTCCGATCGCGACCCAGATCTTCTATGGCACCTACTCCAATGACATCGGCCTGATCATGGCGGCCCTGCTGCTGGCCATGCTGCCGATCCTCATCCTGTACCTGTTCCTGCAGCGGTACATCGTCGAAGGCGTCACCTCCGGCGCGGTGAAGGGCTAAGTCATGATGTGCGGTCGCATATGTCCATGATGTGGCCGCACGTCGCATGCAGACGGGTCCGGATGCGAATCGAGTTGCGCATCCGGGCCTTTTTCATACCTGCATGCGCGGCATGACGTTGTGCGCCTTGGTAGGGAACATCGGGGGATGGTGGATTTTCCGTAGGCGTAAAACGATATCGAACCGGTTCGACACGCGCGGAAGAACCCAGAATTGAAATACGCTCGGTTCCGAGATAGTATCGAACCGGTTCGATACTGAGGTCGGGCCATATAAAAGGGGTTTATCATGGACAAGTTCGTTCGACCGGGCATTGACGACCGCCCGGATTATGACAAGACTTTGACTCCGGAGCAAAAGGAAGCGGTCACTCGTTTGGCGGCATCGATGCCCGAACGTCGAGCCGGGGATGCCAGCCAGACCGACGCGCAGGTGCAAGCCACCAACCTCGCCGCGGCATCCGACGCCGCAGGCTCCGGTCTCGGCGCCATCGCCGCCGTGGACACCGCCGTACCGGATCCATCCTCCGCCTTCATGGACATGCGCGATCCGATGGTCTCCGCCGACGGTCACCGCCCGACCAAAACGGAGGTCATCCGCCTCGGCATCGGCTTCACCATCTCCGCCGTGGCCTGTGCCATCCCGTGGGTCGCCCTGAGTTCCATCATCCTGCCGCGCGTGTTCGAATCCATCGACCCGGCCAGCAAGGAGTCCATGCTCGGTCTGGTCAACATCTTCGGATCCGTGGTGGCGCTGCTCGCCAACATCGTCTTCGGCACCTTCTCCGATCTGACCCGTTCACGGTTCGGCAAGCGCACTCCGTGGATGGTCGCCGGCGGTCTGGTGACCGGCCTGAGCATCGGCGCCGTCTCGCTGACCCATTCCGAACCGCTCATCATCATCCTGTGGTGCTGCGCGCAGCTCGGCTACAACATGATGCTCGCCCCATACGTGGCCACCATGTCCGACCGCGTGCCCGACAAGTTCCGCGGCACCGTCTCCGGTTTCTACGGCGCGGGCATCGCCGTCGGGCAGACCCTCGGCTCCTTCGTCGGCGCACAGCTGCTCAAGCAGGGCGAGGCCGGCATCTTCGGCGGTTGGATGATGGGCATGGCCATCTTCAGCCTCACCGGCATCGTCGTGGTGCTCATCTGGCCTCGCGAGAAATCCAATCGCGACGAGGCCCGTGGCGAACTCAACGTCAAGTCCATGCTCATGAGCTTCCGTCCGCCGAAGAACGCGCCCGACTTCTACTACGCGCTCGCCGGCCGCACCATGATGATGGGCGGCTACTGGATGATCAACACCTACCAGCTGTACATTGCGCAGGATTACGTGTTCGCCGGCGATCCCGGCGCCAACGTCAAGGCGGCGGAGCTTATCGCCACCATGGCCGTCATCACGCTGGTGGTCTCCCTGATTGCCGCCGTCGCAGCAGGTCCGATCACCGACAAAATCGGCATGCGCAAAGTGCCGGTCGCCTTGGCCAGCTGCCTGTTCGCCGTCGGTGCGCTGATGCCCATGCTCTTCCGCTCCGCCACCGGCATGCTGCTGTTCGCGGGCGTCGCCGGACTCGGCTACGGCATCTATAACGCCATCGATCAGGCGCTGAACGTCTCCGTGCTGCCGAATCCGGAGGAAGCGGGCAAGGACCTCGGCATCCTGAACCTCGCCAATACGCTCTCCACCGTGATCGGCTCAGGCATGACCTCGATTCTCGTCGTGATCGTGAAGGCCGTGATGGGCGTCTCCAAGACCCCGGTCGTCGCCTACACCGTGGTCTTCGGCGTGGCCATCGTCATCGTGCTCATCGCCGCCTTCCTGATCATGCGCATCAAGAATGTGAAATGAGATTATTCTCAGCATGTTGATATAGTTTCTCTCGCAAACGATCGCCCGAACGCACCGACGCAGTGTGTCCGGGCGATCGGCGTATATGCCCCTGAGAGAAGACTTTCCATGACTGACGATAACCAGAACGAAACCATGCCCACTCCGCAGCCGTTGCCCGGTCAGGTATTCATCCGTCCCGGCATCGACGATCGACCCGATTACGAGAAGACGCTGACCCCGGAAGCCAAGGCCGCCCTGAAGCGTCTGGCCGTGCAGCAGCGTCCACGTGTGCCGGAAGCCTCCAACGAACGCCCGGAAGTGCAGGCCGCCCGCCTCGCGGAAGGCGGCTCACCGCTGACCGCGGCCGCGCATCTCGATGCGGCCGTGCCGAATCTGGAATCCTCCTTCCTTGATCTGCGCGACCCGATGACCGCCCCCGACGGCAGCAGGCCGAACGCATTGCAGGTCAACCGCCTCACTGCGGGCTTCGCGCTCGGCTCACTGCTGTTCGCCGCACCGATTGCCGCACTTGACGTCGTGCTCATCCCGCAGCGCATCGACCAGCTGGTCGGCGACGGGCGTGTTGCCGGCCTCGCCCTGACCATGGCGCTCGGCATGGTGCTGAGCTTCTTCATGAACGCCTGGATCGCCGTCGGCTCCGACCATACCTTCGGTCCGCTCGGCCGCCGCACCCCATGGATCATCAGCGGAGCGCTCCTGAGCGCCGCTTCACTGGCGATACTGTCGGTATGCGACCTCCTGCAGCTCGTCATCGTGTTCTGGCTGCTCATGCAAATCGGCTATGCCATGATCGCCATGCCTCTGGCCGCGGCATTCGGCGAACGCGTGCCCGACAAGTTCCGCGACCGCGCCGATTCCTGGCATGGCATGGGGCTTGCGCTCGGCCAGTTGCTCGGCATTCTCGTGGCCGTCTACCGCACCATGCATCCCGCTGAATCCGGCTGGGATGGCACCACACGCTCGGGCATCATGCTGTTCGCCATCTGGTTCATCGTGGCCGGCATCGTCACGTTGCTCGTACTGCCGCGCGAAGGCTCCAGCACCTACATGCCGCGCGAGAGCGTGCGCAAGGGCTCGTTCTTCTCACAGTACCGGCCTCCGAAGCATGCGCCGAAATTCGCCGTCGCCTTCATCGCACGCATGCTGGCCGTCGCCGCCACCACGCTGATTGCCGTATACCAGTGGTATCTCGCGGCATTCGATCTCGACGCAGACGGGCTGTCCGGCTACGGCCTGACCGGTGCCGGTGCGGTCGTGGCGTTGATGGCCGTCGCCGCTTTCGTCGGTTCGCTGATGGCCGTGCTACTGCTCGGTCCGATCGCCCGTGCCTTCGAAGACGCCCGTGTTCCCGCCGTCATCTCCTGCATGCTGTTCGTGATTGGCGCCGCAGCTCCGTGCATGATGGCCGACAAACTGTTCGGCGTCGGCCTGTACGCACTGATCGCCGGTTTCGCCTATGCGATGTACGACGGTACCAGCCAAAGCCTCAATCTGGCGACTCTGCCGGATGTACGCTCCGTCGGCCGTTCCCTGGCGGCCTTCAGCGTGGCCAATACGCTCGGCTTGCTGCTTGGCGTCATCGCAGGTGCGCTTGCGATTACCGCACTTGCGGCATACCTGCCGCTGTTCGGCGTCGCCATCGGCTTCATGCTGCTGGCCGGCGTGCTGACGATGCTGCTGAAGTGATTGTACGCGTCCACATAGTGAACCTTTGGTGGAGAGGGCGAGTGGGCGCGCTTATGTTTACCGCTTAGTTCGAGCGAAGCGCTCGCCGAACGTCAAGACTTTGCGAAAGGAGGTCCGCCATGATGAACGGAATGGTTGCACGCGTACTGCTGTCCGCACGAATTATTATTCCGCTTTCGTTGGCGGACTGATTCGAGCAATACAGCTTCAATCCCTCGCCAACGGAGGCAGGGTTTGAAGCGCGCGAAACACACGTTGAAGGCCCTGCATGAAGCGGGGCCTTTTGCGTTGCCGCCCACAAGGCGTGAAGGCAACGGAGTGGATTGAAGCCGGCAACAGAACGAGCAGCGTTATCGGCGCAAGTTGGGAGTCGGTAACGCGTGAGACGTACAGGAGTACATCAATGAGTGCAGTCGAGACAGCTGCCGGCAAAGCACAGGCGATGGTGCGCGATTCGGTCAAGACCGTAATCGCCGCCTCCATGGTCGGTACCGCCATCGAGTTCTACGACTTCTACGCATACGGCACCGCCGCTGCAAACTATTTTCCGAGGGTCTTCTTCGGAGACACCGCCAACCCGACCGTGGCGTTGCTGGCCAGCCTGCTGACTTTCGCCATCGCGTTCATCGCCCGCCCGCTGGGCTCGCTGGTGTTCGGCCATTTCGGTGACCGTATGGGCCGTAAGACCACGTTGGTGGTCTCTCTGCTCACCATGGGCATTGCAACCTTTCTGATCGGATGCCTGCCGACGTACGACCAGTGGGGCGTCGTTGCGGTGGCCGTGCTGTGTCTGTGCCGCTTCGTACAGGGCATCGGTCTGGGCGGCGAATGGTCCGGAGCGGCTCTGGTCGCCACCGAGAACGCTCCGGAAGACAAGCGCGCACTCTACGGCTCCTTCCCGGAGTTGGGCGCCCCGATCGGCTTCTTCCTGTCGAACGGCACCTACTTCCTGCTGGAAACCTTCAATGATGACCAGGCCATGCTCTCTTGGGGCTGGCGTGTGCCGTTCCTGCTGTCGGCAGTGCTGGTGATCGTCGGCCTGGTCGTGCGCGTGCAGATGGAGGAGACTCCGATCTTCCGCATGGCGCAGGAGCAGAAGAAGGTCGTCAAGTCGCCGCTTGCCGAAGTCTTCAGGAAGAGCTGGAAGCAGGTCATCCAGGCCACGTTCCTGGTGGCCGTCACCTATACGCTGTTCTACACGCTGGCGACCTGGTCGCTCGCATGGGGCACCAAGAGCGTGGAAGACGGCGGTGGCGACCTCGGCTTCACCAATCAGGAATATCTGTTCATGCTGATGGTGGCCGTGTGCGTATTCGCCGCATTCATCATGATCTCCTGCGTGAACGCCGACAGGTTCGGCCGCAGGCGCGTGATCGTCATCTCGTCCTGCTGCCTCGTGGCCTTCGCGCTGCTGTTCCCGTTCCTGCTTGATTCCGCGGTCGTCGGACAGCGCAACTTCGTGGCCAACCTCGCCTTCCTGTGCATCGGCTTCGCGCTGATGGGCACGGCATTCGGTCCGATCGGCGCCTTCCTGCCCGAGCTGTTCGACGCCAATGTGCGTTACTCCGGCTCTGGCATCGGCTACAATCTGGCCGCCATCGTCGGCGCGGCGTTCGTGCCGACCATCGCCACCTGGCTGTCCCACCACTGGGGCGTGCACTCCGTGGGCCTGTACCTTGGCGTGATGGCCTTGTGCTGCCTCGTCGCCGTGTTGAGCTGCAGGGAGACGAAGGACGTCGATTTCACCAAGTAAGGGTGCCGATACCACCGTGAAAAACCGTTCGACAAAAAACATAGTCACTATGTGAACGCCGACAACCACCATAAAGAAAGCGGGACTAGAACGGTTCCGCAGGAGAGGCGGGGCGAGTTCCGCGGACACAATCCGGGGGGAGCAACATCCTAGGAATCGCGAGCCGCCGCAACAACCGAACAACAGAAGAACATCGCGAACAATCCGGGAAGACTTTCCATCCCGCAATCACGAAAAACATAAAAGGAGCGCCAATCATGGCAGCAACTATCTGGTACGAAAAGGACGCCGATCTGTCCGTGTTCGATGGCAAGAAGGTGGCCGTTATCGGTTACGGTTCCCAGGGCCACGCCCATGCGCTGAACCTGCGTGACTCCGGTGTCGACGTGGTCGTCGGCCTGCGTCCGACCTCCAAGTCCGTGGAATACGCCAAGGAGCAGGGCCTGGAGGTCCAGTCCGTGGCCGACGCCACCGCCGAAGCGGATGTGGTGATGATCCTGCTGCCTGACCAGTATCAGGCCGCCGTCTACAAGTCCGAGATCGAGCCGAATCTGAAGCCGGGCGCCGCTCTGGCCTTCGCCCACGGCTTCAACATCCACTATGGCTACATCAAGCCGAGCGAGGATCACCCGGTGTTCATGGTCGCGCCGAAGGGCCCGGGCCACATCGTGCGCCGTGAGTATGCCGCCGGCCGTGGCGTCCCGGTCGTGGTGGCCGTCGAGCAGGATCCGGATGGCAAGACCTGGGATCTGTGCCTCGCCTATGCCAAGGCCCTCGGTGCCCTGCGCGCCGGCGCCATCAAGACCACCTTCACCGAGGAGACCGAGACCGATCTGTTCGGCGAGCAGGATGTGCTCATGGGTGGCATCAACCACCTGTGCGACATGGGCTTCGACGTGCTGACCGAGGCCGGCTATCAGCCGGAGATCGCCTACTTCGAGGTGTTCCACGAGCTTAAGATGCTGATCGATCTGGCCAACGAGGGTGGCCTGAACAAGGCCCGTTGGTCCTGCTCCGACACCGCCCAGTACGGCGACTACACCTCCACCGTGATTACCGAGGAGACCAAGAAGCGCATGCAGTATCAGCTCAAGCGCATTCAGGACGGCTCCTTCGCCAAGGAGTTCATGGATGACCAGGCCGCCGGCGCGCCGAAGTTCAAGCAGCTGCAGGAGGAGTACAGCCACCCGCATCTGGAGACCGTCGGCCCGAAGCTGCGCGCCATGTTCTCCTGGAACAACCAGGTGGACGCCGATGCCGATATGGCCGAGTCCTTCAACGGTAAGATCGCCCGCACCCAGGTGCAGTGAGCCGTCGCGCCGCTTGACGCAAGTTGATCGCTGACTGGTTCTCAGCCTGATTCGGCTGAGATACGAAACCGCCATCCGTTCCGATACGGGTGGCGGTTTTTCGATTTTCGGCTCTTGACTCGGTGATTTTTCGGTGCTATGGCTCACCTTTTGGACTGAGTGGCGGTTTAGGAGTGCGCTCGGGTAGGATAGACCCCAGTTTGCAGGACAAAATCCATGCACGAAAACACGAATTTCATATCTGCGAATGGTAGAAACCCGAACGCTTTGGTGGCGTTCACCCCACTACGATAAAAGGAGTGCCAATACAATGGCTGCACAAATCTGGTACGAGAACGACGGCGATCTCTCCGTCCTCGATGGCAAGAAGGTTGCCATCATCGGTTACGGTTCCCAGGGCCACGCCCATGCGCTGAACCTGCGTGACTCCGGTGTCGACGTGGTCGTCGGCCTGCGTCCGACCTCCAAGTCCGTCGAGCAGGCCAAGGAGCAGGGCCTGGAAGTCAAGTCCGTTCCGGAAGCCGCCGCTGAGGCCGACATCATCATGATCCTGGCTCCGGATCAGTACCAGCGCACCATCTGGGCCAACGACATCGAGCCGAACATCAAGCCGGGCGCGGCCATCGCCTTCGCCCACGGCTTCAACATCCACTACGGCTACATCAAGCCGAGCGAGGATCACCCGGTCTTCATGGTCGCCCCGAAGGGCCCGGGCCACATCGTGCGCCGTGAGTACGCCAACGGCCGTGGCGTCCCGGTCGTGGTGGCCGTCGAGCAGGATCCGCGCGGCGACGCTTGGGACATCACCCTGGCCTACGCCAAGGCCCTCGGTGCCCTGCGCGCCGGCGCCATCAAGACCACCTTCAAGGAAGAGACCGAGACCGATCTGTTCGGCGAGCAGAACGTGCTCATGGGTGGCGTGAACAAGCTTGTCGAAATGGGCTTCGAGGTCCTCACCGACGCCGGCTATCAGCCGGAGATCGCCTACTTCGAGGTCTGCCACGAGCTCAAGATGCTCGTCGACCTCATGAACGAGGGTGGCCTGAACAAGGCCCGTTGGTCCTGCTCCGACACCGCCCAGTACGGCGATTACACCAACACCGTCATCAACGAGGACTGCCGCAAGCGCATGCAGTACCACCTGGGCCGCATCCAGGACGGCTCCTTCGCCAAGGAGTTCATCGACGATCAGGATGCCGGCGCTCCGAAGTTCAAGGAACTGCAGGAGGAGTACGGCAACGTTCGCATCGAGACCGTCGGCCCGAAGCTGCGCGCCATGTTCTCCTGGAACAACGGCCAGGACGACGACGCCGATATGGCTACCTTCACCGGCAAGATCGCCCGTTCTCAGGTGCAGTGAGCATCCGCGGATCGGCTGACTGAAACCGGCTGACCGGCAATCGATGAAAGGCGACCACCCCCACTTGAACCGCACCCCGATTATTGGACTGAAGAAATTCGGATTCGATGATTGGAGGTGTGGTTCTTTCGTATGCGTGAGGATCGGAGGAAGCACTATGACGACGGGTTCCGGCGCGAGGCGCTGAGGCTCATTGAGGCCGGCGTGGGCAAACGCTCCCTCGCCCGTCGGTTTGCGATGCCCGTGCAGACTGCGGAAAAATGGATCATGCTGTACAGATCCAACGGCGGGGAGGCGGTCATGGGAACCACCGGCAACAGGCGTTATGACTGGGAGACGAAGGTCGCGGCGGCGCGGGACCACGTCGAGAACGGCTTGAGCGTGGCCGAGGTCATGGCCAGGTACGGGATAGCGAGCATCGCCCCGCTGCAGCGTTGGTGCCGCGAATACCGTGCCGGTGGCGCGGAGGCGTTGAGGCCGAAGCCCAAGGGCAGGCCTAAAGGCGCGAAATCCAAGCCAAGGCCGAAACCCACGCGGGAGCAGGAGCTGACCGAGGAGGTCGCCTACCTGAAGGCGAAGGTCGCGTACCTGGAAAAACTCCGGGCCCTGCGGGCGCAGAAGTCACGAAGCGCGAGCGAAGCGCCGTCGTCCGACTGCTCGCAGGGCAGGGGCACCGGCTCGACCACCTGCTGAAGATCAGCGGGTTGGCGAGATCCACGTATTTCCACCATCTGTCGCATCCGGCGCATGAGACGCGCCCCGACCTCGATCCCATGGTCGCAGAGATCTGGGAAAGGACGGCCAACGGGTGCGGCCACCGGCAGATCCATATGTGCCTGGTCCACGAGTTCGGACAGAAGGTGTCGGCCAAGAGCGTCCTGAGGGTCATGCGCCGCATGGGACTCAGATGCCCGATCCGCGCCAGGAATCCATGGAGAGGCTACAGCTCGTACAGGGGCGACGCTGGCGGAGGGGTGCCGAACCTGCTCAAACGCGACTTCACCGCCGGCAAGCCGTTCGAAAAACTCGGCACCGACGTCACCGAATTCAAGGTCGCGGGCGGCAAGGCCTACCTCGCGCCCGTGTACGACATGGCCAGCAAGGAAATCGTCGCCTGGGACGTGAGCCGGCACCCCGGCATGGGGCAGCAGCGGCGTCTGCTCGCCATGCTCGAAGCCAGGCTGCCCGGGGGCGCGAACCCGATCCTGCACTCGGACATGGGATGGCAGTACCAGCACCCGTGGTGGCGCGGGGAGCTCGAACGGCTGGGCATCCGCCAGTCCATGAGCCGCAAGGGCAACTGCCTGGACAACGCCGCCACCGAACAGGTCTTCGGACACCTCAAGGACGAGTTCTACCGGGGGCGCGAATTCGACTCGTACGAGCAATTCAAACGAGAACTTGACGCGTACGTCATCCACTGGAACACCAGACGACGCCAGATACGACTCGAGGGACACACCCCGGAGGAATTCCGAAGCGTGTCCCTCGCAGCCTAGACCTGTATCCTATTTAACAACGTCCAACAATCGGGGCGCAGTTCAACTCGGAGTGGTCGCCTTTTTGCATGGCATCCCAACCCTATGCCAATGGAAGCAGACGCAGGAGGGGCGGCATAACGTTGTGCCGCGTACGATTCGGTGGCGTGCACGCGGTCACTTCGAGGGGATGATAGGTGGTAACGCCGCGTTGGCAGGACACTCGCCAGATGATTGATTGCCGGATTTTTTATGAGTTTTCGCCTACGATTTGTGCATAGGACGATTCGATAGGAAGAGAAGCTATGGTTACAGCGACTGGTCCCGCACCCGGTTCCGACATGATGACCTCGGCTGAGCCGGCGGAAAACCGTACCGCATCCGGAGTGCTGTACGTCGCTCCGATTTTCGCCTCGCACATGGTGTTGCAACGCAATAAGCCGATCGTGGTGTTCGGCGCGTTGAATGCCGATTGTGCCGGCCTTGAGGTTACGGCAGCGATCTGTACGCCTGACGGTTCCCCTGTGGCTCAGGCGCACGCCTACGCTTCGATGGAGGTCAGGCATGGCTTCTCCTACTGGCGCATCATGCTGCCGGCCCAGTCCGAAGGCGGCCCGTACACACTGCGTGTGACCGCGGGCAACGACTCAATCGAATTCCATGATGTGCTTATCGGCGAGGTCTGGCTGGCCGGAGGCCAAAGCAATATGGAACTTGAGTTGCGCAACAGCGATGATGCCGATGCGGAGCTCGAGGACTGCACCGATCCGCTGCTGCGCTTCTATAATGTGCCGAAAACCGGTGTGATCGACCGCAATGCCGAGAATGCCTCCGGCTGGCAGGAGTCCTCTCCGGAAAACAGTGGTGTGATGAGTGCCGTCGCCTACTATTTCGCACGCAAGCTGCGCGACGAGCTTGATCCCGATCTGCCGATCGGCATCATCGACTGCTATATCGGCGGTACGTCGATCAGCTGTTGGATGAGCGAAGACGCCCTGCGATCCAGTGAAGCGGGGCAGGGCTATCTCACCCGATTCGACGAAGCGATCGCGGGCAAGACGCAGGCGCAGTTCGATCTGGAGACTTCCGCCTGGCAGGAACGTTTCGACACTTGGAACGCTTCGATCGCAGCTGCGCGCGAAGCGGACCCGGATGTCACTTGGGATACGTTGAACCAACGATATGGCGAATGCCCATGGCCGCCGCCGGTCACGCCGACCTCGCAGTGGCGTCCGACGGGTCCGTTCCATGCCATGCTCGAACGCGTCGTGCCGTATTCGCTGGCGGGATTCCTGTGGTATCAGGGCGAGGAGGATGAACCGTACTGCGAATCCTACCGTGAGTTGCTTGGCATGATGATCGGTGAATGGCGCGCGTTGTGGAGCGAGAATCTACCGTTCCTCATCGTGCAACTGCCGCAGTGGATCGATAAGGGCCATGCCGACGCGGGCACCGATCCGATGCTCTGGCCGGTGTTGCGCGAGGCCCAGTGGGATGCGGCGCAGACCATCGACAATGTGTACGCCATCTGCACCATTGACTGCGGAGAATTCGACAACGTGCATCCGACCGACAAACGCACGCCGGGCGAACGCCTGGCGGAGTGCGCGTTGCGGCAAATCTACGGCCTTGACGACGTGCCGGTGTACGGTCCCACGGTGTTGGGATTCCGTTGCGGTGAGAACGGCCATGTCTGCCTGTTCTTCCGGTATGCGCACGGTCTGCATTTCGAGGGCGTCACACCGGATGATACCGATGATGATTTCGTCGACCAATTGCCTTCCCTGGTGCGCAATGCCGAGCGTTCCGGTTTTGAGTTGGCCGGTGTCGACGGTGTGTTCCATCCGGCGACGGCGGCGATTTTCGTGGATTGCGATATCGAAGATCTGGTCAATGCGAAGATCAACGTGGTCGACTACAACGCTACGGAATTCGGCATCCCGATCAACAGCCGCAGCATCGGTACGATCACGTTGGCAACTTCCGAGGTCCCCAAGCCGGTGGCGTTGCGGTACGCCTGGCACAGTTGGGGACCGGCGCCGCTGTTCAACAGCGACAATCTGCCCGCCCAGCCGTTCCGTTTGGATCTCACCGACCGCGAGGACTGAAGGTAGGGCGGTAGCCGATCGCCCGATTGCTGCCGGAATCGCATCGGTGTTCGGTCCCGCACGTCACTCCCATACATCCGGGCCGAAGGACTCTAGGTAGGCGACCAGCTCGCCGGCCATCTCCTCGTCCTCGGGGATGCGTGGATGGCCGTGGGTGCCGGAGGCGTTGCGGGAGTAAAGGAAATGCTCTACGCGGATGTCGCCTTCGGAACGTACCGTCTCGCATACTTCGTCAATCGCACGGTCCCATGCCGGGTCGTGCACCAGAATCGTGGTGGCGAGCACAATCAGCGCCTTCGGATACCTCGCACGTAGGGCATGTATGAAATCGACGTAGCGCGTACGCCAGTGCCGGGCCGCTTCACCCGCGTAATCCGACGCCATGAAATCATGCGGATGCGCATCGTTCTGCCCTAATGCCACGAGCACGACATGCGGCGTATACCGTGTGAAATCCCAAGGCTTCGTCTCACCCAGCGCCGGATTGTATGCAATGCGGTCCCACATGCTTTCCATGCCCAGATAGTGCGGTGCATTGAACCAGCCGATGCCGTCGAGCAGGGGAGCGCCGCCCTGCGATATGTCGTGCAGTTCCGCGCCGAGCATCCGCGCGGCAATCGCCGCATACGAATGCCAGCTGTCGGAATACCCGCTCAGATCGACTTCCGGATCGGCCTGACCTACGTAGCGTATGGCCTCGTTGCGTTCGCCGCAGGAGACGGAATCGCCATACACCTCCATACGACGTGGCGGTCGCGCATCGGCCGGCGGCAGGATGGTCGCGCCGTCATCCAGTTCGATGCCGAGCATCTCAAGATGACACATGCCGCCGTCCTGACGCTTGAAGATCGTCACTTCATGCTCGATATCCGGCAGATGCTCGGCTAGGGTGATGGTCGTGGCGTCGATTGGCACCGGCACTTTCACTTCCAGTCCGTCGATGATGGCTCCGAGAAAGATGTCGCCGTAATTCCAGTGGTTGCGTAGCTTTACGCGTATGTGGGAGCCGGTGCAGCGGAACGAGACCTGCGTATATGGGAACACCCAGATCGGTGCTTTCGGATTATCGTCATCGATGCGTCCCATGAATCGCAGTGCCGGATCGTCAAATGTGATTGTATGCATGGCAAGCTTCCTTACCTTCTGATTCGCATCTTTGAGGCAATCATAGAGATATCCGTTACCTCGCGCGCATTCCAGGTGATGATGATGGCACCCCTTTCGTGCGCGTTGCCGAGGGCGGTACTTTAGAATAAAAGACCAAACACTATCTTAACCGCTTCAGGAAAGGACGTGCAATGGAGAACACATTCCCGAAGGATTTCGTTTTTGGCACGGCTACGGCAGCCTATCAGATCGAAGGCGCGGTGAACGAGGACGGTCGCTGCCCCTCGATCTGGGATACTTTCAGCCATACTCCGGGAGCCACCTTCGCAGGCGATACCGGCGACGTAGCCACGGATTCATACCATCGTTGGCGGGAGGATCTGGCGCTGCTCAACGATTTGGGCGTGGATGCCTACCGTTTCTCGATCGCCATGCCGCGCATCATGCCCACGCCGAACGGCATCCCGAATGCGAAGGGTCTCGACTTCTACGAGCGCATCGTCGATACCCTGCTCGAGTACGGCATCAAGCCGGTCGTGACGCTCTACCACTGGGATTTGCCGCAGTATCTGGAGGATGCGGGCGGCTGGCTCAATCGTGTGACCTCCTATGCGTTGGGCGACTATGCGGCCGTCGTCGCCAAACGGCTTGGCGACCGCGTCGACACATGGACCACGCTGAACGAACCGTGGTGCGCCTCATATCTGAGCTATGGTGCGAAGGAGCAGGCTCCGGGGCTGGGACTCGGTCCGGGCGCATTTCCGGCGGTGAATCATCTGAATCTCGCCCACGGCCTGATGGTGCAGGCGGTGCGCGACATCGTCGGCGACAAGTCGAAGTATTCGGTCACGCTGAACATGCCGTTCAATCGCGGTGATGCCGATGCCTGCCATCGTCTCGACCTGATCGCCAATCGTGCCTTCCTTGATCCGATGCTGCGTGGCCGCTACCCTGACGAACTGTTCGCCATCACCAAGGGCATCTGTGACTGGAGCTTCATACAGCCGGGTGACCTGGAGAACGCGCACCAGCCGATCGATGTGCTGGGCGTCAACTATTACTCCACCAATCGTGTGGCCATGAGCGACCGTCCGCAGTTCCCGCAGGAGACCGGCCCGTCCACCTGCCCCGGCGCCTCCGACATCGATTGGCTGCCGACCGACGGTCCGCACACCGACATGGGATGGAACATCGACCCGCAGGGCCTGTACGACACGTTGATGCGTGTGCATGACCGCTATCCGGAGGTCGATCTGGTCATCACCGAAAATGGCATGGCCTGCAGGGACCAGCTGGTCGTGAACGAGGACGGTACCAAGGCGGTGCATGACGCCGATCGCATCGATTATCTTGAGCGACATTTCGCCGCCGCGAAGCGTGCATTGGACGATGGCGTGCCGCTGAGCGGTTATTTCGTGTGGTCGCTGCTCGACAATTTCGAGTGGTATTTCGGCTATGCCAAGCGATTCGGCATCACCTACGTCGATTACGCCACCCAGGAGCGCACGAAGAAGGACAGCTTCCTGTGGTACCGAGACTTCATCGCCTCGCGTGGCTGAGGGGTCGATGACATCCGTGATCCGCACCATGACTGAGGTGGGTGGATGGGTGTGGCCGTCGCGCATTCCGTTCGTGCTTAAGTCTGCCGACGCGTCACACCTCCGATTGGCGCAATGCGCCGATTTCCAGTGTGACTACGGCATGGCGACGGGTAAACAAAGGGTACTTAAGCGCTTAACGACACTCGGGTAAAGAAATTAACGTTAACGCCATTAATGTTAACTTACTGAATGCTTGCCGGTATTCCGATAGGATGCCGAAATAGCTGATTTTCCAACGTTTAAAGAAAATTGAGAAAATGCTGAGAATGTGCGATTGGTTGAAGAATCGCACGGCTGTGGCGCGACACGACACAACTTAAGCGCTTGACAAACTTAAGGGGTTCACTTATCGTAATAATCACCACTTCATCAAAGGCAGGCAGAGAGGCCTGAGATGAGAGGCATCACCAACGAAGAATCGGTGCCGAGTCTTCAACGGTGATGAACAAGTGATTCATAAGGAAGGATCAGAAGATGAATCTCAAGAAGATCGTCGCAGCCGGTGTCGCGGCCGTCTGCGCGGTGAGCATGGCAGCTTGCGGTGGCAGCAACGACTCCAGTGGCGTGACGGACCTGACCTACGACAAGATCAAGCTCGGCGAGACCGGCAAGGACATTACGGCCAGCATCAAGTTCTACAACGGCCGTACCGACATGGGCCTGGATTCCTATCCGGGCAAGAACTGGAAGTCCTACATCGCCGACTTCAACAAGATCTATCCGAACATCAAGGTCGAGGCCCAGACCGACACCAACTACGCGGATAACGCGCTGACCCGCCTGCAGGGCGGCGACTGGGGCGACATCATGATGATTCCGTCTGTCGACAAGTCCGAACTGGAGAACTACTTCATCTCCTACGGCTCCCTCGATACCATGCAGAAGCAGGTCAAGCTCGCCTCCGAGAAGGCCTACGACGGCAAGTCCTACGGCGTCGCCACCGACGGCCAGACCTCCGGCGTCGTCTACAACAAGGCCGTCTTCAAGAAGGCCGGCATCACCGAGTTGCCGACCACTCCGGAAGAGTTCATCGCCGACCTCAAGCTCATCAAGGAAAAGACCGACGCCATCCCGCTGTACACCAACTACGCGGCCGGCTTCACCATGGGCGCCTGGGATGCCTACATCGGCACCACCGCAACCGGTGACACCAAGTACATGAACCAGAAGCTGGTTCACACCAAGGCCCCGTTCAAGGATCCGGGTGACGGCACCCACGCCTACAACGTCTACAAGATTCTTTACGATGCCGTTGCCGACGGTCTGACCGAAGAAGACTACTCCACCACCGATTGGGAGTCCTCCAAGAGCATGATCAACAACGGCCAGATCGCCACCATGGTGCTGGGCGCCTGGGCCGTGACCCAGATGCAGCAGGCCGGCGACAACGCCGACGACATCGGCTACATGCCGTTCCCGATCTCCATCAAGGGCAAGCAGTACGCCTCCATGGGCGGCAACTACTCCATGGGCATCAACAAGAAGTCCTCCAAGGACAACCAGGAAGCCGCCATGATCTTCGTCAAGTGGCTCACCGAGGAATCCGGCTACGCCATGAACGAAGGCGGCATCCCGATCAAGTACGGCGAGACCGACCTGCCGTCCATCTACGAGGACTTCAAGGACGTCACCATGGAGCCTGACGCAGACTCCCTCGAAGGCGAAGAGGATCTGTTCACCGAGGTCAACTCCGACTCCGAGCTGGGCATCAACTCCAACGGCAACAAGCGCGTTCAGGCCATTGTCGAGCACGCCGCCAACAAGGACAAGTCCTTCGACGACATCATGAAGGACTGGAACGACGCCTGGTACAAGGCGATGCAGGACGACGACGCGGAAGCCAAGTACTGATCGTCGCAGGCCGGCCTAGGCCAGCCAAGACTTCTCCTCCATCCCTTTCTCCTGCCGGCGACCGCTCCCAACCGGTTGCGGCCGCCGGCTTTTCATATCACTGGTACGTCAACGAAAAGAGAGAATCATGACTACCGCGATTGCGGGTGCCACGGCCACCTCCGTGGATGACATCCCTTTCAATCCCCATAAGCGCGACTACAAGAAGGCCGGCATCATCGTCGCCTTCTGCGTCATCCCGGTCACACTGCTCGTGGTGTTCACCTACTGGCCGTTCATCCAGATGTGTGGATACTCCTTCTACAAGATGAAGTACATCGGAACCCCGCGCTTCATCGGCATGAAGAACTACATCGACATCTTCACCCGACCGGAGTTGCTTGCCACCCTGAAGCTCAGCCTCTACTACATGGCCGGCGCACTCATTCAGGTGGCCCTGGCCCTGTATCTGGCGACCGTGCTGGCGTTCCACGTCCGTGGCGGCTCGTTCTTCAAGGGCGCGATGTTCTTCCCCTACCTGATCAACGGCATCGCAGTCGGCTTCATCTTCAAGTTCTTCTACACCCGTGGCTACGTGCTCGACACCGTGCTTCAGTGGTGCGGTTTCACCCAGGACACGCTGCCGTACTGGCTGAGGGACCAGTCCATCAACAACTGGTCGCTGGTGGCCTCCTCCATCTGGCGCTACCTCGGCTCAACCCTGATCCTGTTCATCGGCGCGATCATGTCCATCGACTCCTCGCTGTACGAAGCGGCCGAAATCGACGGCGCCAACAAATGGCAGCAGTTCAAGCACATCATCCTGCCGGGCATCCAGACCATCCTGGTGCTGAACATCATCCTGTCCATCACCGGCTCGCTCTCCGCCTTCGAAGGCCCGTACGTCATCACCTCCGGCGCCAACGGCACCGGCACCTACATGGTGCAGATGGACAAGATCGCACACACCGACCAGAAGGTGGGCCTGGCATCCGCCATGGCCGTGATCCTGCTGATCATCATCATCATCTGCACCCTGCTGCAGAAGATCGTCATGGGCTTCCTGTTCAGGGATGCCGACGACGGTACCGCAAAGGCCCGCAAGCAGGCCAAGAAGGCCGACAAGGCCCGCAGGCGCGCCATGAAGGCCGCCAACAAGGTCCAGGCCGGCAAAGCTCCATTGTTCAAGAACGGAAAGGTGAGTGCGTGATGACTACTGCAACCGTCGCACCGCAGGCCGAGGTACAGAAGGTAAGCTTCGGCTATCATCTCAAGCTGTGGGTTCTGAGCTTCCTCAAGTATTTCAGCCTGGTGTTCATCACCTTCTGGATTCTGCTACCGCTGGTCACCTGCTTCTTCACCGCGGCCAAGGGCACCGACGAGTGGCGTTCCACCTCCGTGATGACCTTCCCGAAGAACATCTTCAACTTCGAGAACTATGCCGAGGCCTTCAAGTTGTCGAACATGGGCATCGCCTTCCGCAACTCGGTGATCGTGCTCGTGTGCGTCTGCTTCCTGACCACCATCATCGGCACCCAGCTGGCCTATGTGCTGTCCCGCTTCCAGTTCCCGGGCAACGCCCTGATCCGTACCGCGTTCATGATGGCGGCCCTGCTGCCCGGCATCGCCATGCAAGTCGCGGTCTACAAGATCATGGGCACCTTCCACCTGATCAACTCGCTGTGGGGCTACATCATCATGTCGATGGGCACCGACGTGATCTCGATCTACATCTTCATCCAGTATTTCGAGAATCTGTCGATCTCCCTCGATGAGGCCGCGCTGATGGATGGCGCAAGCTACTTCACCATCTACAGCCGCATCCTCCTGCCGCTGCTGAAGCCGGCAATCGTGACCTGCCTGATCCTGAAGGGCGTCGGCATCTACAACGAGTACTACTCAGCCAACCTATATCTGCAGGACAAGCAGAAACTCGGCACGGTGGCCATCTCGCTGTACGCCTTCACCGGCCCGCAGGGCTCCAAGTACAACCTGATCTGCGCAGGCGTGATCATCACCCTGCTGCCGGCCCTGATCGCCTTCCTGATCTTCCAGAAGCAGATCTACAACGGCGTTGCGGCAGGTGCCGTGAAGGAATAATCCTTCGCACATATAACTGAAGACTCTCTTTTCATCATCCAAGGCCGTGCCAAGATCTATCATCGCCGGTACGGCCTTACCCCTCTTTTCTTACAAAGGATTCCTCGCATGACTCACACTCCTAGCACGTTCGCCCCGCTTGCGGACGGATGGACGCTGACGGCCGTCAACATTGAAGCCGCCCCTGAATCGCTACGCGAAGCGCTCGCCGCTGGCATTCCGGCTACCGTGCCGGGAGAGGCCACGCTGGACCTGCTGAACGCGGGACTCATCGCCGATCCGTTCGATGGCGCCAACGAGAACGACCAGCAGTGGATCGGCGACGTTGACTGGCGCTTCACCTGCCGCTTCGATTGGCATGACAATGGCGCCGACCGGCATGATCTGGTCGCCTACGGCCTCGACACCATCGCCGATGTCGCGCTGAACGGCCGTCCGGTCGCCTCCACCCGCAACTTCCACCGCTCCTACCGTTGGGACGTGCGTGACCTGCTTCGCGAGGGCTCCAACGAACTGACCGTCACCTTCACTTCGCCGGTACGCGAATCCGATCGTATGGAGCAGGCCCGCGGCTACTATCCGCATACCGAGCATCATGCATTCAACCAGATTCGCAAGCCGAGCTACTCCTTCGGTTGGGATTGGGGCATCGACGTGGCCAACGCCGGCATCTGGCGCGAGATCGGCATCGACTCCTGGTCCGGGGTGTGCATCGCCTCCGTGCGTCCGCTGGTCGACGTCGCCGCCGACGGCACCGGCCTGCTCAACGTGCATGTCGAGATCGAACGTGCTGGCAAGGGCCGCATCATGTCCCCATACGAGTGCCATTCCGTGCGTGCCGCGGTGCCGGTACATGTCGGCTTGTCCGGCTTCGGTGCCGATGTCGCCGCCGACGGCGTGGTCGCCGAAGGCCGCAATGAAACCGTGCTGACGCTCGCCGTACCGGAAGCGAAGCTGTGGTGGCCGATCGGTTACGGCGATCAGCCACTGTATGATGTTGCCGTCGCTGCCGGCGATTCCGCCGAAGCGGCTTGGAACGGACATGTCGGCTTCCGTACCGTGCATGTCGACACCCGTGCCGACAACGTCGGTCGTCCATTCCAGATCTACGTCAACGACGTGCCTGTGCACGCGCACGGCTACAACTGGATTCCGGACGATGCCTTCATCGCCCGCGTGGCTGAGCGCGACTACGAACGCGGCATCCGTGATCTGGTGGAGTCCAACTCCAACATGGTGCGTGCCTGGGGCGGCGGCATCTACGAATCCGACGAATTCTACGATCTGTGCGACCGCAACGGCATCATGGTCTGGCAGGACTTCATGCTTGCCTGCGCCGCCTATCCGGAAGACGCCGAAACCAAGGCCGAAGTCGAAGCCGAAGCCCGTGAGCATATCACCCGTCTGTCCGAGCACGCCAGCCTGATCGTGTGGAACGGATCCAACGAGAACTACGTGGCCTACTCCGAATGGGGCGGCTACAAGCAGGCCTTGCGCGACGACGATCTGCCGGCCAACGAGTACGGTTACGGCGAGAAGCCGTGGGGCGACTACTACTATGCCGAGCTGTTCCCGGCCCTGTTGGCCGAGCTCGATCCGGGCCGTTCCGCCTACCTGCCGAGCTCGCCGATGAGCTTCACCAAGTTCGTGGGCGCCAATTTCGACACCGACGGCACCATGCACATCTGGGACGCTTGGAACCGCGCCGACTACACCGTGTATGCGCAGTACACCCCGCGCTTCGCCGACGAGTTTGGCTACCAGGCACCGCCGGCGTGGAGCACGCTCACCGGTGCCGTGCACGATGACGAGTTGGAGCCGTTCGGCAAGCAGATGCTGGTGCACCAGAAGGCCTCCGGCGGCAACTATAAGCTGGCCCGAGGCATGCGTTCGCACATCACTCCCGGCCATCTCGACGACGTGAGCTTCGGTGGCGTGGTCAACGGCAAACCGTCCGACGGCGAGCACAGCTGGCTCATTCCGACCGACAACTGGGCCGATATCGAGGATTGGCACTGGGCATGCCAGTTGCAGCAGGCGCAGGCCATGCGTTTCGGCGTGGAGCACATGCGCTCCCTTGAGCCGGTCAATGCCGGTGCGCTGATCTGGCAGCTCAATGACGACTGGCCGGTCGTCTCCTGGGCGGCAGTGGATTTCAACGGTCAGCGCAAGCCGCTATGGTACGCCTCCCGTGACTTCTTCGCACCGCGTCTGGCTACCATCCAGCCGCGCGTCTCCGAGGAATATCGCGAAACCCACAGCTGGGAAGGCGTCAGGACGGCCAACGACCACTATGAGCTGATTGTGCTCAACGACACCCGCGAGGCCTGGAAGGGCTCTTGGAAGGTGGAACGCATGACCTTGGCCGGTGAAGTGCTTGCCTCCCAGACCTTCGATGTCGAGCTTGACGCGGTTTCGCATGTGGGTCTGCCATTGGCCGAGGAGATCGTGGACTACGCCGACGCCGGCAACGAGCTTGTCGTGGCCACTGCGTCCGACGGCGCCTTCGCCCGCGTGATCTTCAACCCGGCCGAAGTCATCGGGCAGAAGCTTGCCGCACCGGCTGAAGCGTTTGGGACCGTGGCATCTCGCGTCGACGGCGGGGTGGAGCTCAAGGTCACCGCCACGAGCTACGTGCGCGACCTGTTCTGCATGGCCGACAAGATTGACGCCAAGGCCAGCGTCGATGCCGGCATGGTCTCGTTGCTGCCGGGCGAGAGCGTCACGTTGCGCATCGACACCGGTTCCGACGACGATCCGCAGTCTTTCGCCGCGGCCAACGTGTTGCGTAGCGCCAATGATCTGAAGCGCGAGTGGTAGTCGAGCGCCCATCGGCCGAGATGACGTGAGGATTCACCGGGTGATGATTCACTGAACGTTCAGTTGATGGCGCTTGTTAAGCCGAAGCATAAGTGAAAGCGTTGCCGACCTTAAGCGATTAAAGTGTTGCAAACACTTAGATTCGTAGGTCTGGCGGCGCTTTTGCTGTATAATAACTAAAGAACAGTTTAAGTAATCGCTTAAGTTCAAAGATGAAGAAGGATGCATCAGCATGGCCGTGCAGAAAAGTAAGGTGACGATTTTTGATGTCGCCAAGGCTTCCGGAGTCTCCAGCAGTGCGGTCTCGTATGCATTGAACGGCAAATCCGGGGTTTCCGAGGACACCCGTGCCAAAGTGCTGAAAATCGCCCATGAACTGGGCTGGAAGCCCAATGGGGCGGCGCAGGCGCTGGCCAAATCCAAAACCCAGCGCATCGGTCTGGTGCTCGGCTACGATCCGAAACTGCTTGCGGTGGAATCCTACATGATGGAGCTCATCTCCGGTCTTGGCGCCGAGCTTGAAAAGCATGACTACTCGCTGCTGGTGCGCATGGCCGTGGGCGAGCACGCCAAACTATCCATCATCAAGGACTGGATCGCCACAGGCAATGTGGACGCCATGCTGCTGGTCAACATCGAATTGGGCGACCCATGCGTGACCTTGCTCGAGGAGCACACCGAGATGCCGGTGCTTGCCATCGCGGACGCATCCGTATCCGGCAATCTACCGACGCTGTCGAGCGCCGACGCCGACGCCGTTCGTCAGGCGGTACAGTATCTGTACGACCTTGGCCACCGGCATATCGCACGCGTGGCCGGCCCGGAAATGCTCGCACACTCCTACATCCGTGATTCCGCTTTCTCCGACGTGGCCACCGAGTTGGGCATGCGATACCGTTGCCTGCACACCGACTACACGCCGGAAACCGGTTCCGAGGCCACCAAGAGGCTGCTGTCGTTCCCGGAACATCCCACGGCCATCATCTACGACAACGACGTGATGGCGCTGTCCGGCCTCGGTGTGGCGACGGCCGAAGGCATTACGGTGCCCGATGACCTGTCGATCATGTCCTGGGATGATTCCTTCATGTGCACCGCCGCCTATCCGAATCTCACCGCCATGGGCCGTGATGTGGTGGGCACCGGTACGAAGGCCGCCGAGCTGTTGCTCAAGCTCATCGACGGTGAGCGCGTTGGCAACGTCATGGAAGAGCCGTATGAGTTGCGGCAGCGCGGCACCACCGGCCCGGTTCCCGCTGAACGATGACGGTGTCCGTTCGGTCTACCTTCCGGTGGATTCGCGTCGGACGAGCCGGAAATCGGCTGTGAGCTTTTCGGGCTTGAAATCCGTGCCGTCCTCGTCGATGCGCTTGCGCAGCAGGTTGACGGCTTTGGCCGCCAAATCGTTCAGATCAGTGCTGACGGTGTGGGATCGTCCGTCCCGTCTCAACCCGGCCGCTCCTGACTGACGCATCGGTGTGAATTGACGCGAATAGTTTGAAAGAAGAGGTTGCAATGACTGAAATCGATGCCCCCGTTTGTGCTGTGGAAACGTCCGCTCGAACCATCGATCGGCATGATCTGCCGTGTCGCGTGAACAACGTCGCACTGGCCACCAATCCACTGCATCGCTATTGTGCCGACCCGAATCTGGCAATTTTCGACGGCCGATACTTTCTGTACTGCACCGACGACGGCGTCGATGACTGGGGTTCCACTGCGTTCAGCGTGTACGTTTCCGACAATCTGATGGATTGGGAGCGTTACCCGGCGCTCGACCTGCGCGACGTACCATGGTGGACGGGTTCGGATGGCGCGTGGGCGCCGTCTATAGTGCGTAACGCCGACGGACGATATGTGTTGTTGTTCGTGGCTGATTCGCAGATCGGCACCGCCGTGGCCAACACTCCATATGGGCCTTTCATCCCTACTGTCGAACCGATTGTGCGCAAGGGGACCTTCGGCTGCCACACCATCGATCCGGGCGTATTCATCGACGATGACGGCACCCGCTATTTTTTGTGGGGCAATGGCAAGGCGTGGATCGCGCCGTTTTCCGACGACTGCCTGAGCTTCGACGAATCCAAGGCGATCGGCTGGATTCCGGGTGACTTTCGAGAGGCGATCTGGGTACACAGGCATGATGGTCTGTATTACGCGAGCTGGTCGGAAAACGACACCAGGGACCCGGCATACTGCGTGAAGTACGCGGTAGCCGAATCGTTGGCGGGGCCGTGGAGCGAACCCCGCGTGCTGGTCGAGCAGAATCCCAGGCTTCACTTATACGGCACCGGTCACCATAACATCGTGAACATTCCCGGCACTGACGAATGGATTATCGCCTATCATCGTTTCGCCTACCATCCGTCCGGTCGATGGGCCGGCGGAGATGGATGCCATCGTGAGACGGTGTTCGCCCCGCTCAATCATCTGCCCGACGGCTCGCTTGAGCAGGTGCGCCCTCAGGTCGGTTCCTATGTGCGTCCGTTGGGCATTCGGCCCGCCGGCTCGGTTCCGGCTATTCCAGCTTGAAGGCCTTGCGAATCATCAGTATCTGTAGCCAGAATGAGCCGCCGCTCGCCACGATAATCCACAGCAGCGGCACCCATATGATGGCGCCCGGCACGGTGGCCAGCAGTACGATCGGCAGAATGTCAAGCGCGAACACGGCGATGGCGACGAGCGGCTTGAGCACGGCCAGTTTGAACGATTGTCTGATCTGTTCGGTCACGCTTAGCTTGCTGCGACCGGAAAGCGGCAGTACGAACGCCAGCATCACGCCGAGAATCGCAAACACCGCGACGGTGACGCCGTAGACGAGCGAGATGGTGTCACCGCCGCGTTGCATCGACAGGAACCTCAAGTCGAAGGCGGCCAGCGCCCATACTGCGGCGATGATTAGCGACAGTGCGAAATTCGTGCCGATGCGTCGTCTGAACGCGGCGATATAGCCGCGAAAGATGCCGTGATCGCGTGCCTCCTGCATGGTGCGCGCCACCTCGCATGCGGCGGAGGTGGAGATGCCGATGGTGACGATCGGAATCGATCCGACGAACCAGGCGACCGACAGCATCGCCAGATCGCCGATGGTGCTCATCACCACATTGTACGGGTTGTCTTCGCGAAAGAAATTCGATGCCATGTCAGTCCTTCGGTTGCTGCTGTTGCGTTATGTACGGCGTCATGCGACCGCGATGCGGTCGACTGCCTATCGGTATAGCCAGTCGATGAATCGCTGCGCGGTGCCGGTGTTCTTGGTGCCGGTTGCGATGCCGATGAGCGCGCTGTGGTCGCTGTCTGCGATGCTCGTCCAACCTGCCGCGTCGGAAAGCTTCAATCCGTAGGATTTCGACGCGCCTTTGCCGGTGCCGGACGAGTCGATCCCGTCGTCGTCTGCATCGCTGAAGCCCTTAAGTTGTACAGTTGCGTCATCGAGCTTGATATTGTCCGACTTGCTGACGGTCGATTCGAGATTGGTGAGGTATCCGTAGCCGGCCAGCTGCTTGAAAATCTTATGCGGGGCGATGATTACGTCGATTTGCTTGCTGGAAAGCATGGTCTGCAGCTTGGTCAGGCCGTCTTTGTCCATATCGAAATAGTCGTCGATGATCACGCTGACGCCGAGCTTGTCTTCCAGCTCGTTTTGCAGATTCGTGGCTTCGCTGGTGGTCAGTGCGTCGTCGACGACGGCCGCGTACAATGCGGGGCGTGCGTCAGGGGAGATAAAGCGCACCGCGAGGAACGTCACCAATGCGATGATGATCGCAGCCGCTGCGACGGGTATCAGAAAATGCTCGCGAAAGTATTCCAGCTTCTTGCGCCAAGGCAGCTGGCGGAAGATGGAGAGTTTGGATTCGTTGGCGTATGCCGGAGCCGAGGCCAGTGTGTTGATGGCCTCCTGCTGTTCCTCGGTAAGCTGCGTGCTCAATGCCATGCCGATCACCCCTTTAGCGCCAATGCTATCGTGCGTTGCGTGCAATATGCGTTGTGGGGCGCCATGCCGCCACTTGCTCTACTTAAGCGCTTAATATATACTGGTTTTCCGTAAAAGTCAATTATGCTCATTGCAAGGGTTGACGTCCTTGCCGTGGAAACCACGTGAAACAGCCCAAGGAGACAACGATGTTTGATCAGGGACCACATGTTGTGCTGCGTCGTGACGGCGTATGCCTCGTGCTCAAGACCCCGGAAGGCGAAATGCCGCAGGTCGAGTATTGGGGAGGGGATTTCGGCATTACGTCCGATGAATCCGCGCTCAACCAGCTTGACGCGATGACGCTGAAGGTCACTCCGCCACAGGAGAAGCCGGATGCCGCGCTGCGCCCGTCACTGCTGCCGCAAGGTGCCGAGGCCTTCGCCGGCCGCCCGGGCCTGGAGGCCTATCGTGGCGGCAAGCCGGTATTCGTGCGTTGGACCTCCGTCACTGCCTCTCCGATCGCTGCCGGTGGCGAAACCGAAGCCAACACGCTGAACATCGTGGCCGAAGACGCCGTCAACGCCGTCAAACTGGAACTGAAGCTCTCCATCAAGAAGGGTGGTCTGGTGCTGGTCGAACAGACCATCACCAACATCGACGCAACCGACAATCCGGATGCCGCCGCACTGACCGTCAACTGGCTGGAATCCACCCTGCCGATGCCGCGTCGGGCCGACACCCTTACCCAGTTCACCGGTCGTTGGCCTCTTGAGAAGCAGCCTCGTACCGCCGTGATGCCGTCCGGTTCCGTGACCCGTGAATGCCGCCACGGCAAGACCAGCCATGAAAGCCCGTGGATGTTCATCGCTTCCGATGGTGAGCCGAAGTGGTCGGAAGGCGAAGTCTGGGCCTGCCATCTCGCATGGAGCGGCAACCAAACCTACCGCATCGACAACATGCCGCCGCACGAGCCGCTCATCGGCGCTGGCGAACTGCTCGGACCGGGTGAGATTCAGTTGGCCGCCGGCGAATCCTATACGGCTCCGCAAGTGTGCTTCTCTTACTCCGCAAACGGCCTTGACGGTATGGCCTCCCGTTTCCATACGTGGCTGCGCTCCCTGCCGAAGCATGTGTCGAGTCCGCGTCCGTTCACGCTCAACACGTGGGAGGCCGTGTACTTTAACCACGACGAATCCACGCTGAAAAAGCTTGCCGACCGCGCCGCAGCCGTGGGCGTGGAACGCTTCGTGCTCGACGACGGCTGGTTCCATGAGCGCCGTGACGACACCAAGGGCCTGGGCGACTGGGTGGTCGATCCGGAGGTCTGGCCGAATGGTCTCGACGGCATCGCCCAGCATGTGCACGACCTCGGCATGCAATTCGGCCTGTGGTTCGAGCCGGAAATGGTGAACCTCGACTCCGATTGCGCCCGCGAGCATCCCGATTGGATTCTCGCCGCCCCGGAGGCCGTGCCATACCGCGAAGACGTCTCCTACCGCACCCAGTATGTACTCGATCTGGCCAATCCGGACGCCTACCGACATGTGCACGACCAGATGGCAGCGCTCGTCGAACAGCTCGGTATCGACTACATCAAGTGGGATCACAATCGTGATGTCACCGAACCGGTGCATGACGGCCGCTACGGTCTGCACGAGCAGACCCTCGCCTGCTATCGATTGTTCGACGATCTCAAGAAGGAATTCCCGAAGCTGGAAATCGAAAGCTGCTCTTCCGGCGGTGCGCGTACCGACGCGGGCATTCTGCAGCATGCCGACCGCATCTGGGGCTCCGATTCCAATGACCCGCGCGACCGCGTGGACATCCAGCGCTACACCGAGCTCGTCGTGCCGCCGGAAATGATCGGCGCGCATGTAGGCCCGTCGCCGGCGCACTCCACATGGCGCGCCACCGAGCTGAGTTACCGTGCGGCCATCTCGCTTGAAGGCTGCTCCGGTTTTGAATGGAACATTCTCGAATGCTCCGACGAAGAGGTCGAACAGCTCAAGGCGTTCGTGAGCCTGTATAAGGAACTGCGTGGCGTGCTGCATCGTGGTACCGTGATGCACGCCGACTTCAAGGATTCGGCGCTGCGTGGTCGTGGCGTGGTTTCGGATGACGGCAAGCATGCCGTGTGGGTGGTGGCCACCGTCACCAATCTGCGTGACGTGCTCACCGAGCGTCTGCGCATGAAGGGCCTCGATCCGAAACGTACGTACGGCGTACGTCTGCGTGATGAGGTCGGCGAAGTGCGCTGGGGCTGGAATACCCCGCAGTGGATCACCGCTGCGCAGATGGGCGGCTTCAGGGTCTCGGGCCAGCTGCTTGAGCAGGTCGGTTTGCAGCTGCCGCCGCTGTGGCCGCTTGAGGCGATCGTGCTTGAGGTGGAGGCGCTGTAGTCTGGCGATGCCGTCCCGTTGAACCCAATGGTGGCGTGAAACTCATGAATCCCTCCCGTGTAATCCAGGGGGGATTCATGAGTTTCGCGCCACCATCGAAAAGGGCGTCGGATTCATGAGTTTCACGCCATGATTCCATCCCCGGCGGTGCCACCCCGCACCTGTGTGAGCTGGTAGGCGGCGAACAGCACGATCAGCCAGATGATGCCGGCGTACACGGCGATGCGATAGCTGGCGGAGAAGCACATCAGCACCACGACCAGCGCCATGAACGCAATTACCACATACGGTGTCACGCGGGCGAGCGGCAGTTTGAACACGATCTTGTCGAGCGCCTCCTGGCCCTTCAGACCCTTGAGTTCGGCCGGGCCGTCGCCGGCAGCCACTACGCGGCGGAACTTCAGCTCGGTGATCATGATCATCGTCCAGTTGATGGCGGCCGCGATGGTGGCGATCGACATCAGATAGTTGAATGCGAATTCCGGCCATACGAACACCACCACCACGGCGATGGCGATGATGATGGCGGAGGTGATCACGCCGCCGACCGGCACGCCACGTTTGCTGAGCTTGCCGAGATATGCCGGCGCGTTGCCTTGCCTCGCCAGCGAGTAGAGCATGCGGGAATTGGCGTACAGACCTGAGTTGTACACGCTCATTACGGCGGTCAGGCATACGAAGTTGAGGATTCCGGCGGCCGCGTGCACGCCCACGGAATCGAAGATCTGCACGAACGGGCTGGAGTCGCCGTCGATCTTGCTCCACGGCACCACGGCCATGATCACACCGAGCGCCACGATGTAAAACACGAGGATTCGCCAGATGATGCCGTTCGTGGCCCTCGGGATGGTGGTGCGCGGATTCTCGGTCTCGCCCGCGGTGATGCCGATTAGCTCGGTGCCGCCGAAACTGAACATCACCACGACCAGCGCCATCATCAGGCCGGTCCAAGTGCCGTCGGCGTTACGGCTCATCAACCCGTGCGGGAGGAAGCCACCGTCGATGGTGAACCAGTTGGCGAATGATGCACGGATGCCCGATGCGGTCGGCACGTTCGCAATGATGACGTACAGGCCGCCGAGGATCATGGCGATCACGGCCACGATTTTGATGATGGCGAACCAGAACTCGAATTCGCCGAACTTGTTTACGCCCATCAGGTTCAGTGCGGCGATGGCCACGAGGAACACGACCGCCGAGACCCATTTCGGGATGTTTGGGAACCAGTAGTTCACGAACGAACCGACTACGGAAAGTTCCACCATGGCCACGAGTACGTAGTTGAACCAGTAGTTCCAGCCGGAGATGAATCCGGCGCGCTTCGACCAGTAGCGGGTGGCGTAGTAGCTGAATGCGCCTGCTTTCGGATCTTCTACCGCCATCTCGCTCAGCGCACGCACGATCAGGAAGATCGCGAGGCCGCCGATCAGGTAGGCGAGCAGAATGGACGGGCCGGCGAGTCCGATGGATTCGCTGGAACCGTAGAATAGGCCGGTGCCGATTGCACCGCCCAATGCGATCAGTTGGATGTGACGATTTTTCAGTGACTTGCGTAGCGTCGGCGGAACCGGCACGTCGTCGGTTTCGCGCGGCTTATTCACGGCATTGACGTCGCTCATGAATGGCCTCTTCTTCTCTTGGCTTTGGAACACCACTGATTGTATCCAAGCGCACACATATCCGTACGTCACCGTTCACGGCGAACCAGGGTTCTTGTCTGCGGGGCCTGACGGATGCGGGGGGAGAAGATGGAGTTCGTGGCGCCATGTGGGTGTTGTGGGTGCCCTATGCCTACAGCGAACGGCAGGATGATGGCCGTGGTGTCAGACGGTCATGACGATGGCGAGCATTGTGGATCCGAAACGCTGGAATCGTTTCCAAAAGCATGTCCTATGATGGTAGGACCGGTATGCGGTTGCCGGCGGTACTGCTATGGACTCGATGCATGAAACGTTCAGGTAAGGGAATTTACGATGGGGTGGTTCCGGTGGCTTCGGGCGAGGCGGCAGGGCGTATAAGGCCAACGAGAGGTGGGCAGCGATCATGGAACAGCAGGAAGGCAAGACCGTCGTCACCATACGTGATGTGGCGCAGCGCGCCGGCGTCGCCGTTTCGACCGCGTCTCGTGCCCTGAGTGGCGGCTCGGCGTCCGAAGCGACCCGGCGGAAGGTTCAGGAGGCTGCCGAGGCGCTGCATTTCGTGCCGAATCCTGCGGCGAGACGTCTGACCGGTGGGCATAGCAACGTAGTGGCATTGGTGGTGGACGAGCCCACGGACTTCCTGTTCCGTGATGACTTCCTGGCCGGCATTCTCGGCCAGTTGAGTATGTCGCTCGCTCGGGAGAACCTGCTGCCGTTCCTGATTCTGGCCGAGCCCGATAACGCCAAGGGGTTCGAGCAGCTGCTACATCGCTCCGGCGCTGAAGGCGTGGTGGTGGCGAGTTTTCATGAAGGCCGTAAGTTCGCCGATATGCTCAAACGGTTCGATAAGCCCACCGTGTTCATCGGCAGTCCGCCGAAGGGCTTCAAATGCCCATATGTGGATGTCGACAATTACGACGGTGGTTATCAGGCCGGCAAATTGCTGGTGGAACGCGGCTGCAGGCACATTGCCCTTATCGAGGGGCCGCGCGATATGCCCACGCCGAAGGAACGTACGGCCGGATTCCGTGCCGCGTTGAAGGAGCAGGGGCTTGAGCCGATCGCTTCGTATGCGGGTAGTTATGAGATGGATAACGGTCTCAAATCCATGGAGCGGATTATTGCCGAGTATCCGCAGGTGGATGGTGTTTTCGCGCATTCCGACAAGATTGCGGCTGGCGCGTTGCATGTGCTTGACCGGTTCGACAAGCAGGTGCCGCAGGATGTCGCCGTCGTAGGATTCGACGATCTGCAGGCCGCACGTCTGCTCAATCCGCAGTTGACGACGCTCGCCCAACCGCTGGATGATATGGCGGAGGCGGCTACGCGCATGCTTGCGCATCGTTTGGAAAACGGTACGTGGCGCGTTTCGTTCCAGCGTTTTCCAGTGCGTCTGGTCCGTCGCGAATCCGCCTGACGGAAGTGTTTTTCCTGTCGTCGTACGTGCCGTCTTCATGTTACGGGAACGGCGCTGCTGTTGTTGCATTTCCTGCAGGGATGAGATTCTCACATCGGTGGCTGAGGTGCTTGCAATGCGTGAGATTGTATGGCGCATGTCAAACGTTTTTTGGAACCGCTTGCAAAATAGTTTAGTGAGTTGACGATATTCGTTAGTCGACGAAACTATATCAGGGGGCAAGATAGAGTGGCGGTCAACATGGTCGAATATGTCTAAAAGCATTGGAATATCAGCGATTTGTATCGGCATGTGCAACACGCCGAGATGATGGCGTTACCCCTTGAAAGGGTGTATCTTTGGAGTCACTTGATGGAAACGGTTCCATCAAACGTGAGAAAACATCGAGGTTTTCTCACAAGATCGTTGCACACGGCAGTGCGACGAACAAGGGAGAGTGACGTACATCGCAGTGCGTTGCAAGGAAAAGAGGACGAGATGAACAAGTTCAAGCCGGCACTGGCATCCGTCACGCCCTGGCCATGATCGTTGGCCTAGGTGCCTGTGGAAGTTCCAATAGTTCCAGTGACAGTTCAAGTGCGGACGGCAAGATCACCATCAAGGTGCAGACCTTCAACAATCCGGGTTTCGGCAAGCCGACTTCGGAACGCCCGGGTGCAGACCTCTGGGCCAAGTATGAGAAGGCCCATCCGAACGTCAAGATCGAAGAGACCGCGGTCGCGTCTTCCGATGATGCGCGTGCAGCCTTCAACACCGCAATTTCCACCGGTTCCAACGCCTATGACGTATACGTGGCCGAAGTTGACTGGATGCCCTCATTGCTCGCCATGCCCGACAAGTTCGTTGATCTGAGCTCCTACACCAAAGACAACGACTGGGTGGCGTGGAAGTCCGAAAGCGCTACCGTCGACGGCAAGTTGATCGGTGCGGGTACCGACATCGGCCCTGAAGGCATCTGCTACCGTGCGGACCTGCTCGAGAAGGCGGGTTTCCCGTCCGACCGTGAATCCGTGGCCGAATGGCTCGGCGGCGATGATGCCACTTGGGACTCCTTCTTCAAGGCGGGCAAGGAATACACCGAGAAGACCGGCTTGCCATGGTATGACTCCATGGCCAGTAATTGGCAGTCCATGATCAATCAGGTCGAGGAATCCTACGTATCCAAGGACGACAAGATTATTGCCGCCGACAATGCCAAGATCAAGGATCTGTACGACCAGCTGACCGCCACCAAGGATATGTCCGCCCATCTGACCCAGTGGAGCGACGACTGGAACGCGGCCTTCAAGTCCGACACGGGCTTCGCCACTATCCAATGCCCGGCATGGCTGATCAACAACATCAAGGGCAACACCGGTGAGGATTTCCAAGGCTGGGATATCGCCGACGTCTTCCCGGGTGGTGGCGGTAATTGGGGCGGCTCCTATCTGGTCGTTCCGGAATCCTCCCCGGTTAAGGACGAGGCCGCCAAGCTCGTGGCATGGCTGACCGAAGCCGATCAGCAGGTCTCCGTGTTCACCACTGCCAACAACTATCCGAGCTCCGAAGGTGCGCAGGCCTCCTCCGATGTGTCCAGCAAGACCGACGCCTACCTGAACGATGCTCCGACCGGTAAGATCTTCGCCAACCGAGCGAAGGCCTACGACATCGTCCCGTACAAGGGCAGCCAGTACTTCGACATTCAGACCAAGATGGTCGACGCCCTGAATCGCGTCGATGCGACCCAGGAACAAACTCCTGACCAAGCTTGGAAGCAGTGGTTGGAAGACGTGAAGGCCCTAAGCTGACAGACACCCTGTGAAGGACCCGGTCCCGGCCGAACCCATCATCCATAGGCCGGGTCGGGTCCTTTCTTCTGAGCGAATCGCGCTCAACGCAACCGGCATCCTCTGCAATCACAACGACGTGAACTAGGAGCAATCATGTCACGATCAACCAAGCAGCCGACCCCATGGCGCACCCGGCTAGGACAGTTCGAATGGAAGGCGTCTCCATACCTTTATATCGCGCCGTTCTTCCTGCTGTTCGCAGTGGTGGGCCTGTTCCCGCTGCTGTTCACCGTATATATCGCAACGCGCCAATACAACACCCTGACCGGCGATGGCGGCGTAGCCATCTGCGGCGCAACCTGCAATAGCGACGAGCCCAGCATCTGGGCCAACTTCAACCGGGTACTGCACCAGCAATCCTTCTGGGACGCGCTGCGCAATTCCTTCTCCATCTTCATTCTCAGCTCGGTTCCGCAAATCATTCTGGCGCTGTTCCTGGCATGGATCCTCAACGCGAATCTCAAAGCGAAAACCTTCTGGCGCATGGGAGTGCTGTTGCCATACATCGTGGCACCGAGCGCGGCCGGCATCATCTTCTCGCAGATCTTCTCCGACAAGATGGGTGCCATCAACGTGTTGCTGACCGATATCGGACTGAACCCCATCATGTGGCATGGCAACGCCTTCTGGTCGCATGTGGCCATCGCCACCATCGTGAACTTCCGCTGGACCGGCTATAACACGCTGATCTTCCTCGCTGCCATGCAGGCCATCCCGAACGACGTACTCGAGGCGGCCGTAGTCGATGGCGCCGGCAAATGGCGCACCTTCCGTTCGGTGGTATTGCCGATGCTGCGACCCACATTGATCTTCGTGATCATCACCTCCACCATCGGCGGACTGCAGATCTTCGACGAGCCACAGATGTTCCACAACGGCACTTCCGGGTACGGCGGACCGAACCGGCAGTACCTCACGCTCTCGCTGTACCTGTGGGATATGGGCTTCAACAAGGTCACGATCGGGCAGCCGAACTTAGGTCGCGCGGCGGCCGTGGCGTGGATCCTGTTCCTGATCATCGTGCTGTTGGCCGTGCTGAACTTCTGGCTGACGCAACGACTCGCCTCGGGCGGACAGCCGAAGATCGACAAAATCAAACTGGCCGAACTCAACGCACGGCAGGAAGCCGAATATGAGCTGGCAAAGCGATCGGGAGTCGAGGCCCGTCGTGCAGCCTCGGCAACGGCCGCTTCGACCGACGCCGCCGAAAGGAAGTGACCCAAGATGACCGATATCACCAACGAAGGCAACAAGCGCGATCTGGGCACTCCGGCACTTGAGCAGATGTACGGCAAGGGCGTGGCCCGTTCCGCAGCGAAACAACGCCGTCGTAAGACGTTGGAAGTGACCAGCGAAGGACGCCGCGCAGGGTGGGGCACGTATGCGATTCTCGTCGTGACGATCCTGATTTTCGTGTTCCCGCTGTATGTGGCGCTTTCGATTGCGTCGCAAAACAGCTCCAGCACGCAGTACGGCGTGCAGGCGCTGATTTTCGGCAGCGGACTGATCAAGAACATCTCGCGCGCATTCGGCGCCATGAAATTCTGGCAGGCGTTGAGCGGCACCCTGTTCGTGGCAATCGTCACGTCGGTATCGACGGTGTTCTTCTCCACGCTGGCAGGCTACTCATTCTCCAAACTGCGGTTCCGCGGCCGCGGCGTGCTGTTCACCATCGTGATCGGTACCATGACCATCCCGCAGCAGTTGAGCATCGTACCGCTGTACATCATGGCCAACAAGGCCGGATTGTTCGGTTCGATCTGGGCCGTGATCATTCCGGGTCTGGTCAGCGCGTTCGGCGTGTTCTGGATGACGCAATACCTGCAGGACGCCCTGCCTTACGAGCTGATCGAAGCGGCGCGCGTGGACGGCTGTTCCATGTTCCGCACCTTCATCTCCGTGGCGGTGCCCGCAGCCCGGCCGGCGGCCGCGATGCTGTTCCTGTTCACGTTCATCGCGCAGTGGACCAACTACTTCTGGCCCATGCTTATTCTCGGCCCGAACAAGAACAGCATGCTCACCGTTGCCGCGGCAACCCTGAAGGGCGCGTACTTCACCGACTACACCATCGTGATGGCCGGCGTGGTGCTCACCACCTTCCCGCTCATCCTTCTCTTCGCCGTCGCCGGCAAGCAACTGGTTTCCGGCATCATGGCCGGTGCGGTGAAGGGCTGATGCGGATTTGGCCTCCGCCGTCGGGCCATATACATGTACCCTTGTGACGAGGGTGCCGGCTACAGGGGTTGCGCTCGCTCTGGCGCAACCCCTGTTTCATGCGTGTTGATGCGTGTCACAGACATATGTTCTCCAGTTTCGTAGTGTTCAATAAGAAGTAGGTTTTTCTTAAGGGGCACGCGTCTGGAGGAGCACAATGGCGTTCGTCAAAGACATGATTCGCATGTGGCTGCGATCGTGGAAGCGATTCGTCTCGATCGCCATGATTACCCTGCTCGGCGTGGCCGTACTCACCGGCATCTACGCGGGATGTCGCGATGCGTTCCTCGCGTCGGACCGGTTCTTCGACGCCCAGGGCATGCATGATATTCAGGTGTTATCGACGGCTGGGCTGAGCGATGCCGATGTCACCGCGCTGCGACGGGTCACTGGCGTACGGAAGGTGCAGGCCGAGCGCTCGCAAAGCGTAACCATCGATGTGGGCGGCGACAAGTCCGTAACCATGCAGGAAATCGGCACGAACGGCATCGACCAGCCATACCTGCAGGAAGGTCGCATGCCGACCAAATCCGGTGAGGTCGCAGTTACCAAGCAATTCATCAAGGATTCCGGCCATACGATCGGCGACCGCATCACCGTCACACCTGAAGCATCCCAAGTGTCCGATTCTGGAGAATCGGACACTTCAGCGGTGTCGGATGAACAGTCGCCGGAATTCCCGACGGAGCTGCGAATCGTGGGCGTGGTGCTTGATCCTCAGAACCTGAGCAATCCTGACGGATATTCGGCCATGACCTCATTCCGTTCGACTGCGACGAGCGATTACACGTTTTTCGCGCCATCCGATGGCGTGACCGGCACCACCTATACGTCGGTCACTCTGCTGGTCGACGGTGCGGCAGACGAAAGCACGTTCGACGAATCCTACGAAACCATCGTCGGCAAAGTCATGAACCGCATCAAAGGCAAAACGAAAACCAATCGTCAGAAAGCACGACGGCAGGAACTCATCGATGCGGGACAGAAGAAAATCGACGAAGCGCGAGACAAAGCCAATCGGCAATTCGCGGATGCGCAGAAACAGATAGACGAGAATCGCAGTCAATTCAATCAACAGATCGATCAGATTGTGGCACAGCAAAGCGCAATGCTGGGCACAGGTGCGACCATGGACGAATCCACCCGTGAAACCATGCGTGAAACAGTGATCTCCAGCAGTCCGCAGCTCCAGGAAGCCAAGGCGCAATTGGACGCGGCGCAATCGCAATTGGACGAGCAGAGGAACAGTGCCGAACAAACCTTCCAGGATAAGGAAGATGAGCTCGAAAGCAGCGTGCCGAACGTGCGCTGGTACGTGCAGGATCGTTCATCCCTCGGCGGATACAGTGCGCTCAAATCCGACCTGAGTTCGATCCGATCCATCGGCAACGCATTCCCGGTCGTGTTTCTACTGGTCGCGGTGATGATGAGCCTGACCGCCATGGCGCGCATGGTCGAAGAGGACCGTGGCCTTATCGGCACCTACATCGGCCTCGGTTACGGACGATTGCAGGTCGCCGCGCGCTACATGCTGTTCGCACTGCTTGCCTGCCTGATTGGCGGCGGCCTTGGGCTATTGCTTGGATTCCTTGGCATTCCAGCGTTTTTGCTGATTGTGATACAAGGCATGTATGTGCTGCCGGGCGTGCGATTCGAGTATGACTGGCTGTATGGATCGCTTGGTATCGCGCTGTTCGTGGTCGGCGTACTCGGTGCGACGATCTACGCGTGCGTCGAAGAGATGCGGCAGACGCCCGCCGGCTTGATGCGTCCGAAAGCCCCGCGCGCAGGTTCGCGCATTCTATTGGAGCGGATTACGCCGATTTGGAGTCGTTTGGGATTCCTAAGCAAGGTTACTGCGCGCAATATCTTCCGTTTCAAGTCGCGCCTGGTCATGACGGTCGGAGGCGTTGCCGGATGCACGGCGTTGATCATATGCGGGCTTGCGATCAACGACACCGTGGCGGAACTTGGCGTCAAACAGTATCGCGATATCTACCGATACGATGTGATGGTCGTTGCGAACGATACCGATGCGGATGCAATGCGGGCGAAGTTGCGAGCGGACGGGCGTACGACTTCGACCATGGACATACGTGTCGAATCCGGTGATCTGGCGAACGATGAGGGAAGCGAGGGCATCCAACTTGTGGTGGTGCCCGAGGAGCATCTGGATGAACTGGGTGAGATGGTTACGCTCAAGCCGGTCGCGTCCGGATGGGATGGTGTGCGCAAGTTCTTCGGACTGTCCGATTCTGGAGAATCGGACAGTAAAGCAGTCGAAACCACGTTGCGAATGTCCGATTCTGGAGAATCGGACAAACGGAGTGGCTCGAAGGCGGTGTTGGGCGACAGTGGGGTGATCGTGTCGCAGTCGGCGGCCAACGCTCTGGGCGTTAAGACCGGCGATACGGTGAATCTCACCAACGGCGATGGCATTCAGGCCAAGGCCAAGGTGAGCGAGGTGACGCGTAACCTCATAGGTTCCGACATCTACGTGAGTGAATCGTATTATGGCAAGCTGTTCGGTTCAGGGTCCGGAATGTCCGATTCTCCAGAATCGGACAAATCGGATTCCGGCGGCTCCCTGACCTGGAACGCCGTATACGCCAAGCTCACCGGATCCGACGATGCGCAGATCGCATACGCCAACACCCTCGAAAAGGATGATTCGGTGATGAAGACGGTGTGCTGCGCGGACATGGCCGCCAGCTTCAAATTTGACCTCATGGGCGCGGTGGTCGCCCTGATCGTTGCGCTTGCGGGCGGTCTGGCGCTTGTGGTGCTGTTCACGCTTGCCAATACGAATGTGTCGGAACGCGTGCGCGAGATGGCCACGTTAAAAGTGCTGGGATTCTTCGATCGCGAAGTGCATCGGTATGTGAATCGAGAGATGATGATTCTGACGGCCATGGGAGTGGTGATCGGTTTGCCGATAGGTCGATGGGTCGGTGGTCTGCTCACGGCTGCGCTGAATATGCCGGCATTGTATTTCGAGGTGGAGGTCAAGCCGATGAGTTACGTGATTGCGGCGGCGGCGACCATGGCGTTTGCGCTGTTGGTGCAACTGTTCGTGAATCCGGTGCTTGACCGGATCGAGCCGGTCAGTTCGTTGAAGTCGGTGGAGTAATACGACTCAGGGGAGTATACCCCGCCATTTTCCTCCTTTCCCAGGCGTATCACGTGTTGTGTGGCTCATGAAACCATTGAAGATACGGGGGTGTATGGAGCGTGTGCTTGGCGTGAGGCCGCACGCTTCGGTTGGCGTGTCTTGACCGTTGTGTCCGAGTGTTGCGGGTTTCAGCCGTGTGACTCGTTTTTCGCGGGGTTTGCCCGCATTGATTCGTTCCGCTGTAAGCAAGGTGCGGTGCCGTGAATGTTGAGAGCGGCGAGAATATTATGCGGGGGTTATAGGGAGGGTATCGGAACAAATCCCCCCGATACGATTCGGCGTATCGCAGTTATATGAGGGGGTCGCCATATGAAAATACTTTCGCTGGGGGGGGGGGCTTCTTTTCTGCCCACATGCAATTTACAGGCGATCTTGCAGGGCTTGCGATGATGCCGGGTCGTACGATGACGCTCGAGCAGGGGCGGCAATGATGATCGACGGTAAGTTCACTGCCAAGGAACGCTCCTATCTGGCCAGTCTGCCCGCGGTCAAAAGCGTCAGTGCGTCCCATATTCGCTATACCGACCAATTCCGTGTCGAATGCATGTGCCGTTACCGTGCGGGGGAGTCGCCTGCGGCTATCTTCCGTGAGGCAGGTCTTGATCCGAAACTTATCGGGTACAAGCGCGTGGAACGTTGCATCGCCAGATGGAAACGTCGGCAAGATAAGGAGGCGAAGTCCGGTAAGCGGACGAGTCCGTATGCGCTCGATGCCGATGATTTGCGGATATTGGAACACGGCAATCTTACGCAATCGGAATGGGGGTCGCCGAATGCCGGCGATTCCGAGGAGGGGCTGTCGCAGCTGGCGAGGGCTCAGCTGGCCATCAATGAGCGTGATCTGCTGATTGCGCGGCAGGCGTTGCGCATCGACGAACTGGAGCGTGTATTGCGGCAGTTCGTCGAAAGGTAGCGGGATTGCCGAAATGCTGCAGTCAACAGCGTTCGGGCTGAATTTGGCGGGATCGGAGAGTCGCTAATGCGGGAGTCGCGGTGCGAAACGGTGCGTGCTGAGGATTTGATGGAATCGGAAACGGTGGGAATGGGCTGGCGGCAGCCTGCGTTTGATGAGGTGATCGACGTTGCCGATGAGATGCGTGAACGCCGCAGGAATCGCCGTAGTATGCGCATGATGTATGCGATTGGTGCATTGCTGATCGTCGCCGCAATCTGCATTGGTGGGTTTCCGGCGGCATTGCAGTACCGTGCCGCAGTGGAGTTGTCGCGTACGTCGGCGCAATCCGCACGAACGATTGCGGGCTGGCCGTATCCGCAGGCGGATGATGCGTTCGCTGCCGCGAAATCATACAACGAACGTCTTGCGGTTTCGGGGCAACCGATTTTGGGTGAGGCGAAGGATCCGTTCGCTGCGGTTCAGGGCGGTTCGCGGGCCAGCGAGACGGATGATGACGATGGCAGTGCGAGTTCCAAAGACGAGGAATATCAGGGATTGTTGGATTCCGGTGGCGGAGTGATGGGCACCATTCGCATTCCTAAGATTTCGGTGAACCTGCCAATCTACCACGGCACGTCGCAGTCGGCGCTGGCCTCCGGCGCGGGGCATCTGTACGGCAGCAGCCTGCCGGTCGGTGGCAAGAACACGCATGCCGTGATCACCGGGCATCGCGGATTGGTGAACGCCACCATGTTCACGCGGCTCGACGAGATGCGTGTTGGCGACTACTTCTATCTTGACGTGATGGGTCATACGCTCGGCTATCAGGTGGACCGCATTTCCGTGATCGAACCGAACGATACGTCAAAGCTGAAGATCGTGCCCGGCGAGGATCGCGTGACGCTGATGACATGCACGCCATACGGCGTGAACACCCACCGTCTGCTGGTTTCCGCGGTACGCTCGTCGATTCCCGACGTGATTCCCGACGAATCGGACGCGGCGAAGGATGCGCGGTTGATTGCGATCGTGGCCGCTGTAATCACACTGCTGCTCGGATTGGTTCTGTTGTGGTTGCGCAGAAAGCCGTGGCATATCCGCAGGCATGCGGCCAAATGGCCAAAAAGGGGATAGATTTCTGTTTCGAAAATCGGGTGCCGAAAACAACCTTCATGCGTTGCAGCCAGTAGGTTTTGCCGTGAGTCTTTCCCCTCGACTTTCCCGCCGTTAGGGTGTATGTGTGCTTGGGTGAATTCCCCTACGTTTCAGGGTTGGAGCGGTGTCGAACGACTGCAAGGTCGTCGAAGCCGTATGAAGACAACCTAGCGCCGCAAGGCGCTGCGTAAGGGGACAATATGAAACGTGCATGCGACGAATGGCAGGCAGTGCGCAAAGGGGGACTTGCTAAGCGAGTCATCACGGCGCTTGTTGCTGTGGCCATGCTCGGTGGTCTTGGATATGCCACTGCCAGCACCGCTGTTGCGCAGGATGATACGACGCAGCAGCAGGCGCAGCAGACGGAACAGTCTGCGAAGACCACAAGCGAATCGCAGGATGAGAAGACTTCCGATTCCGAAGCAACCAGCAAGAAGGCCGCTACGGATGAGACCTCTGCGGATGGTTCCGCTGAGGATACGAATACAACGGATGCCGATGCTGGTGTTGAAGCGCAGAATGGCGCTGATGAAACGGCAGTGCAAGCGGCTAATGAGCCGGCCGCGACTTCGGTGGCGGACGGTGGTTCGCCGGAAAGCGGTTCGTTGCTGCTGGATGAATCGTTCAAGAACAGCACCTTCGGAGACGCAAACTGGACAACTGCAGACAGCGCTTGCCTGACGGCCGCGACCAGTGGTTCGTTGAAGTGCGAGAACACGCAGGATAGCAGTGATATCCAAGGGGAGAACGGCAAGGGTTACCTGCAGTTGACAGATAACAGCGAGAACCAAAAAGCCGCAGTACTGTACAATCAGCCGGTCATCAGCAAGAGCGGCCTGCATGTTACGTTCGACTATTACATGTATCAGACGTCCGGCGCGGGCAAGTATACAACACCAGCGGACGGCATCAGCTTCTTCCTGACGGATGGCGCGGCCACGCTGAGCAAGGCAGGCACCTCAGGCGCGGCACTCGGTTACGCGACTAGTGACGATGATGGCATCGGCGACAGCAGCAAGCGAGGAGAGGGTGTCGCCCAAGGTGTGCTCGGCATCGGCTTTGACCGTTTCGGCAACTTCAGCACACAGCACGCAGCTGGAACCACTGCACGTGTCACCGGTGGCGATGATTGTACGCAAAGTGGAACGAACGCTGGTAATTCCGTCACTGTGCGCGGCGCAGGAAAGATCGACGTCGACGGTAAATGGAATAACGGCTACTGCATTGTGGCATCCGAGAACGTTGCGGCCGGACTTGACAGTGGCAAGGCGACCAAGAGCGAAAACGATACCAATGGCGAATCCGTTGACATCACCATCGCTCCTGTTATCGATGACAGCGCCACGACGCAGCATCTGACGGTGAAGATCGCAGGTGAGACCGTTCTCGAAAAGGATATCGACCGTCTTCCGGATTCGGTGAAGTTCGGCTTCAGCGCATCCACAGGCGCTGACCATCAGGTGCAGTTGATTCGCGGACTGAAGGTTTACTCGGTAAACAAGCTGAGCCAGCTTGATCTGGTGAAGTCCATGAACAAAGACACATATCCAGATGCGGATTCCCACACGTTCAATGTGGGCGATGAGGTTCCGTACACGTTCGTAGTGCGTAACAGCGGCACCACCACGTTGAACAATGTTGCGGTGAATGATCCCAACATCACGAATGTTTCCTGCGGAACCGATACTCTTGCCGCAAACCAGCAGACGACGTGCTCCGGAACGTTGACCCTTACCGAAGACATGGTGGACAGCGAAGGCCACTTCACGAACACCGCCACGGCTTCGGGCACGGACGACGAGGGTAATGCGGTGAATTCTCCTCAAGCCAGTGTGACGATTAAGGCGATTAAGCCGCTCGGCGCACCGGAAAAGCATAAGAGGATCAAGAAGAACAGCGACAACACCTACACGGTGAACGTCGATGTGACCGGTGCCGCGAACAGTTCCACAATCACCACTACTCAGTCGGTTGACTTCACGCTCGTGCTTGATGTGTCCAGTTCGATGAGTGACGAGATGGACAGCGACCAAGGTTCTATCAAGAAAATGACAGCATTGAAGTCCGCTGTAAACAACTTCTTGGGTGAGGCTGCGGAAATTAATGAGCAATCCGGTTCTGAGCTAATTCGTGTCGGCTTGGTGAAGTTTGCCGGTAAGGAATCGAGCAAAGTGGGGAATGAGACATATACGGAGGGAAGGTTTGTTTACAACTACTCCCAGATTGTAAGCCCCCTAACCGCTGATATGAGCGACTTGAAGAATAAAGTGTCAGCGCTTAGGCACAACGGTGCCACTCGGGCTGATCTTGGATTCAAGCATGCGTCCACTGTAATGAGCGGTGCTCGAACTGACGCAAAGCGCGTTGTCATCTTCTTTACGGATGGCACTCCTACAAAGGTGAGCGACTTTGATAAGGATGTAGCCAATAGCGCCGTTACCTATGCCAAGAGTTTGAAAGATAGTGGCGCTACCGTGTATTCCATTGGCGTTTTTGACGGTGCGAATCCATCTTCAATAGAAGAAAACCAAAAGAATCAGTTCATGAACGCTGTATCCAGCAATTACCCACATGCGACGGCGTATGACAAACTTGGCACGGGGAGTAACGCCGGATACTACAAGGTTGTTTCCAACGTCTCGGATCTGAAGTCCATCTTTGAGAAAATCCAGACGAATGAGACTACTGACGGTTTCACCAACGTGAGCATCGAAGATACGCTTTCCAAATACGTCGAACTCTCCGGCAAGAACTATACGGTGACGGCGAAGGATGCCAATGGCAACGAGGTCACTCTCAAAGAGAATAGTGACTACACGCTGACCTATGACGAATCCGCCAAGAAGTTCACGGTCGTATTCCAGAACATGTTGCAAGATGGTGTTACCTACACGCTCTCCTACAACGTAAAGCCGACCCAGGAGGCGTATGACGAGTATGCGGCCAACGGCTATGGCGGCACTGTGGGTGATGCAGATACCGATCTCGACGGCAGCACCACATCGTCCGGCCAGCTTGGCTTCCACTCGAATGAGTCCGCTTGCCTGGCCTACACGGCCAACGGTAAGAGACACGTTTGCTCCGACAATCCATACCTGCATCCTGTGATTCAGGTGGTCTCCTCCACCCTGCATATCGAGAAGCAGTGGAGCGGCGACGGTGAAAAGCCGGCAAGCATCAATGTGACTATCAAACAAGGCAATAGCGACTACAAGACGGTCACGCTGACACCCGACGACAACGGCAACTGGTCAACTGACGTGATCATTCCGGCGGGCGAGTCGAAGACCTACACCGTTACGGAAAACGATCCCGGCAACCAATGGAACGTATCCTATCAGCACAAAGTCGGCGACGGAAATCTCGCTGATGGCAATGCAGTGACAGTTCCGCAATCCGCGACATCACAGACCGCGACGGTAATCGTCACCAATAAGCAAGCTTTGGTGACGTTGCCAGCAGATTCCATCACCGTGAATAAGAAAGTTGTCGGAACCAATACGGGGCATGATTTCAACTTCACCATGATTGCGACTGGTGATAATGCGGGCAAGGTCACTTGGCCCAGAACGGACCAATCCAAGTCCAAAGTGACCATCAGCCAGGTTTCCCAGACCCAGGTAAAGTCCGCCACATTCGGCGATGAGCTCACGTTCCCCGCCGCCAACGCGACGTACACCTTCCAAGTGACGGAAGACAAGCCAACCGACACTACTGGCTGGAAGTACGACGATTCTGAGCAGACGGTAACGGTAACGGTGAGCTACGACGAAACGCAGAAGAAGTGGACCGCCGTAGCTTCCCCGGCGGAGGTCACCTTCACCAACCGCTACATCGCGGTGGCTTCGTTGCCGCTGACCGGTGGCACGACGGATCGTCAGTGGCTGATGATCGGTGGCGGAATCGCCGGAATGGCGATGCTGATGATCGGCGCGGCCGGAATCTGGCGCGGCAGGAAGCGTCTCGTCTGAGATGTCATACGGCTGGGCCGCTCGCCAACATTCCGGGCGGCCCGGTAATCATCAATCAGGATTTGCGGATCGCGGGAGCATGTCAAGTTTCCGCCTCCCGCGATTGCAGAAAACAGTAGTTAAAACATAAGGAAGAGGGAATTCTCATGAAGTTGAGGAAACTTTTCGCCGGCATCGCCGCCGCGGCGACGCTGCTGGGTGGCATGGCCCTAGGCGCTACCAGTGCTCAGGCGGCACGGCTCGCGGATGCGACGTTTACTTTCACGGCTGAAACCGCCGAGCAGCTGACACACGCCAACCTGACGGCGTACAGGATCGGTGATTACTATCAATTATCTACGGACTGCTACGGCGTCATCACGAATAATGACAATAAGAATGCGGTTGACTCCGCTTTGGCGAGTGCTCTCGGCACAGACGCGGTAAAGACGGATCAGGATAATCTGGCTGCCGCCCTGAGCACCGGTGCTTTGGACATTTCCGCCACTCGCCCGTGGACCACGACCGCTGACGGTGCGGCCAGTGCCACTCGTGCATTTGCCAATACGCTTGAGTCTGAAGGTAAGTTGACGAATGGCCAGCAGGTCACGCTTACCACTCCGACCGGTTCCGACGAGAACGGCTGGTCCGCCACCGTGGACCTTTTCCCAGGTATCTACGTGTTCGTGGATAATGCGACTGAGGGAACCGTCACCAAGGCCGTTCCGATGATCGTTGCTTCCGGTACCGTCGATGCGGAGAAGAAGCAGTTGGTCGATCCGAATCATGGTGACAATACCGTCAACATGAAGAACACCAAGAACATCGAGAAGAACAAGACCGTCGACAAGGCTTACGCCGCTATTGGTGACACTCTGACCTACACCCTGACCGGTACTGTTGCCAACCCGGCTCCGGCTGCCTTCGCATTCACCGATACCCCGGGCGTTGGCCTGACCGTCAAGGCTGGAACCTACGAGTTCTACACGGTCGGAGCCGATGGAGACATCGAGGATCCATCCACCGATTTCACTTTCCCTAAAGCGGATGTGACCGGTGATGGTGAGACTTCCTTCGATATCACCGTGAACGATCCGTCCAAGTACGCTGGCCGGACCATCAAGGTCGTGTTCCAGGCTCTGGTGAATGACGAAGCCGTTGTTGAAGATGGTGTTGTGAACGATCTCGACAACTATGGCACCCCTATTGAGGTCACCACCAAGTTCGTCGGCTTCGACTTCAAGAAGATTGATTCCGACAACAAGGGCATCGAAGGTGCCGAATTCCAGATTCTGGATGGACGCGTTGCGCTGTACTTCGTCAAGCAGGATGACGGCTTCTACAAGAAGGCCGCTTCCGAGGACACCGAAGGTGCCACTGATACCCTCGTGTCTGCGGCTGATGGCACCGTGAAGGTTACCGGTCTTGACGCAACGAAGGCCTACACCGTGAGCGAAACCAAGGTCGCCACCGGACAGTATCTGGACCTCAAGCCGTCGTTCACCGTCAACTTCAACAATGATCACGAGGCTGTTCTGAGCAGGACCATCGATCCGTGGGGCCTGGTCAACACCGCCGACAAGACCGTGAAGAACGTGAAGTCCGTCGATCAGCTGCCGCTCACCGGTGCTGCCGGAACCATCCTGTTCACCGTCATGGCCCTGCTGCTGGCCGGTGCCGGCGCGACCGTGGTGCTCAAGGCTCGTTCCAAGAACGCCAAGGCTTGATTCTCATCAGACTGAATCGATAGGCTGAACCCTCGAAGGGTGACTGCGAGAACATCATCGCAGTCACCCTTCGTTTGTTGGGATAAGAAGGGTTTTGAGATGCGAAAGCCTCTCATGGGCGATGCTCTTTTTCGGGGGTTATAGAGTGCGATCTACGGGGGCTCGGGTCGGTGAAATGGCGAGGGTATGCGGAAGGAAGGTTTTACGGGGGTTGACGGGGAGGGGAGGAAAACGAGGGTATTGTGCGGAAAGCGAGCCATACAATCGCTAGCGAATTCACCAAACAGATATGTGAAGGGCAATGCAGCGAGAAAGGCGGAACGACGATGGCACGGGGCGGCGGATCGTTCAGTAGCGAGGAAATCCAACTATTGCGAGGATTGCCGGCGGTCGCCAACGTCACGCAGGATCGCATCACCTACTCCGATACCTTCAAACAGGTATGCACCATTCGTTACCTGGCGGGGGAGTCGCCGACTAAAATCTTTCGAGAAGCGGGCCTGCCACCGGACCTCGTCGGCTACAAGCGCATCGAACGCAGCGTGGCGCGCTGGAAGGCGGCCGCCATCAAATCCGTGAACGGCAGCGACAGCATGAGCGATGGTGAGATCATCGCTCAGCTCGTTGATCGGTACAGGCGTGCGCTGGTAACACGGAAGAATCTTGACAGCATTGCGGAGAACATCATCGGCATGGAATCCGATGCGAGCATGGCCGCCACCAATGCCGAAGCCTCCTTGAAAGCCATGCAGCCATCCAGTCCACAGACTGCCGATACGGGGACGGACGCGATCGATGCCGAGACGGCCAGCATCATCATCAAACAGCAAGCCAGGCGCATCGACGAATTGGAGAGAGCCAATGAAGCGCTCCGCGAACAGGCTGCGCACGTCGCCTAAGTCTTGGTTGCGCACGTCGCCTAAATTCGCGAGTGTACGCGAGTGCAGTCGGTGGAATGCGTAACGGAACCCGAAACGCATGAATCTCACGCCCCGAGCGAACCAGGCATGCGATCAGTAAGCAGTGGGCAGAATTCGGCAGCCCGCCTAATTGCGGGACGGATGTGCGATGCGCGGGGTAGGGTGGAAATCATTATGACTTACGAGAATCCGAACTCCGCCGGCCAGGGCGGTATGCAATCCGAAACCTCGCCTGCCGACATGCGAGCCGCCCAGGCCGCGACGCCGGCAACCGCCGAACCCGTCGAGTCGCTCGATAAAGGCAACGAAATGGCCCGAGGCCTCAACAATCGCCATGTGCAGTTCATCGCCATCGGCGGCACCATCGGCACAGGGCTGTTCCTCGGTTCCGGCAAGTCGATCGCACTGACCGGTCCGAGCATCATCTTCGTGTACATCGGCGTCGGCCTGATCATGTTCCTGCTGATGCGCGCCATCGGCGAAATGATGTACCGCGACCCCAGCCAGCACACCTTCATCAACTTCATCACCCGCTATCTCGGCCGCGGATGGGGCAAATTCGCCGGCTGGACGTACTGGATCGTGCTCATCCTGACCGGCATGACCGAAATCACAGCCGTCAGCACGTATTTCGTCACGTTCTTCGGCATGTTCGACATCAATCTCAAAGCATGGAAATGGCTGATCGAACTGTGCTTCCTCGTGGCGCTCACATGCGTCAACCTGATTGCCGTGAAAGTGTTCGGCGAAGCGGAATTCTGGTTCTCCATGATCAAGATCACGCTGATTGTGGGCCTGATCGCCACCGCCGTGGTGATGCTCGTCATCGGCTTCCACTACCCGGCCACGCACATCGAGGGCGTTGACGGCACCATTGCGGGCGCGACGGTGAGTCTGCGCAATCTGGTCAACGGCTTCCAGATCGCGCCAAACGGTTGGATGAGCTTCTTCATGAGCTTCCAAATGGTGTTCTTCGCCTACCTGCTCATCGAATTCGTGGGCGTTACGGTGTCGGAAACGCAGAATCCGCGCAAGGTGCTGCCGAAAGCCGTGAACGAAATCATCATGCGCATTCTGATCTTCTACGTGGGCGCGTTGGTGGCCATCATGTGCATTGTGCCGTGGCGTAATTTCCATCAGAACGCCGACGGCTCGTTCGGCTCGCCGTTCATCATGGTGTTCAAGTATGCCGGCCTTGACTGGGCCGCTGCGCTCGTGTTCTTCGTGGTGATCACCGCGGCCGCCTCGTCGTTGAATTCGCTGCTGTATTCGGCCGGTCGTCACCTGTATCAGCTGGCGCAAGATTCCGACTCGCCTGCGATGTCGCGCTTGGCGGAAGTGTCGGACCGCAAGGTGCCCGCGAAGGCGATCGTGGTGTCCGGCTGTATGATCCTGTTGTCACCGATCATCAACGCGCTGCCCGGCATCTCCAGCGCATTCGTGCTGTTCTCATCGGCCGCCAGCGCCGTGGTGATCTTCATCTACGTGCTGACGATGTTTGCGCACCGCGGCTACCGGAAGAGCGCCGACTTTCTTGCCGACGGCTTCCTGATGCCGGCTTGGAAGGTGACGGATTGGATTGCGATCGCGTTCTTCGTGTTCGTATACGGCACGTTGTTCCTGTCGGCCGACACCATCGGCTCCGCGATTGCCGGTGTGGTCTGGTTGGTGGCGTTCGGCGGTTACTGTCTGTTGCATGAACGCTACCAGAACCGTGATCTGAAGGACTCGTTGCGTAAATGAAGATGCGGTGGGCGGAAACCGGCTGAAATGCACAGAAACCGGTCTAAATACACGAAAACCGGCTGATTTTCCACACTATATGCTGGGAATCAGCCGGTTTTTGCTAGATATATGGGACTATGCGACGGTTATATGACGGTTATGCGCGTCAGCCGATATAGTCGGCTTCGTTCGTCGGGCTGGACGGCACGGCGTGGTCTTCCGTAACCTTGCCCAAGCCGGACAGATATGCCTCACGGCCGGCTTCAATCGCCTTCTTGAAGGCGCGGGCCATCAGCGGAATGTTGCCGGCGGAGGCGATCGCAGTGTACGCCATCACCGCGTCGGCGCCCATTTCCATGGCTTCCGCGGCCTGACTCGGCCGGCCGATGCCGGCGTCGATAATCACCGGAACATTGGCATTCCTGATAATCACTTCGATGAAGTCGCGTGCACGCAGGCCCTTGTTCGAGCCGATCATCGCGCCGAGCGGCATCACACAGGCGGCACCGGCATCTTCGAGGCGCTTGGCTGCGATCGGATCGGGGAACATGTACGGCATGACCACGAAACCTTCCTTGGCGAGCATCGCCGTGGCCTTGATGGTCTCCTCGTTATCGGGCAGCAGATACTTCGCCTCGTGTTCGATCTCCACCTTCACGAAGTCCGTCTGGCATACCTCGCGCGCCAAGCGGGCGATGCGCACCGCCTCCTCGGCATTGCGCGCGCCCGACGTGTTCGGCAGCATGGTGATCCCTTTGGGAATGTAGTCGAGCAGGTTGTTTTCGGTGGTGCGGCAACGGCGCAACGCCATGGTGACGATCTGCGTGCCGGCGTTCTCGATCGTGGCCTTGATGAGGTTCAGATCGTAACGGCCGGAGCCGAGAATGAATCGGCTGGTGAACTCATGTCCGCCGAGAATCAGAGGGTCTGCGCTGCCGGTGGCAATTTCGTCGTATGCGTGCGCATCCGGTTCCGGCAGAATCGCGGTATTCGTGGTGGTGCCGACCAGCTCGTCGAGCGTGGCGTTCGGCGCGGTCGCAAAATCCTTTTCGGCTGTGGTTACGGTGTTTTCGGTACTCATCGTCGGGTCCTTTCGGTTGATTGAGTTTGCTTAGGCGTCTTCTTCGCCGAGAATCAGGCGGGTGATCATATTCGCTTCATGGCAGGCGACCACGCCCACGCGCGGAGCCATCAGGCCGGCACCCGGTACCGGGGCGGTTTCGCCGTCGCCGCAGAAATAGAAATTCTTTGAGACGCGTCGTGTGCTCACCAGATTGGAACTGCGGAATCCGGCCATGCCGGAGGCGCTCACGAGCTTCTTGCTTGGCAGGTTCTCCAGTACCGCGTTGACCAGCATGGTTTTGTTCTCCGGCACGTCAAACGCCTCGCAGATGATGTCTTCGTGTTCGAAGAGCGTCGGCACGTTCTCATCGGTCACCTTGACGGTGTCGACGGTGATGTCGATGAACGGATTGATCTGGCGCAGGTTGCTGCGCAGCGCCTCAGTTTTGTACTGGCCGAGATCCTTAAGGAAATACTGCTGGCGATTGAGGTTCGTCATGTCTACGCGGTCGAAGTCAATCAGATGCAGGTGGCCGACGCCGATGCGGGTGAGCGCCACGGCGATCGTCGAGCCGAGGCCGCCGCAACCGCAGATGGCCACGCGTGCGGCATCCAGTTTATCTTGGGTGGCCGCGGTATGGCGGTCGAGTAGGGCGGCGCGGATCTCCTCGCGACTTACGAGCGTTGCCGGATCGGGGAGGCCGTTGAATGCGGTTTGGCGTGCTTGGATTTGCTCGGGGGTTGCGGATGGTTCAAAGGTCATGGTCGTGTCTTGTTTCCGTTCGTTTGCGTGTGATTGGGTGCGGGCGTGCGCGGCCCGGCATGTACCGTGTCCGCCGCGTACAGGCGGCTTCCGTCTCCCCGCCTGGCCTCACATTCGTGGCCAGCCAGTATCCGTCGCGTACAGGCGGCTTCCGTGGAACGTTCGCGGCGGTCCCGGTTCTCCGGTGTGATTGGCCGAGCCTCACGTTTGACTCAGGCGCGCCTGTTCGCGACTCGCTTGGTGTGGGTTCAGCCGCCCTGTACGAAGGTGACGATTTCCAAGGTGTCGGTGCCTTTGAGCTGAGTCTGTGCACGCAGTGTGCGCGGCACGATTTCGCCATTGAGTTCGACGGCCACACGTTCGGCACGCAGTCCGCGTTGCTCAATCAGTTCGGCCACGGTGATCGGCGTGGCGATGTGCTCTTCCTTGCCATTGATGATCATGTTCGATCCCTTCTGTTGTGCGATTCGGAACCGTTGGCATGCAACGGAATCCACCGCCGTGCCGCAACCTTGCCATTCGCGTGGATGTCCGATTCTGGTGAATCGGACACTCGTGGCGCCCGTAGATTGTCCGGAATGTCTGATTCTGACGAATCGGACATCCACGAAACCTGCAGGCTGTACCGGCGGGCGGCGCGTTGATGGGATTCCGTACCGAGGTTCCGATACGAAAAAAGGGTCTCCGAAGGAACCGTACCCTGTGAGGTGGTGCGCCCCTCCGTGACCCTGATTCACGCGATATTCGGTTATCGCGAACGGAAGATTGAGATGCGCCTTGCAGCGCGAACAACCCGTCTCCTTACGGCGGCATTACCCGCATCAAGTCCTCGGTCGAAGTCTTGCGACTCCCTCTCAGCCTTTCGGCTCCCGTTCGGTTGTGCCCCTATCTTCCCTCAGCCGCCCGACAAGATCGTCGGAATCAGGTGATGGATTGGCGTACTACCTGAAGATTCGCCTCTGAGTTGCGAGAGTCGGCCTGTTGCTCGACGGTGGCGTCCTTAAGTCCGTGTGGCTCGGGTTCTGGACTGCGAGAATCGGCCTGTTGCCCAACGACGGCAGCCTCAAATCGGTCTGGGAACGGCTCTTACCGTTGAGGAACGGGGCGATTCTCGCGGTTTGCAGCCCCAAACACACGGGCTCGAGGCCGTCACCGTCGAGCAACAGGCCGATTCTCGCGGCGTATGCCCCATGACTGCTGCCCTAAGGATTCCCGAGCCAGTCAGTGGGTATGTGAGAATGAAATCAGGGTACGAGAAGGAGATGGCGTTGAAGGATTCAGCAACGGACGCAGTGCCAGGTGCAGTGATGGGCGAACTGGCAGGATTTACGATTCCTCGGCTTGGCATGGGAACGATGGCGCTGGCGATCGAGGGCCGGCCGGATCGTGACACGGCAATCCGCGCGATTCATGCCGGTCTGAATGCCGGCGTGCGATATCTGGATACCGCATGGTCGTACTATCTGCCGAGCCGGCCCGGTACCGGAACCCCGGAGGATCTGGGCTATGGCGAGAAACTGGTGCGTGATGCGTTGGCGACCTGGGATGGTCCGCGCGATGAGGTGCTTGTCGCCACGAAGACCGGTTACCGTCGCACGATGGAGCCTGCCGTGCGAGTGTCCGATTCACCAGAATCGGACACTGACGATCCAGCAGCCCCGTGTGCATATTCCGCGGCACGCGATGACGATTCCGTAACACCTGCTATGCGGTCCGACCGATCTGCGGAACGTCAGCATCTGCAGGCCGTTGGCAGTCGATACGGTTGGATGGCGGATTCGCGGCCCGAAACGATGATTCGCGATGCGAAGGAGTCGGCCATGCGCCTCGGTGTGGAGGCGCTCGATTTGCTGTATTCGCATGGTCCGGATCCTGCGGTGGATTATGCGGATCAGATCGGTGCGCTCAAGCGACTGCTTGACGAAGGGGTGATCAGGAACGCCGGCATTTCGCGCGTGAACAACGAGCAGATTGACCTCGCCCGTGAGATTTTGGGAGATGGCTTGGTTGCCGTGCAGAATCAGTTCTCACCGTCATACCCCGACCCCGAACATACGCTGGAACACTGTGAGAAGCTAGGTCTTGCGTTCGTCTGTTGGTCGCCATTGGGGGGATTCCTCGATGCGTTCGACCAACGCGCGTACGATGCGTTCCGCGTGATTGCCGATAAGCGTGGATGCTCCTACCAGCGTGTGGTATTGGCTTGGGAGTTGAGTCGCTACGACCGGCTGTTCACCATCCCGAGTGCCCGCAATCCGCATGAGATTCAGGATTCGTTCGCCGCTACCGAACTTACGCTTGCCGATGAGGAGCTTGGATTCCTGAATAGCTAGTCTCCAACGGACCGCGCGCTGTCACCTTACGTGGGGAGATTCAACGGTTCGCGGTGAGCGAGGGCGGATTGCGCTGTGTGCGGCACGCGTAGCGTGATCAGGAGATAAACAGTTTGCAGTGTAAGATAAAATATCGGTTGATCATACGGGAAGGAGGGTACGCGTGGGCTATGAACAGGAGGCGTTCCGCAAGTTGATGTCGAATATCTGGGGCAAGAAATCCCGGATGCAGGAGGAGATGTCAAAAGGCGCGAAAGGTGAGCCGTTCATCGTGCAGGAGCTCTCGCGGAAAGGTCCGCAGACGCCGACGCAGCTGGCCGCGGCGATGCGTGCCACTACCGGCAGGGTCTCCACGTTGCTGTCCGCGTTGGAAAAGAAGGGGCAGATTACGCGCGAAATCGACCCGAATGATCGCAGAATCGTGCATGTGAGTCTTACCGAAGCAGGCGAACGGCGTGCCGAAAAGCAGCGTGAGGACATGCGGGAGGCGGTCTGCTGGATCTTTTCGCAGATGGGTGAACGGCGCACCCGTGAGTTCGTGGACCTCGCCGTCGAATTTACCACCTACATGTCCTTGTGCATGCCGGGCAAGTCACGCCCCACTCCGGAGCAGGTCAGGCAGGCCTTCGGCTCGACAGGTGGCTCCGACGGCGCAGCAAGCTGACGGCGTGCGCGGGCCATCCCGGCGCGGGCAATCCGTGACGATATCGTGGAGCCGTTGTGGCAATACCGTGGCGGGTGGCGTTCTGTTTCGGTGCGCGCAATGTCGCGTCCGGTCAAGCAATCGCATCCAGTCAGCCCTGCGGCTGCGGGTGGCAGTGTGTGCCGATCGTTCGCGGAAGCGCCGCAACCAACAGCGGCAAACCATGCAATCGCAAATCGCTCTCAGGGAATACGCAGAAACGGGCGTAATATCTTACACTGTAAGTAATTGACATCGTAAAGTAATCACCACAGAGAAGGAACCGAGCATGCTTCGCATCATGCGATACCTCTCCAAAGCGGAGATAGGCCAGATGCTCATAGCGTTGGTCAGCATCATCGGTCAGATCTGGCTTGATCTGACCCTGCCGGACTACATGTCCAACATCACCGAACTCGTTGAAACTCCGGGCAGCAGCATGTCCGACATCTGGGTGGCAGGCGGCAAAATGCTCGCCATCTCACTGGGATCCGCGGCCTGCGCCGTCGTGACCGGCTACATCGCCGCACGCGTGGGCGCCTCATTCAGCCAAAGGCTACGCTCGCTGGAGTTCAACAAGGTCGAAAGCTTCGGACCGGCGGAAATGAACCGCTTCTCCACTGCGTCGCTCATCACCCGCTCCACGAACGACATCACGCAGATCCAGATGTTCATCACCATGGGCCTGATGATGATCGTCAAGTCGCCGATCATGGCCGTGTGGGCAGTATGCAAGATTGCGGGCGACGGATTCGAATGGACGCTCGCCACTGGCATCGCCGTGGCGGTACTGCTGGTCGCGATCGGCATTCTGATGGCGCTGGTCATGCCGAAATTCAAGTCCATGCAGCGTCTGACGGACAACATCAACCTGGTGGCGCGCGAAAACCTGACCGGCCTGCGCGTGGTGCGCGCCTACAACGCCGAAGACTATCAGGAATCGAAATTCACGCAGGCCAACAAGGAACTGACCGAAACCCAGCTGTTCACCAACCGTGCCATGGCGGTCATGATGCCGCTGATGAACACCATCATGAACGGCCTGATGCTCGCCGTCTACTGGATCGGCGCATACCTGATCGAAGCGGCCGACGCCACCGACAAACTCACCACCTTCGCGAACATGGTGGTGTTCTCCAGCTATTCCGTGCAGGTGATCATGAGCTTCCTGCTGATGAGCATGGTATTCGTGCTGTGGCCGCGCGCCGACGTATCCGCACAGCGCGTGCTTGAAGTGATCGACACCGAGCCGATGGTCGTAGATGGCAGCCGGACTGCGGGAAAGTCCGGCATGGAAGGCGACATCGAATTCCGCAACGTGAGCTTCGCCTACCCGGATTCGCGCGAGGCCATGCTGGAAGGCATCAGCTTCAAAGCCGCAAAAGGTCAGACGGTCGCGTTCATCGGCTCGACCGGCTCCGGCAAATCGTCGCTGATCAATCTGGTGCCGCGCTTCTACGACGCCACCCAAGGCGAAGTGCTCGTCGACGGCGTGAACGTGCGCGACTACACGCTCAAGGCATTGCGCGACAAGATCGGCTACGTGCCGCAACAGGCGTTCCTGTTCAAGGGCACCATCGCCGGCAATGTGGCATACGGCGACACCGAACTGCGCGAACGGGACGTGAAGGACGCCTGCGATGTCGCGCAGGCCACGGAATTCATCGACAAGAAGGAACATGGCTACGAATCCGACATTTCGCAAGGCGGCGCCAACGTGTCCGGCGGGCAGAAGCAACGACTGTCAATCGCAAGGGCCGTGTATCGGCATCCGGAAATCCTCATCTTCGACGACTCCTTCTCCGCACTTGACTTCAAAACGGACCGTGCCGTACGCGACGCGCTCGCGAAGGAGGCCAAGGATTCCACGAAACTGATCGTCGCGCAGCGCATCGGCACCATCATGGATGCCGACCGCATCGTCGTGCTCGACGAAGGCAGGGTGGTCGGACAGGGCACGCACCGTGAACTGCTCGAGACCTGCGAGGTGTATCGGCAGATCGCGCAGTCGCAGCTGAGCGAAGACGAACTGAAGGGAGGCCGCTGACATGCCTAGGGGACCAATGGGACGTGGACCTGCTGAAAAACCGAAGGATTTCGGCGGTGTGATGAAGAAACTCATACGTTTCTGCCGCCGCTACATTCCCGTGATCATCATCGCGCTGGTGCTTGGCGCAGCCGGAACCGTATGCCAGATCATCGGGCCCGACAAACTCAAGGACATGACCAACGAGATCACCAAGGGCCTGCCGGCCATCGTACACGGCAAGCCGGTGATGAACTCGATCGACTTCACCGCGGTCGGCCGTATTGCATGGCTGCTGGTGGCGTTGTATGTCGGCTATGCGGTGCTGTGCTATCTGCAAAGCTGGCTGATGGCAAGCGTGACGCAACGCACCGCGCAACAGCTGCGCGAGGAGATCGGCCGGAAGATCAATCGCCTGCCGCTCAAATATTTCGACAAGGTCAGCTACGGCGATGTGCTGAGCCGCATTACCAACGATGTGGACGCGATCGGGCAGACGCTCGGCCAGTCGCTGGGCTCGCTGATTACGTCGGTCACGCTGTTCTTCGGTGCGCTGATCATGATGTTCTACAACAACGTAATCCTAACGTTGTGCGCCATCGGCTCCGCACTGCTCGGCCTGATCGTGATGGGCGGCATCATGAAGGCCTCGCAACAATACTTCGCGCGCCAGCAGGCGGCCCTCGGCGATGTGAACGGCCATGTTGAGGAGATGTATACCGGGCATACCGTGGTCAAGGCGTACGGTGGCGAGGCCGATTCCATCAGCCGCTTCGAACGCTACAACCAGGACCTGTACGTGTCTGGTTGGAAGAGCCAGTTCCTGTCCGGCCTGATGATGCCGCTGATGAATTTCATCGGTAATTTCGGCTATGTGGTCGTATGCGTGGTCGGTGCGGTGCTTGCGATGGATGGCAAGATCGAGTTCGGCGTGATCGTGGCGTTCATGATGTACATCCGCCTGTTCACGCAGCCGCTGTCGCAGTTCGCGCAGGCCTTCCAGAACCTGCAACGCTGCGCCGCCGCATCCGAGCGCGTGTTCGGCTTCCTGGAGGAGCCGGAGTTGGCCGACGAATCCGATAAACGGCCGTTGCTCGGCGTCGATGCGGACGGCAGGCCGCAACCGGTGCGTGGCGACGTGGAATTCAGCCACGTACGCTTCGGCTACGAATCCGACAAGACGATCATCCACGACTTCTCCGCTTCGGTGAAGTCCGGTCAGAAGGTCGCCATCGTCGGCCCGACCGGTGCCGGCAAGACCACGATGGTGAACCTGCTTATGCGCTTCTACGAGATTTCCGGCGGCACGATTTCGATTGATGGCGTCGATACCAAATCGGTGCCGCGTTGGAATGTGCACGATCAGTTCTCGATGGTGCTGCAGGATACGTGGGTGTTCCGTGGAACGGTGCGTGAAAACATCGCATATTCCAAGAAGGGCGTGACCGACGAGCAGATCGTCGCCGCATGCAAGGCCGTTGGGTTGCACCACTACATCATGTCGCTGCCGGATGGCTATGACACGATTCTCGATGACAAGGCGTCGCTGTCGCAGGGTCAGAAGCAGTTGCTGACGATTGCGCGCGCGATGGTGGAGGATGCGCCGATTCTGATTTTGGACGAGGCGACCTCTTCCGTCGATACGCGTACCGAAGAACTGATTCAGAAGGCGATGGACGCGCTGACGGTGGGGCGTACGAGTTTCGTGATCGCGCATCGCCTGTCGACGATTCGTGACGCCGACATGATTCTGGTGATGGACGGCGGCGATATCGTAGAGCGCGGTACGCACGAGGAGCTGCTTGCGAAGGGCGGTTTCTACGCCGATATCTACAACAGTCAGTTCACGCTGGCTGGCTGAACGGTTGGCTGGCTGAACGGTTGGCTGGCTGAACGGCCAGCCGGCAGAGTGGTTGTTCGGCCCGTTGATGGGCCAATGGGCCGAACAGTCCTCCGCAACGGCAGGTGCCATGCCCGGCGCTATACGGCGTGGTGCCTAAAGGCGCTTCCTAAGATAAGCGCCCAGATGGGAGATGGCGAATTCGAGGGATCCGTGGCCGGCCGGCTGAATGATCTTGTCTTTGATCAATGCGGCCCGGTACTTATTCACCCAGCTTCGACTACGCCCGGTTCGGGTTTCGATTGCACTGACTGCGGTTGCGGCTGGCGCGTCACAAGCCATGGCATTCAGGAACTCGAGTTCCGCCGGCTTCAGCCCGTCCAGCGCGGGTGCGCATACGGCATCATCGAAAGCGATCTGCGCGTCCGCAATGCCGGTCGCAACGTCGCTTGCGGTGATTCCCGTCGCGTGGCGGCGCTGGGAGGCCTGCCACATGTAATAACCGACAAGTTGCACCATGTAAGGGTATCCGTTGGTTGCCTGCGCCGCCAGCCAGGCCTCGTCGTTGCCGATCGTCTTGCCGGAATCGGCGACGGATTCAAGGAATGCGTTCTTGACATCCACCAGTGGAACGTTGTCAAGCTCGCAACGCAGGGCTCTGCGCAGGAAAGTGACGACATCGTCGTTGACCAGGTCGTTGACCGTTGATGGCAGCCCCGCGAATACGATGGCGATGCCCTTCTTCTCGGCGTCGGGCACATTGGTCTCATCGATGGACGTAGTGACGTGTTGTATGGCTGTGGCGATGGCGACAAGGTCGTCAAGCGAAGCGGCCTGTGTTTCGTCGATGGTGATGAGAATGCCTTTCCCCTTGCCGATTTTTCCGCTTTCCAAACGTTTGGCGATTGCATTGCGTAGCGTGAGCGGCGTGGTGGTTGAGGAAAGATCGATATGGCCGAGGCTTGCGCTGGCGATTCCCGGGATGCTGACCGAAGGGCTCACGCTTGCCTGATTGATGTGAAGGCCGCTGGGCGTAAGCGCTTCAATGAGGCGTTGCGCAACATCGGGTGAAGCGGTTTCGGAGATGGTCTCCCATCCGCGCTCGGCGGCGATGCGGCGAAATTCGGTCAGGAGCACGGTCTTGCCGAAGCCGCGCTGTCCGGTGACCAACATGATGCGTCCTGGGGCGCCGGCGCCGTTGTCCAGCCCCTCCGTGAATTCCTCGATGGCGGTCTCGCGGCCGATGAGTATCGGCGGCATTTTGCCGGCAGTCGGCTTGAATGGGTTCATTGCCATGGAGCACCTTCTCCGTGAATCTTTTCGAATCAAGACATGTGAACATGTATGAATGTATACGAAAGTATACCAACATGTACGAATGTATACGAAGATGTACGATCATGTGTGGCGCTGTGCGAGCGTCCGTATGCGGTATGGCCCGTTCCTCGGCGTTCGTTGGCGATCCAAGCTTGTTCAGAACAGCCTTCCGGGGAAATCGCTGCTGACGGCGGCGTGACGACCGGCATTCAAGGTCACGCAGGCGAACGAGAACGCGCGTCTCAGTTCTTCCGGGCTGGTCGTGAACAATGCGGTGGCCAAGCCGTCGGCCAGAGCGCTGGGATGGGCGGCAAACGGTCCGATGGCATCTTGAGGCGACGAATCCGAAGTCCGTGGTGCGCCATGCGTGGCACGCGCCTCCGGCTCGCGAACTCGCGCCGACGGGTCCGGCGCTGATCCGGGCATGTAAACCCATGTGGCTTCGGTCTGTTGGACGGGCAGGCCATCAATGGCATTGAGCAGATGGTGGATGCTCAGTTGGGTACGCTCGTTGACCGCTACCTCCCAGTGGCGACGACTGGGGGCGCTTGCGCAGAGCGCGCCGTCGATGATGTGCGCCACGCCAATCGCGCGGGTGGAATCATCCGGGTCCTCGAGTGCGATGGCTATCGGTTCGGCGGAATGAATCAGCAGGTCGCCTCCCGCGTCGATTACGAACTCGGCGGAAGCAGAGGCAAGGAATGCGCCGAGCAGGTCGACGAGATACCCTTTGCCGCAGGCGCCGAAGTCCAGATCGACTGGACGGCGGGTGATCAGCGTGGTGCCTCGGCGTTCCACGTCATCACCCCATGTGGGCCGCCCTCGCAGGGCGCCCAGATGCTCGGCGGACCCAGGTTTGACCGTGAAACTCAAGGAGGCGTCGTAGCCGAGACGAATCAGATCTTCGCCAATGCACGGGTCGATTGCGCCGGAGGTGGCGGCGAACAATGCGTCGTACAGGCCGAACAGCGGTTCGGTCCAATCCGGGAAATCGAAATTCCCGCCATGCTTTGCCCGTCCGATTTCGGCGACGAGCGAATCGTCTCGGAACCGGGACAGCACCTGCTCGTACGTTTCCAAGAGCTCCGACATCCTTGTGCGCAGATCCTCATGTACCGGTTGAGGCGTTGAAATCACGATTCCGGTGCCAAGCGCCTTCGGGAAGGCTGTGACATGGGGCATGCGCAGTGAAAGGGAGACCATGCCTACGATGCTAGTGGTATTTCGCTTATAGATGGCGGATTCTCCTGAAGGAATGGTCGAAAGGGGGTATTCCCATGCCTCCTGGAGACGTTGTCTCCAGGAGAATCCGCCATCTATAAGCGAAATAGTGCGTACAGTTGGGCCCGGAAACGATGCTAGAGTGATTGACATAGTGTCAACAAGGAGGTTGTGATGAGTGGTGGCGCGGCGCAGACGGTCCAGTCGGGGCAGTCCCGAAAGGCGCTGGATCTGCCGATGCCCAAGGTATGGGCGTTCGCGGTGGGCCAGTTCGGTTGGGCGTTGCTGTCCGGCATCATCTCGAATTGGCTGGTGTACTTCTACCAGCCCGACAACGAGACCATCGCGCAAGGCCAGACGGTATTCGTGCCGCAAGGGCTTGCAGTGCTTGGCGTCGTGACGGTGGTCGGTGGCATCACCGCGTTCGCGCGTTTCTTCGACGCCTTCGTGGACCCGGCCGTGGCAAGCCTGTCCGATCGTTGCCAGTCGGCCGTCGGCCGCCGCATGCCGTTCCTGAAGTGCGCCGCATTGCCGCTGGCTCTTGTCACCGTGCTGGTGTTCTGGAGTCCGATCAACGGAACCAGCTGGGTCAACGGTGTGTTCCTGTTCGTCGCCGTGATTGGCTATTACATCGCGCTTACGTTCTATTGCACTCCATACAACGCGCTTATCGCCGAACTCGGTCATGACTCCAAGCAACAGCTCACGATTTCCACCGCCATCTCGTTCACGTGGGTGGCGGGCACCGCCATCGCGTATGTCGCGCCGGTGGTCTGGGCCGGTTTCGTTCCGGGACTCGGCCGCGTGAACGCCATCCGCCTGACCTTCTCGATTATGGCCGCCATCGCGCTTGCCTGCATGCTCGTGCCGCCGCTGGCCATCAAGGAACGCGATTACGTCAACTCGCAACCGACCTCCGAGTCAACCGTCGAATCGTTGAAGCAGACCTTCGGTGACGGTGAATTCCGCAAGTTCGTTTGTTCCGACGTGGTTTACTGGGTGGCCATCACCACGTTCCAGACCGGCCTGCCGTTCTTCGTGACGAGTCTGCTGAAGCTGCCCGAAACCACTACGACGATTTACTTCGTGCTCATGACCGCGGTATCCGTGCTGTTCTACCTGCCGGTGAATCTGATGGCGAACCACGTCGGCAAAAAGAGGATCCTGCTCGTCGCATTCGCGATCTTCACCTGTGCATTCGCCTTCGCCGGCGCGCTTGGTTCCGGCTTGCTCGGCGCGATTCCGCCCATGGCGCAGGGGTTGATTCTTTCGATCGTCGGCGCGATTCCGATGGCCGCGTTCGGTATTCTTCCGCAGGCGATTGTGGCGAATATCGCCGATGCGAGCTCGAAGACGACCGGCCAGGACCGCCAGGGCATGTTCTATGCGGCCCGCACGTTCGCCATGAAAATGGGCCAATCCGTGGCGATGTTGCTGTTCACCGGTGTGAGCACGATCGGCATGGCGTCTGGAACCGGCTATCGCATCGCCGCCATCTGCGCCGCCGTGCTGTGTGGCATGGGAGGCCTCGTGTTCGCGTTCTACAACGAGCGCAAGGTGCTCAGCGTGCTCGAATCCTGAGCGTCATCGACGTGTGGAGGCGCGGCGGACCAGTATGGGTTTGATCAGCGTGGTGGCGTGCACATGCGCGTCGGCGTCACTCATGTGATCAAGCATTTGGGTCATGGCCTTGCGTCCGATATCGGTGGCGTTGGCGGCCACGCTGGTCAGCGGCAGTGAGCCGAGCGGTTTGATCTGTGCCTCATCACAGGCGATCACGCTGATGTCTTCGGGGATGCGCACGCCTTGGTCGAGCAGTGCGTTGACGACGCCTACGCCCAACGGCGTGTCCACGGTGATGATGCCGTCGGGGCGTTCGCCTTCCGGCATTGCGGCGATGGTCAGGCCGGATTCGTAGCCGTCTTCGATGTACAGGCCGCCGGAATCGATTACTTCCGCGGAGACTTGCGGCGTCCGGTTGCTGCGGGTGGCCAGCATGACGGCTTTCTGCACGCCAAGCTGGCGGTCCTGTACGGATTCGTAGTCGAATGAATGCGCCAGAAACGCGAGCTTCGTGCAGCCGGTGCGGATGAGTTCCTCGGCGGCGATCTGACCGGCCGACACGTTGTCGGTCATTATGGAGCAGACCGGATCGGCGTCGCGGGGGTTTGTGTGGTCGATGAGGATGATCGGAATTCCTGCGGCGCGCGCGGCCGCCACGTCTTCCGGCGAATCCTCCACGGTGCTCAGGATGATGCCGGCCACGTTCATGCCGATCAGCAGCCGCACCATATCGCTTTGCCGCTGTTTGTCGGACAATGCGTTGAGTCCCACGACCTGCATGCCGTGGTCCTCGCACACCTCCTGTGCGCCTTCGAAGATCGACGTGAACAGTGAGTGCTCGATGTCGGTCATCACGAAGCCGATTACGGGCGTGGCGTTGGATGCGGGGATCTGCCCGTTGCTGTGTTTCGGCACGTAGCCGAGGTCGGCGATGGCGCGGCTGATCTTCGTTTTCAGCGTTTCGGAGACACGTTCCGGATAGTTGAGATAGTTGGAGACGGTGCCGATGGAGACGCCTGCATGCTTGGCGATGTCGGAGACGCCGACTTTCTTGTTGGCTGGCATAGGGCCTCCTTCGGCTTGCGGTTGATGCTTTCAATGAAATATTAGATGAAGATCGCGATTCCCGTTTTGAAACTTTCAACACGCCGGGTGAAAAGTAGATTGAAAATTTCAAAACAAGGATTTATTCTTGAATTTGTCAAGGAAGAAATATCAAGTAACAGCGAGGTTCTTGAACGCTCTCGAGTCTCGTTGAATATTTCAAAAGAAGGAAAAGAGAAATGAACGCTGCAGCTCAGAAGAAGGAAGGAATCGGCGGGTACATGCCGCTCGCGGTTGCCGCAGGCATCGGTTCCATGCTGGGATCCGGCATCATCGTCGGCCTGTCCGCAACCATCACCGTCTGGCAGAACGGTCTCGGCCTCGACACCACCCAGGTCGGCCTGCTTTCCGGCATCCTGACCTTCGCCATCGCGTTCGGCTCGCTGTTCGGCGGCCGTCTGGCCGATAAGATCGGCCGTGTGCTGGTGTTCAACTGGATCAACCTGCTGTATGCCATCGGCGCCGCCATCTGCGTGTTCGCGCCGGACTTCACCGTACTGCTCATCGGCCTGATCATCGCCGGCGTCGCCTCGGGTGCGGATCTGCCGATCTCCATGACCATCGTCTCCCATGACGCCCCGAACGACAAGGTCGCCGCGCAGCTCGTCTCCACCACCCAGGTGTTCTGGCAGGTGGGCGTGTTCATCTCCTTCATCTGCGCGTTCCTCGTCTCCACCATGGAGGGTGCGATGGGCGGCCGCGTGGTCTTCGCCATCCTCGCCGTGTTCGCCGTCATCGCATGGCTGTGGCGTCTGATCTCCCCGACCTTCCGCCGCTTCCACGAGGAAGCCGACGCCCGTGATGCCGCCGCAGGCCACGTCGCCACCGCCACCGAGAAGGTCTCCGTCACCAAGATGCTGTTCGCAGGCACCGAAAACAGCAAGATGCTGCTCGGCTTCTTCCTGGCCATCACCATCTTCTACTGCGGCTGGAACCTGCTGGCCAACACCTGGGGTCAGTTCCAGACCTACATGCTGGTGCAGGCCAACGCCTCCCAGTCCCTGGCCACCGGCCTGGGCATCATCCTGAACTTCATCACCCTCGCCCTGAACATCGCCTTCGCCTCCATCGCAGGTGGCAAGTATCGCAACAAGCTGTTCTTCGTGGGCATGGGCATTTCCATCGTGGCCATGGTCTGCCTGGCTCTGGGCGGCACCAACATGTGGGTCATCTTCGGCGCCACCGCACTGATGAACCTCGGTGGTCCGTTCGCCGGCGAGGCCATGTACAAGGTGTGGACCCAGGAATCCTTCCCGATCGAGATCCGCGCCTCCATCCAGGGCTTCATCAACGGCTTCTCCCGCCTGCTGTGCGGCCTGTTCGCCCTGATCACCCCGGCCCTCGTGCTGCCGTCCACCATCAAGACCACCATGTGGTGCTTCGTGGGCGTGGTCGTGCTCGAACTGGTCGCCGGCTCGATCATGATCGCCAAGCAGAACAAGTACGGCACCGACGAGGAGCGCCAGCTCAAGGCCTCTTCCGCCGAAGCATGATACGACGCAGGGCGTCTCCCGCTGGAGGGAGGCGCCCTGCCCGCCGATAACAAAGGAGTTATGAGAATCATGGACACGCAAATCATCAAGCCGATTGCAGTGGGGGACCTGCACATCACGCGCTTTACCATCGAACACTTCCCGGGAGATGCGCTCGGCATTCCGACCGCCACCCCGCGCATGAACTGGACCTATTCCCGCACCGTTCCGGACGGCTCTCAGATTCTGCTGAAGATCAGCCGCCGCATTCCGGGCGCGCAGGCTCGGGAGGAGTACACCTACCTTCCTCCGGAAGACAATGTGCTCGTGCCTTGGCAGTTCACCCCGCTCGCTTCACGCGAAGAGGTCTTCGCCACCGTGCAGCTCGTGTCAGCCGCGCACAAGCCGCTGAGCGATCCCAGCGCCACCCTACACTTCGAGGCCGGCCTCATGCAGGAATACGAGCATGTCGCCGATTTCGTAGGACCGTCTTGGGCGGAACCGGAAACCGACCATCGCCATCTGCCGCTGGTGCGTACGGAAATCGCGATCAAGGCGAAGCCGAAGCGTGCACGCCTGTATCTGAGCGCCCTCGGCCTGGTCGAAGCGGAAATCAACGGCGTGAAAATCGGCAATGATGCGTTGATCCCCGGCTGGACCAACTACGAACAGCGCGTGCAGTGCTGGACCTACGACGTCACCGACGAGCTCAACGAGGGCGCCAACGCCATGGGCTTCTGGCTCGGCGACGGCTGGTATCGCGGCCGTCTCGGCTTTGATGGCGGCTATGTGAATTACTACGGCGATCGTCTCGGCGTGTTCGCGCAGCTCGAAATCGAATATGAGGACGGCGGCATCGAGCACGTCTACTCCAATGCGTGGGATCGTCAGTGGAAGGCCTCGCTCGGCCCGATCGTTTGCTCCGATTTGTGTGAGGGTGAACGGTACGACGCACGCCTCGAGCAGCCGGGCTGGTCCGAGCCGGGCTTTGACGACTCGAACTGGAAGCCGGTTTCCGAGATTTTCTATGATCCCGCGAAAATCGAGAATCCCGATACCTCACCGGTGCGCGCGCATGAAATCAACGAACCGGTATCCATCGCGCGCACCGGCGACACTCCTGACGGCCGTGGCATCTGGCTGGTCGACTTCGGCCAGAACTGCACGCAGCGCATCCGTCTACGCATCGCAGGCCTTGAGGCCGGGCAGAGCGTGGAATTGCATCATGTGGAGGTACTCGAACCGAACGGTGAGATCGCCACACGCACCTTGCGCCGCGGCCAGCAGCATGACATCTACACGTCCAACGGCACGGACGCCTGGTGGGAGCCGCGTTTCGCGATGCATGGCTTCCGTTATGCGCAGATCGAGGGCGTGGTGGGCGAGCTGACCGTCGCCGACATCGAATGCCATGTGTACCACTCCGTGATGGACCGTGCGGGCGAACTGGAAACCTCCAATCCGCTGCTCAATCGACTGCACGCCAATGCATCGTGGTCGATGCGTTCCAACTTCGTATCCGTTCCGCAGGACTGCCCGCAACGTGACGAGCGCATGGGCTGGACGGGCGATATCTGCCTGTTCGCGCCGACCGCCGCTTACCTGTATGACGTGTACGGCTTCCTCAAGAGCTGGCTCAAGGACGTTCGCGCCGATCAGGTCAAATGGGGTACGGTGCCGTTCTACGTGCCGTTCATTCCGCTCGGCGGCTGGGCTCATCCGCAGGCCATCTCCACGTGGGGCGATTCCGCGGTCGAAGTGCCGTGGGTGCTGTACATGGAGTCCGGCGATCCGCAGATTCTTGCCGATTCGTACGAGTTGAGCCGTGACTGGATCGACGAGGTGGCCGGATATCTCTCTGCCGACGGCGTATGGGACCGCCGCCCGGACTATGTGCTCGGACAGCTTGGTGATTGGCTTGACCCGACCGCTCCGCCGGACGATCCGACGCAGGCGATGACCGAGAAGGAGCTCGTCGCGACCGCCTTCTTCGCCCGTTCCTGCGCACAGGCCGAGCAGATTGCGCAGATTCTCGGCAAGAGCGAGGACGTCGTACGGTTCGGTGATTTGCGCAAGCATGTCACCTCCGGTTTCCTGGGACGTTTCACGAACCTGGACGGCACGATGACGTCCGACACGCAGTGCGCCTACGCGCTGGCGATTGCGTTCGGTCTGCTTGACGGTGAGCCGGTGCGCCGCGTGAAGGCCGGCAACCGCTTGGCCAAGCTCGTGCGCGAGTCCGGCGGCAAGGTGAGCACCGGTTTTGCGGGTACGCCGTTCGTGCTGCCGGCGCTGACCATGACCGGACATAACGAGGAGGCTTACGGGCTGTTGCTTTCCGAGGAGTGCCCGAGCTGGCTGTATCAGGTGAAGATGGGCGCCACCACCACGTGGGAACGTTGGGATTCCATGCGTCCGGACGGATCGCTCAACCCTGGCGGCATGACCTCGTTCAACCATTATGCGCTCGGCTCCGTTGCCGAATGGATGCATGCGCATATCGGCGGCCTCGAAGCCATCGAAGCCGGATGGAAGCGATTCCGCGTGGCGCCGGTGATCGGCGGCGGCATCGATCATGCCTCCACTGCGCACGTCACCCCGTACGGCAAGGCCTCCGTGGCTTGGAAGACTTCCGAAACGGGCGTGGAACTCGACGTGACCGTGCCGATCGGCGCCACCGCAGTGGTGGAACTGCCCGACCACGAACCGACCGAACTGATTGGCGGAACGCACCACTTGGTCGTGGCGCTGTAAATCGGATCCTTCCGCTGGCGGGCCGGGCCATGAAGCCCGCCAGCGGGGTCAACCCGGCTGCAAAACAATAAGAGAAAGGGATAATCATGTCACTCAACGATGAGTCGGCAGTCGCCGCCGCCATTCCACCAGAGGAAATCGCCCCAGATACCGGACGTCGCCTCACCACGGCCGAAAAACTGCGCTTCGGCATCGGCTTCGCACTGTTCTCGCTGCTGTGGATGACCGCCGGCACTTCCGGATCTGGCGTACTGCTGCCGCAGCGTTTCGACGAACTCAACATCGGCACCCCGGAAGTGATTCTGGGTGCGATGAACTCCGTCGGCTGCATCTTCGCGCTGTTCGCGAACATCATCTTCGGCGCGCTGTCCGATATCACGCGTTCGCGCTTCGGCAAGCGTACCCCGTGGATCGTGGCCGGCGGCTTCGTCACCGCGGCCGGCTATGTGCTGGCGTTCTCGTCCGCTTCGCTCGCGGGCATCGTGGCGGGCTGGTCCATCGTGCAGGTCGGCGTCAACATGATGATCGCCCCGGCCGTAGCCGTCCTGTCCGACCGCATCCCCGAAAACGTACGTGGCACCTTCTCGTCGTTCTACGGCGGCGCAATGATCGTCGGCCAGTCCGCCGGCACCTTCCTGGGATCGAAGTTCATCGACACCATGGGCGTCGGCTTCGTGATCGGCGCGGTGCTGTTCGCCATCACCGGCATTCTGACGATCATCATCTGGCCTGCCGAACGCTCGTCGAAGGTCGGCAGCGCGGCGGACGACACCAAGGCGAACGTGAAGCTCAGCCCGGCTGCCATTGCGAAGTCCTTCATTCCGCCGACCAAGAACTGCCGCGACTTCTATCTCGCACTCGTCGGCCGTCTGCTGCTGATTTTCGGATGGTCCATGATCTCCGGCTACCAGCTGTACATTCTCAAGAAGTATTGCGGACTTAGCGTTGACGATGCCGCTTCGACGCTTGCCACCATGTCGCTGATTTCGATGGTCGTGCTCATGATCTGCTCGGTCGTCTCCGGTCCGATCTCCGACAAGCTGCACAAGCGCAAGATCATCGTGGCCATCGGCTCCGTAATCATCGCCGTGGGCGTGGCGATTCCGTTCTTCATGCCGACCGCGCTGGGCATGATGCTCTACGCTGGCATCGGCGGCGTCGGCTACGGCATCTACATCGCCGTGGACCAGGCGCTGAACGTGGACGTGCTGCCAAGCGCCGACGAGGCCGGCAAGGACTTGGGCATCCTCAACCTCGCCAACACCGTCGGCCAGGTACTCGCCCCGGTCGCGACCGGCGCGATCGTGGTGGCCACCGGCAGCTACGCGCAGATCTTCCCGGTCGCCATCGTCTCCGTGCTCATCGGCGCCGTGGTGATCATGCTCATCAAGAAGGTCGCCTAACGCTGTTTTCCCTTCCCGAAACGTGAGCCTTGCCTGTCATTCCTGGTTGCGCAAACCTCGATAGCGGGCAAGGCTCACGCCGTTCCATGTCCCGCCTTGCTGGGCAAAGGGTGGCAGTAACCACTATGTGAGACGGAGCGCACAAGATAGGAAAATCAGAAATGGCGGGATTCCGCCATTTTGATGTCACCTACAACAAAATTCTTCAAAAATCAAGACTGTTCTTCGGGAATCTTCCGTTCTATGTTGTGGTCACGGTGCGCGTGTTGCGTACGGCAACGGGGGCGCATCAATCGAACTTTTGGAACGGGCTGAGAGAGAGGAACCGGTCTCATGTCATTGCGCGACGTGCGCTCGCAGGGCCTTGGCCGCATCACCGCCATCATCGCGGCGATGATGATTGCGCTTGCCACGATGTTCGCTTTCACGTCAATGCCGCAGCAGGCGCTTGCCGCCGACGACTCCCAGACGAATTTCGATTCCTGGACCGAGGTCGCGGCCAACATTGAAAAGCAGCTGGAGACCGCCGAGCAGGACTACAACGACGGCAACTACTATCAGGCCGGCACCGACTTCCAGAATGCGCACTGGGTCGGCTACGACGCATCCAACTTCTCCAAAGTCGTCAACGACACCATCGGAGCCGACAAGCAGAAAGCGCTGCTGCAGGAATTCACCGACCTCGAAAGCCTCGCCTACCAGCAGGATCAGGGCGACGCCATCACCGCCAAGGTCGATGCGCTGACCGCCGACCTCAACGCGACCGCGCAGACGCTCGACGCCGACACCAGCCTCGCCGATCCCAAGACATACGCGAAGCAGCGCGCGGAAGAGACCGCCAAGGAGCGTAAGAAGCTCGATGCCGCCAAGAAGAACTCGTCCAAGGGCAAGGGCGATCGTACTTGGAGCGACGTGGCCAGCGAAATGAACGTCATCCTCGACAAGGCATACAAGGCCGCTATCTCCGGCAAGGGTGCGGAAGGCTCCAGCCTCGTCAACAACGCGTACTACCAGTACTACGAGAAGCTCGGCTTCGAAAAGAACGTCATGAACGCGATCTCCGGCGACCGCGTCTCGCAGGTCGAATACCAGTTCAAGATGACCCGCAAGACCATGCGCGACGGCGGTTCCCAGAAAGAGATCAAAAAGCTCGTCGACGACCTCAAGAGCTGGCTCGTGGAAGACGCGGCCACGCTTGACGGCGGTGCGACCAGCAATGTCAACAGCTTCACCAAGTTCATCACCAGCTCCGTCGGACAGGCGTTCCTCATCCTGATCCGTGAGGGCCTCGAGGCGCTGCTGGTGGTGGCCGCGGTGATCGCCTACCTCGTGAAGTCGGGCAACAAGCGCTTCACCAAGTTCATCTACCTCGGCGTACTCGCCGGCTTGGCGGGCTCCGGCCTGATTGCGGTGCTCTTCACCTTCCTATTCGGCGGCTCCGGCCCGATTCAGGAGATTTCCGAAGGCGTGTGCGCGCTCATCGCCATGGCCATGCTGCTGTGGACCAGCAACTGGATGCTCAACAAGAGCTCCGTGGAAGCGTGGAACCGCTATATCCGCAACAAAACCGAAGCCGCTGTGGCCAGCGCGCAAAGCAAGATGGAGGCCGGTGAAGGCGTAAGTTTCGGCATGGTCGTCTCACTCGCCATGCTGAGCTTCCTCGCCGTGTTCCGTGAAGGCGCCGAAACCGTGATCTTCTACGAGTCCATCTATTCGATGAGCCAAGACTCGCGAGGCATGTGGATTGGCGGCATTGCGGCCGCGGTCGTGCTGCTGATCATCTTCTTCGTGCTACGTTTCACCTCCGTGAAGATTCCGATCGGCCCGTTCTTCCTTGTCACGTCGATTCTGATGGCCGTACTGGTCGTCATCTTCGCCGGTGGCGGCATCCACGCGCTGATCGAAGGCGACCTGATCGAAGGCACCTACCTGAGCAACGTACCGACCAATGACTGGATCGGCCTGTACCCGTACGTCGAATGTCTCGTGGCACAGGTGTTGGCCGCCATCGCCGTGATCACGCTGTTCGTGGTCGGCTTCGTCAAGAAGCGCAAACTCAAGATTTCCGATATTTCCTAAACGAAACTCCCAAGAAACAAAGGAAGAGATAATGAAGAACAAGAAGATCGCCGCTCTGCTCGGCCTCCTGCTGGCCGGTTCCATGGCCTTCTCGCTGTCCGGCTGCGGCAACAGCAATAGCTCCGCCTCCAACGACAAGAGCAGCAGCTCCTCGTCCACGGCCACCGACGATTCCAGCAAGGATGACTCCAGCTCCGACGATTCCGCCGGCTTCGAAGAGATTCAGGTCGACGAGAAGCACTCCGATCAGGAAGTCGGCCCGCTGACCGTCAACGCCGTATACTTCCAGCCGATCGATATGGAGCCGTCCGGCATGGGTCTGAAGGCCGCCGACGCCAGCTTCCATCTCGAAGCCGACATCCACGCCAACCAGAAGGGCACCGAACTCGGCTACGGTAAGGGTGACTTCGTTCCGGATCTGACCGTGAACTATGACATCATCGACAAGACCTCCAACGAATCCGTCGGCTCCGGTACCTTCATGCAGATGAACGCCTCCGACGGCCCGCACTACGGCGCCAACGTCAAGCTCGACAAGGCCGGCTCCTACAAGCTCGTGCTGAAGATCGAATCCCCGGAGAAGAAGGGCTGGATGCTGCACGTCGATCCGGAAACCGGCGTCAAGGGCCGCTTCTGGACCGAGCCGCTTGAGGTCACCTTCCCGGATTGGAACTACACTCCGCAGGAGTGGTGAGCCCCACCATTTAAACCATAAATGCAGTTGAGTCGGAGCTCGCGAAAAGCGGGTTCCGACTTCATGCGTAATTGTAAGGGGAAAGATGCTGCTGCAGTATGTGACGGTGTTGCAGGGATTGCTGGCACCGGCTTTGCTGATCATGGCGCTGAACGTGATGCTCACCGTCGGTGAGGGGCGTGACAAGCCGCTGAGCGCGTACTGGCGCTTGACCGGCTTCCTCGTCGGATTCGCGGGCGCCATCGTGTTCGCCGCGCTGCGTGCCACGGCCGTCATCACGCAGCGTACTTTCGTCAACTATCCGACGCTATGGTGTTGCGTGATCTTTGACATTGCGGTGTTCGTCATCGTGATCTTCGCGCGACGCATCACCACGGCATGGCATGATCATCGTCCCCTGCTGGATGCGGCCAATCTCATCGCCGCGCTGGCCATCGCCGCCACCACCTTCCGTGCGCTGCCGGACGTGATCCTGCGTCTTACGATTTTCGTCGAGCCGGGCGATCCGGTCTTCACCTCCGATATGCTGCTCCGCGCGCTCGGCTTCGCGCTCGGCGCCGCCACCGCGATCATCGCGGCCTGCATCTTCCGTACGATGCGCTCCACCGCCGTGCGCTGGTCGTTCACCACGGCCGTGCTGCTGCTCATCATGCTGCTGTTCGCCTCTCATTTCACCGATCTGGCGCAGCTGCTGCAATCCAAGCGCATCGTCAGCTTCCCGACCGCCGCATTCCTGGCGCTCGTGTGGGGCATCAATCATCAGCGCGAAATGGCCATCGCCATGGCGCTCGTATTCGTCATTCCGGCGGCTGCCAGCATCGTCATGGGCTTCAAGATCAAACCGACCGGACCCAACGAGGCGATCGCACGTTCCCATGTGGCGTTCCGCCGTCGCGCGAAGGCCGCCGGCGCATGGAGCCTTGTCGCCATGATCGGCATCACCGTGGCATTGACCTATGGCGTAGCGCAGACGCAGAAGGTCATCACCCTTTCGCCGCCTGAAGAGTACTCGCTCAAGGACGGTGTGGCCACCATCACCTTCAGCCAGGTTTCCGACGGCCACCTGCACCGCTTCCAATACAAGGCGAAGGATGGCACCGTCATGCGCTTCATCATCATCAAGAAGAACGGCGGCGCGTACGGCGTCGGCCTCGACGCCTGCGACAACTGCGGCGACGCCGGCTACTATGAGAAGGACGGCAAGATCATCTGCAAGAAGTGCGATGTGGCCATCAATCTCGCGACCATCGGCTTCAAGGGCGGCTGCAATCCGGTGCCGTTCGACTATCAGGTCAAGCCGGGCAAAATCGTCATCCAAACCTCTGTGCTCGACGCGCTGTCAAGCCACTTCCAGTGAGCGGAAAGGAGTGATCGACCGATGTTCTTTCTCCGCATGATTTTCCGCTCGTTCAGCCGTCAGTTCAAACGCCGTCTGCTGATCGCCGTCACCGTGTGCCTGTCGGCCACCGTGAGCGTGGCCATGCTCGGCGTGGTGTTCGACGTGGGCGACAAGCTCAACGCGGAACTGTCGACATACGGCTCGAACATCACCGTGCAGCCGAAGGCCGACGCGGTGGTGAGCGACCTGTACAACACGGGCGGATCTTCGGGTTCGTCCTCCGATTCCGACCCGACCGCGTTCCTCAAGGAATCGGATGCGCCGAAGATCAAGACGATCTTCTGGGCATTCAACATCACCAATTTTGCGCCGGAACTCAACATCCACGTGGACGCGGGATGCTCGGACGGCTCGGCATCCGCCGATTCATGCAAGGCCACCAACGTGCCGATCGTGGGCACATGGTTCGCCAAAACCCTGCACATGGATTCCGGCGAATCCACCGTGGCCGGCATGAATGGCATGCGTTCCTGGTGGAAACTCGACGGTTCCTGGCCAAAAGACGACACCGAACAGGGACTGATCGGCACCAGCCTGGCTTCGCAGCTCGGCGTGAAGATCGGTGACACCGTCACGCTTGGCAAGACCATCTCCACCGGCGAACGCAATCAGGTGAAGGTGAAGATCACCGGCATCTACGATTCGGGCGATTCCGACAACAACGGCATGTACATTCCGTCCATCGTGGCGCAGACGCTGGCGAATCTGCCCGATTCGATCGACAAGATCGAAGTCAAGGCGCTGACTACGCCTGACAACGATCTGGCGCGCAAGGCATCGAAAAACCCGAATGCGCTTACGCAAGACGAGTGGGAGACATGGTACTGCACCGCATATCCGTCATCCATCGCCTATCAGATCGAAGAGGTGATTCCGGGGTCGGTGGCCAAGCAGGTGCGTCAGGTCGCCGCATTGCAGGGCGATGTGCTTCAGAAAACACAGGCGGTGATGGTGCTGATGACCGTGCTGTCGCTGGTCGCGGCCGCGATTGCCGTGGCGAATCTGATGGCCGCCTCGATTGGCGAACGCGGCTCCGAACTTGCTTTGATGAAGGCGATCGGCGCGACGGATGGTGCGGTTTCCCGCCTGATGCTCGCCGAAACCGCCGTGATTTCGCTGGTCGGCGCGCTGGTCGGCGCGTTGTTTGGCTCCGGCGTGGCGCAGATCGTCGGACACGTGGTGTTCGGCTCCGGCATTACGATGCGTCCGATGGTGTTCGTACTGGTGTTCGTGCTGCTTGCCGTCACCGTGCTCATCGCCTCGTTCTCGTCGATTCGTTCGATTCTGAACCTGAAGCCTGCGGAGGTGCTCCATGGCCGCTGATCGTAGGAAACATGAAATGACCAATCGCAAGATGTTCTTCGCCATGCTGTGGGGTGCGGTGTTCCGTCGCCGTTCGCGTGCGGTGATGGCCGTGATCGCATCGCTGGTAGGTGCGGCCACGCTGTTCTGCCTGGCTTCCGTGTGCATTGCCGTACCTCAGCAGATGAACGAGGAGATGCGCGCATATGGCGCGAACCTCATCGTCACCCCTGCCGATGCGACCTCGAAATCCGAAGGTATCAGCACGGCCACCATCACCAACGTGACCGCGCTCGTAACGGCCGAACACAGCGCGAAATCCGCCGCCTATCGTTACGAAAGCGTGCGCATCAACTCCGCACCGTATACGTTGGCCGGCGTCAATCCCAAGGCCGTGCAGACGCTGAACCGCCACTGGAACGTGACCGGTGACTGGCCGAGCGAGGGCAACGTGATGGTGGGCCGCGATGTGGCCGACGCACTCGGGGTGCATATCGGTTCGCGTATCACCATCGGCTACCGTGCCTCCGACAATTCGGCCGCGTCCTCCGCATCAGGATCGTCCGATTCTGGAGAATCGGACAACCAAAGCGACGAAAACGGGTCCCAGATGTCCGATTCTGGAGAATCGGACAATCAGACGGTGGGCAAACTGGGGCAGACCGAATCCCAAGTCAAGGAAAACGGCCGCGTCTCATCCGACATCATGAACAATGAAGGTACCGAATTCCGCGTGGCCGGCATCGTCGATACCGGCGGCAACGAGGATTCCATCGTGTACGCCACCACCGCTGATGTGGCCAAACTGGCCGGCTCCAAGCGTGGCGCCGACGTGGTCGAATATTCCGTGAACGCCATGGGCGATGACCTGAACGCCATCGTCAAAACCCTCAATGCCAACCCGAACACCGGCGTGAAGGCGCAGACCGTCACCAAAATCACCTCGTCCGATACTCGCATCATCACCATGCTGCAGACACTGTTCTGGATCGTATCGCTTGTCGTGCTGGTGCTGACGCTGGTCGGCGTGGGAACCACCATCAGCTCCATCGTGAGTCAGCGGCGCAACGAAATCGGCCTACGCAAGGCCTTGGGCGCGTCATCGCAGGCAATCGGCACCGAATTCTACGTGGAATCCGCCATCTATGGGCTCATCGGCGGTCTGTTCGGCACGGCCATCGGCTATGCGCTGGCCCGTGTGCTGTGCGTCACCGTATTCGAACGTGCCATCGGCTTTAATTGGCTGTTGGGCCTCGCATCGCTCGTGTTGAGCATGCTGATCGCTGTCGTCGCGTCCATTCCGCCGGTCCGCCGCGCAACTCGTATTGACCCCGCCATCGTTTTGAGGGAGGAATAATCATGGGCTCCGAAAACATCCTGCTTGAGCTTGACCACATCTCCAAGATCTACGGCGACCTGCATGCCGTCGACGACCTGAATCTGACCGTGCCGGAAGGCGAATGGCTGGCGATCGTCGGCTCGTCCGGTTCCGGCAAGACCACGCTGATGAACATGATCGGCTGCATGGATACGCCGTCCAAGGGCTCCGTGATGCTTGAAGGCCGCAAACTTGAGGATCTGAATGCCAAGCAGCTCGCCGACGTGCGCAAGAACATGATCGGGCTCGTGTTCCAGAAATTCTATCTCGTGCCTCATTTGACGGCTGCGGAGAACGTGATGGTCGCGCAGTACTATCATTCTGTAGTCGATGAGACGCAGGCCTTGGAGGCGTTGGAACGCGTAGGATTGAAGGATCGCGCACACCATCTGCCAGGGCAGCTTTCCGGCGGCGAGCAGCAGCGCGTGTGCATCGCCCGAGCGCTGATCAACTGCCCGAAGCTGATTCTCGCCGACGAACCGACCGGCAATCTGGATGAGAAAAACGAGAAGATCGTGCTTGACCTGTTCCGTCAGCTGCATGAGCAGGGCACTACGATCATCGTCGTCACGCATGATGCGCTCGTCGCCTCCTGCGCGCAGCGAGAAATCATGCTCAACCACGGTGTGCTCATCGGCGAAAAGTGGAATGATGAAGCGGCAAGGCAAGCGTACGAGGCGGCCGGCGGCAAGCCCGCCTCCACCGGCTCGACCGCCGAGGGCGCGCAGACCGGCGAAACCGCCATCGAATTCGCCGATCCCACCAAAGCCGCCAAAACCGGAGCTACGGAGTGATCCAATCCAACGGAGTGACTGAGTGACTATGACTGACGAGAAATCGACTGCTGTGAAAGTGATCGCCCTGACCGCGGCGAGCCTTGCGTTGCTTTCGGCCTGTGGCGAGCCGAAAGCAACGCCGATGGACGACGAGTATGCCGGCAACTCCGGCGAAAGCGTCGAATCGCAGGAAGACAAGTCCAAAACCGACGGTAAGGCCACCGACAACTCCTCCAACGACGATGATTCCGTCAAAAATCATGCCGACGACTCGAATTCCACGAAGTCCGACAAGAAAGACACCGGCAATTACGCCGACGGCACCTATTCGATTAACGGCCAATACGGTCCGGTCGGCGAAGACACCATCGATGTGCATCTGACCGTCAAGGATCAGAACGTGACCGATGTGAGCATAGTCGGCCATCCGTTCACGTCCATCTCCAAAAAGCATCAGGACGCCTTCGCCAAGGCCGTGCCGGATGCCGTGGTGGGCAAGCCTCTGAAAGACCTCAAAATCGACAAGATCGCGGGCGCCAGCTGGACCACCGAGGCCTTCAACAAGGCCCTCGAGGTGGCTCGGCAGGAGGCTTCCATCCAGTAATGGTTTCATCATTCGATTTGTGAACTGTTTCTTTACCAGCGGAGAAATACCGGATTTCTGTTTGGCGATGTAACGCCTAGCACATATCGTCTTCGGCCCTATCGCATTGTGTGATGCAACGTGGCATGTGAGGCTTCCATGTGCGATAATGCTTATGTCTGAAGGTCTGTTCCGGCAACAATGCAGCGTTGAAGGGACAGGAAATGAATAATGGCTTAGACCATAAAGCCACGTTGAAAGATATAGCGACGAAGGCGGGGGTGTCGGTGACGGCCGCATCCTTGGTTTTGAACAACCGCAGGGTGCGCATTTCAAAAGAAAAACGCGATCGTATCCTGCAGGTTGCAAAGCAACTGGACTATCGTCCCAATCAGGTTGCCCGTAATCTTGCAGCGGGTGAATCGAGACTGATTGCGCTGATTGTGCCGAGCATAGAGAATCTATTCTTTGCATCGTTGGCGAAACGGCTTGAATGTGAATGCGCGAATGATGGCTACTCTCTCGTCGTAGCGGTTTCGGAAGAATCGCGTGCCAAAGAGCATGCGGTAATGAATCGATTATCGGCTCTCGGGGTAGATGGTGTATTTTTAGTCGCTGCCTGTGAATCTTACGAAGCGGAGCGCGAGCTTCGCAAGGATGCGGAGCGTGTAATGTGCCCTGTGGTGTTGATGGATCGACTGTTTTCAAGCTCGTGGTGTGACGGTCTGGCTTTTGATGGCTACCTTGGTGGCAGACAGGCCTCACAGCGCTTGGTCGATGCAGGGCATCGTCGGATTGGATGTGTAACGGATGAAGCTGACGGGGAAGGGCTTGGAGTGCGTACACGAGGTTTTGTGGATGTACTCCAGGAATCAGGAATTGGATTCGATCCAGCATTGTGGGTGAGAGGAGACTATCGTTTTAGCAGCGGTTACATGGCGGCGGACAGACTCATCGATATGGGTGTGACGGCTGTGTTCTGTGGCAATGACTTGATGGCTGCTGGATTTATACAGCGTGTGACGGAACGAGGGCTATGCGTGCCAGCGGATATATCGGTGGTGGGTTTCGATGATGTCTTGGAGTATTACGGTCTGTTTCGCGCGGTAACTAGTGTGGCGCAAGACATCAGCCAATTAGCGAAACGCGGATGGGGCAAGATGCGAGAATACATCGAGTTATTGGATTCCGATGATGTTGACGGTTGTCCGTGGCTAGAAAATCACCATGCCGAATTGTTGAAACCGCATCTTGTGGAACACGGGACCATAAGCGACATCGCGATGTGATGGATGGTCGTAATTTCTTGGAATTGATCAATCGGGCGTGAATCGATATCTGCTTTGGCTTGTTTCAAAGCAAAGGGGATATGTTGCGGCGGGTAGGGTTTCCTGTGACACGCCTGAAATAATGCGGAAGTTGAGAATCCGGAAGCAGTGCATTATAGTTGTGGTAACGTTACCGCATTGAAATGGTAAAGGAGCTGAATTAGATGAGGTAACGTTACCGCATTAGCTGTAACTTAATATATGCAAAGAATATGCAAGATTGGGTTACCTGATGGGTGAAAGAAACAGACCTGATTCATTCGACAACGTCGAAGTTCCGAATGAATTTTGCGGAACGTAATGGAGGCGTCCAAGTCGTCCGCAGTCAGACATACATAAAAGAGGCGGCAATTGATCTCATCCAACCCAATGAGGATGGGTTCCGGAAGCGAGACTGGCAAGCCGCACATGGTATTCTCACAGTTGAGAGGAGGTGTTATGGCGTACGTTACGATTCGCGACGTGGCGCGGCGCGCAGGTATTTCTGTATCTACGGTGTCACGAGCGCTCAACGGCAATGGCAGGATATCCGCCGAGACCAAGCATGCGGTCGAGAAGGCGATGGAAGAGCTCCACTACATTCCCGACTCACGTGCTCGGGCCATGCGATCATCGTCCACGAAGACCGTCGGGCTGCTTGTTCCCGATATTCGAAACGGATACTTTGCGGATCTGGCGTATGCGATTCAAGACACTCTATCTAAAGCGGGATATTGCACATTCATCGGAACATCGTCCGAGAATGTGAGACAGCAGGATGTTTTCATCACGAACATGCTGTCGCAGCATATCGATGGGGCGATTATTGTGCCTCAGGGTGAGATGTCGGAGGCATTGCAACGTCTGTTGCGTAGACAATTGCCGGTGGTATTTGTGGACCGTCGCGCGGATGAGCTCGACATGGTGCCCTTAGTGGATTCCGACCCGTTCCCCGGGATGGAATCCGCATTAAGAGACATTCAAGAGCAGGGGCATTCCAAGGTTGGATATGTCTCCGGTCCGATTTTGGATTCGCCTACTTTGCGAGAGCGTGAGCTTGCTTTCCGTGATTGCGGAACACGTTTATTCGGCGAAGAGAATGTCTTCGTTGAATCTACCAGTTTTGACCAGTCCTCTTGTGTCTCAGTGATACGCCGCATGCTGTCGTCCGGCGTGACGTCGATGGTGTTTGGCTATTCGCCTGATACCGTACGTGCCATTGCCATGATGAATGGCGTGGGGGGTGTGCTGGAAAGTGGAATGTCATTTATTTCATTTGATGACATTGAGCTATTCCGATTGACGACGCCGCAAGTGTCCGTGATTTCTCAGCAAGTGCAAAGACTGGGTTGTTTAGGCGCGGAAACCTTCCTTGACATGGTTCAAGGAGGTCACCCGCGATCCCGGCGAGTGGAGACAATCTATATTCAGAGAGGATCTGTCGAGTCTGTCCGATGAGGGACAGGAGACGCAACTGATTGCGGGCGCGAGTCTGCGATTCTGATCAACAACATCAATACATGCCGCTTGGGCCTGTTTCAGCAGACCCAAGGAATAAGTGCATCTTGGTGCGGTAACGTTGCCGCACCCGTAGGGAAAGCGAGAGAATATGACGCAACTATCTCTTGTCGGTGTCTCCAAGATATTTGGAAGCACCAAGGTAGTGAACAATGTCTCGGTCAAAGTGGAACCGGGTAAAGTCCATGTACTTCTCGGTGAGAACGGTGCCGGCAAATCTACCGTCATCAAAATGATGAGCGGCATCTACCAACCTGATGAAGGCCATATTGAGATTGACGGCAAAGAAGTACGTATTCCCAATGTTGATACCGCCCGTAAATTCGGCATTGCAGTTATTCATCAGGAGCTCAACCTTGTTCCGCAATTGTCCATTATGGAGAATTTATTCCTTGGCACACTGCCGAACAAAGCGGGTTTTGTCGATCGCAAAACCATGGCTGAAAAAGCCAGAAAAGCCATCAAGCTCATTGGGTTGGAAGAAGACGTGCACACTGCGATGGGTGAATTAGGTGTGGCCCGTCAGCAGATGGTGGAAATCGCAAAAGCTCTGATGCAGGATGCATCGATTCTGATTCTGGATGAACCGACTGCCGCGCTGACCCGCAGGGAATGTGACCAGTTGTTCGCCATTATGGATGAGCTGAAGGCGAAAGGCGTAGGTATGGTCTTCATCTCCCACCATCTTGACGAAATAGCCCGTGTGGGAGACGTGGTTTCGGTGCTGCGAGATGGTCAATACATCGATACGGTTCCAGCGTCTACCAGTGAGGATGAACTTGTCAAGCTTATGGTCGGCCGTGACATTACCAACCAGTTTCCACGCATCGCGCAGGAGCCGGGCGAGGTACTGCTTGATGTAAAAGAGCTGACTCGTGAAGGTGCGCTCGATAAAGTGTCACTGCAAGTGCATGCCGGCGAGGTTGTCGGATTGGCTGGCCTGGTTGGTGCAGGGCGAACTGAAGTTATTCGTGCGATTTTCGGTGCGGATTCATATGATTCTGGCTCCGTCAGCGTGTGCGGAAAAAAGCTGCAGAAGAAGTCCATTGCTCAGTCCATTGAGGCTGGTCTGGGCCTGGTGCCGGAAGATCGTCGTACGCAAGGTCTAATTCTGGATGCCTCGGTGGCTGAAAATCTCGGCTTGGCGACTATGTTGTCTACTGCAAAATGCGGATTCGCCGATCTCGCAGGGCAACGCAGGCGTGAGAACGAGACCGCCCAAAAACTACGTATCAGAATGGCCAACGTCAATCAAACCGCAGGGTCGTTATCAGGCGGTAATCAGCAGAAAATAGTGTTCGGCAAATGGTCCATGGCCAACGTCAAAGTGCTGCTGCTTGATGAACCAACCAGAGGCGTCGATGTTGGTGCCCGTGTTGAAATCTACGACCTTATCAATGAAATTACCGCCAATGGAGGCGCGGTGCTTATGGCATCCTCGGATCTACCAGAGGTGCTTGGCATGTCGGACAAGGTCCTGGTAATGAGCGAAGGCCGTATTACAGGCCATATGCCCGCTAGTAAGGCCACGCAGGAAAAGGTAATGGCACTCGCGGTCTCCCATATGGATGACGAAAACGACAACGAACACTGATCGGATTAAGGAGAATACAAATGACCAATGCAGACAAGAAACTCGGTTATGATTCCGGAGACAAGACCACGGTCGCTCGCATCAAGACATTTGCCTCACAAAATGGTGCGCTAATCGGTCTGATTATCCTGTGTATCGCCTTGTCCATTGTGGCTCCGGCGTTTCTCAGCGCCTCGAATCTCATGAACGTCGGTATTCAGGCGGCAACCGTCGCCATTCTTGCCTTCGGGCAGACATTTGTGATTGTTGCTGCGGGCATCGATCTGTCGGTCGGTGCGACAGCGGCTGTCGCCAGCATGCTGGTTGCTTACACAGGTGCCAACATGGGACTTCCTGCAGGCGTGACCATCATTGTCGGTCTGCTGGCAGGTGCAGTATTCGGCGCCTTATCCGGTATGATGAATGCGTTCCTGAGGTTACCTTCCTTTATCGCTACACTGGCCATGATGTCCGTGGCTCGCGGCTTGACCTTGGTCATCTCTGATGGACGTCCTATCTCCACCTCCGGCATGGTCAACTTCTTCGGCGGCACCATCATTGGTATTCCGGTTCCAATCATCATGATGGTCATCATGGGCATCATTGCCTCCGTTATCCTGAACTTCACCACTATTGGTCGTTCTATGTATGCAGTTGGCGGCAACATGGAGGCTTCTAGGCTTTCAGGCATTTCCGTGCATAAAACGCAGATTATGGTGTTTGTGCTCTCCGGCATCTTCGCGGCTGTGGCTGGCTTGGTCATTGCGGGCCGTCTGCATTCCGCCCAGCCGCAGGCGGCAGATGGATATGAGATGGACGCCATTGCTTCCGTTGTCATCGGCGGTGCGTCCCTTTCTGGAGGCAAAGGTAAGGTTTCCGGCACTTTCATCGGTGCCATTTTGCTGGCCGTCATTCGTAACGGTTTGAATATATTGAATGTCTCTTCCTTCTGGCAGAAGGTTGTTATCGGCCTAGTCATTGCTTTCGCGGTCAGCTTCGATACTTTGCGTCGCAAGGTCGATGCTCACTGATGCAACTCTGCTTTCCTCAAATCTCCATCGCGTGATTGCTCTCTAAATTGCGTGCTCCTTGCTCCGACCCCAAAAACATAACTGAAACGAACCTAATCCAACCAAATTTGGAAAAGAAAGAAGAAAGACCATGCTTAACCCGTGTTTTAAGAAAACCATCCGCGCAGCAGTTGCTGTTGCCTGTGCGGCTACGTTGGCGATCGGTGCGAGTGCTTGCGGCGCATCCAACTCCGGCAACGGTTCCGACAAGGTGGCTTTGTTGATCTCTACCCTGAACAATCCGTTCTTCGTTGATCTGCGGGACGGTGCTCAAGCTGAGGCGAATAAGCTAGGTGTGAATCTGTTGGTGTCCGATGCGCAAAACGATTCCGCAACGCAACAGAATCAAGCGCAGAACGCCCAGTCTCAAGGCGCCAAAGCAGTCATCATTAATCCGGTCGATTCCGACGCTGCGTCTCCAGCCGTGGCTCCGTTGCTGTCCGCCAATCTGCCTGTTATTTCTGTTGACCGTTCCGTTACGGGCGAGGATGTGACTGCGCACATCGCATCCGACAATGTGGCGGGTGGTGCTCAGGCTGCCGATGAGTTGGCGAAAGCCATTGGAGAAAAAGGAGACATCATCATCCTGCAGGGCACCCCTGGAGCGGCCTCCACTCGTGACCGAGGTGATGGATTCAAGAAAGAAATCAAGAAATATGCCGGCATTAAGGTGGTTGCTGAACAGACGGCCAACTTTGATCGTTCCGAAGCACTCGATGTCACCAGTAACTTGATGCAGGCCAATCCTAATATCGTCGGAGTCTATGCAGAGAACGATGAAATGGCCCTAGGCGCGATTCAAGCTCTTGGCTCCAAGGCCGGTACGGACGTGAAGATTGTCGGTTTTGATGGAACTGATGACGGTCTGAAGGCCATCTCTTCCGGCACCTTGACCGGTACCATTGCGCAGCAGCCGAAGGAGCTCGGCAAGCAGGCAGTACAGGCGGCAGTCAAGGCGATCAAAGGCGAGAAAGTCGATAAAACCCAGTCGATTGAAGTCAAAACCGTCACCAAGGAGAATGTCGCGGATTTCCAGTGACTGGATTTGACACAACAGGCTGAGGTGAAGATGCCTCTGCCCCCCATGGCATGCGGAATGCGTTGAGGGAAAACGCAGCCAAGAATGGGTTCCATTTCGCAATCCGCATGCCAACACTACGAAAGGATAGCCGATATGCTTACTCATGGAATACTGAATGCACAACTCTCAGCTGCACTTGCGGGATTACGGCACAAGGATGTGTTCGTCGTTTCCGATTGTGGTCTTCCTGTGCCGCAGGGTATTGAAGTCATTGACTTGGCGGTGGTATTCGGTGTGCCTCGCTTCGAAGAAGTGCTGGAAGCGCTACGGCCGCAGCTTGTATTAGAGGAGGGTCTGATGGCTGAAGAGGCTCGAGGCGAACAGGCCGAACGATGGGTCAAAGACCACTTCAATGTACCTTTGTCTTATGTGCCGCATGACGGTTCGGGGGGATTTAAGTCCCATGTCAGGAATGCGAAATTTGTCGTTCGCACGGGTGAAACCACCTCGTACGCCAATGTGATTTTCCGATGTGGCGTGCCATTCTAGGAATCCGATGCATATGGCAGTTGCCTCATTACGGATAACCTGATTTACCGGAAATCAAAATTACCGTTAATGATGGTTCAGGCTGCCTCCGGCAGTCTGAACCATCGACGCATTTTCACGACTCATGCCTTTACAAACGGCCAGATGAGCGTGGCCATACGCTCCGACCAAGGAACGTCTGAGTCGGAGTCCTTATACAGCGCCTTACAGGTGAGCATGGAGCCCAGTATGGTGCTGAACAGGAATTTCGTATCCAGTCCACGGCGGAAGGCTTCGCTTGCCACACCGCGCTCGACGAACGTCGCAAAACGTTGCTCCGCCGGCGTGATTACCTGATCGGCGATCGTCTTCAACGAATCGTTGTCGGACGAGAGCACCACGCCGACCGCTTTCAGACCGATCTCGCTGTCGAAGCAGTTCTGGATACGTTCCAACATGGCCTGCAGGCCGGAACGAGACGGCTGCAAATCGCCGAAATCCGGCAATCCCGCAACTTCTAGCTGAATGCGTTGCAACAGGTCATCGGCGTTTTTGTAGCGTCGGTAAATCGTCGTCTTGGCTACGCCGGAACGGCGGGCGACCTCCTCAATCGTAACGGCCGCAACGCCTTTGGAAATCATGATCTCCAAAGTGGCCCTCATGATCTTGCGATCGGTCTGCTCACGTAACTGCTCGCGTCGGCCCTGAATCTTCTGCACGGCTCCCTGCACCGCCGTCTCGACCACGCTTGCCGGCGAAGCGGCAGGGGAGACAGTCGGCGGCACACCGGTGTTCATTAATCCATTCATCACATGATCACCTTCGTGCTTTCCACCTTTGCGATATACCATTTGTTGAACTTCATCATCGGAATGCGTAGCAGCAGGCCGATGAGCAATAGCGGTGGGATGAACAGCGCCAGCGCGCCGATCGACGTCCAGAAATCATTGTTGTATATGCCGGCGATGGCCGCACGCATGGCCGTGACCGAATGCGTGACCGGTAGGAACGGACTGATGTCGGAGATGATGCGCGGCATGACGGCCAGCGGATACGCGCCGTTCGAACCGGAGATCTGCATGATGAGGAACAGTACGCCGATGGCTTTGCCCACGTTACCGAAACTCGCCACCATCGTATATGCAAAGAACGAGTAGATCAGTGCGGAAATCCAGCCGGAAATCATGAATAGCCACGGGTGCACGGCCTGCACATGCATGAATAGCAGACTGCCGCCAAGCGAGAACGTGGCCTGCATGAGTGCGATCACCGCGAATACGAGGTAGTGGCCGAAGAACAGCTGGTGTGGTTTCGGGTTGCCCAGTGCCATGCGGGTTTTGCGGGACACGGAGGTCTTCAAGGTCACGGCCATGAGCAGTGAACCCACCCACAACGTCACGAATGTGTACAGGGGGGCGAGCTGCGAGCCGAAATTCTTCACCGGGAACACGGCGGTGCGCTTCACCTTGACAGGGGCCGCGAGCGTGGTGGCCAGCGAGTCGGTGTTCTTGCCCAGCACGTCCTTGACCATGCTCATGTCGCCGCTGTTCAGCGCGTCGGACAGCGTGTCATTGAATGTAGAAAGCTTGTTGCCGGTCGTGGTGAGGCTGTCGGCGGTGGAGTCCAACACCTCACGGATGGTGGTCAGCTGCTTGTCCGCACTCGACGTGGTCTTGTTAAGGTCGCCGAGTGCGCTCTTAAGATTGGCGGCACTCGCGTTGAGTGCGCTCGAAGCGGTGCTTACGGAGCTGCCGATTTCGTTGAGCTGCGGCTTGAGATTCGTGTCGAAATCGGAGTGCACGGCATTGATCGAGGCCTTCGCCTGCGTGGCGAGATCCTTGATGGCGGCTTGGCTTTCCTTGGAATCGCTGATGCCGTCGTCGATATGCTGCGCCGCATCGGTAAGTGTGGCTGCGAGTGTCTTCTGCATATCGATGGCATTGTTCAGCTTGCTGATGGATGCCTCGAATTTGCCGATGATCGCCGTCAGCGTCTTCTTCTCCAAATCGGTCAGCGAGGTATCGGTGTCGAGCTTGTTCTGCAGATCATCGTGGGTTTTCTGCAGATCGTCGACGATGTGCTGGTATTGCGCGGCTTGGTTGGTCACGTTGGATGCCTGATTGCGTAACGCGGTCGCGGTATCGCCCGCCTGCGTACTCACATTGGCGAACAATGAGTCGACCTCGTCTCCCACCGCGGCGAAGCTTTCGCCGGACTGCTTGATGGCGGTGCTGAGTGCTTCGGTGGAGGTGTTCAGCGCACCGGATAGGTCGGTCACGCTACCGGAAGCCGATTTCAGCTGTTTGCCGGCGGTTTTCGCGCTGGATGCGGCCTGTTGGATCAGGGTTCCGGAGCTGTCGAGCAGGGTTTGTGCGCTGCCGGTCAATGAGCTGAAGGTCTTGAGTGATGAGGCGGTCTGCGTGAGTCCGGCCGCGAAATCGCTGATGTTCGAGCTGAACTGTTGCAGTTGGTTCTTTGCCTCGGGCTTGTCGAGCTGATCGGATAGCTGCGTGGCGAGGTCCAGCGCCGTTTCGGTGAGTGTCTTCGAGAACATCTCGTTGATCTCCGCCGACACCGTGTCGGCGCCCTGACCGGTCACCTTTGGCGCGAGTGCGTTCTTTTTCTCATTGTTGTAGTAGGTGAGCTCCGCATGCTTGGAATCCTTGGAGAAGAAGGTCATCATGCGCTTGCTGAAATCCTTCGGAATGATGACGGCGGCATAGTATTTGCCGGATTTCGTGCCATCGATGGCCTCCTCTTTGGAGGTGAAGGTCCAGTCGAGCTGGCTGTTGGCGCGCAGGGTGTTGACCACCTGATCGCCCACGTTGATCTTGACGGGAATCAGATCGCTTTTGTAGCCGGCATCGACGTTCGCGACGGCGAATTTGAGATTGCCGGTATTGGAGAACGGATCCCAGCTGGCGGCCACGTTGAACCAAGTGAACAGCGCGGGCAGCACGGTCAGGCCGATGACGATGATCACGGACACGACGTTGCTGGTGAGGCGTTTGACGTCGCCTACGAACAGCTTCCAGATTGCCTTCATGCGTTGTCCTTTTCGTTCTTCGTGCGGTGGTGCTTGGCGGCCTTGCGCGTCAGTTTGGCCTTGCGTTCCTCCAGGGCGCGCTTCTTACGGCGAATGCGGGCTTTCTGGCGTTCCATGAGCATGCCTTGGATGGCTTCGTCGCTCAAGGAACCGAGCTCCACCTGACGGCGCATGCTGTCGCGCATGTATTCGATGACCATCAGGAACCCGATGATAAGCAACACCCAGATGATCCATGTGGCCAGTGCTACCAGTTTCGTGCCATTGGTCAGCGAGAATACGGTGGCCAGAATGGTCGGCACGATGAAGCCCGCAATCAGTGCGCCGCGCTTAAGCTTCGGGTACAGTTCGGTGAACCGGCTCGCACGGTACTCGATGGCCTCGCGGTAGCCGCCCTTGTCGGACAGGACGTGGATGATCTGCGACACGTTATAGCCACGATTCTCCACCATCGGCCGCTCGCCGATGATCATGTCGCTTTCCTCGATCTCGCGGGCGAACAGGCGGTTCAGATTGGTCAGCAGCGGGCGGATCACAATGCCGATGAAGAAGGCGATCGCCACGAACAGCAGCATCACGCCGACCATCTTCAGCCAATGCCCGTCATAGAAGCCGGCGATCGTCTCGCGGAAGGCGTCGATGGTATAGCGGAACGGGATGAACGGGTAGACCGCGCGGAAGAATCGCGGCATCATATCGATCGGGTATAGGCCGGAACCTCCCGGAATCAGCAGAATCGCGAGCAGAATGCACATGCCCTTGCCAACGTGCATGAAGGTAGTCGACAACGCGTAGGTGATGCTCAGGAACGTAAGCGACGTCAATGTGCCGGTCAGTATGAACATGAACGGGTTGACCGCCTGCACGCCGATGATCAGGTCGCCGATTGCGCATAGTGCGCCTTGGATGGCGGCCGGAATGGCGAGCAGCAGGAAGCGGCCGAGATACTTCTCGGTGGTGGTCAGATCGAGATCTTCAAGGTCGTCGTCATCCACTTCGAGCTTCATGATCACCATGTAAGCGAACGCGCCCACCCATAGCGAGAGGGTGTTGAACATCGGTGCCATGCCGGAGCCGTACGTGTTCACCGGGTAGATGTTCTTCGTCTTGATCACGGTGGGGGACTGCATGAAATCAGCGATTTTCGTGACGTCCAGGCCATCTTCGCCGATGAGGTCGTTCAGCAGGCTCGCGCCCGACAGTGCGTTCAGATCGGTGGATAGCTGGCCCAGCTTGTTCTCGATGGTCTGCAGTTGCTCATCGGTGTCCTTAAGCATGGAACGCGTGTCGGCGGAGACCCGCTCAAGCTGGTCGAGTACGGACGAGGTCTGTTGCGTCAGGAAATTCTGGCTGGTCACGGTGCCGGAAAGGGTTCCGGCGGTCGCGGCGAGCGAGCTCAGGCCGCTGTTGAGTTGGGGCAGCGCACTCGAATTGATGGCGTTGCGTGCGTCCGTGGCGGAGTTCAGCGTGGACTGCGCGGAGGTGTTGAACTGGTTCGACAGTTTCGTGGTGCCGGCCACCGTGTTCTTGGTGTCGGTATTGAGCTGATTGAGGTCGTTGAGCGTATTCGCCGACTGTCGGTTACGTGATTGCAGGTCGCTGATGATCTGCTGATACTGCTTGTTCAGTTCGGGGCTGACATTGGAGATGTCGATCTTCTGTAGGCTGTCGAGCACTTTCGCATTGTCGCTGTTGACCTTCTGCATGGTGCCGATGGCGCTGCCGGCGTAGCCGTTGGCCGCCGCCAGACCGCTGGTCACCGTGTTGACGCTGGTGTTCGTCTGCGTGGACAGTTGCGAGAGCAGCGCCGAGCCTTGGTCAAGCGAGGCCGATGCGGTCGATGAGAAGGTGTTGATGCGGGTCTGCGTATCGGTGATCAGATTGGCGGTGCCGGACAGCCCTTTGCCGGCGCTCGCGGCGGCGGTCTGTACGTCGTTCAACGCGGCGCGTGCGGCCTGAATCTGATCGGGGGTGTTGGCCAGGTTGGCGCTGAGATCGCTGATGGTGGTGCGAATCTTCTCTACGTTCCGCTGTGTCTTGTCAAGTTCGGCAACGGCTTCGCTGGTCACGTTGTCGGTCTGTGTCGTGATGGTATCGCTTACCGAGTTCACGGTTTTGGAGAGCACTTCGCTCACAGTGGAAACGAAGGTGCTGTTCACGGTGCGATCCACGGTGGTGGTTCCCGAATCGGTGACCTTCGGTACGAAGGCGCTGGCCTTCTCATTCACGTAGTATTCGAGGGTCGGACGTTCGGAATTGCCGGTGATCACGCCCGCGAGGTCTTCGCTGAAGTCCTTGGGAATGATGATGGCCGCATAGCAATCGCCCGACTGCACGGCCTCCATGGCCTTGGCCTTGCTCATGAACTGCCAGCCGAGCTGATCGTTCTTCTTGAGTGTGCTTTCAATCTGGTCGCCGAGATTCAGCTGGCCCAGCATGGCGTTGTCGGTGCCTTCGTCGACGTTCGCCACCGCCACCCTGATGTTGTTGGTGTTGCCGTATGGATCCCAGAATCCATAGATATTGAACCATGCATACAGCGGCGGAATGACGGTCAGGCCGGTCATGATGACCCACGCCGCGGGCACGCGAAGAATTCGCATGATGTCACGGTGCAGGATCTTCAGCACGTTGCTCATAGGAAGTGCTCCCTTTTGCCGGATCGCTCCGGTAGTGGCGGTGTTCACGACTGTCGCGTAGCGATACGCAATTCGTAGCGCTACGCTTCAAGTAGCGTAATACCATCTCCCGGACAATCCCGCTTCCCGTTCTCAGATACGGGCAGTGTCGTAGGAAATGCGGCGGAAAAGGGGGAAATCATTGTCAGCGAATGTCCAAAAATCTTCTAGAAACCTTCCTGACGGTTTCCAGAGATCGGCCAATCGGCTGTTGTTCAATACAACTAACGACGTCGCATAACCCAAGAACATCCACCTTCTCGTGAAAGGAACGATCATGGTTTATGCAGCTCATCATCCACGGCAAACGCATCGACCGGTCGGCAAAATCATCGCCATCGCGGCGGCCGTCTCGCTAGTCTCCGGTTTTGGTGCGGGCGCAGGCGTAGCCGCCATCGTGAAAGCGAGCGCAACCAGTCAGCAATCCGTCATGTCTTTGGTAGGGCAGGGAGGCGGCGCCGACACCATGAGCTACGACTACACCGGCAGCTATTCCGGGGCTCTCACCGCCGACGGCAAGTCGGTGGAGTCGAGTGGTGAAACGGTTTCCGCAACCAGCTCCGACCAGAACGCAGCCCTTGTGCAAAATGGCGGAACGTTAACCATCACCAATGGCAAGCTGACCAAATCCGGCGACAGTGACAACGCCGACAACTGCAACTTCTACGGCACCAACTCCGCATTGCTGGCGGTGGGGGAGAAGTCGAAGGCCATCATCTCCGACTCTTCCATTGACGCGACGAGCTCCGGATCGAACGCCATCTTCTCCACCGATTCCGCATCCGTGCTGGCCAATAATGTCAACATCACCACGTCCGCGGCCAACTCGCGTGGCCTTGATGCCACTTATGGAGGCTCGATCATCGCCAATGCGATGACGATTTCGACCAAGGGCGACCACAGTGCGTCACTCGCCACCGATCGCGGCGGCGGATCGGTTTCCGTGACCGACTCCACGCTGAACACGGCCGGCAGTGGCTCCCCACTGCTGTACTCGACCGGCGATATTGAGGTTTCGGGCGTGACCGGTACGGCGAGCGGTTCGCAGATCGCCGGTATGGAGGGCCTGAACACCATCCTGATCAACAATTCGACGCTGGAAAGCACGAATACCGGCACCACCGGTTCCGATCCGGTGGCGAACGGCGTGATCATCTACCAGTCGACCTCCGGTGACGCGGAATCCTCGACCGGTCAACATGCCACCTTCCAGGCGAAGGACTCCACGTTGAAATCGGCGATCACCAGCGGATCGATGTTCTATTTCACCAACACCACAGCCGACGTGGTGCTCTCGAACACCGATCTGGACTTCGACTCGGACGCGGCGAACCTGATCATGGCGGCCGGCAACGATTCGAATAACTGGGGTACCGCAGGCTCGAACGGTGCGACGGTGAACTTCACCGGGCGTTCGCAGACGTTGAAGGGCAAGGTGAGCGCCGACACCATTTCGAGCGTGACGCTCAACCTGCTGGAAGGCTCCACGTGGACGGGTTCCGCTGAAATCACTGAGAATTCCGCCGGTTCGACTTCGGACGCTCCGATCACCGTGAATGTTGACGGCACTTCGACGTGGGTGGTCACGGCCGACACGACCGTCTCCGCCCTGAACGTGGCCGATGGCGGCAAGGTGGTGGACTCCTCCGGCAAAACCGTCACCATCAAGGCCAACGGCAAAACCGTGGTCTCCGGCGACAGTGACCTGACCGTCACGGTCACCGGCTCCTACGGCACCACCGTCGAGGCCGGTTCCGACACCGAACTCAGCTCGGATGTGACTGACCGCACGGCATTCGACAAGCAATTCGGCACCAGCACCTCTTGGTCCTTCTGATCCCCACGGCAAACCCAATATCCAACATCACTGCAATAGCACTCAAAGGAGTACATCATGACTAACTTCGATTTCGATACCAGGAACACCCAAAACCAGCAGCAGAACACCGACGGGCAGCCGACCCAGACCATGCCCGAACAGCAGGGTACGCAGGCTTCGCAGCCCGCTCAGCAATATTATGCGCCGCCCACCCAGCCGGCGCAGCCTGTTCCGGATTCGTTCAATGGTCCGGTTGCCGCGAAGTCCAATACCAAGCTCGGTGGCAAGGTCATCGGCGTCGTGGCGGGCATAAGCCTCTTGTGCGGTCTGGTCGGTGGCGTCGGCGGTGCCTTCGCCGTGAATGCGCTGTCCGGTTCCAATGAGCCGCAGATGAGCCAGCAAGGTGGCCCGAGCCAAGGCGGCCCGGGGCAGATGGGCGGCCAGTCCGGCAATGGCAATTCCCAGAATGGCAATGGCCAGATGGGTGAGCCTCCGAGCGGGCAGGGCGGTCAAAGCGGCTCTGATGGCCAGTCCGATTCCAATGGCAATTCCGGTAGCCAGTCCGACGGCTCCAGCTCCGGCAAGTCCAGTGGTTCGAACTCCAGCAGCAGCTATTCCGACGCCGACGATTCGGACACCATCGCCAGCTGACCGCATATTGTCATGCTGAATGGGAACGCGCGGCGTTTTCCTCCTCGCGGTGAAGGCTTGCGCCTTCATCGCGAGGATTCTTTATGCCCCTAAAACGCTATCTGGCTGCCGTGTGAGCATCTTTGCCCATATGCCCCGATATCGGTTCCTGGGATTCGCTAAAAATAGCGGCCTATAGGAACCGATATCGGGGCATGTCATGTTTTTCGCTCACACGGCAGCCAGATAGCGTTTTAGGGGGTATGAGGTCTCATGTTTTCGGGCACTTGGCATTTTCCCTACGCGATATTACGCGTTTTTTGATAGCGTTGGCCCGGGAGGGTGCACATATGAACGAGCACGAAACAAGCGCGGCCATCGCCGACGAAACCGTTATCGACGCCATCGAAGGTGCGCAAGCCGTTGATGCGGTGACGGCCGATGAATCCAGCGACCCCGCCGATCGCCGCCTGCCGTTGATTTTCCGCATCTACGGCATCATCATGCTGGTCGAGGGTGTGGTCACGCTGCCGATCATCGTGCTTGCGGCCTTGTATGCGGTACGTGCCGTGATCGAAGGCCGTATGGCGGTCGACGCCATCAACCTCACCGTTATCCTGTCGGTCATTCATGCGGTCGTGCTGTTGGCCACCACGGCCTGTCTGGCGGTGTTCGGCGTGCTGCTGGTACTGAACAAACGGCGTCACGTGGCGCAGTGGACATACGTGATGATTCCGCTCACCCTCGCGGAGGGTCTCTTATCGTTGGCGTTGCAAGGTCTTGACGTCAATCTGATCGCTCCGGCCGTGCAGCTGGTCGTGTTGATTGCGTTGCATATCACCGCCGACCCGTCGCTGCGCGAGGAGCGCCGACTGCAGTTCGCCTTGCGCCGCATGGATGCGCGTAGTGAGTACGAGGATGCCGTGGCCGTGGGCATGGCCGGCCGGGATCTGACCGGCAAAGGCTACATTTCGCTGGACTTCTTCAATCTGTTCTGGCTATTCGTGGTCGGTTGCGTGTTCGGTCTGGCGATTGAGACCATCTACCATTTCATTCTGTTCGGCGAGTATCAGGATCGTGCCGGCTTCCTATGGGGGCCATTTTCGCCGATTTACGGCTTTGGCGCGGTGATCCTGACCGTGCTGTTGAATCACCTGTGGCGGTCCAATTGGCTGCTGATTTTCTGTGCCAGTGCGCTGATCGGCGGTGCCTTCGAATATTTCACCAGTTGGTTCATGGAAACGGCCTTCGGCATCACGGCGTGGAACTATACGGGTCAATGGTTGTCGATTGACGGCCGCACTTCCGGCAAGTACATGTTTTTCTGGGGGTTGCTCGGTCTGATATGGGTCAAGCTGATTTTGCCGAGATTGCTGGCGTTGATTCAGCACATTCCGTGGAAGGTGCGTTATTCGTTGACGGCCGTATGCTTCGTGCTGCTGTTCGTCGACGGCGTAATGACGCTGATGGCATTGGACGCCTGGTATTCGCGCATGGCCGGCATCGCCCAGAATTCACCGGTCTCGCAGTTCTTTGCCACCTATTTCAATGATGCGTTCATGGTCGACCGTTTCCAGACCATGTCTATCGACCCGTCTTCCGCTGGCCGCATGTAGCCGTTGCCTCTTCCCCAGACGGGGGAGGATTACGCTGTGGGTGTGACGGCGGTAGGGGGTGCTTGCTATGCCGCGAAGCTTTGCGCCAGCTGTCGAATCAGATCCGGCCTATGCCCGCTCCAGGACGAGTTTGGCGAAATCACCACTGGAATCTGCTTGAATCCGGCGTCCTTGATCTGCTCGAACGTTGAGGGATTCTGCGTCAGGTCAATGGCCACATAGCGTACGCCCAGTTTTGCAAGCTCTTGCTCGGTGGCTTCGCACTGCGGGTTGCTCGGATTGGTGAAAACGGTTACGGTCATCGATTCCTCCCTATGCAAGCTGTACTGGCCACGTTCTTCGGTTGTGCTTGTTCGTCTGCAAACCACTATCTAGGATACACACTACCTGTAGTGGTGTGTCGCGCGTTTCACCACTGCATATAGTGGGGAATTCCCCAGATTGACGTCAGGTACGAACGTTTGTTCGAATGATTCCAGTCTATCCCAAAGCGTGGAATGTGACCCATCTCGCATGTCGCCAATCGAGTCCTCGCCCGTTCCTGAAGCGTGCGCAGGCCGCATCCGTCCATGCCGACCATTGCGGCTGGCGTATCCGTCGCGTCATCGTCCTACGGATTTTCCGCGCAGATGGATTGCCCGGTGGCCAATGCGAACGATCTTCCAGCCCTGAAATGGCATGAGGACACTCAACAACGAAAGGAACAGGAGCCGGAGATGGCGAATGAAATGCCACTGAGATACGGGTTAGTGCTTTCGAAATGACATTGCTACGCAACGAGATACGGGACAAGATGCGCAACGAAACGCGAGATGAGAACCTGTGCCCCCCCAGGGATTCGAACCCTGAACCCACGACTTAAAAGGACGCTGCTCTAACCGTTGAGCTAGAGGGGCAACAGTGACATAGTATACAGCACATTCGGACCAAACGCCACACGAATTGGCGATGCGCGGTGAATCTACCAGTGAATATATCGAGAATTCCGTCGTCACCCATCAAATCGGCCTAGAGTGAGGCATATGTCATGCACCACGATTCTTGTAGGCAAAAAAGCCAGTTACGACGGCTCCACCATCATCGCCCGCGATGACGATTCCGGATCCGGCCGTTACGATCCGAAACGATTCGTCGCCATCACGCCGGAGGTCTCGACCGACAATCTGTATTGGACGAACCGGCTGATTGCGGCGCTCGCCGATGCACATTTCTATGAGACCAGCAATGCGATTGAAGCATTCGCGGAGGCCGCTTGCACGTACGGTCATCGTTTGGTCGAACATACGGATGCCGCCTTACGCAATATCGGCAAGGATTCAGACGATTCGGCCGTCGGCGATTCCGTGGCGGAGACAGCGGGGGAGCCGATTGCCGGGCGGCTGCGGGCGGCCAACGACGAGATGGCGGAATACTTGCGTACGCATGCCACGAAACTGCTCAATGACGTGCTGTACACGTCCAGCAATCTTATGCGCAACGGTTTCGCGATGTCGGATCGCTGGAACTGAGCCCGCCGTACGGCGCATCGGCTCCGGTTCGGCCGACTCAGTTGAATCCGACGACGTGTTCCGCCACGAAATAGCCGTTGCGAATCACGAACCGACCGATTGAGCCGCGCAGATTCAGCGCGCGCGACATGGCCTTTCTGCGTACATCCGCATACATGGAAGGCGAGTAGGCTTTGATGTCCGCCCACATCTCCTTCTTTTTCGCATAGTTTTCCGGCTTGCGAGACAGGATCATGAACACGCTCGCCACGGAAGTCTCAATCGCCAGGAAATGAATCATGTAACGGTACAGGCCTTCCGGCACGGTCCCGCGTTCCGGGGTCGCCCGCACCATGTACTGGTTCACCAGGCGCAGCTGGTCCACGCGGCGGATCATCACGTCGGTCTGTACGCTTTGGCCGTCACGGCCGATGAAATAGTGGTAGAACGGCGTGTCCAGGTACTTGATCGTCTTCACCCACGGGAATGGCTGGTAAGCGTAGATGAAATCCACGTAGAAGGTGTGCTCGGGCAGCTGCATGCCGGATGCGCGCACCACCGCGGTGCGGAAGGTCAGCGCATGCATGAGAATGTATTCCGCCAATCCGAAATGGCCCAGATCGTTCCAGGTCAGTCGTTCGTCGGACTTCATGGCGCGACGGAAGTTCACCACGTGTTTCACGATCTTGCCGACCTTGTCGTACACGTAGTTGGTCACCAGCATGTCGATCGGATCGGTGCGCTCGGCCTCCTCGCGTAGTGTGGCCATTACGAGCTCAAGCGATTCGGCCCCCACCCAATCGTCCGCGTCCACGACCTTCACGTACATGCCGCTCGCCGCCGCGATGCCGGTGTTCACCGCGCCGCCATGCCCCTTGTTGTCCTGATGGATCGCGCGCACCACGCCGGGATGCCGCTGTTCGAAGGACTTCGCCATGGCAAGCGTACCGTCGGACGAACCGTCGTCGATGATCAGCACTTCGATGTCATCGTTGCGTTTCGCGGCAATCAGCGACTCGACGCACCGTCCCAGATACGTTTCCATGTTGTACGCGGGCACCACGAAGGTGAGCGTCTTCTTCTCCTGCATATTCTTCCTTGGGTAAAGCCAAAGGCGTCGGTTACGGTAGCGGATCGTCCGATTGCCGCATAACGAAACTAACGTAGCACCTTGTGCGCTTTCGGGGTACCCGTTATGCACAATCGGTACCCCGAAAGTCGTAAACTGCACCTGAAATTCCCCCTAGGGATACCTTCGGTACATTCGTTGACGTTTGTTCGCTTAACGTCAATCCTTGCGACTGCGGTAGCCGTCAGTCCGCTTCCGTCTCTTCCGGCGAAGAAGTCGCCATCGGGGATGACTGGGGGAGGGGATTCTCGGATTTCGGCCCTTTTACGGCTTTTCTTTCTTCTCTCTCCATGCGTTTTTCCGCCTCCCGTTGCGCCTTGTCCCCTTCGAAACGCAGCTCCGGCTTGGCTTCCATGCGGCTCAGGCCGTACCAGGCGAGATTCACGATGTGCGCGGCCAGCTGCTCCTTGCTGAGCTTGCGCTGGTCGGCCCAATACTGGCAGGTGTATACGGTCATGCCGATGAGCATCTGCGCATAATATGGCACGCCCTTGGCGGGTAGGTGCTGGCGTTTGAACGATTCGGTGAGCAGGTCTTCCACGCGAATGCTGATATCGCCGAGCAGTGAGCTGAACGATCCGGCCGGATCGGTTTTCGGCGAATCTCGGGTGAGCACGCGAAATCCTTTGGCGTTCTCCTCCACATAGGTGAGCAGGGCCAGTGCGGCACGTTCCACGATTTGACGAGGGTGCGCCTGTTGGTCGGACAGCGCGTTGACGAGTGTGTCGGTGAGTGCGCGCATCTCACGGTCCACCACTACGGCGTACAGGCCTTCCTTGCCGCCGAAATGTTCATAGACGATGGGCTTCGATACCTTCGCGGTCGCGGCAATCTCCTCTACGCTTACCGCTTCGAACCCCTTCGACGCGAACAGCGACCGACCGATTTCGATGAGCTGCTCACGTCTTTGGAATGACGTCATCCTGGATGTACTGGCCATGCTGTCCAGTTTTTCACGCCCCGTGGATGAGCTCCTCCGAGTGTCCGATTCTCCAGAATCGGACACATAAGGTACCCGCACACGCCCTTGCATGTCCGATTCTGGAGAATCGGACAACTGTGGGGAAGCGGAGCGTATCTGTTTGTCTGATTCTGGAGAATCGGACATGTAGGATGCCTGCATGTGCCTCTGAGTGTCTGATTCTGGAGAATCGGACAGGTGAGGATGGGGCGATGTGTCCGTTGCGGTTTTTAGGCTGGGATTATGGATACCAATGTGATTATCGCGATTGTCGCCATTGTTGTGATTGCAGCGCTGTTGCTGCTTGGTGGTTGGTGGTTCGGCAAGTCGCGCAAGAAAGCCGTAGACAAGTCCGTTGAGGATGCCAAGGCCAAGGCTGATAAGCGTCTTGCCCAAGAAGTCCAGAAAGCTGAGACGGCCCAAGAAGCCGAGGAAGTCCAGGAAGTAGCGGCCGAAGTCCCTCCGATCGCCTCGACGGAAGAGGCGAAGGCCGCGCCGGCGGTGGAAACCCCGGAGTCCACGGGCTCGCGCATTCAGCGTCTCAAGGCCAAGCTGGCCAAGTCAGGCAATCCTTTTGGCAAGGTATTGTTCAACATCCTCGCCAAGGACCATCTTTCCGAGTCCGATTGGGAGGATGTCGAAGACACCCTGCTACTTGCTGACGTCGGCGCCGAGGCCAGCGAACAGTTGGTTGAGGAACTGCGTAACGATGCCCGCATCAGCGGTCAGTCCGATCCGTCCGAAGTGCGCAAAGCCTTGAAAGACAAACTGCTCAAGCTGGTCGGCACCGATACGGATCGTCGTCTCAACGCCGACAAGGAAGGTGCGAACAAGCCGAGCGTCATCATCATGGTCGGCGTGAACGGCACCGGTAAGACCACCACTGCGGGCAAGCTGGCTCGTCTGTTCGTGGCCGACGGCAAGCAGGTGATGATGGGCGCCGCCGATACGTTCCGTGCGGCGGCCGCCGATCAGCTCGAAACCTGGGGCGCGAAGGTGGGCGTACCGGTCGTGCGCTCCGACAAGGATGGTGCCGACCCGGCGTCCGTCGCATTTGAGGCCAGTGAACAAGCCAAGGAAACGCATGCCGACGTACTCATCATCGATACCGCCGGCCGCTTGCAGAACAAGGCGAATCTCATGGACGAGCTTGGCAAGATCCGCCGCGTCACCGAAAAGAACCTGCCGGTCGACGAAGTGTTGCTCGTACTCGACGCCACCACCGGCCAGAACGGCATGGCGCAGGCGAAGGTGTTCGCCGAAGCGATTGGCATTACCGGCGTGGTGCTGTCCAAGCTGGACGGTTCCGCCAAGGGCGGCATCGTGATTTCCGTACAGAAGGAGCTCGGCGTTCCGGTCAAGCTCGTCGGCTTGGGCGAAGGTCCGGATGATCTCGCTCCGTTCGATCCGGAAGGCTTCGTCGACGGCATCCTCGCCTGAAGGACGGACGCCCCGAATGCAAACGACCGACCCTGCGTGAAGCACGGTCGGCCGTTTGGCATCTTGTGCAGTTCTTCGGAACGGCCTTGCCTGCCATGCCCTCGCTGCTATGCCTGTGCCGGTATGCGCTTGATGGTAAGTTTCAGCAACAGCGGAGCGACCAGCGTGACCAGTGAAATGATGAAGATGATCGTCGAGTAATACTCATTGCCGAGCACATGCTCGTTGAAGCCGATTTGCGCCGTGATCAGCGCCATTTCGCCACGCGGCACCATGCCGGCGCCGATCATCACCGACGAGGCCGCACCGAAGCCGGCCATTGCGCCGCCCAGGCCGCAACCGACGATTTTCGTGATCACGCCGAGAATCGTCATGATCACGATGAATACGATCATGCGTGAATCATCGACCGCGGTCGTATTCAAGCCGATGCCCACGAAAAAGACCGGTACGAACAGCGTATCCCCGACAGGCTCTATATAACGGTCCGTTTCTTCGGCATAGTCGCTGTTGCTCACCGCGATGCCGGCGAAGAATGCGCCGACCGCGTAGCTCAGTCCGGCAAGATCCGAAGCCCACGCCATCGCAAGGCAGATGATCACCGCCATCACCGCGATGCCGGACGGCGCCTTCAGCACGCCCGCAAGCGTCATGAGCGCCGGTGCGATCCATACGATCACCACCACGGCCCCTACGAAGAACGCCGCCTGCTTCAGGATGATGAGTCCCAGGTCGGCCACGTTCACGCTACCGGTGTTCACCAGCGTGCACATTACGGACAGCAGGATCACGCCGATCACGTCGTCGGCCACGGCCGCGCCCAGAATCGACACGCCTTCCTTCGAATCGAGCAGTCCTGCCTCCTTCAGCACCGCCACCGAAATCGACACGGACGTCGCGGAGAACACCACGCCGATGAACGCCGCAGGAATCGGCTCGAATCCGAACGCGAGGCTCACCCCGCCCATGACGACCACCGGGAACACCACGCCCATGCATGCGATGATGATCGCCGCCTTCGAGTATTTCTTCAGCAGTTGCAGATCACAGCCGACGCCGCCCAAGAACATCAGAATGATGATGCCGAGATCGCTGAACAGCGAAATGTAGTCGCTTGAGTGCAGCACATTCAGCAATGCCGGCCCGCAGACGATGCCTACGAGAATCTGTCCGATCACCTCCGGCAGCTGCAGTTTTCTGCAGACCAGTCCTGAACAGGTGGTCAGCGCCAACATGGCGCACAACGAGACGATGAACGTCGCCATATTTTCTCCGTCTTCCTCACGGTACGACAGTGCCTTGTGCATTGCCGTTCTTGCGGATATTCCGTGATGCCTGTCTCCCCGCAACGTATTTCGGCCATGCCGTAAACGGGGGTCTGTTGCGATGTCATGGGATTCGTGCGTACTCCTGCCCTCCGCCAGGTCACATTGTATGAGAATCCTGATTCCATACGATTGCCGATACGAAAAATAGATGAAACATTCGCTGCGGCCATGATCGTGAGGGGTTGTTCAAGGTTGGTTTTCCGCCTTTTTCGCGGTATGTTTCGCGGGGGTATGCCAAAGGTAATCTGCTAGATTGCCGTATATGGCGTTACGTCTCCGTAACACTTCGTAACGTTTTCAAAACGAGGGCGGCGTTCCATACCGTTCTGTCAACCCCACACGATGGGGTCGGAAATTTTCGAATTAGGTAAAGAAAAGAGAGGGAGGGTGACATGGGCCAGCTTGATTCTGGAAATGCTGCGTGGATTTTGACTTCCGCGTCCCTTGTGTTCCTCATGACGCCTGGTGTGGCGTTCTTCTATGGTGGCATGGTTCGTGCGAAGGCCGTATTGAATATGATGATCATGGAGGTGGCCGCATTGTCCGTTACCATGATCATGTGGGTGCTGTGGGGCTGGTCCATCGCCTACGCAGGCTCTTCGGTCGGCGGCATCTTCGGTGATCCGGCAACCGGCTTCCTGCTGAAGGACACGATGGTTGCCGATGACGGCGTCTTCGGTTCGGCCGCGCTGAACTCCAACAACTATCCGGTCAGCGTGGATGTGGCGTTCCAGTCCGCGTTCGCCATGATCACCGTCGCCCTGATCTGCGGCGCCATCGCCGAGCGCGTCAAGTACAGCACTTGGATGATCTTCGTCGCACTGTGGATTACGTTCGATTACGCTCCGCTCGCCCACATGGTGTGGAACGGTGGTCTGCTGTCCGCTGACGGCGCCATCTCCCAGGCCATCGGCGCTGCCGCCCACGACTTCGCAGGTGGTACGGTCGTTCACATCAACGCCGCAGTCGCCGCTCTCGTCATCGTACTGATCATCGGCAAGCGTAAGGGCTTCGGCACTCAGCCGTTCCGCCCGCACAATGTTCCGTTCGTCATGCTCGGCGCCTTCCTGCTGTGGTTCGGCTGGTTCGGCTTCAACGCAGGTTCCGCCTTCGCCGCCGACGGCACCGCCGGCTACGCCTGGGTTTCCACCTCTGCCGCAACCGCTGCCGCAATGCTTACCTGGGGCTTCACCGAGAAGATCCGTACCGGCCACTACACCGCTATGGGTGCCGCTTCCGGTATCGTCGCCGGTCTGGTCGCCATCACCCCGGCCGCCGATGTGGTCTCCCCGCTGTGGGCCATCGTGCTGGGCGGCATCGCGGGCGTGCTCACCTGCCTCGCCTGCGGCCTGAAGTTCAAGTTCGGCTATGACGATTCGCTTGATGTTGTCGGCGTCCACGGCGTCGGCGGCTTCACCGGCACCGTGCTCATCGGTTTCTTCGGTGAGGGCACCGGCCTGTTCGCTGGCGGTGATTGGCGTCAGCTGGTCGTGCAGCTGCTCGTGGCGATCGTGGCCATCATCTGGTCCGCCGTCATCACCGGCATCATCGCCTTCGCTCTGGAGAAGACCATCGGCTGGCGCGTCACCGAAGCCCAGGAAGTCGGCGGCATCGATCTTGCCGACCAAGGCGAACGTGCTTACGATTTTGCTGGTACCGCAAGCTCTGTTCTCAAGGAGGTGAAGTGAGATGAAGCTCATTACCGCTATCATCCAGCCGCATAAGCTTGACGATGTCAAGGAAGCCCTCGCTGCCGCAGGCGTGCACGGTCTGACCGTGTCCGAAGCCAACGGTTACGGCCGTCAGCGTGGCCACACCGAGGTCTATCGTGGCGCCGAATACACTGTGGACCTGATTCCGAAGATCCGCATCGAGGTGCTGGCCGATGACGCCGACGCCGAGACGCTGGTCGGTGTGATCGTCAAGTCCGCCGGCTCCGGCACCATCGGTGACGGCAAGGTGTGGGTTGCACCGCTCGACTCGGTGACCCGCGTGCGCACCGGCGAGACTGGCTCGGCTGCCATCTGATCCGCATCGGTTCGGATAGGCCGTATTAAAGACCCCCGGGTTATTCTCGGGTTATCAATAAGACAGATCCCCGTACGTGCTATGTGCCGTGCGGGGATTTTCGTTTCCCTCCATCCTCCTTCTGATGGCGAGACGCCGTACGGGGCGCGGCGGAGGGGCGCAATCGTCAAAAGGACTTGCACTATGACTTCTGCAGTCGATGGTCTCAAGCAACGTTTCATGGCCATGAGCCAGCCGGATGCCGACGGCGTGTACCGCGATGGTGCGGCGAAACGCAAGGCCCGTACCGATCTGGCCATGACTTGCCTCAAACAGCTCTGGCAGGAGGCTCTCGATGCGGTCTCCTTCGAAGTGCCCGCCACTGGCATCGGCCTTGGCGCGGTCGGCTCGCTGGCTCGCGGTCAGGTTGGACCGGGCTCCGACCTTGATCTGGTGGTCATTTATGAACCGCACGCCCTGACCGATCGGCAACTCAACGAGCTCGCCAACAAACTGTGGTACCCGATTTGGGATTCAGGGCTTGACCTCGACCAGTCCGTCCGCACCCGCACCCAATGCGAGGCCGTCACTGACCATGATCTGCCTGCGGCCATGGGATGGCTTGACGTGGTGCCGATTGCGGGAGATACGCAGCTCATCGAAACCACGGCCACCTCCATTCTCGAACGATGGCGCAAGGCCGCCCGCAAGCGTTTGCCGGAACTGCTCGGTTCCGCCACGTCCCGACTCAACGAATTCGGCCGTATGGCCTACATCAACCAACCCGATATCAAGGAGGCCCGTGGTGGTCTGCGCGATTCGGTGCTGGTCGCGGCGCTTGCCGCCTCCTGGCTGGCCGATCGTCCGCACGGCCGGTACGACGATGCCGTCGAACGTCTGCTCGACGTGCGCGACTGCATTCATCTGGTCGCCAACAAAGACACGAACATACTGCTTTCGCCCTATCAGGCCAAGGTGTCCGCAATGCTGGGCCTTGCCGACCCGACGTTGCCGGATGGCGAACGCGAAGCCAAGTCGATCGACGATCTGCAGACGCTGCTTGCCCGGGTCGGTCGCCAAATCGCGTTTTCCTTGGATTCCACCGCCTCGCGAGCCGAGCATTCCCTCACCCATGAGAAGCCGAGATTCGCTTTCTTCCAGGTGTTCCAGCCACGCGGCGGCGGCAGGCGGCAGGCGCCGACCTTCGATGTGATCGCCCCCGGCGTGGCCAAGCATGAGGAGGAGATCGTGCTGGCCCCCGGTGCCGATCCGAAGACCGACGCGAAACTCGCGTTGCGTGTTGCCGTCGCATCCGCCGAGTTCGGGCTGCCGATCGCACCTGGCACGTTGCAGAATCTCAGGAACTGCCCCATTCGCGACCGTGATTGGGATGAGGAATCCCGCAAGCTGTTCGTGCGCCTGCTCGCCACCGGCCCGGAACTGCTCAACGTGTGGGAGGAGATCGATTTCGTGGACATTCCCGGCCGTTGGATTCCCGAATGGCTGGGCGTGCGCAACCGCCCAAGCGCTTCGGCCGCGCACCGATACACCATCGACCGTCATATGGTTGAGGTGACCACACGCCTTGGTCGCGAAACCCCACGCGGCAACCGGTATGACGACAGGCATTACACGGCCCTGCTGCTGGCCGGCATCCTGCATGACATCGGCAAGCGCCCGGGCGTTACGAACCATGCGTCCGAGGGTGCACGTCATGCCTCCACGGTGCTTAAACGCATGGGTTTCGACCGTGACATCATCTGGTGGGTCACGTTGCTGGTCCGTGAGCATCTGACGCTCTCGGAATTCGCGACCGGGCAGAATCCCAACGATCCGACGGTCGGCGACGAGCTGGCCTCTCGCATAGATCATGATCCGGTGCTGCTCGACATGCTGTTCGACCTGACCCGCGCCGACGGCTCCTCGCTCGGCGCCACTTCGGGCGAGACCATTTCCAAACAGTACGGTTGGAGCAAGTGGCGCGAATCGCTTGTGCGCAACATGTACAACGCCACCCGCTACCACATGTGAGCCGGCAGTTTCCGCGCCGTCGCGATTCTTGATTCGAACATGACGTTTCATGACGAAGGCTTTCGTGCGTTTCGCCGTGAAACGTCGTTCAACGCCGATTCACCAAAATGTGGGGAACATAGCATCTTCCGTTCACTTCGGCAAATCGGCGCTGACGCACTCTCCAGATCCGGTGGATTGTCCCCAAGTTATCCACTCAGTTGTCCCCATGTTGTGGAAAACCATGCCGCTTGTCCACGTAGTTATCCCCAAAATGTGCATAACTCGCTGATTTTCGGATTCGTTATCCACAATACCCCTTGCATAGCGTGTCGCGGCCCCATCAGGCATGGAGACAAGGGAAACGAAAGCGCGCGCCATCCACACGCAATCGAACATGGGGAGATTCGGACGCAATCCATCCACACCACCGTTCGTGACTATGCACAGGTATTATGGTTTTCCTCGGTATCGAATCGATACCGAGGAAGCACTGATGATTGCGGTTGGTGAGCATGGCAGAAGAGACTACTTGGAACGGCGCCCCTGCACAGGGTCGGCGAAACGGCGGATTCACGCCGAGCGGAGGCAACGGCTTCAGCGGCGGCAATGCCGTACGCGACATGATTTTCGACCGCATCCCACCGCACGACGATGACGCGGAAATGGCCGTGCTCGGCGGCATGCTGATGAGCAAGGACGCCATCGGCGAAGTCTCCCAGACCATCGACGTCACCGATTTCTACCAGCCGCGCAACCAGACCGTCTACGAGGCGATCATCAGCCTGTTCGCCGCCTCGCAACCGGTCGACGCGGTGCTCGTGGCCAACCAGCTACTGAAAGACGGCGATCTCGAAAAAGTGGGGGGAAGCGACTATCTGCATAGTCTCGTCGCTTCCGTACCGACCGCCGCGAACGCGACGTTCTATGCCGACATCATCCATCAGCGCGCCATCCTGCGCAACGTGATCGCGGCCGGCACCAAAATCGCACAGCTCGGCTATACCGCGGAAGGCTCCCAAGCGGAAGACGTCGTCAATCTGGCGCAGGCCGAAGTCTATGAGATGTCCACCGGTAAAGTGCGACAGGATTATGCGGCCATCGGCCCGGTAATCGGCGACACCCTCGACCAGATCGAACGTCTGCAGAACGGTGAGGTCTCACGCGGCGTGCCGACCGGATTTCGTGACATCGACGATGTGACGCAGGGTCTGCAGCCGGGACAGATGATCGTCGTGGCGGGCCGACCGGCCATGGGCAAGTCCACGCTCGGCGTCGATTTCGCGCGTGCGGCGTCGCTGCACCACGGCATGCCCACCGTCATCTTCAGCTTGGAAATGAGCAAAACCGAACTGGCGCAACGTATCATCGCCGCCGAAGCGAATATTCCGCTGGCCGCCATGCGCCGCGCCGACGATATCACGCCGGAACGCTGGAACATGCTCAACAATCTGCAGGACGCCCTGCAGAACGCGCCGCTGTTCATCGACGACAGTCCGAACATGAGCCTGATGGAGATCCGTGCGAAATGCCGCCGCCTCAAGCAGACGAACGATCTGAAACTCGTCGTGATCGACTACCTGCAGCTCATGACCTCCGGCAAGGCCGTGGAAAGCCGACAGCAGGAGGTGTCCGACTTTTCGCGTGCGCTGAAACTGCTCGCCAAGGAGCTTGAGGTGCCGGTGGTGGCGCTGAGCCAGCTGAACCGTGGCCCGGAAATGCGTAACGACAAGAAGCCGCAGCTGTCCGATCTTCGTGAATCCGGCTCCATCGAACAGGATGCCGATGTGGTGTTCCTCGTGCACAGGCCGGACTTCTACGACAAGGAGGACCGCCCGGGCGAGGCCGACATCATCATGGCGAAGCACCGTAACGGCCCGACCGACACGTTCCATCTGGCGTTCCTTGGCGCGTATTCGAAGTTCAAGGACATGCCGCAGGACTACCAGCAGGAGGTGTGATATGGCTTGGAACTCCTTTGCGACGCCATTGATCGGCAAGGCCGTTCGCGCGGCCTCCCGTCTCGCACATGGTGGCGGCAGCGCGTTCCCGGGCAAGATCGTCGAGCGGATCGACCCCGGCTTTCTGGCACGTACGCTGGACCGCCTGCCGCTCGGCGTGGTGCTGGTCTCCGGCACGAACGGCAAGACGACCACCACGCGCATGGTGGCGAGCATGCTGGAATCGTTGGGATTGAAGGTATTCACGAACCCGACCGGCTCGAACTTCACACGTGGTGTGGTCTCGTCGCTGCTGAGTGAGGTCTCGCTTTCCGGCAAGCTGGATGCGGATATCGCGGTTTTGGAACTCGATGAGGCGTATGCCGTGCATTTCGTCAGGCAGGTGCAGCCCGATTACTGTCTGCTGCTCAATGTGATGCGCGACCAGCTCGACCGCTTCGGCGAAATCGACAACACCGCACGATTGTTGAGCAAGGCCGCGGAAGCGACCACCGGAACCGTCGTACTCAATCGCGAGGATCCGCGCATCGCACGGCTTGCGGACGTCGTGCATGCCGAAGACGGTGTGGAAGTGCGCTATTTCGGTCTTGATGCGTCATTGCGCGGCTTCTTTCCGTCCGATGACGACATGCAGACGACCGTCGACACGGAAAGCGGGGAATCCGCGGCGAACGCAACCCACATCAATCCACCGCAGGATGTGGATAAGTCGGTTGCGTCATCCGTCGAGTCAACCGAAATCGCAGACTCTGCCGAACCATCGGCGGACGTGACGTTGCTCGCCGTCGGCGACCACCGCGCAAGTTTCGGCATCGACGGCAAAACCTACGAAACCGACGTCAGGCTGGAAGGCGTCTACAACCTGTATAACGCGGCGGCAGCGCTTGCCGTCGTGCGTGCCGTCGCCGCCGATGCGAACGCCATGTTCCTGCCGTTCCTCGGTGCGGATGCCAACGACTCCGGGGATTCAGCCGCAGACTTCGCCACGCAGGCCGTCTATTCCACCGGCCCAATCGAGTCGCCGGAAGTCGACGTGCCGTCTGCCAAGACCCTGCGCAAGCTTGGTATTTCGCCGCGCATCGTAGATTTCGCACGGTCCACCACGCAGGCCATGATCGACGCGGCGGCGCAGGTCACGCCGGCATTCGGCCGCGGCGAAGTCATCGATGTGAACGGCTCTCCCGTGGAACTGCTGCTCGTCAAGAATCCCATGGGATTCCGCCTGTCGCTCGCCTCCTTCAAACCGGAAGGCTGCGACACCATGATCTGCATCAACGACGAATACGCCGACGGTCGCGACATGAGCTGGCTGTGGGACGTGGACTTCACCTCCTTGCGCGGCACCGGCGTCAGGATGGTTTCCGGCGTACGCGCATGGGACATGGCCCTGCGTCTCGAATACGATCAGGTGCCGGTCGAGGCCGTCAGCACCGAGCTCGAAGAGTCCGTCACGGCATTCGTAAACGCGAACCCCGGTACGCGCAAGCACATCTACTGCACATACACCGCCATGCTCAAGGTGCGCGCTGCCCTGGGTAGGATCGCCGACGTCTCCGACGCGGGCGTGGGCAAATAATAAGGGAAGGCGAGGAATATGAGTCAGGCAATCGACATCGTGTCGCTGTACCCGAAAGACATGAACATCTACGGCGACTCCGGCAACGTGCTCACCATCCAGCGGCGTCTCGCGCTATACGGCTACGAACCGCACGTGCATGCCTACAATCAGGGCGACGAGTGGCCCGAGCACGTCGACATGATTCTCGGCGGCGGCGGCCAGGACACCGGTCAGAAGAAAATCATCGGCGACTTCTTCATGCGCGCCGATCTGCTGCGCTCACTTGCGGCCGACGGTATGCCGATGCTCATGATCTGCGGCCTGTACCAGTTGTTCGGCGAATATTTCGAGACGGTCGACGGCTCCCGGCTGGACGGCATCGGCGTGATCGGCGCCTATACGGTCGGTCGGGAAGTGCGTATGATCGGCAATCTGACCGAAACGTCCGACGACTTCGGCAAGATCGTCGGCTACGAAAACCATTCCGGCCAGACGTTCCTGCGCGAGGGGGTGCAGCCGCTCGGCCATGTCGAAGCGGACGGCACCGGCAACAACGGTGAGGATCATACCGAGGGAGCCCGCGTGAACAATGTGATCGGCACATACATGCACGGTTCGTTGCTACCGAAGAATCCGGCCATTGCGGACTTTCTGATTCGTACCGCGGTCGAGCGCCGCTACGGCACGTTCGATCCGGTCGCGGTCGGCCAGACCTCCGCACAGAAGGCTGCGCTGAACCGTATCAACGAGGTTGCGCAACGTGCGCGCCGCGTGGCTATGTCCCGCCCGCGCTAGGTGGCGGTCGGTCTGACGGTTCGGGCTGGTTCCTACGGAAGCTCGCTGGTTCCCACGAAAACCGGCTCATTTCCACGTGAAACCGCTCCGTTCCCACAAATACCAATCTATCTATGACACCCAGCCATCATAAACAGGCCAGTATTTGTGGAAATGGAGCGTTGCTTGCTAGAAATAGGCCGTAATCAGGAGGATTGGCCAGTTTCATTCAATGCGGGTGTGAAGAAAGTGCGATAGAGTGGTACCACCATCACCCAAGGGAGGTAATCATGGCTGATTTTGATTTTGGTGACGGCCTGCGCAAGGTTTTTCTCGCCGGCGTCGGTGCTCTGGCGACCACCGTTGAAAAGAGCCAGGAGATCGTAGACGATCTTGTCAAGAAGGGCGAGCTGACCGTGGAGCAAGGCAAGGCCCTCAACGCCGAACTCAAGCACAAGGTCCAGGAGGCCAAGGAAGCTTCGGAAGAGGCCAAGCCCGAAGCCGAAACGGAAACCAAGGCCGAGTAGCATTCGTTCGATTCGCCGTCTGCCGCGCATAGGCGCCCGGACGGCGAAGTCGTGTTGTGCGAGTGGTGATATGTCTGTGAATGCCCAGTCAGATAGATCGGATAATGCGCGTCCGGAAAGCGTGGAACCGGTCACCCTGTCCGACCGAGTCAACGCGGTGATCAATCCCGCCGCCGACCCGTCGCCGGATGCGGCCGCGACGGCTGCCGCAAAGTCGGGGGTTTCGCAATCCACGCAGTGGCAGACGTCCATCGAAACGATCGGACTGTTCGGTCCACGCAAGGACACATTTTCCACGCGCTATCATCTTACGCGGCGCGGCAAGCTGAAGCGACTGAAGCAGATTGCGCAGATCGCCAATCATTTTGATGTTCTGCATGGCCTGACGCCGGTCAAAATGCGGCTTATGCTGGAAGCGCTCGGACCGACGTTCGTGAAGGTCGGCCAGATTCTGTCGATGCGTTCCGAGATTCTGCCGCAGCCGTTCTGCGACGAACTTGCCAAGTTGCGTGCCGATGCCGATCCGATGCCGTACAGTACGGTGTTGCAGGTGCTTGAAGACGAGTACGGTCGGCCGGTCGACGAGATCTTCGACCATATCGATGCCACGCCGCTTGGTTCGGCCAGCCTTGCACAGGTGCATCGTGCGAAGCTGACGTCAGGTGAAGACGTGGCCATCAAGGTGCAGCGTCCGGGCGTGCGCGAAACCATGGCGCAGGATGTGTCCATCATGCGTTCCATCGCCAAAGTGGCCACAAGGACCATGCACAGCGCACAGGTGGTGGACCTGTCCGGCGTGGTCGAAGAGCTGTGGGACACGTTCGAATCCGAAACCGACTTCTTGGTGGAAGCGAGGAACCTGAGCGAATTCAACCGTTTCTGCGAACGGTACAAGTACATGGATTGTCCGAAGCCATACATTGACCTGTGCACCGAGCATGTGGTCGTGATGGACTATGTGGAGGGCATCTCCGTCTCGCATCCCGACCAGTTGCTCGAGGCCGGCTACGATCTGAAGGAGATCGGCACCAAACTGGTCGACAACTATGCCACGCAAGTGCTTGACGAAGGCTTCTTCCACGCGGATCCGCACCCCGGCAACATCATGGTGAGCGGCGGGCGGATCGTGTTGCTCGACCTTGGCATGACCGGCCGGCTGAACGCAAAGACCCGCTCCGTGCTGAAGGATATGATCTTCGCGGTGGCCGAACAGGATTCGCCCGCGCTCGCCGACGGTCTGCTGCGTTTCGCCGGCGCGGAGGCCGATCCGGAGGATTACCCGGCGCTGCTTGCCGATTTGGATGTGATCGTCAAGGAATTCGGCACCGTTGATTTGGTGGAGCTCGATATTGCCGCGATGCTGACCGCGCTGACGCAGATGGCGCAGCGTCACGGCATCGAGGTGCCGAGTACCGTCACTACGGTCGGCCGTGCGCTGGTCACGTTGGAGGGATTGCTGGACGAGTTCATTCCCGACGTGAACATGATTCAGATTATTTCCGACCATATTGCGGCGAGTACGTCGAAGAAGGATTTCATCAAGGAGGAGACGAAGTCGCTGGCGATTGAAGGACATCAGGCGTTGCATAGCCTGCTTGCCGCAGCCAACGAGCTTAAGGTCGCCTCGCGTATGCTTACGCGCGGCCAGTTGCGTGTGAATATGGAGATGGTCGGTTCTCAGGAGCCGATTCACCTGCTTGCCAACATGGTGAACCGGTTGACGATGGCTCTGATTGTGGTCGGCCTGTTCATCGGTTCGTCGATTGTGTATTATGCGGGCATCAAGCCGGTGATTTTCGGCATCCCGATCGTAGGCTTCCTCGGGTACGTGATCGCCTTCATTCTTTCCGTCTGGATTGTCTTCGACATTTACTTCAAGGGCCGTAACTCAAAGAAGCGGTAAGCGGCCCTGCGCATTACCGTTCCCCATGCCTCCCCTGTCGGTGGCCTATGCCCCCGCTTCATCCCCTCCGAACGCTATTGTGTACCCCATGCGTCATGCCTGGTGGGCGTAGTGACCCACAAGTCGCGATCCCGTAGGAGGTGCCATATGGCCGAAGCCGAACCTTGGCGTCCTCTGCCGTTTGATGAGGTGATTGACATTTCGGCGGGTGAGGCGCGTAAGCGCCGGTTGCGCCGGCAGTTGCATGCATGGTATGCGTTTGTGATCACGCTGGTGATTGCCGCAATCAATATCGCCGGATTCCCCTACGTGCTGCAGTGGCGGGCCTCGTTGCGCACGGCGCAGACGGCCGATGCGGCCGCGCAGCATGTTGAGGGTTGGCCGTATCCGCAGGCCGAGGAGGCATTTGCTGCGGCGAAACGATATAACAGGAAGATTGCCGCTTCTGATCAGACCGTTCTTGGAGAGGCCGAAGACCCGTTCACCAGTACGGCGGGCGGCTCGCATGCCTCCGGCAAGGATTCGCTGGCCGCCAAAGATAGTGAGTATCAGTCGTTGCTGGATTCCGGCGACGGCGTGATGGGTACGATCCGTGTGCCGAAGGTATCGATCAAACTGCCGATTTATCATGGCACGTCGGATGCTGCGCTTGCTTCCGGCGCGGGGCATCTATATGGCACAAGCCTTCCGGTGGGAGGGAAAAGCTCGCATGCGGTGATTACCGGGCATCGTGGCTTGGTGGAGGCGGCCATGTTCACGAGGCTTGATGAGATGCGCGAGGGTGACTTCTTCTACATCGAGGTGATGGGGGAGACCCTCGGGTATGAGGTGGATCGCATCGATGTGATTGAGCCGTCGGAGACGAGCCGGCTGCGTGTGGTCAAAGGCGAAGACCGTGTAACGCTCATGACCTGCACGCCATATGGCGTGAACACGCACAGGCTGTTGGTCTCCGGCCATCGCGTGAAGATCCCGGTGCCCGCACCTGATCCGAACGCCATGCATGATCCCATGCGGATGGGGTTATACGCCGTACTGGGTGTGCTTGTTCCCGGCTGGCTGTTCTTCCTTATTCTGGGACGTCGCCGCAATCCACGGCCTCGCATCATGCGGCATGCGGTCGTTCACCTTTAGTTGTGTCGCGCAGATGCACTGCCCGTCATCCCGCCCCCCCCCTATTAACGAGGGTATTTTGTGTGGTTTTGGGGTTGTTGTAAGGAGGGTGTAGACTTCCGAGCAGCATGTCTTTGTAAGGTATGGATAACGATTTGTTCTACCAGTGTTTACGCGGCAAATAAGGCTAAGGATAAGGTTTATAATGGGTGGGTTCTCTTGTTTGCCTGGAGGGGCGAACAAGGGTGCTCTGAGTAATGTTCCGCAACCCGTTGCTGCCGTGGTGGCCGTTGTGATGCTCCTCGTCACGGTGATCGTGGCGCCTTCCGCACAAGCCGATGAGACTTCGAGTGTCCCTTTTTCGGATCATGTGGTGAGTAATACCGTGAGCCCGTCCGGCACTACCATCAATTTGTTCGATTATTGGGTGCAGCCGTATGGGTGCGCGGATATTGATGATAGCTACTGCAACGGTCAAGCGTTTAACCACTCCGACACGGGAATCAATGCAGGTAAACAGCTACGTTTCACGTATAACGGCGAAAGCCAAAACACCATCAACAAATGGACGGGAAGCGCCTCGCCGCGCAAGGGAATGGTCAAGTCGCTGCTGCAGGACGGCTATCCGGTTATCGCGGCAGATCAACTGTATTCCTGGGACGGCAAGATAACCGACGGTACGCAATCGCTGGCATACCTGTTCGATACCGAGAATACCGAGAGCGATTCCAGGAAGGTCTATCCGAACGTAACCGGCCTACTGCAGCTGCAGAACGGCTACTATGTGTACGATAGCACCAAGAATTTCGCTACATTGAACGACAAGTCCACGTCGGGCAAATCGTCATATTCCATGACCTTGTACGACACTCCGGGTGTGCGGGCGGAATGGGGCAGCTCCGTTGGTGAGTTTTTCCCCTTCAACTCTGCCGAAGACGTGTTCGAGGACTCCAACGGGTCGTTGTCGAACAAGGTTTCGTCGAGGAACTCCGTGCTGAACCATTACTTCGGCGTGCATTCCCAATCGGAGTTCATGCAGCCGGTCAACGGCATCATCAACGACGAGGCGATGACCTTCGACTTCCAAGGCGACGATGACGTATGGGTGTTCATCGACGGCGTGCTGGTCGGCGATGTCGGCGGCATCCACAACAGCGCCGCCTTGCACATCGACTTCCAGACGGGTTCCGTGAAGGTGACGGACGCATCCGGCAACAGCACCTACACCAATACGACGATTCGCGAGATGTTCGCCAACGCGTACGGTGGTGAGGATTCCGACGAATTCCAATCCGTAGAATGGTCACAGACCAACACGAGCACCTTCGCGGATAGCACCTACCACACGCTGGACTTCTTCTATCTGGAACGCGGCAACAATGAGTCCAATCTAAAACTCAAGTACAACCTCGCCGACATTCCCGAAAACAACCTGGTCAAACTCGACCAGCAAGGCAACCGCGTGGCCGGAGCGAACTTCGAACTGTACAAGGCGGGCAGCGACTATTCCTACACTGCCGCCGACCTGATTAGCAAGGGCACCACCGATAAGGACGGCGTCTATACGTTCACCAACCACGAGACCGGCAAGCCAGTGAATTTCGCCGATCTCGCCCGTAACGGCCGGGGCATCACGCATTACGTGCTGAAGGAGACCAAAGCTCCGCCGGGGTACCGCAAATCTTCGGATATTCATTTGCGCTACCAGATCAGTCCCGCAGGAGACGGCGTGCTGCTCTGTAACGATGAGAGCGGCAAATGGGATTCAGGCGCGTGGTCGGTGGCCCACGAAACGATGACCGTGGCCGACGGCGCCACCGTCTACGACATGAACGGCACATCCCATGACGTTACTCAAGGCAAGGTCTTCGCCGTCATCATGCACAGGGATAAGACGGCCGCCGGCACGCTGGAGTCCGATGCGTGGAGGGCGGTTTCCGGTAGCGCATTGGAAGGCTGGAACCTATCGTCCGATGCGGTGAATGGTATGGCTGACGTCGTCCAGCTGGCCAAGTCGGATGGCGCCGGAAGCACGAACTACCTGCATTTCTTCGGCCTGGATTCCGAAGGCAAGTATTCGGCCTCGATTTCCAGCCTGCCCGGTGACATTTTCACCTACTATTTCATGCGCTCCGACGCAGAAAAGGCTGATTCGCTGTATGCCATGGGCGTGTACTACACCACGGCCGATTCCACGGAAGGCATCAATGCCTCGAACACCGTTCGTCTGGACACTACGGAGACGGGCGCATACGGCCGGCAGTTCCTGCGTAATTTCGGCGTGCAGATCGCCATCACCGATGTGCGCAACGATCCGATCGTGCAGAAGGTCGATGATGCCGGTAACCCAGTGGAAGGTGCGGAATTCAGCCTCTATGCCGCGGATCAGGTCAATGCGGACGGCACGAGCCTGCTGGAGGGAGCGACCGCATTGCAGACCTGCGTCACGGCGAATACGAGCTATCCGTACGAGATGAAGGGCTCGTGCATGTTCGGCATGGCGGGCTCGTCTTCCGAAGGTGTGCAAGGCAGTGGCGTCGATCTGGACAACGGCACCTATTACGTCAAGGAAACCAAAGCGCCTGAGGGTTATGAGATCAATGACACGTTGGTGAAACTGCTCATCACCGATAACGGCATCTTCGCAGACGCCGGCACCGAAGATAATGGTGTCTCCACCATGACTCATATCGGTACGTTGAATGAGGCGCTGAAACAGTTCGCGGCCAATCGCGATATCAATCGCACGCTTTCCGATCTGAAGGTCACGCAGTTGCGTTGCGCGGATGAGGAATGTGTGACCAATGGCAGCTGGTCCGAAACCATCGGCTCCGAACATGGGAAGTCCGTGGACGTCAGTTGGACCGGCGACTACAAGAATGGCTACTACACGCTGACCGATCAAAGCACCATGACGGATAACGGCTTCGTCAACACGACCGGTTGGACGTACTACAAGGTCAGCCAGGCCGAAGACAAGGACGATGGTTCCCAAGGGAAGGGCGTTCGTTTCAGTCTGAAGAATTCCAACCTGGCGCATATATTCACCGGCGCGAACGTGATTCGCGTGCAAGATAAGCGCAAGGCCAGTCTGACGCTCACCAAGAAGGTTACGGTGGGTGACGGTTATGACAAACCGGATGATTTTGACACGCAGCGGTTCTCGTTCGACGTCACGTTGAGCGCAGATGACGCCGCCACATTGCAGCAGGATGGCACAACCGACTATTATCATGGCACGATTTCCGGCGGTACCGGCGACGGCAAGAAGGACGATCGGCAGATCGTCATGAAACTGCATCGCGATTCCGAATCCGCTACTTCCGGCAAGCTCCTCCAGTGCGTTGCGGATGGCGACACCGATGCGGAGAAGTGTGCAGAGACCGCATCGATCACGCTTTCCAACAAGCAGACGCTCAGCATCGCCAATATTTCGGACGGCGTCACATACACGATTAAGGAAACGGGCCTGCCGAACGGTTACGTGTTCGAAAGCGCGCAATCCAGTAACCTGACCGGTACCATTCAGCGCTCCTCCGGCATTGCGGCCGCGGTGGTGGGCAACGTGTACCAGCCGAACAGCATTACGTTGGTTGCGGGACGGTTCGTCACGGTCGTGAAGAAAGTGGTTGGCAGCGCAACAGGCTCATATCCGTTTGAATTCCAGCTACAGGCCGCGCAGGGCACGCCGCTGCCTACCTGCGGTACCGCCGATACCTGTTCCGTTTCCGATGTGGACGCCAACGGCAATCATGTCATGAAGAAGACGTTGACGTATCAGACTTCGGGTGAGCAATCGCAGAGCATGACGTTCGGTGACATCACCTTCACAAAGCCGGGCACGTACACATATTCGTTGTCTGAGATCACGCCGTCTTCCGGCGCTCTGTAAGGGTTCAACTATTCGCGTGCGCAGTACGTGGTGACGGTCACGGTTGCGGTTGAGGATGGCAACCTTGTGGTGGCCGGCGTCAAGACGGTCCGAACATATGACGATTCCGGCGCCGCCGTGACCGGGACCGATGCAACGGCTACTGAGAACCAGGCCGTATTTACCAACAACTACAGCAAGGGCCCACGAGCCGTCACCTTCTCCGCCACCAAGAACTACACGGAAAACGGTTACCCGTATCAGGCCGGCATGTTCAGCACGAAGCTGACGGCAATCGGCAGCTATGCGACCGCCAGCGAAGCCAAGACGACGGTGGCGGAGCTGCCGAATAATGCGGATTCGGTGCCGATGCCTACCGGTAGTTCCACGGGCAGCATGGATGCCGACTTCGATGATTTCCACACGGCCAGCTTCCCGCGGATCTCATTCGATGGCGGTACCGGCAACAACACCTACGTGTACAAGATCACGGAGAACAGCGGAACCGTGGCCGACGCGACCGCCATGACCTACGATTCGACTGAATATTACGTGTTCGTGGCCATCACCGTCACCGACGATATGGTGAACGCCGATATTTCGTACTACAAGAACGAAGCCGGCACCCTGACCAAGGTGGAGATTCCTGCGGACGGCTCGAATCCGGTCCGGTTCACCAATACGTATGCGGCTTCGGCGGTCTCCGCCACTCCGCAGGGCAGCAAGACGCTGACCGGGCGCGCACGCACAGCCGGCGACTCCTTCTCCTTTGCACTGACCGCGGCGGACGAAGCCACCCAGGAAGCCGTGACGAATGGTACCGTCAGCGGCGCCGCCTGCGCAGACGACTGTACCGTCGAAAGCATTCTCGCCAGTGCGACCTCAACGAATGTGACGGCGGAATCCGGTGAAGCGCAATCATTTGAGTTCACGCAACTCACGTTCGGAAAAGCCGGAACCTACACCTTCAACGTGGCGGAACAATCCGGCAATGCCGGTGGCATTACCTACGACACCCATATATCGACGGTCACCTACGTCATCTCCGATACCGATGCCAACGGCAAGCATACCGGCAGACTGAACGTGGCGAAGGTCAGCTACAGCAACGCCACCGCCACGACCGAAGCCGACCGCAAGGTTACGGATGCGGCCGCGTTCACCAACGCGTATCACGCCATCGCAACGTTTGCCGGTCTCACCGTAACCAAGGAACTGCACAACAGGAACGCCGGCACTACACGCAACCTGTATGCGGGCGAATTCACCTTCACCATCAGTGGTGACGATGAAGCGTCGGCACAACGCATTTCGGCTGGAACGTTTGCGAGCGACCGAAAATTCTCCAACGGGTACGCCGCTGGCCGTGAGGCACAAAGCGCAACGAAATACGGCAATGCCGTGAGTGGCATGACCAAGCTTTCCAATCTGGTGTTCAACGAATCCGATGTCGGCAAGACCTACCGTTTCGTGGTCAAAGAACTAGCACAACACACCAATCCGAATACCGGAGCGGTGAATACAAAGTTGGACTCGGATTCTACGAAGCTGACAGGCGAAACGGCCACGGATGTGAAAATCGACGGTATCTGGTTCAGGCAGTGGACGTACCTGGTGAGTGTCACGGTGAGTGACAACGGCGACGGCACACTGAACGTGAGTACGTCCAAGAGCGTGGTGAAAGGCGACGGCTCGACGTCGACGGCTGATGACATCACATTCGTCAATACGTATGAAACGCTGAAATCGACGGAAATCGACGATACTTCCGCATCCGCACCGCTGTACAAGCAGCTCTCCGGCCGCGACTGGGCTGATTCCGAAAAAGACCGGTTCACGTTCACGGTGGAGAAGTGTAACTACAGCACCAACGCCGGTTCGTTCAGCGATGCGAGCTCCATCGTCTGCACGAGTGACGGCACTACGCTGAGCACGCTTCCCTCGCCTTCAAGAAACTCTTCAGTGACTATAGGCAAGGACCAAGTGGTCCCGACCAAGGCCGGTAATTTCGCCAAGATTGGGTTCGGCTCATTCAGCTTCTCCAAGCCGGGTGCCTACGTGTACAAGGTGACGGAAGTCGCCGGTGACGATACCACGCTCACTTACGCCGCCAACGTGCGTTATCTGCGATTCCGTGTTGAGGAAAACCAGATGAAGGGCGTGTATTCCGTAATCGTTACCACGCCTGGATATGATGCGCCGACGGCTACCGACGCCAATGACGGTGCCGCATTCGTGAATGTGTGCAAGAGCGCGGAGCGTCTGCCGTTGACGGGTGGCCTGACGACCAGAAACTTCCTGGTCGGAGGATTTGTGGTCGGACTGCTGGCGGTGTTCGCCGGACTGGGCATTCATGAGTGGTGGAACAAGCAACGGCGAAAGGAGCAGCTATTGGAATAGACGTAAGGCATCCCGTAGCGGCTCCGGCAGGTGTTTGCTGCGGAATCCCGGAATGAAGACTTCATAACTGAAATACCGAATCGATTGAAATTTGTGGCGTCCTAACGAAATGGATCGGCGGGACGCGAACAACCGAACGAGAGAAGAAGGACTCATGAAGATGAGAAAACTATTCGCCGCGGTGGCCGCAGCAGCGACCCTGATCGGTGGCATGGTTCTGAGCGCGAGCAGCGCCCAGGCCGATGGTGTTGCAGCCGGCACGACCATCACCGTGAACAATCCGCAGGTCGGCCACACCTATACGGCGTACAAATTCGCGAATTTTACGAGCGTGACGGCTGGCGAAGGCGCTAATGGTTCCAAAATCGCCCATGTCGAAATCACGACCGAGTCTGCTTGGGTGAACGTCGTCACCGCAGCGGCAGAGGCCGCTACCGGTGCAAGCATTCCTGCCGAGTATACGCAGAATCCAGCAGCCTATGTGGCGATGTTTGATGCCGCCACTCTGCGTGAGTTCGCCGATGCGCTGACGATTCCGACCGGTACCAGTGCGGCAGGAACACCGCTCTCCGGCACTACGGAGGGTGCCGCTTCCGGTACTATCAGCGGGCTGACCGCAAGTAGCTGGTATTTGGTGAAGGACACCGTCAAGAGCAACAACAACGACGTGCAGGGCGGTCCGGAAGCCATTGTCGCCACGCAGATCATTGATGGCAATGGCGTGACTTATGGTGAGTTCGTGAATGGCCTGAAGGCGGATGCTAAGCAGAATGCCATCACCGCCATGGGCGAGTTCAACGCCAAGGCGACCGTTCCGTCCGCTCCGGTAGAGACCGTGACTTCCCTGACCGACTGCGCTGCAAACAACAATACGAATACGAAATGCACTGTGCGAGTCGGCCAGACGCTGTCCTACAACGTAACCGCCAAGGTTCCTACCGACTACGCCTCGTACGATGCGTATACCTTCACCTTCACCGATACGCCAGGTACGGGCCTGACCGTTTCCTCTGCGAACATCAAGGTCAATGGCACCAAGGTCTCCGCCGTCAGCGGCATCACCATTACCGGTTTCACGAATGGCGACCTTGTCGGTAACGGTAGCGCGGCATTCACCGTGATCTTGAGCAAGACCGCACTGGATACCGTGCTCAACGGTAAGACCGCGACCAATAACTATTATGACATCGAACTCACCTATGATGCCGTTGTCAACGGATCTGCCGAAAACACGGTGACGAACACCACCACCGTTACCGATCCCTCCGGCACATCTGAGCCAGGCAAGGTCGAGAAGAACGTCGGACAGTTCTCCATCAAGAAGGTCGGCAAAGACGATAACGGTGGTTGGACGACGGCCCTCGCAGGTGCCGAGTTCTCCATCATCCCGGCTGATGATGACACCGCACGGCGTTATGACGCCAACGCTACGGCTGAGACTGCCACCGCTCTGAAATTCACTGAAATCACCGGGGGTAACAAGGGAAGCTACACTCTCAACGCTGACCAGTCGGCGACTTCTGGCGTGACCTCCGCCCTGGCCACTTCTTCCGATAGCAACAACAAGGGCCAACTCAAGCTCAACGGTCTCGCCCAGGGTACCTACACCGTGAAGGAAACCAAGGCACCGGCAGGTTATTCCAGCCAGTTCCTTCCGACCTTCACCGTTACGGTCAATGCTGACGGAACCGTCACGTTCTCCGATCTGGGCAATCTTGATCTGGTCGCCGGTGATGCCACTGCCAAGACGGCAACGGTCAGGAACGTGAAGTCCCTCACGCAGCTGCCGCTCACCGGTGGCGCGGGCATCATCCTGTTCTCCGTGATCGCGGCGTTGCTTATCGCCGTCGCGGCAATCGCGACCGTGCGTATTCGCGCCGTCAAGCGCGAGTTGCAGGCCTGAAGGTTTCCCGACTCCGACCTGTGAAGGCTGCTCCGATTCGTGAGTGCTGATCGCCCGAGGGCGATACGCAAAGCCATTCGGCAAGCGTATCGCCCTCGTCGCGTATCAACGGGCTCTACGTAACCTCACATCTCATGTAAGGGTCCGAGAGATATTGCCGACTGTCTTCCGCATTTGCCGGAAGGCGGCATACTGTCTGGCCCTAGCACCCCCGACATCTCTCGATTTGCTGAATTTCAGGTAAAAACCGGGCAGAGTGCGTGAATCTGGGATACTCTCATAGAGAATGCCCCGTGCGCGAGACCAAGCGAATTCGTGCAGGGGAATGTTGTCGGGCCAATCGTGAAGGAGCATGCCCATGTCCAGTTCGTTCTTCAAGAAGGCGTTGATCGGCGGCGCAGTGGCCGCAGGAGCGGCGGTGTGGGCCATTGCGCCGCGCACCTTTTCCGACAAGCGTCGCAACTACGTGCCGGCCATTCCGGACGTATGGTACGCCCATCGCGGTCTGCATGACGCCGGTTCCGGTCTGACCGCGCAATACGCCGCCGAAAGCGGCGAGTACGTGGCACTCGCCCGCCGCATGGCCATGAAGGCCGGCTATGGCAATCCGAGCGTGCTTGGCGCCATCGCGCCGGAAAACTCCCTAGCCGCTTTCGCTGCCGCTTGCGAAGCCGGTTACGGCATTGAGCTCGACCTGCAGATGACCGCCGACGGCGAAGTCGTAGTGGTGCATGATGATGACCTGATGCGTGTTGCGGGGGATCCGCGCCGCATCAAGGATCTCACCTATGACGAGCTGACCCGCATCCCGCTGTTCCCGACCGACGCTCCGGGTGCTTCCAAGGCCGCACCGTTGCCGGGCTCTCTCGAGAAGCCTCCGCTGGTCACCACGCCGGACCATGCGCCGGAAGGCTACTACCAGCATGTGCCGTTGTTCGCCGACGTGCTCAAGGTGGTCGCCGGCCGTGTGCCGTTGATTGTGGAGTACAAGTTCGAAGACAATTCCAAGTGGGATCCGCGCGACGTGGAACTCATGGAAAAGGGCGACGCGTTGCTGCAGGCCTATTCCGGCGCATATGTGGTTGAATCGTTCAATCCGGCCGCCGTGAATTGGTATAAGGAAAACCGTCCGGAAGTATGCCGCGGACAGCTATCTTGGTGGCCGGAAGGCAAGGACGCGCCGACTGATCCGGTGGCATTGGCCAAGGAGTATGCGGCCGGAGCGCTGGTCTTCGATTGGATTTCCCGCCCTGACTTCGTAGCCTACGATTGGAAGGGCGGCAATAGCCCGCAGGTGCGTCTGGCCCGTTTCATGGGCGCGGTGCCGGTCTCATGGACCGTGCGCAGCCGTGACGAGCTCGCGCAGTGCGACGATTGGTTCGACCACCACATCTTTGAGGCGTTCGTTCCCGACGAGCGTTGATGCAAGGCCCAATCCAGCCGATCAGGGCTGGATTGGGCCGGCAATCAGTCGATTACGCCATAGAGGCGATCGCCGGCATCGCCCAGACCCGGCACGATGTAGCACTTGTCGTTGAGCTTCTCATCGACGGCGCACAGCACCAGCTTGAATTTGATGGACGGGTCGAGATGCTCCTCAACGAACTTCAGGCCCTCCGGAGCGCCCAAAATGCACACGGCGGTGATGTCTTTGGCACCGCGTTCGGCCAGATAATGCGTGGCGGCAACCAGCGTGCCGCCGGTGGCGAGCATCGGGTCGATCAGGAAGCACTGACGGCCGGTCAGATCCTCCGGCAGACGGTTCGCGTAGGTAATCTGCTGGGTCGGATTCTCCTCGTCGCGTTTCATGCCGAGGAAGCCGACCTCTGCGGATGGAATCATCTTGGTCATGCCGTCAAGCATGCCCAGGCCAGCGCGCAGCACGGGCACGATGAGCGGAGCCGGAGAGGCGATATGCTTGCCGATCATCGGGGAGACCGGGGTCTCGATCGGCTTGTCGACGACTTCGACGTCGCGAGTGGCTTCGTAAGCCTCGAGCATCACGAGTTCGGAAACGAGCTCGCGGAAGGTGGAAGAGGCGGTGTTCTTGTCACGGAGAACGGTGAGTTTATGGTCCACCAGCGGGTGGTTCAACACATGAATATCCATGCTTTCCAAGATTAGTGCATGATAACGAAGAAATGCGCCGAACCACGAAAGCGCCTGTCGGCGCAAAGGCCGCTCGCAGCGGCAAAAAATGGAGCCCGGGGCTATGCATGGCCCGGCGCGAATCCCATTGTACAGGCGTGGAGGACGGGGTGTGAACACGTGTCGCGTTCCCCCCGCAGGCGTTGGATCGCTTCGGTTTCGGGCTTGTGGGCTCCACTCCGGTATGACGGCGGCAGTTCGAGGAATCCTACTCCAGTCGTCCGCGCCGCCAAAGGCTCGCACCATGGCGGAAATCCTTGGCGGTGGCAAACAGGTTGCCGGCGGTGTGTAGCAGTCGTGAGGCCTTTGCCCGGGCGGTTTTTTCGGCATCTCCAGCGGATTGCGCTCCGCGCGAAGTCAGTTTCTTCGCCTCGATGCGCAATCCCAACGCAACCACGTCGGTAAAGGCGGCGGCACGTTCCAGCGCAACGGCGAAATCACCTGTAAAAGCGCCGGCCAGAATGGAATCCGCGGTGTGCGCGATATCCTCTTCCGTCGGGGCCTGATCGACTCCGGCAATCGCGGAAGCGGTCGTCGCAACCGGCTCGCCCACGCGCCACAACCGCGCAATCGACTCCCGGTTCTTGCGCATCCACGTACGTAGCAGATACAGACGCCACAGAATGCCCGGCAGTGAATCCGGCTCGGCGTGGCTCCACAGTTCCGCGATCACGTCAACGCCTTCGCGGTCGACCAGCGTAAGCACACGTTCCACCAATGCCGCATCCTGCGTGTGATGCACGCGATCAAGCAAAGCCGCCGCCGAAGCGTGGCTCATCTCGTTGATCTGCGCCGGATCCGCACCGCCCGCGATATTGTCGGCCATCATCTGGTCGAGCTGGCCCGGGCGTGAGGGGCGTGGCGAACCGGTATTCGTGAAACCGGCGGTACGGCTGGGAATCACGGAACCGGAGCCGTAGTGCATGTTAGTAGACAAGTGGCGTGACCTTTTGAATATCGATGATGTTGGGACCTTGCGGTGTATCGATTATAAACATTGCGATGGCCGTACCGGTAGGCATATAGGGAGACTTGGCGATGAGCTGTTTGGCGAGCTGCTTGCGCGAGCACATGCCACGCAGATGGTCGAACATGCCGCCGATCACCGGCCGATGCATGCAGATGGCCGTGGTCTGTCGCGTGTTCAACGTCTGCCTGATCTGGTCTAGAAACGCGAGCCAGGCCATGGTCGGATGATCGGCGAATGCGTCTTCCGTCAACGCATCGATATGCTCCATCGGCCGGTCGGTCTGCCAGCTGAGGACCTGTAGCGTCTCCTGACAGCGCATCCACGGCGACGTGGCCAGTCGGGTGGGATTGTAGCAGGCGAGCTCGCGGTTGAGCGCGAACGCCGCGGCCGCACCTTTCGGCGTGATCGGACGATTCGCGTCGGTGCCCTTCCATGATTTGCGTGATTCGGCCTTCGCATGGCGTACGATCAGCAGATTCTGCGCGGTCGCGGCGCCCTCCTGCACACGGTCGACGAACGCCGCGAGAATGTCCTTATCGGTGGAATGCGTCAGGATTTTGCGTGCCTCACGTACCGACACCCACACGATATCGTTGATTTCGCCCACGTCCGCGCGATGCACCGGGCCGAATGCGTCGATGAGATGCTCGGCGTCCTCTCCGGTGATGGGACGTGCCATCCAGTACAGCGTGTGCTTGGTGTCGACGGTGCGGTCGTGCGAATGGCGGGTCTTCTTGCCTTCCTCGGACAACGGGTATTCGACCTCGCCCAAGTATGGACCGAGCGCAATGCTTACGCCCGTCTCCTCGCCGATTTCGCGAACCGCCGCATGACGGTGTGATTCGCCCTGCTCCAGCTTGCCTTTCGGCCAGCTCCAATCATCATATTTCGGTCGATGCACGATGCAGACTTCAATGTCGTCGAGCAGTTCCTTGGCTGTCTTCCGCGTTGCGATCTGAGGATTGTCGGCGATTTGCCCGCCGACCTTCCAGCGGTAGACGATACCCCCCGCAGCTTCCACGATACGTCTCATCTTCTCGCTCATGCCTTTCATTGTAAGCGCGACGAAAGTGGCCGACTCTGCGATGTGCAGAATCGGCCATCTTCTGATGGTCCCTCAACGGAACGGTGCGACTCAGTGCGTTGCCGGACGGCGCGTATGGCGCTTGATCAAGTATTCCTGGCAGTCAACCAGCGGGCGGCCTTCGGCATCCTTCGAATGACGGACGTACGTGCCATCGGCCTCCATGTGCCAGGAGGCGGTAGAATCGGCCATCTGCAGGTCGACGTACTTGATCAGCTCGTCGATCTGCTCCGGTGCGGTGATGCGGACCAGTGCCTCGACTCGGCGGTCGAGATTGCGGTGCATCAGATCGGCGGAACCAATCCACACCTCAGGGCCGGCGGCCGGGCCTTCGCCGATCTGCGGGCCGTCGGAGTTGGCGAAGGCGTAGATACGGCTGTGCTCGAGGAAGCGACCGAGGATGGAACGCACGCGGATGTTCTCGGAAAGGCCCGGAACGCCCGGCTTGAGCGCGCAGATGCCACGTTCGACGATGTCGATCTTCACGCCGGCCTGGCTGGCACGGTACAGCGCATCGATGGTCTTTTCGTCGACGATGGAGTTGACCTTGATCTTGATCCATGCCTCCTTGCCGGCGCGTGCGGCATCCTCCTCGCGGCGGATGCGCTGGATCAGGCCGGAACGTACGGTGCGGGGGGCCACCAGCAGGCGGTGGAAACTCGACTTCGGAGCGTAGCCGGACAGCTGGTTGAACAGACGGGTCATATCCTGACCGACCACCGGATCGCAGGTCAGCAGACCCAGATCGGTGTAGATTCGTGCGGTCTTCGGGTTGTAATTGCCGGTGCCCACATGGCAGTAGCGGCGCAGGCCGTCGGCTTCCTGACGTACCACGAGGCTCAGCTTGCAGTGGGTCTTCAGGCCTACGATGCCGTACACCACGTGCACGCCTGCACGTTCGAGCTTGCGGGCCCACGCGATGTTGGCATCCTCGTCGAAGCGGGCCTTGATTTCGACCAATGCCAGCACCTGCTTGCCGGCATGCGCGGCGTCGATCAGGGCGTCGATGATCGGCGAATTGCTGGACGTGCGGTACAGCGTCTGCTTGATGGCGAGCACCTTCGGATCGGCGGCCGCCTGCGCTAGGAACGCCTGAACGGAGGTAGAGAACGAATCATACGGGTGATGCAGGAGGATATCGCGTTCGCGAATCGCTGCAAAGATGTCTTGCGCGCGGGATGACTCCACCTCGGCGATCTGACGGTTCGTAGTCGGTACGAAGGAGCGGTATTTCAGGTCCGGACGATCGATGCCGCCGAGCTCGAACAGTACGGTCGCGTCGAGCGGTGCCGGCAGGCGGTACACCTCGTCGGCGCTCACGCGCAACTGGTCGGCGAGCAGCTGGGAGAGGAACGGGCTGGTCTCGTCGGAGATCTCCAGACGGATCGGCGGTCCGAAACGACGGCGCAGCAGCTCCTTCTCCATGGCGTTGAGCAGGTTCTCGGCATCATCCTCTTCCACGTCGATGTCTTCGTTACGAGTCACGCGGAAGGAGCGGGCTTCCTTGATGATCATGCCCGGGAACAGGGATTCCAGATGGGCGATAATCAGGTTCTCCATGGTGATGAAGCCGTAGCGAACATCGGTGGTCTCGTCATCGGTCAGGTCGTCGACCGGCACGAGACGGTTCAGGTTGCCAGGGATCTTCACGCGTGCGAAGTGGGACTTGCCGGAGGCGGGGTTCTCTACGAGCACGGCGAGGTTGATGGAACCGCCGGAGATATATGGGAACGGGTGGGCCGGATCCACGGCGAGCGGCGTCAGCACGGGAAAGACCTGCTGGCGGTAGTAACGCGAAAGGCGCTCCTGCTCGGCCGCGGTGAGCTTGTCCCAGCTCAGCAGCACGATCTTCTCCTTGGCCAGGTCGGGCAGGATGTGATCGATCATGTAGTGCGCATGCTCATCCTGCAGGCGGTGGGCCTGCTCGCTGATGGCGCGCAACTGCTGTCGGGGGCTCAGGCCGGAGGCCGCCGTGACGGCGATGCCGGTGTCGATGCGGCGCTTCAGACCTGCGACGCGAACCATGAAGAATTCGTCGAGGTTGTTTGCGAAGATCGCGGCGAAGCTGGCGCGCTCGATGATCGGCAGATCCTCGTCCTGAGCAAGCTCGAGGACTCGCTTGTTGAACTTCAGCCAGCTCAACTCGCGGTCGAAGAAGCGGTCGTTCGGCAGCGGTTCTTCACCGGCCTGCAGCTCCCGCCTGTCGTTCTTATCGGTCTCGGCGATGTGCTCAGCAATCTGGCTGCGCAGAATCGCCTTTGAGGGTGCGTCAAAAATCTGTGCCATAGCACACTACTTTAAGCGGTGTTCGTCGTGACATTCCACAAAACGACGCAGAATTTAGCCGGAGTTTACATTAGTTTGATGGATTTGCGAAGGGCACACCGGTGAATGTTCGATTTTCGATTGGGAAAAGGGGTGATTGCGACGTGTCAGGTGGACTTCGGCGTCATTCGCCTGATGGTTGGCGTTCCGGCGGTTCGACGTCGCCGTATGGTGGGTTGCGTACGACACGCCGGAGTACGGCATGAAGCGCACGCAATCGCACAATCCTCAGGTGAGAATCGCACAAGATAATGCAAATCTCCGATTATGGCGATCGGAAGGGAACAGTTTGGCAAATAACGCAACATAGGCCCGTTTCGGTTTGCATAGCCGCCGATGCTGAGCATAATTACGAAGTACAAGAACAACTTAACAGAGCAGAGCCCACAAAAAGTGTATGACCGAGATAGGTTGTTACGTTGAACGGGCATTGGATAGACTTACCGTTACAACGAGGATGTTGTGCTGCGATTCTGCTCTGAAGCTTCTTGTAGAGAAGGCCCGCTTCGGCGGGTCTTCTTTTTTGTTGCTCCTTCGATATGATTGCTATGCCGAATCAGTGGACGCGAGTGTGGAAAGCGATGATGGTTATGGTGGCTGCCAGGAGTGAGAAGGAACCGGAGGAGTCTCTTGCCCATCCTCGGTTGGGGCCTGCGCAACGGCGGGAGCAGATCATCGATGCTGCCTCGCAGCTTATTTCCCGCAACGGATTTTGGGGATTCTCAGTGCGTCAGGTGGCTGCGCAATGCGATCTGACCGAACCCGCGGTCATCTACCATTTCAAGAACAAGGTCGGCCTGCTGATTGCGGTGCTGGAACGTCGTGATCGCGAAGATATGGCGCAGTATTCGCATTCTCTTGGCGTGGAACCTGAACAGATTTGGAATGGCGATGTGCGGTTCGGCATTCGGGATATCTGCGATGTGCTGATGGCGCGCAATGCCAAGCAGCCGGAAATCGTGAGGTTGTACACCATTTTGCAAGGAGAGTCGCTCAGCGATCATCACCCGGCATATGAGTACTACCAAAAGCGCGAGCGGCGTGTGATTGCGATGCTGACGCGTGCGGCCGAGCATGATGGTCTGGAACATCCTCAACAGGAGGCACACCTGGCTCTTGCCATGATGGATGGTGTTCAATTGCGATGGCTCCGTAACCCCGAAGACGTTGATCTGATGACGTTGTGGCGTGCCTATGCCGATGCTCGCTGGTGGTGATGCGTGTTCGGCGTGTCGTGCCGAATGACGTGATTCGCCAATCTTTCCGATCGCTGCGTAAGAGCGGCATGTGCCGATAATTAACTACGTAGTTAATTCATGCTATAGTGGTACTTACATAATTAACTATGTAGTTAATTAATGGCATACCTTGGCTCGATGATGAGGAAGGGAGAACCTGATGACGGCATTCGATCAGGCGGTCGAAACAATCCGACGGGGCTCAGATAGCGCAACTCTCGCCGCACAACTCTATGGTGAGCTCACCGATGACGAGCGGATGAATCTGCTGGACGGTGACATCTACTACTGGCAGGGACGACTGGATATTGTGCGGCATGGCTACAATATCGCGCCATACGTCATGGGGGCCGTGAATCGGCTCGGCATTCCGGGCATACGGTTCGTGGATGGTCCCCGTGGGTGCGTCAGCGGGCATGGCACCGCATTCCCGGTGTCCATGGCACGCGGCGCGACATGGAACGAGGCTCTGGAGGAACGCGTCGGCGAAGCCATCGGAGAAGAGGTACGCGAGCAAGGAGGCAACCTTTTCGGTGGCGTATGCATCAATCTTCCGCGGCATCCCGCTTGGGGCCGCATTCAGGAGACTTATTCCGACCAACCGGTGCTGCTGGGATCGCTGGGTGCGGCGCTGACGCGCGGCGTACGCCGGCATGCCATGGCCTGCGTCAAGCATTTTGCCTGCAATTCCATGGAAAACGCGCGTTTCAAGGTCGACGTGAAGGTTGATGAGGCCACATTCCATGAGGTGTACGGGCCTCATTTCAAAACGGTGATTGATGCCGGTGCGGATGCGGTCATGACCGCATACAACTCCGTGAATGGCGAATACTGCGGGCAGAACGCATGGCTCATTCGGCAGACACTGCGAAAGGACTGGGGCTTTACCGGTATCGTCGCCTCCGATTTTGTATGGGGGTTGCGTGATGTGACGAAATCGGTGAAGGCGGGTCTCAATACCGAGGAGCCGTTCCATCAACAGCGGTACACCAAGTTGCGTGCGGCTCTCGGCCGTGGCGATGTGACCTGGGATGACATTCGCGAGCTTGGCGAGCGCATCCTCGATACGCAACTGAGATTCTATGCACAACGGGATATGCGGGAACCTGCCGGAACCATGGCCGGCGCGGAGCATGCGGCGCTCGCCCGTGAAGTGGCGGAGCAGTCCATGGTGCTGCTGAAAAACGATGCGCGGGCACTGCCGCTCGATCCTGCCGCCGTCTCACGTATTACGGTAGCCGGCAGGTTGACGGATGCGGCGAACACCGGTGATCAGGGCTCTTCGAACGTAAGGGCTCCGTACACGGTGACGCCATTGGAGGGGCTGCGCACGGCATTCGGCGACGATGCGGTGGATTACGCGGAAGGATGCGACCCCGCAGAGGCTGCGCGTCGCGCACGTCATGCCGATGCCGCGATCGTGGTCGTCGGCTACACGGCGAATGATGAGGGCGAATACCTCAAGAGCGTGGTCTCCCCGGATATGCTGCCGTTGCTGCCGGAACCGGTGACTGCGGAACAATGCGCGGCGAAGCAGGCCTGCCAAGCCTACATGAAGGAAGGCGTAAGCACGTTCGGTGGCAATGCGGAAGGCGGCGATCGCGCAAGCCTGCATCTGAATCCGGAAGACGTGGAACTCATCCACGCCGTCGCCGAAGCCAATCCGCGCACGATCGTCGTAGTGGTCGCCGCTGGTGCCGTGCTGATGGACGAATGGGTGGACGAGCCTGCCGCAGTGATGATGGGTTGGTATTCCGGCATGGAGGGTGGGCATGCGCTTGCCGACATCATTACCGGCAAGGTCGACCCGTCCGGACGGTTGCCGTATGCAATCGCGCGATCGGAACACGATCTGCCCCCATTCGACCGTGAGGCGACCAGTGTGCGGTACACGCGCTGGTATGGCCAACGGTTGATTCAACACCGCGGTTCACAAGCATTGTTCCCTCTGGGGTACGGCCTGTCATACCAGTCATATGGAATTGGGGAACCTGCGATTGCGGATTCCGATAGGGAGCGGCAGACGGCGATCCTGCACGTTCCGGTCACCAACGAGGGCGGTCATGCCGGCCGCCATGTCGTTCAGGTATATGGCAGTTTGCAGGAGGGCGAGCGCGCAGGCGAACGTGAACTGCTCGGTTTCGCATCGGCGTCCATTCCCGCGCGACAGACTGTGGACGTCGCAATATCGCTGGATTTCTCGGCGTTGGGCCGTTGGAATGCACAGGAGCGCAAAGTCGCGCTCGAAACAGGAAAAATCCGCATCGAGGCGTCCTCGTTCTGGGGCGATCCCGATGCTTCGACAATGGAGGTCGAACTATGAATACAGCACAACCGACCGTGTGGACGGGAACGGTGAGTGACGAACAACAGGCAAAGGTGCCTTGGGTCGTCGGAGTGGCGCTCGTCTTGGGTGTATTCCTATGGATGGGACCATACATGGGCGTAAACGTGGTGCTGCTCCCCGCGAAGACGGCGCTGCTGGCGGGAGATGGCAAGGCGAGTGTCGTCGCAGTGCTGTCCACCAGCGCCATGATCGTCGCGGCCATTGCCAATATCATTTTCGGTGCGCTTTCCGATTTGACCCGTTCCCGCTTCGGGCGTCGTTCCCCCTGGATCATCGGTGGTTCGGTTCTTGCCGCGGCGGCCATGATGTTCGTGAGCTGGGCGCCGACCGTACCGTTGCTCATCGTGGGATGGTGCGTATATCAGTGCTTCCTGAACGCCATCGTCGCGCCGTTGATCGCCGTGATCACCGACCGTACGGCACCGAAGTTCCGCGGTACCATCAGCGCCATGTATGCGCTTGGTTACTCGGTTGGCATCTACGGTGGTCAGATGATCGGCGCCCGATTCCTTACGGACCAATCCATGGGCTTTACCGTACTTGCCGTGCTTACGCTGATCGGAGGTCCTCTCGCCGCTCTGATCATGCGCGAAGGTTCCAGCCTGGCCATGCCGAGGAAACGATTCACCGCGCAGATGTTCTGGGAGCATTTCTCCTTCCCGACGAGACATTGCCGTGACTACTATCTTGCATTGTTCGGCAAGTTCCTGATCGTCGCGGCCAAGTTCGCCATCTCCGGTTTCCAGCTGTACATCCTTACGGATTACATGATGCAAAGCGCCGATGGGGCCAAACACTACGTTTCGGTGATTTCCATGTGCATGATGGTGACCGCCATCGCCATGACGGTGATCGCAGGGCCGATTTCCGACAGGATCGGCAGCCGTAAGATTCCGGTGATTGCATGCTCCTTGCTGGTTGCCGTAGGCTCCATCATTCCGTTCTTCTCCAACGATCCGAAGATGATGATCGCGTATGCATTGGTCGCGGGTACCGGTATGGGCGCCTACAACGCCGTGGATCAGGCGCTGAATGTGGAGGTGTTGCCGTCCAAGGACACCGCCGCCAAGGATCTGGGCATTCTGAACCTTGCCAATACCGGTGGCCAGGTGCTCGGTCCGGTGCTTGCCGCCACGCTGATCAATATGTTTGGCTACCATGCGCTCTTCCCGTTGGCTGCCGTCTGTTCGCTGCTCGGCGCGCTGTTGATCGTCTTCATCAAGTCGGTGAAATAAAAGCCCCGGACGCCATGATCGATGCTTCGATCAATCAGGGTGCGGGCGGCGAGACATGGTCCTGGAAGCTGCGGACCGGTCCTTGCCGCCCGCGCCCGGACGCGTTGCGTGGGCAGAGTGGCGGGAGGTGGTCGGTGGACGGCGGTGGATGACACGCCGGGGGTGTGGATAACCTGGCGTCCTTCGACCACAGGGGTCGGTTTCGCTTGCGGATTCACCGTCGAATGATTTTCAATCGGCGGTATGAACGCTGTACCACCCATTCCCACCGAGGTGCCGTTGCCTCCGCAAGCGGCGACTTCGCGGCAACCCATATCGCCGCAACGTTTCTACACTCCACCCGGAGTGGTCGGCGACGGAAACGATGACACCGTTCCGCCGTGGTCTGAAGCCGATTCGAGCCAGCCTATGTCCGTGCACGGTACCGTGGCACGCCTGCATGCGGCGCATCCGGTGGCGGAGCATGCCGATATGGACGGCGTGGTGGTGCTGAGCTCCGCAGTCGCCGGTGTGGGAGTCAGCACGTTGGCGGCCATGCTTGCCCGCACGCTGACGCAGCGTGGCGTCAAGTGCGTGCTGGTGGATGCGGACCTGCAGGGTGGCGGATTGGATGTGCTGCTCGGCATCGAAAATGAGGATGGTTCCCGATTCGGTGACATCAATGCGCCGCTTGGCAACGTCGATGGCAAGGCGCTGTTGCGCGAGCTGCCGGTCTGGGATGGTGTGCCGGTACTTTCCTGCGATCCATGGAAGATCGAAAATCCGCAATGGTGGGAGATCCAAGCCTGCATTCGTGCACTCGCACAGACACGCAGGACGGTGATCGTCGATATGGCGAACCATGTCGGTCTTGACAGTCTGAAGGATTGTGCGGGAGCCTTGCATATCGTTGCGGTGGAGATGACGGTGCTCGGCCTGGCCCGTGCGAAAACCTGGCTGAAGTCACTCGTAACGGTTGACGGCAATGGCGGATCCTCGCCGATTCTGGTCGGCATCGAACCTCGCGGCACCATACGCAATCGTGGAACCACTGGTGTTGCCGAAGCGTGCGAGTATTTGGAATGCGAAATCGGCATCGTCATACGGTCGGATGGCAAACTGTGCAGTGCGCTCCTGGAAGGACTGGGATTGCGCAAGCCGAACACGACTATGCGCAAAGCCTTGGAACGATTGGCCGATCGCGTACAGGAAAGGCGTGGCGGAAAGCGGGCGGATCATGGAACTCGGCCCTCTTAGCGAAGTGGCCCGCGAGCCGGGAGTCACCGATATCGCCGTGACCTGCGACGGTTCCGTATGGGTGGATGGCGGCGATGGCATGCGATTGCGCAGATTGCGTGTGCCGTTCGACTCCGCGCAGTCCATTCGGAACTTCGCGGTACGACTATGTTCCCAACTTGGCCGCCGTCTCGACGACGCCTGTCCGATAGCCGACGCCTCCACTGTTGACGGCGTGCGCGTGCATGCCGTGATCGCACCGTTGGTCCCGCAAGGTGCGGCCATCAGCATCCGCCTGCCCGACGCCACCGCACCCCGGTTGGAATCCTTGGCGCACCACGGCATGTTTCCGGTGGCTTGGCTGCCATTGTTACGTGGATTGGTGCGCCGCAAGGCGACGATGCTGGTCACAGGCGGTACTGGAGCCGGTAAAACCACCATGCTCAAGGCGTTGCTTATGCAATGCCCGCCGACGGAACGCATCATCACCGTTGAAGAGGTGCGCGAACTGGGCATGTTCCATCATGCCAATCATGTGTCGTTGGTCACCAGAGAGGCCAATGTGGAAGGCGTCGGAGCCATAGATCTGTCGCAATTGATCGCAGCGACCCTACGCATGCGGCCGGACCGTGTGGTAGTGGGCGAATGCCGAGGTGCGGAGATCGCGGATCTATTGAGGGCGCTCAACTCCGGGCATCGTGGTGGCATGACCACCCTGCATGCGAACAGTGTGGAAGCCGTGCCATCGCGTTTGGTGGCGCTTGGGCTGCTCGCCGGTCTGGATCCGCGTGCCACCGCCGCACTTGCGGAAAACGCTTTCGATGTGGTGCTGCATGTGGAACGAACGCAAGGATATCGCAGAATCTCGCAGATCGGTCAACTTACCGTGCGGGATGGAAGGCTGCAAGGCAGCCCTTTGGCATTTTGGAATGGCGGGCAGGTGCGAACGAACGAGCGATGGGTGGATTTCATGCGGCGATGGGGCGTATGAGAGCGTGCCGGTACGAGGCCGGGCGATGGCGAGATTCGGAAACACACAAGGAGTCTGTGATGAAATGGTTGGCATGGTGTGCCGCAGTGATGGCTACGCTCGCCGTGTGGCTGTGGCTGCGCCGCCATGAGCCATTCGGGCAATCCCGACTGTCGGACCTGCACGGGTGCGTCGATGGCGGTGCAGGACCGAAGGATCAGACGCCGGCAGGGCAGAGGCCGCAAGCCGATGGGCGGGAGGGCAGCGTTGTCGGCGAGCCGACCGGAAACGCAGTGGCGAGCGCGCCATTGCCCCATATGGCAAGCGTGGCATGTGTGGCGGCCCTGCAGGCTTCCGTACGTAGCGGCGCCACGTTGGTGCAGGCTTTCGAAGAACTGGGAGGCTACGCGTTTGCCACTCCTGAACTCACTCGCTCGCGCATCGAGATGGTGTTGCGATGCCGTTGCCCGCCCGAAGAACAAGGTGGACAGATGCGCCGATTGAGTGCGGAACTTTATGCGGCCTGCCAGCTCAGCATGGCGTTGGGCTGCGAAACGTCACGTTGCCTGGCTGCAGTTTTGGCCTCCCTGAAAAGGCAACGACTTCTGGAAGACCTGCACAGGAACGCCTTTGCCATGCCTCAGGCCACGGTCAAACTGCTGATGGCATTGCCGTTGCTTACGGTATTGCTGGGCGAAGGCATGGGCGCCCGCCCTTTGGCCTTCCTATGCGGTGATGCCAGGGGGCTGCTGTGCTTGGGATTTGCCTTGGGATGCTATGCGATCGGCCTGCTGTGGATTCGGGTATTGCTACGGGAGAATCATCCGTGACGGATCGGGAATGGTGGGCGAACCGAAGCGGAGGAAGGGAGCGACCATGCTGGAATCGTGGGCGATTGCCTCCGCATGCTGTACATCCGGGGCCGTCTGGTTGTGGTACTGGAGCCCTACACGGGTGTTGCCGGGTGAAGAGGCCGCTCATGAACTGCCGATGCCGCTGGTGCTTGAAATGCTGGCCGTCGCCATTCGACGGGGTGCCTCGATACCGCATGCGTTGATTGTCGTGGGGCGGATTGTCGGCGGGGATTTTGGCGAAGGACTCTCGTCCGTCGGAGGTGCGCTGAACCAAGGCGTCGACTGGGATCAGGCGTGGCCGTCAGGCGATGACATCGCATTGGTGCGTGACGTCTTCGCCGCTTCATGGTCAAGCGGGGCCTCGCCGCTGAACCGATTGGATGCCGCTATCGAACAGTTGGATTGGGATGAGCGCTCGCAGATCGAGCGGGATGCCGCGAAACTGTCGATTCGACTGCTCTTGCCGACGGGATTGTGTTTTCTGCCGGCGTTCATTGCGATCGGTGTCATTCCGGCGATCGCCTCCTTTCTTGGATGACTGTGGATAGTGGTGGATGACACGCCGAGGGTGTGGATAACTGCCCATCCTCCGACCACAACCCTCGCGTTTGCGGCATAGGCATCCCGGATTCCGCGACACTGAAGCCACCCGGTCATCCGGTCGGGCCGAATCAAACGAAAGGAACGCGATGAACGCCGAAATGTCAATCAATGTCGATGGCCGTCCCGACGTATTGGGGCGGGTGGGTCGCAGAATGTTCGCACTGCGAGAGCAGGCCGACCGCATGGTCTGCCTGCTCGATGCTCGTATACGGACGCTGACGTCCGAGCCCGAAGAGGGGGCGGCAACCGCCGAATATGCAGTGGTGTTGGTGGCCGCGACCGGTTTCGCCGCGGTGCTGGTCGGCATCATGAAATCCGATGCCGTCAAGACGATGCTGACCAACATCATCAAGAAAGCGCTCAGTGTGGGGTGACGGCCCATGCTGACCTCATGGTGGAAACGCCATGCGGATGAGGGATCCGCCACCGCGGAATTCGCGGTGGTGCTTCCCTCCGTTGCCGCAGTGGCGATGTTGATGCTATGCCTTGGACGGGCCGTGGTGGTGTCCATGGATTGCCAGGATGCGGTCGCCGTCGCGGCGCATGCGATGACGATTGCCGGTCGTGATGGTGAATCCCGTGCACGGAGCGCCGCCTTGGCGGCTGCCGGTAATGATGCGCGGGTGTCGTTTTCTCGAAATGCCGACAGCGTCACGATCACCGTGCAATGCCCGGTGATTCCGGATCCGGTCGGTGTCCTGCCAACGCGCGTGACCGCCAAAGCAACCCGATATCTCTAGGATTTGCGCGGCGGGATTGCCGCGTACGCAAGGAGACGGAGATCGTGAAACAGTTTGTGAAACAATGGTGGACGACCAGATGCGGGCGATTCATGCGGCTATTCGCAAAGGCTGATGAAGGTTCCGGCACCGTATCCGGAATCGCCCTGATTGCGGCAACGGCGGTGATGCTGGGTGTCGTCGCGGCCGCCGGCAATCTGCTGATTTGCCTGCATCGGGCGCAACATGTTGCCGATCTGGCCGCAGTGGCTTCGGCGACGGCGCTGCATGAAGGGTCGGCAGTGCCGTGTGAGGTGGCTTCGCGAACGACGCGCGGTAATGGCGCCGAGCTGCAATCCTGCGAAATCATCGGAGAAGATGCACGAATCACAGTCGCAGTGGGTACGAACGTGCCGTTTGCGTCTCAGGTGATCAAATCCTCCCGTGCGGGGCCGGTCGCATGCGAGTAGGAGTGCGTTTGGCCCGCATGCCCGTGGCGGTGATGCAGTAGGCCATGCCGATTGCGCCAAATCGATATCGCTGATAGCGTGTGGCGGTCAAAGGCGGTTATCGTAACGGTATGAACGAATCGTCACATTCGAATATGACCGTTGCCGTGGTGGGGAACCCGACATCGAACAAAGGCCGTGGAGCAAAAACCGGTGAACAGGTGATCGGCCTGCTGCAATCCGCCGGGGACAGGCACGGTTTCGAAGTCATCGATGTGACGGGCACGAGTTTCGAGGACTCCTTGGTTAAGGCGAAAAGTCGTCGGGACGAATACGACTATCTGGTGGTGGTCGGCGGCGACGGCATGATCGCACTGGGTACGAATGCGGTCGGTTGCAGCGGCAAGCCACTGGGCATCGTAGCTACCGGTTCCGGCAATGACTTCGCGCGTGGACTCGAGCTGCCGGTCAATCGTGTGGAAACCGCCGTCGACGGCATCGTCGGCGCCATGATGCGAGGTTCGCATATCGACGTGGACATGGGTCTGGTCACATCGTTGCCAGGTGGCTATGCGGTCGATTCCAGCACCGGTGACGAACTGCCGAGAGTGCAGGAAGCAGCCGTCACCGCACATACCGTACGAGGCCTTCTGGCCGTTGATCCGCTGCAATCGAACATGGGACTGGATTTCACCGACGAATACCTAGGCGAGCCGAACAGCCTCGATATCAACCGTTACTATGCGGGCATGCTGTCGTGCGGTCTGGACGCCAGCATCAACGATCGTGCCAACCATTCGCATCTGCCGAACGGTACCCTACGGTATTTTGCGGCCGTGTTGGTGGAACTGACCCACATGAAACGGTATGGCTACCACATCAAGGCAACGCTTGCCGACGGTTCGGTGGACGAGCGTGACATCATCTCTCCGCTGCTTACGGTCGCCAATTCGCGACATATCGGCGGAGGCATCGAAGTTTCGCCGTATTCGCGATTCTCGGACGGCTTGCTTGATCTGATATGGATGGATCATGTGCCGAACTTCGTCGAATGCGCGGAGGCCATCTCGCACGCCTACAATGGCAGGCTTCTCGCCAGCAAGGTATTTGGGTGGCAGCGCATTCGCGAAATCGAGATCAGTCGTGCCGATGACGGTGACGAGCCGCCGGTGTTCATGGCCGATGGTGAATACATCGGCCATCTGCCGGTCAAGGTCACCGCGCAAAGCCGGGCATTGCGTGTGCTCGTGCCGCCGGCGGTCGCCGAGGCGCAGGCTCGTGACGGCGAAGAGCAGACGCTCGAAGCCATTGCGCGTGACCATCGTGACCCCCTCACCGGAAATTTTCTCGATTAGGAAGGCTTGATGGGTATGCCGATAGCGCCTGCCGCCCGCGGAACCGGAATATGGAGACACGGTATCCTGTGAACAGGGAGAGGTTCCGGACGGTACGAACGAAGAGGTGTGTGGATGTTCACGGTGGCGGTCGTCGAGGATGAGGCCGATGCTGCGCGCAGGCTTGAGGCGTGTCTTGCGCGTTATTCGCGGGATCATCCGGGTGTGCGGTTCGATGTGACGGTGTTTTCGGAGCCGACGCGTCTGCTTGAGGGGTACCGGCCGGTGTGGGATGTCGTGTTCATGGACATCGAGATGCCGAACATGGATGGCATGGCCGCCGCGCGCAGGCTTCGGGCCCTTGACGGGCAGGTCGCCTTGGTGTTCGTGACGAACATGGCGCAGTTCGCGGCCAAGGGGTATGAGGTGGATGCGTTGGATTACGTCATCAAGCCGTTTTCCTACAACGACTTCGAACGCAAGCTCCGCCGTGCCGTGGCCATTCGCGGTGAGGAATCGGCGTCCGTCATGATCATGCAACGAGCCGGAACGCAACGTGTGCTCCTACGCGACATCGAGTATATCGAAGTCAAGAATCATAATCTGCTCTACCATACCGAGCGCGGCATTCTGACCGGTACCGGCACCTTGCAGGATGTGGAAGACAAGCTCGGCGACCGTGGATTCCTGCGCTGCAGCAAGGCGTTCGTGGTCAACGGTCGTCATGTCGTCGCCGTCAAAGGCAACGAGCTGACTCTTTCCGGCGGTGAAAACGTGACCATCGGCAGGACATACAGAAAGGCCTTCATGGTGGCGCTCGCCGCAAGCATGGGCGATGGCAATGTGATGTAGCGGCATATTGCAGTGTGACGCGGGTCAACGGAATGGATGAACGATGGTGCAGGCGATCGACGTGATACTGGCTTTCTTCACCGACAATGGCATGGTCGTGGAGCTGATGGTCTCCACGCTGCTGTTCACCTGGTGGTTGGAACGCCGTGACATGTTCTGGTGGCGTGCACTGACCGGTGCCGCCGTGATGCTTGTCGAATCGATGCTGTGGCATGGCTATGTGCCGGAGAACCTGTGGACCGTCACCGTGCAGAACATCATCGTGTTCGCATTATTGATCGCGTGGATCGGCGAATGCTGGAAGGTCAACATCCGTCAGGCGTTGTTCTACTTCGTCATGTCCGGCGCCATGCAGCATCTCGTCTACCGCGGTGCACGTCTGCTGTCGGTGGGCCTGCACCGTTGCTGGCCGGATGGTGCATGGATCGACACCTATGCGTATTCGTTCGTGCAGATCCCGCTCTACTGCCTTGCCTATGCCGTATTCGCCCGACCGATGGCGAAAAAGGACATTTCGATGGTGGGCGGTCGATCGGTGTTCGCCATGATGGTCGGCATGATGCTGTGCGTCAGCGTATTCACCAACATGTTCAACTTCCTCGCCTTGCCGGCATCCGGCGCGGCGGCATTCACCGTGTTCAGCCTGTTCGATTTCGTCACCTGCGTGTTCATGCTCGAACTCGCCATCGAACTCGTCTCCAAACAGCGCGCCCATGCGGAAGGGGAGGTGCTACGTCATCTGCTGCGACAGCAGAAGCAGCAGATGGAAAGCACGAAGGAGACCATCGATCTGATCAATGTGAAAACGCATGATCTGAAAAAACAGATCGTGCAACTTGGCCCCGCCATCTCGCAGGAGCAGGCGGGCGAGCTGCAGCAACTTGTTGAAATCTACGATTCTTCCGTGCGTACCGGCAATGAGACGCTGGATGTGCTGTTGGCGAGCAAATCATTGCTTTGCGAACAGCGCGGCATATCGTTTGACCGCATGATCGACGGCGGTCTGCTCGACTTTATGAAACCTTCCGACATCTACTCGCTGGTCGGCAACGCGCTCGACAATGCGATGGAGGCGGTATCGGCATTGCCGGACGATGCGGAGAAATACATTGCCGTGCGGATATGCGAGAGCAAGGGGATGGCGATGATTCGCGTCGAGAATCCATTTGCCGGGGAACTTGCGTTTTCCGACGGATTGCCGGTCACCACCAAAGGCGATACGCAATATCACGGTTTCGGCACGCGGTCGATTCGTATGATCGCCCGGCAATATCACGGGTACATGTCGATTTCCGCGCGCGACGGCATCTTCAGATTGACGGTGATCCTGCCACTTCAGTAACGCCGTCTGCAGGCCATGCGCGGACTGCGGTGTCGTTCGGCGCGTTTCGCCGACCGTTCACGAAGCGACGCTTATGCGCCGCCGAATGTTCAAGCACACTGGAGGCACGGGATTTTCACCGTCGAAGATTCCTGCAGAGATGCTGAAACTCAAGGAGTAAGAGATGCATGAGCGTACAGGCCTGTGGCGCGGTATCACCGCTGTGGGCGCATTGCTTCTCGCCGTCGCCATCATGGCGGGAACGATCATGGAGACGTACCGTACGTCCCTTGACGCGTTCGTCGGTACCAGAAGCCAGAGAACCGTAACGGACCAGTCCGCCGACAACGGCGATAGCTGGACGTACAAATCCGAATACAAAACCGCCAAGGAAGCGTACGAGGGCTTTAAGAAGACGGCCATGGACGAGGCGCAGGAGACCTACGTGCTGCTGAAAAACAGCGATAACGCCCTGCCGCTTTCCAAGAGCGCGAAAATCACCATGTTCGGCGTGCGCAGCTATGCCCCGGTATATGGCAGCTCCGGCGGTTCCGTGACCGACGGCAATTCCACCGTCGAAATCACCAAGGCGTTCGAGGAGGAAGGCTTCCAGATCAATCCCTCCATGCTCAAGGCCTATCAGAATTATTTCAAAGACAAGAAATGGACCACCCCGCAGTTCGGCGGCGGCATCCTTCCCGAATATGAGGACATCACCAAGTACAACGACCCGTGCGAGCTGAGCCTCGACGAACTGGCCAAGCTCAATCCCGAATACAAGTCGCAATACGGCGAATATCAGGATGCCGCAATCGTGGTCGTCGGCCGCCCCGCTGGCGAGAACGGCGACGGCTACTATCCGGGCCAGGACGGTCTGGCCGACGGCGTGAATACCGTGACCGGCAACATCCTTTCCCTGAGTGATGAGGAAATGGCATTGGTCAACGAGGCCAAGGCCAATTTCAGCAAGGTGATCGTACTCGTCAACTCCACCAATCCGATGGAGATCGCCAACCTGCAGGACGATCCGGACATCGATGCCATTATGTGGATAGGCTATCCGGGCGCATACGGTTTCTATGGTGTGGCCGACGTGCTCAACGGCACGGTTTCCCCTTCAGCCCACCTGGGTGACGTGATGGCCAAGAACAGTGCCGTCGCGCCGGCCATGAGCAACTATGGCAACGTGGCCTGGAAGAACGCCTCCGACTTTTCCGAAGATGCGGCCGTCAACTCCTATCTGATGGAGGCCGAAGGCATCTACACCGGTTACCGCTACTACGAAACCCGTTACGCCGACATCGTCATGGGCAATGGCGGTGATACGGCTTCGGCCGGAACCTATGCCGCTTCCGACGGCACGGTCGCGACTGCGGATGGCACATGGGATTACGCCAACGAAGTGGTGTATCCGTTCGGCTACGGCCTGAGCTACACGACGTTCGAACAGAAGCTTGACGGTGTCGAGATCAAGGGCGACAAGAAAACCGCCGTCGCCACGGTCACCGTGAAGAACACCGGTTCCGTGGAAGGCAAGTCTGTGATCCAGCTGTACGCTTCCGTGCCATACACCGATTACGACAAGAAGAACGGCGTGGGGAAGTCCGCGATCCAACTCATGGATTTCGAGAAGACCAACGCCCTCAAGCCGGGTGACTCGCAGACCATCACCATGACGGTGGACTTGTCAAACCTTGCCAGCTATGACTCAAACAAGGCCAAGACCTACATCGTCGATCCGGGTGACTACTACTTCTCCATCGGCGACGACGTGCATGACGCCCTGAACAACGTGCTTGCCGCGCAAGGATACTCCGAATCCGACGGCATGACCGCCGCCGGAGACAAGACCAAGACCTATACGTGGTCGTGGGACGGCGGCGTCGATGCCGATACCTTCGCCACCTCCAGCACCGGAACCAAGATCACCAACCAGCTCTCCGACGGCAAGTACGCCACCGATTACAACGCCTTTGACAAGGGCGCGGTCACGTATCTGACCCGTTCCGACTGGAACGGCACCTTTCCGAAGACCTACTCCGGCATCAGCGCCAATGAGGAAGTCTCCAAACTGCTGAACAACGATTTCATCGACCTGAAGTCGGACGGCGACGTCTCCGACATCACGATCGGCGACACCTCAAGCAGCCTGACCCTCAACGATATGAAGGGCGCTTCCTACGATGACGAGCGTTGGGACGAGCTGACCAGCAAGGTTTCCGTCAAGGAGTTCATGCATTTCGCGGAGACCGCGTTCCACGCCATCGGCGCAATCGATTCCGTTGGCCTGCAGGAAATGACCACGGATGACGGTCCAGGCGGATCCGACTCCCATTATCTCAATGAGGGTCAATATCAGGGGAAGGCCTATGCGGATGCCGACGATTACGCCGACAAGAGCTCCCGAGTGGCTCCTTCTCCCACCAACCTGGCCTACAGCTGGAACAAGGAGCTCGCCTACCGCAACGGCGAAGTGATTCTGGGCGAAAGCAGCCTGGTATTCCGTCTGCCGATCATGATCGCACCGGCCATGAATCTGCATCGTCACGCCTATAACTCCCGTGGCGTCGAATACTATTCGGAAGATCCGATCCTATCCGGATACATCGGCTCCGCCGTGGTGCAGGGCGCGCAGTCCAAGGGCGTGCTGGTGAACGTGAAGCATCTCGCATTCAACGATCAGGAGATCAACAGGTCCGGCATAGCCACGTTCATGAGCGAGCAAAAAGCCCGCGAAATGGAACTACGCAACTTCCAGCAGGCCTTCGAAGCCAACGGCAAGCCGGCTTCCTTCGAATCCGACGATGCCAAGAAAAACACCTACACCCAAGGTGCGCTCGGCGTGATGACCTCCTACAACCGCATCGGTGCGGTCGCCTCCAGCGCCAACGCCGCGGTCATGGTCAACATCCTGCGCGACGAGTGGGGCTTCACCGGCTACAACGTCACCGACTTCACCTCGGTCTCGCCCCATGCGGCGCCGAAGGAATCCGTGCTCGCAGGCACATCAGCCTTCTGCGGCTTCGGCAATCAGGGTGTGAAGTATTGGGATGCCGCCACGCTGAGCAAGGACCGTGACATGCTCCTGGCCATCAAGCAGAACATGCACTATTCGCTCTGGGCCATCGCCAACTCCAACGCGATGAACGGCGTGAACTCCAGCACACACACCGAAAACGTCATGACGTGGTGGCGTGCGGTCTATCTCGGCGTGATCGCCGCCTCCGGCGTGGTCACCCTGATCGGCCTGGCCGGTTATACGACGACCCGCATCCGTCCCGCCCGCAATGCGGACAACGGTCCGACGGCGGCTTCGAAGTGAAAGGAACGATCATGGCAACGACAATCAAAACCCATGTTTCCGAGCTTGCGGCCGCAGCGGCGACGCTCATCGGACTGATGGTCTACCTCGTCAATTCGACGACCGGATACATGGCCGGCCAAGGATTGAGCGCGCTGGTCATCGCGCTGAGCGTGGTGGCGATCGTGGCGCTCGCCGCCCGTGCGTTCGCAGGCAACCGTCTACCGGCGGTGCTGAACGACGTACTGCTGATCGGAGCCGAAGTGCTGTTACTGGTGAGCTTCGCGCAGTTCGTGCTTGAACGCGTGCGCCTTGCCGCCGACATCTACTTCATTCCGGTCAACTATCCGGCATCGGAGCAGACCTCGCTCAATGTCGCACTGATCGGTGTGGCATGCTACCTCGTGGCCATCCTCCTGCTCGTCGTCAAGGCGTTCACCGCCAAAGACGCACAACATACGGCGGTCATGCTGGAACCGGCCGCCGAATAACGACCATATGCCGTTCGTATGAGCGGCACCACCATCAGGCCATCCGGCGGCGAGCGCCAATCGCAGTGATTGCGATTCGCAAAGACGTCGCCGGTGGCCATGCCATACGTTGCAATTTCAGAGGAGATTTTAGGAATCATCATGCAGGCAGCAGATTTCAATGCAGGCTGGGCCTATCGCCATCTTGACGCCGATGAGGATTGGACCGCCGTTACGATTCCACATGATGCGATGCTGTATGAGCCGCGCCATGCGCTCGCGGCAAGTGGATTGAATTCCGGCTGGTTCGAAGGTCGCGATTATGAATACGTCAAGCATTTCATGCCGGAACGGGATATGGCCGGCAGTCGGATGCTGCTTGAATTCGAGGGCGTCTATCATCATGCCGAGGTGTGGGTGAACGGTGAGAAGGCGGCGTTTCGCCCATACGGATACACCAATTTTTACGTTGATCTGACCGGCCGCGTTCGTTTCGGTGAAGACAATGAGATTCGCGTGATTGCACGCAATGCCGATCAGCCGAATTCCCGTTGGTACTCCGGAGCTGGTATCTACCGTCCCGTCACGTTGTGGACGTCGCCCGCCGAGCATATCGCCGTGGACGGTCTCTTCGTGCGTACTATCGCCGCGGATCCGGCGAATGGCACCGCACGTATCCGCGTCGAGGTCGAAACGACTGCGGAAGGCAGTGTGCACATTGAAATCGCCGACATGGCGGGTGGGATCGCAGCCAGTGTCACGCAACCATGCGAGGCTGGGGTAAACAGGTATGAGCTCGGCATTGCCGACGCGAAACCATGGTCCGTGAACCGTCCGGAACTGTACGTGTGCACCGCGCGTTACACCACGCAACATGGGGATTCCGACGAGGCTGCGACCACGTTCGGTATCCGTACGCTCGAATGGGGGAGCGGGGGACTGCTGATCAACGGCGAGCGCGTGATCATCCAGGGCGCGTGCATCCATCATGACAACGGCGTGCTTGGCGCATGCGCGTATGCCGACGCCGAGGAGCGCAAGATTCGTCTGATGAAGGCGAATGGCTACAATGCCATCCGTTCCGCGCACAATCCGTGTTCGAAAGCACTGTTGGAGGCGTGTGACCGACTTGGTGTGCTGGTGATGGATGAGTATATCGACCATTGGTATATTCATAAGACGCAGCATGATTACGTTGATTATTTCGACGAATGGTGGCGTCGGGATCTTGCCGACATGGTGATGAAGGATCGCAACCATCCGAGTGTGATACTGTACTCCACCGGTAATGAGGTGTCGGAAACGGCGCAGAAGCGCGGTATTGCGCTCACGCGTGCGATGACTGAATATCTGCATGCGCTTGACGACTCCCGTCCTGTCACCTGCGGTGTGAACATCTTCTTCAATTTTCTTTCGTCGATCGGCTTTGGCCAGTATTCCGACAAGAAGGCCGCGAAGGAGGCCGAGGCCGCCGAGAAGCGCCGTGCCGCAGGACAGGCCGCCGACAAGCATAAGGCTGTCGGCAGTGAGTTCTTCAACAATATGGCCGGCGTGCTGGGCGCCGATTTCATGAAGACCGGTGCTGCGCTGCCGTTTTGCGATTGGGTGACGCGAGATGCGTTCGCCGCGATGGACGTGGCCGGCTACAACTATGGCATCAAGCGATATGTTCACGACCTGAAGAAGTATCCGGATCGACTGATTCTCGGCTCCGAAACCTTCTGCAACGATGCATACCGCTTCCGCGAGCTCGCCAAACGCGAACCGCGGCTGATTGGCGACTTCGTATGGGCGGGCATGGATTACATCGGTGAAACCGGCGTGGGGGCCTGGGAGTACGAGGATTATGCGACCTTGAACATCGAATACGGCTGGCTGACCGCCGGTTCGGGACGGGTGGACCTGACCGGCCGCGCATTGGGTGAGGCATATTACACGCGTGTGGCGTTGGAGGAGGCTTCCGGACCATGGTTGGCTGTCTGCCCGGTGAACCATACGGGAGACAAGCATTCGCCGAGCGCGTGGAAGATGAGCAACGCCATCGACTCGTGGAGCTGGAATGGCTGCGAAGGCCGCAAGGCGAACGTTGAGGTCTACGCGAGGGCCGCGTCCGTCTCCTTGGTGCTCAACGGCCGTGAAATCGGACGCAAGGCAATGCGCAACGATTGCATCGCCTGTTTCTCATGCACATACGAGCCGGGCACGCTGGAAGCCGTGGCCTACGATGAATCCGGCCGTGAAATCGGCCGCAATCAGTTGGTCAGCGCTTCTGCCGAAACACGATTGAACGCATCCGTGGAATATACGGGTCGTGAACTTGCGTACGTGCGCGTGCGCTACACCGATGGGCACGGCGTGACCAAACCACTTGAGCGAGGCACGTTACGTGCGACACTGATCGGTCCCGACGGCAAGGGAGGCGGGGCCGGCGGAGACGCTGACGAAGCTGTCGGCGGAGCGAAACTGCTCGGTTTCGGTTGCGCCGCACCTTGCAACAAGGGCAGCTTCGTCACCGGCGAAACCGGCACCTACTATGGCGAGGCGCTCGCCGTGGTGAGGATGCCGCAGTCGCAAGAAGGTACGGCGGTGCTGCACATAAGCGACGGCAGGCTATCGGCGCAGGTGAGCGTCGAGCCGATCGGCATCGTGAATCGTGCGGATTCGACGAGGTAGGAGGGATGATGCCCGAACGGACTGAAATCATCAGTGGGCACGGCGGCGGTCCGATTGCCGTGTGGTGGCGGCGCTTCGCGGCGAAGCATAGGCTGATCGCGCAGTTCGTGATGTTCTATGCGTTCTCACTGTTCGTCACCATACTGCAGTACGTGATGCTCACGTTCCTGCCCAACCTGTTCTACGCGAACACCAACTGGTGCGATATACCATGCCAACTCATCCATCTGACTCTTGGACCGGTCGATACGTACGTGTTCGACTATCCGGTCACTGGTGATGCGACGGGCGGCATGGGGTATTTCGCGGCGTTCGCCATCACGCTGTTCATGGCGCAGTGCGTGAACTTTCCGATGCAGCGCAACATCACGTTCAAATCACATGGCAACGTGTGGTTCCAAATAGCCTGGTATGTGGTGGCGTTCGTGCTCATCACCATTGTGTGCAGCTTCCTGATGGGCCTGTATGTGCCATTGTGCAAGCGGTTTTTCGCGCCGGCCGTGTACAACATCCTCATTACCGTCATCAATGGCGGCGTGCAGATGGTGATTTACTTTCCGATCTACAAGATCATCTTTCCGGAGGGTGAGGCGAAGTAACCGATTCGACGGTCGGTGAAGGCGCCGGATATGGCGTCCGTCTATGTGCACCGGAAGCTTGTAGCGGACTGCGAAAGGACTGTACCCGACGCTTTCGCCATTGACAAGGCGAAGTTCGGGTACAGTCGTCGGATTGGCATTATCGCCATGCAGGCCGCACGGTTCAGGCCGCCAGATCTTCGCGGCGGGCCATGGCCTGCTCAAAGTCCTTGGTGCCCGTGAACACCTCCTGCAGCCACGGGTTCACGTGCTGCTTCCTGGCACGGTACATGATATAGCCGAATGCGAGCACGTTCGCCACGAGTGCGATGATCGACACGGTCAGGTTCACGTTCGGGTTGTTCACCGACTGCACGGCGAACTTGGACTCGTCCTGGAAGGCAGGGAACACCTGCGCGAACATGCACCAGATGGCGAGTGTGTTGGCGCGGTTCTGAATCCAGCCGCCCTTGTTCCAGAAGAAGTTGGCGACGGTCGGTGCAAGCAGCAGCGCCAGACCGCAGTACCACGAGTGGGTGGGCAGGCAGTTGTAGGTGTAGCAGAAGTTCCACAGGTCGTAGGCTACGATGAACACCCACGTCATGTCGGGCCAGAGCATGTCCTGCTTCCTCTTCGACACGTAGATGCCGAACCATCCGGTCATGCAGGCGATGTTGATGAGGCCCGCCACGCCGTTGAACACGTTGTGCCAGCCGCCCATGAGCGTCACGCCTTCGGTGGAGACCCAGGTGGTGCCCCATGCGCGGATCGCGGATTCGAAGTCGGAAACCACGGCGATGAGGATGTTGATGGCCACGATTACGAACGGGAAGCATTTGAACCATTCGGATTTGCCGATGGCGCCCCACTTGTACTTGAGTGCCATGAAGCCGATGCATCCCGCGGTCGCTGCGTACAGTTTCGCATAATGGAACCAGCTGGTCATGTGCACGTAGGTCGGGTTGGTCAGCGCCCATTCGGCGCCGGCGGCAGCGGCTACATAGATGGTGATGAAATAGACGGTCAGGATCGCAGGAACGACCAGGAACGCCACGATACCGCCGGTCTTGGTGCGGCGGGCCAGCTCATTGGCGCCGATCAGGCAGCAGAAGACAAGGATCCAGCCGATCCACTGATATACGGCGGTGTCGCCATAGACTTGGAACAACATCGCTTTTCCTTTCACTCGGGTACATGCGTGAGCCCCGCTCACTCAATGTACGGGTCCAGGTGCAGCGTCTGCGCCGCAACCTGTCTGACAACGGTGTCATCGGTGTCGGGATGCAACCTGATCAGTGAAATCAGGCCGACGATCAGCGTGTAGAAGGTCTCATGCACGTTACGGATCGGCATGCCGTGCAACCGTTCGAAATCACGCACGGTTGAGGCGCAGATGTATTCGGCGATGCGATCGGCGGCGCGGTCGATGAACTTGATGTACAGTTCCGCGTTGCCGTCTGCGATCATGCGCTGACTGAACGGTCCCTCATCGTTGATGAGGCCGCGCGTCAGGCGCACCACGTCGTCGAGTGCTTTCGAGATGTTGCCCACTTCGCGGTTGCGATTCCACTCCTCCAAAACGGTGATGACCTCATCGATGACGTCGTCCAGTACGGCGTCGGCGACCTGGTCCTTGTCTTGGAAATAGTGATAGAAGAGCGATCGGGTCATGCCGACACGGCCTGCGATATCGCTGACCGTAATCTTCGAGAAGCCTTTTTCCAGGCAGATTTCGCGTGCCGCATGCACGATTTGCGCGCGACGTGCGTCTCCTGCCGTTGCAACGGAAATCTGGTTCCGTCCGTTCATTGCGCTCTCCTCACGTTGAGTGGCGGTCCCATCGATGCGACACGTTGACACTCTGTCAATTTTTTGACGCGACCAAGTCTAAGCCCAATATTGACACAGTGTCAAACCGAGGTGGGTCGGTGCCGCTCACATGGCGATTACTGGTATGACAACAGGTTACGCAACCGTCGGTCATAGGGGTCGTGCGGCGTCTATCGGCGTGTCATGTTCCGCTTCTGAAACGGGCCGGCGAAACCGACCGCGCCATCTTGAACTTGCGTGAGAAGACCTCGAGGCTGGAAAAGCCGCAGGCACGCGCCACCTGCGCCACCTCCATGTCGGTCATGCTCAGCAGATCGCAGGCCTTAGCGATGCGGATGTTGTCGATATAGTCCTTCAACGTCAAACCGGTCGCGCTTTTGAATCGGCGGGACAGATGGCTGCGGTCGGTGTGCAGTGCCTCTGCCACACGGCCCACATTGATGGATTCGGCATAATGTTCGGCGACGTATTGCGCTGCGGCGGTGGCGAGCGCACCGCCGGCACCCGCGTCATCAGGCCGTGATTGCGTGGTGGCGCCACCCGCCGTCGCCATGGCGAGCGCCAGCCGGTGCAGGAACTCCAGGGTGATGGCGTTGAGCTTGATCTCGTCGGCGAAACTGCCGGATGTGTAGTCGAAACAGGATTGAATCAACGCCAGGAACGCCGAGGTGTCGCCGACATGGAACGCGTTGCGGTCGTGGGCCAGGCCGATTCCCGCCAGGCATCGTTGCGCGCCGTTGCCGCCCAGTCCCAGCCATAGGTAGGTCCAGGGATCGGTTGCGCAAGCCTGATAGGTGACCGGCGAATCCGGCCGGATGATGAACCCGTCGTGGGCTTTCAGCCGGAATACCGCGCCTTGGCTGTGCAATTCGCCGCTACCGGACAGCACCAGATGGATGATGGTGTGATCGCGCAGTGCCGGGCCTACGTCGTGGCCCGGTTCCGTTCTCGAGATGCCGCAGAACGCGAACGATACGCCATTCGCCGATGAGGGCGGGTCCGTATGGCCCGATGTGAACGGGCAGAAGGAGGGCAACGTGTAGACCTGTGCGTGCTCCATGTCGCCTCCCTGCGGTCTCAATGCGCCGGCCGACCGGATTGCCGGCCGTTTGAAGACAGTAGAAGACAGTATAGGCGGACCTGCCGTGCCGGCCACCGGTCGGTCGCCGGTCGACTGACTGGCCGACAGCCGGCAGCGACGCTCAGTCGGCGGTCAGCACGAACAACCGTGATGAGAAGTCGGTGGTGACGCCCAGCGGGTTCACGTCATCCATCTGCCCGCAGGAGGCATCGGAATCGACCAGACCGATGCGCATGAGTTCGGCACCGGTGAACGACCTGCCGGCAATGCTGGAAGCGCCGGTGCAATCCACCTTATATGTCAGTCCTGCATCCAAACCGCGCAACGCAAGTCGTGTGAACGCACCGTTCGGCGTGATCAGCAGACGGTAATCGCCGACGATCGCGGTATGCCGATCACGGGAAACCACCATCCAAGCGGCCTTCTCATTGCCGTACGGGGCGATCAGCCGGTGGAAATCGCCGGTATGCAGTATTTCGCGGTATCGCTTGAACCATGCGACCTGCCTGTGGACCTCATCCAACTCGGCGTCCGACAGACGCCCCAGATCAAGTTCATAGCCGAACGTGCCGAATGCGGCGACGTTCGCGCGCGTGGCAAGCGGCGCCGAACGCATCGTCTGATGGTTCGGCGTGATCGACACATGCGCGCCCATCGTGCTCAGCGGGTAGAACATGCTCGTGCCATACTGGATCTTCAGCCGTTCGATGGCGTCCGAATCATCCGAACACCAGATCTGCGGCGTATAGAACAGCATGCCCATGTCGAACCGGCCACCGCCCGACGCGCAACCCTCGATGATGAGCTCCGGGAAGGCCGTGAGCAGCCGCTCCAGCAAATCGTAGACGCCCAGAATGTAGCGATGGTACGCCTCGCCCTGATGTTCGGCATCGCGCGACAGGTCGTAGCCTTCCGAGACGAAACGGTTCATATCCCACTTGATGTATGAGATGTTCGCGGAACCCAGCAGCGCGCTCATCTGCTCGAAGATGTTGTCGACCACCGCGGCATCCGCGAAATTCAGCAGATACTCATTACGGCCATGGCTGGGCTTACGGTGGGGAGTGCGAATCGCCCAATCCGGATGCGCACGGTACAGGTCGGAATCCGCATTCACCGCCTCCGGCTCGAACCACAGGCCGAAACGCATGCCCAGATCGTTGACGCGGCGGGCCAGCGAGGCCAATCCGTTCGGCAGACGCCGCGGATTCGGCCGCCAATCGCCCAACCCTGCGGTATCGTCATTGCGTGCGCCGAACCAACCATCATCCAGTACGAACAGTTCGATGCCGGCATTCCGTGCGGTCCGTGCGATGTCGACCAGCCTGTCCTCATTGAAATCGAAATACGTCGCCTCCCAGTTGTTGATGAGCACCGGTCGCTCGCGTCGCTTCCAAGGACCGCGCACGATATGCTCCAACACCGTACGGTGGAAGGCATGGCTCAGGCCGGTCAGGCCCTCGGCCGAAAACGCGAGCAACGCCTCCGGCGACTGGAACGTCTCGCCCGGCGCAAGGCGCCATGAGAAGCCGAAATCATTGATGCCCACTTGCACGCGCGTCACGTCGAACGTGTCCACTTCGGCATGCAGATCGAAATTGCCCGAATACTCGAAGGCCACGCCGATCGCCTCGCCCTGCGACTCCGTGGTGGCCGGGCGCGCGAATACCGCGCACGGGTTCAGAAAATGCCCGCTCGCATTGCGCAACGATTCGATCTGCTGCACACCGTAATGCAACGGTTGCGTATGCGGATGGCGCTCGCGGGCCCATGCTCCGGCGAATTCGGTCATCGTGTAGTTACGGTCGGGCAGGTCGAGATTGAGACTCATCACGCGTTCGAGGCTGACCGGCTCGCCTCCGCCATTCGTGATGCGCACGCTGCGCGCGATGACCGGCTGGTCGCGGAAAATCGTGTATTGCAGGATTACGGTGAGACCTGTCGGCCGGTCGATGAGCTCGATTTCCAACGTGGTCGCCTCATCGTCATGCTCCACATACGTTGCCGGCAGTCCCGCAAGTCGTGGTTTGCCGGCGATGATGCGATAGCCGCCTGCATATGTCAGATCGGTGAGGGTCGATCCGTTGCCCTGCCGGACTTCCAGCGCCGGCCGCCGGTAGTCGCCGCCACCGTATTCGGGGAATTCCTGACGCATCCTTTCCAGCGTGTAGGTGAGGTTGCCGGGAATGCGGCATGTGGTGGTGGGCGAATGCGTCACCTCCGTCAGATAACTGAAATCCTCACGGTCCGGTACGGCTGCGCCGAAATACAGATTGATGAGCTTGCCCTGCCCGTCGGCGTGGAAGACGTAGCTGATCCGACCGTTGGTCAGATGGAACTGCCGAGTATGCTCGTGCACGATGATGGCGGCGGTGTTGTCGGTCATGATGGCCTCGCTGGTTCGTTTGCTGATGGTCGATTGGGATTGGTTGGAGGTCAAGTGTAGGGAGCGCACGCGTGCGATGCCGCGCCGGAAACCGGCGGTTTGTGCGCTGTCGATGACGATTTGTGGCGAGGCTCGCGCTTCGTCGGTGCGCCCGCCCGCGAGTCGAGCGAGACGGCTGGAAAACGGACTGTGCCTGGGGCGTATCGTGTCGTAAGAAATCGGTAGCCTAGTGACATTACGGCGGAAGGATTTTGCTATGGCATTGGCACTGTACAGAAGATATCGCCCCGATACGTTCGACGGGGTGATCGGGCAGGATCAGGTCACCGTTCCGCTCATGCGCGCGCTTGACGAAGGCAAGCTGACGCACGCCTATCTTTTTTCCGGCCCGCGCGGTTGCGGCAAAACGTCGTCCGCGCGTATTCTGGCCCGATGCGTGAACTGCGAGAAGGGGCCGACCTCGCATCCGTGCGGCGAATGCGAGAGCTGTCGCGATCTGGCCACCGGCGGTCCCGGTTCCATCGACGTGGTCGAAATCGACGCCGCCTCGCACAACGGCGTGGATGACGCCCGTGAACTGCGCGAACGCGCCGGTTTCGCCCCGGCCCGCGACCGCTACAAGATCTTCATCCTCGACGAGGCCCACATGGTCACGCCGCAAGGCTTCAACGCACTGCTCAAAATCGTGGAGGAGCCACCGGAACATGTCATGTTCATCTTCGCCACCACCGAACCCGACAAGGTGATCGGCACCATCCGCTCGCGCACCCACCATTATCCGTTCCGTTTGGTGCCGCAGGAGGTCATGGGGCCTTATCTGGAGCGAATCTGCAGCGACGAGCATATCGAGGCCGAGCCGGGTGTGCTGCGGCTGGCCATGCGTGCCGGCGGCGGCTCCGTGCGCGATACGCTGTCCGTGCTCGACCAGCTCATGGTCGGTTCCGTGGATGGTGTGATTCCCTACGATTCCGCCGTGGCATTGCTCGGTTTCACGCCCGAGGCGCTGATCGGCGAGGCGATCGATGCCGTGATCGACAAGAACGGCGAAGCGTTGTACGGCGTGGTGCAGAAGGTCGTGGTCGGAGGATTCGATCCTCGTCGTTTTGTGGAGGATCTGCTCGCTCGCGTACGTGATCTGCTTGTGCTCACGTTGGGCGGGGAACGTGCGGAAAGCGTGCTCTCCGACGATTCCGCCGCCGAAGACATGGACGATTTGCGCCGTCAGGCTTCCGCGTTGGGCTTGGCCGCGTTGACGACGATGGCCGATACCATCAACGCCACGTTGGGCGGTATGACCGGTGCGATTTCGCCGCGCATGCGTTTGGAGCTGCTTGCCGCGCGCCTGCTCGCCGGACGTGAGACCAACGGCTCGTCCGGAGTGGCCGGTGATGCCACGGCCCCCGATGCGGCAGCGCAACCATCCGGCGGTTCCGCGCGTTACGGCATGGCCGGATCGCGCCGCCGTCCGGCACAGGCCGAGACCCAGCCATCGCAACCTGCGCCAAGCGTGCCGCAACAATCCGTGCAGGCTTCCACGGCACCGAAAAGTTCGGCGGATGCCGTGACTTCCGGCATGGCATCCACCATGGCCGCCTTCGAACAGGCCATGAACGCGCCGCTGGGAGATGGGGAAGCCAAGGCACCGTCGCAGACGGCCGCGCCTTTGCCGGCAAACGACAACCGCACGCCCGATCAGAAGTGGGACGCTCTGGTGGCAAGTCTGCCGGACGACGTACGACGCTACATCAATCGTGAGAAGGTGCCGCGCATCATGCTCGACGAGCAGGCCCAAGGCGGTCCCAAACTGTGGATCAAATTCGACAGGTCCCTGAGCAAGTACGCCTTCGCCAAGGCCGTCGCCTCCGAATCGCTGAATGGCACCAACAACGTGGTGAGCATCGTGCGTGCCGAAGTGCATAAGGTGTTCGGCCCGAGCGTCACGCTTGCGCCTGCCAAGAAGCTGGCCGATGGGGAAGTGGCCGTGCCGTGGAGCAAACTCAGCCCCGAGGAACAGCGCAAGATCAACGCGCAGCTCGTACAGGAACAGCTCAAGGCGGCAACCCTGCTGACGCAGAATCTGGGTTCCGATTCCGCCGCCGGCAAGGAGCCGAAAGACGGCGAAAAAGCCGAGTCTGCCGCGGATCCGACGGACGGGGAGAGCCACCGAGGCGGGTCCGCAACCGCTTCGGCGGAAGCTGATCCGTGGAGTGCTCCGGCGCAGTCCGCCGCACCCGCCGACGATGATCCGTGGGGTGCGCCCATGCAGTCTCCCGTTGCGGTGAACGTCAACGACGTGAAGGCGCCGGAACGGCATCGGAAGCATGTCGCCGTGCCGGATATCAGTGACGACGTGGATCCGTGGGCCGCCTCGGTTCCTACCCCGCAAGGCATGTCCGATTCCATGCGGGCACCCGATCCGATGCAGACGGCCGATTCCGTACAAGCCATGCCGCAGGATGACGATGATCCGTGGAATCAGCCGTTGCCGCAGCCGGTGCAGCAATCGCAATCCCAGCCATCCCAGCAATCTCAAACACCGTCGGCGAGGCAGCATCGCGATCTGCGTCATGAGGCGGCACCGGCTGCCGATGATCCGTGGAGCCAGCGTTTCGCCGCCCCGGAACCGGCAAAGCCGCAAGTTGCCGCGGAAGATGACGAGTACTCGATGAGTGACGAGTCGCTGGGCACTGCGACCGCGCTGGATGTGGACGAATTGAGCCGTATTTTCGAAGTCAATAAAATCGAGGATTTCACGGCGGACGATCTGAAGAATCCGCGTAACATGCAGACGAAGAAGAGCCTCGACGACTAGTCACGCAACCACTGAAAGGTAACAATTTCCATGGCATTGGCCTATGACGGCGCCATCCAGCGCCTCATCGACGCATTCGCGCACCTGCCCGGCATCGGGCCGAAAGGAGCGCAACGTATCGCCTTCTACATGCTTAACGCCTCCGATGAGGAGTCGCAGGGCCTGATTGACGCCATCACCGAAGTCAAGGAGAAGGTGCGATTCTGCGAAATCTGCGGCAATGTGTGCGAGACCAGCCCCTGCCCGGTGTGTGTGGACCCTCGTCGCGATCGTAGCGTGATTTGCGTGGTGGAGGAGCCGAAGGACGTGATGAGCATCGAGCGCACGCGCGAATACCGTGGCCTGTACCATGTGCTCGGCGGGGCGATCAATCCGATGGCGAACGTGCAGCCGAGCGATCTGAACATCGCCAAACTCATCGAGCGGTTGAAGGACAGCGAAGTCAAGGAGGTGATTCTCGCACTCAATCCGAACGTGGAAGGCGAGGCCACCACCAGCTTCCTCGCACAGCTGCTCTCGCAGACCGACATCAAGGTGACGCGTCTGGCCAGCGGCCTGCCGGTGGGCGGCGACCTCGAGTATGCCGACGAAATCACCTTGGGGCGTGCCCTCGCCGGTCGCCGCAATGTCTGACCGTCGCATGCCCTCCAACGAAGGCGCCGACGTTGCGGAATGAAGATGGCAGAGGCCCATTCGTGGAGTCTCGCAATTCCGTATGCTGGGCGTAGAGGGGCTTGACAAATCGGAATTTTTCTATAATCGTGCCGCTTGTCTAGAATCACAAGCAGGCAACACACTGAGAAGATTGGATAGTTGTGGCTCTTATCGTGCAGAAGTATGGCGGCTCCTCCGTGGCCGACCCAGAATCGATCAAGCGCGTGGCCCGACGCATCATCGAAACGAAGAACGCCGGCAATGATGTGGCCGTCGTGGTCTCCGCCATGGGCGACACCACCGATGACCTGATCGATCAGGCGCTCAGCATCGATTCCAACCCGCCGGCACGCGAGATGGACATGCTGATGACCGCAGGTGAGCGTATTTCGATGAGTTTGCTCGCGATGGCGATTCATGCGGCCGGTTCACATGCATACTCCTTCACCGGTTCCCAGGCCGGTTTCATGACCGATGCCCAGTTCGGCACCGCACACATCAAGGCCGTGAAGCCCGATCGTGTGCGCCGCGCACTCGACCTTGGTTCCGTGGCCATCGTGGCCGGTTTCCAAGGCGTGAACGAGGGTGGTGACGCCACCACGCTCGGCCGTGGCGGTTCCGACACCTCCGCGGTGGCGCTGGCGGTGGCGCTGGACGCCGACGTGTGCGAGATCTACACCGATGTCGACGGCGTATTCACCGCCGACCCGCGTATCGTCCCGGCCGCCCGCCGCATTCCGGTCATTGATTACGAGTCGATGCTGGAGATGTCATCCTGTGGATCCAAGGTGCTTGCCTTGCGTTGCGTGGAATACGCGCAGCGCTTCAACATGCCGTTGCATGTGCGCAGCTCCTTCTCACATCGCCGTGGCACGCTGATTGTGCCGGAAGGCGTCGACCCGCGCAACCTGCCGAATATCTGAACACCAGTAAAGCTTCGAAATCACTTGAATCAAAGGTAAGAACAATGAGCGAAAACAACAAGTCCCTGGGCGACCTGTTCCCCGATCTGGGACCGGAAGTGCCGATCATCTCCGGTGTCGCGCATGACAGCACCGAGTCGCTAGCCACTGTGCGTCGTGTACCGAACGAGCCGGGCATGGCCGCCAAGGTGTTCACCATGCTGGCCGAAGCCGGCGTGAACGTCGACATGATCGTGCAGGCCTCCGCCTCCACGGGCACCGCCGACATCTCCTTCACCGTGCCGGGCACCGCCGCGGCCAAGGTGCAGGAAGTGCTGCAGGAGAAGCAGGATGAGCTGGGCTACCAGTCCTTCGACGTCGACGCCAATGTAGGTAAGGTCGCCGTGGTGGGCGTGGGCATGAAAACCCATTCCGGCCTGGCTGCCAAGTTCTTCAACGCGCTGAGCGACGAAGGTGTGAACGTGCTGATGATCTCCACTTCCGAGATCCGCATCGCCGCACTCGTGCCGCTCGGGCAGCTCAACGACGCCGTCAGAGCATTGCATACCGCGTACGGCTTGGATTCCGATCAGGTGGAAGCCGTGGTGTACGGCGGTACCGGCCGCTGAACCGAGTGGCTGTTTTGGCCTCTTTGGTTTCTTTATGAGGTGGGTTTTCGCACACGATTCGCGAAAGCCCACTTTTTTGTAGGTCGTGTTTTCCGAACCCCAATGTGAAAGCCCCCTAACTATTCTGTGGGGTCACTCCAAAGAGATCGATTCGTCCTTAGGGGGTATTGGGCGTGGATGAAGAGCCTCAAATCGTCGTACCGCTTACGCACGATCCCTTCAAACCCCTTGTTCTGCGAATCATGCATTGCACAACGGCTTCACCGATTATGGCGTTCGTTGCGGCTGCACGCCGGATCGCAAGGCCTGTCATGACATCTGAATATGCAACTGGGGTCTCTTTATCGGATGCATCCGATAAAGAGACCCCAGCCAGCATCTCTGACGGTCTTCCGCTAGAGATGCGCAGTCATGGAATCACTTCTTGGTGATGTAGCCCAGCGCTTTGAGCATTTCGGCGCTTTCCAACGCTCCGCCGGCGGCGCCGCGCAAGGTGTTGTGCGCCAGTCCCACGAACTTCCAATCGAAGATGGAATCCTCACGCAGGCGGCCGATGGAGACGCCCATGCCGCCTTCGTAATCCACATCCTTCTTGACCTGCGGGCGATCGTCTTCGGTCAGGTACTGGATGAACTGCTTCGGGGCGTGCGGCAGACCCAGCTCGGCGGCCTTGCTGGTATAGCTCACCAGACGGTCGACGAGCTCCTCCTTGGTCGGATTCTTGCCGAAATTGATGAACACGGTGGCGGTGTGGCCGTTGAGCACGGGCACACGGATGCACTGCGAAGTGATGCGCAGCGGGCCGTCGAACGGTACGATCTCACCCTGCTCGTCATCCACATGGCCGAAGACCTTGAGCGGTTCCTTCTCGGATTTCGCTTCCTCGCCGGAGATGAACGGAATGATGTTGCCCAGCATTTCCGGCCAATCGTTGAATGTCTTGCCTGCGCCGGAGATGGCCTGATAGGTGCTCACGACGACTTCGCGCGGTTCGAATTCCTTCCACGCGGCGAGAGCCGGCGTATAGGCTTGGATCGAACAGTTCGGCTTGACCGCGATGAAGCCGTGCTTGGTGCCGAGGCGCTTGCGCTGGTGGGCGATTACGTCGTAATGCTCGGGGTTGATCTCCGGTACGACCATCGGCACGTCCGGCGTCCAACGGTGGGCGCTGTTGTTGGACACGACCGGGGTCTCGGTCTTCGCGTATTCCTCTTCGATCGCGCGGATCTCGTCCTTCGGCATGTTCACCGCGGAGAATACGAAATCGACGTCCTTGACCACATCCTCGACGTCGGCCACGTTCTTGACGACCATGTTCTTGACGAATTCCGGCATCGGGGTTTCCATCTTCCAGCGACCGCCGATGGCTTCTTCGTAGGTCTTGCCGGCACTGTGCACGGACGCGGCAAGGGTGACCACTTCGAACCACGGATGGTTCTCGAGCAGCGTGACGAAGCGCTGTCCGACCATGCCCGTAGCTCCGAGAATGCCGACCTTAATCTTTTCGGACATAACAACCTCTCGCTTGATGATGGAACGGTTCTGCAATTTCGATTGATGTACGCTTGAGGTCGACCAGCCGGCCCCAAACGACGTCGTGGGCGGCCACACGCGTTGTTTAATCTTACGAAATCGCCGGAACAACACCCTTCCGCCTTCCGTATGCTGGTCCGTCGCCCGGTTTGTCCGATTCTGGAGAATCGGACAACTGCGAAGCGGTTCAAGATGTCTGTGTGTCCGATTCTGGAGAATCGGACAAGTTGAGGCCTGCGTCACGGATATAACCGCTCGTGCGCCTTGCGTACACTGGTAAGCATGTCGAAGGCATCAGAAGAAGCGCAGAAGCAGCTGGATCGTATCGTGGCATTGGGCTACCCAGACGTGGCCGATATGTCGGCAGGGGCGTTCCGTGCACTGGCCCGTCCGCTCATCCGTGCGCTGGAGGATTCCGATCTGGGTTCCGACATTCTGCTGGTTCCTACGCGCGAGCTGGTTTCGCCCGAATCGTTGATCGCTCGTACGTCAATCAACCGTATGGCGGGCTTCACCACCATGCCTCCGCGTGATATCGCCAGCTTCCTGCCGCAGGACGGCTTCGAGCCGCCGGAGGGACCGTTCTACCTAGTGCTTGAACCGCATACCGGCACCTGCTATATCAACCGTGAGCCGGATGTGGCGCGCAAACTTATCGATTCCGATGAACGCCTGCCCCTTACGTTGGAGGAAGGTCTTGCGATCGCCACCCAGCATCCGGAATGGTTGTTGGAAAAGAACGGCTTTAACCTGCTCGGCTCGCGCAGTGCCGACGGCCGCGTGCCCAGCATCTGGATGAGTCAGAACGCTCCGCGACTGGGTGCGGTCTGGCCGAATTCCCGCCACACCTGGTTGGGCAACGCCTACTGTGTGGCCCGTCGAGGCGTGAGCCTGTTCCACTGAGATGATTCCGTTCGCCGCGGGGCACGGAATATGCCGGAGGCGAAATGCTGTACGGGCTGCGGCAGACCGATCGCAAAATCTCCGGCTCTGAACCCGGCCCGGCGGCCAGCCGTCCGGCGGACAAACCGTCGCCCTTTATAAGGCGTCGATGCCAAAGGTGCCAGTCAGGATGAGATTGCAAACATCGCTGCCGGATAGCAATTTAGGGGGTATTTCATATGGGGAAGTAAAGGCTTGCTACCGCCGAAACAGCTTAAGCGTGGCATGAGCCAGCGCGGCAAGTCCCATCGAGCCCACGCCGATCAGGGTGGCAAATACCTGTGGGCGGCGCAACTCGTTGCGGATGCCGATCAGATCGGTCACGCAGTGGTCTTCGAAGAACACGCGGACTTCGTTGCTGGAATAGCGGCCAACCAGATCGCCCCATGTGAGCATGCGGGTCACATAACCTTGCGGATTGCGTTCGTTGAATTCGAACAGGCGAATGCCGCGCAGTCTCGACTTCGGGCCGTAGGATTCGAATCCGCAGGTCGGTGCATATCCCAAGTCGAGGTCATGCACGTGCCCGACGAACGCGTTTTTATGGTCATGCCCGCAGAACAGTGCAAAATAGCCGCCTGCCTCGCGCAGGGCCTGCACTTCGCCGACGTTGTCGTCCGCGCAGCCGATTGCTTCGCCGAGACGTGAACCTGGCCGGCATAGGTCGTGATCCAGCACGTAGCAGTGCCCTGCGAACTTGCGCGCGCCTTCCACGGCGTTAGGCGTGTATGCCGGCACCTCCCTCAGGCAATCGTAGAACTCCTGCGGCGGAATGTGCTGGAACGCGATCGCCGGCACCGCGCGACCGTCGCCGTTGCGCGCCCCGAACTCGCATTGCACGGTGCGCAGCCACTCGATCGCCTCCGGGGAAGGCGTGCCATAACCGTCGGAATCGGCCAGGTCCCAACCTCGCGAGTTCGAGGCGTATTTCGCGTATGAGGCGATTGATTCATGACCGGCATTGTTGGCGTCGTTGGCGGGCTGTTCCGCGTAATCCCCGGAATTGACCATCATCACGCTCATTGCGATGCGCCCCGATCCATCGGAGGCCTCGATCGGCAGCGCGAATGTACCTGGCTCCAACGCCAGCGGGGAAGATCCGGCAACGGGGTTCATGCATCCGGAAAATTCACGGTAGATGTCATCTTGGTCATCGGCGAGCACGCCGCACTGGAAATCGTGGTTGCCGTAGGTCGCCGCGAACGGAATCCGTGCTTCCAGCGCAGGCCCCAGAAAAGCGGCGAAGGTGTCGCGCACTTTCTGCCGGGCCTCTTCGATCAGTGCGTCCATGGTGGCGCTGTTGATGGATTGCGCCCATGATTCCAGCTTTGATTTCGTGCCGTTGCCATTGCGTCTCACGAGTTTCGGCGAGTCGGTGCCTATGCCGTCGATGGTCCAGTTGTCGTCGGTCGGCTGCGTGTTGAGTAGCGCTTTTGACAGCGGGTGACGTTTGATGCCGCGTAGCTTCGCTTCGAATTCGGTCACCGCACGCACATGTGTTCCCGGTTTTTCGTCACGTCGGCGGAGAAACGTGTCGATGTAGGCCGGGTCATATCCGCGGATTTGGTCGCCGGTGAACACGATGAGGTCGGGATGCGCTTCGTGGATGGCGGCTTCGATGAGCCGAATCGTGTCTTTGCGCACGTTCGGGCCATCCTGGATATCGGCCAGTTGCAGCACGCGGAAGCTGCCGTCGCTGTTGAAACGCAGTGTCATGATGCTCACTGTAATGCGGCAAATCTGGATATGGGGTGAAAGTGGATTCAAAAACGCTGTCATATCCCGAAATGACGATGATTTATGGGGCCCGTTGCCGCTAGGATTAGCCGCAGTGCGAAAAAGTTACACGCACGTAACAATTAAGCCGGCAGGGAGCCGGCGACATCAAAGATAAGGAGGAGTGATGGGTCAGGGTCAATCTTCAGTGTTTGATCTCGCGGCGATCGCCGCAGCGTCCAACGGAGGGAACAACGACCCGCTGCTGCCTCCGGCGCGTTTCATTGGAGCTCCGCAAAAGCCCAGCAAGATGCCGTACAACAAGTACGTTGCATACGATAAGCAGGTGCCGTTTGATTTCCCGGAGCGTACGTGGCCGGGCAAGCGACTGCAGCGTGCACCGCGTTGGTGCTCCGTCGATCTTCGTGACGGCAATCAGGCCCTCGTCAACCCGATGGATTCCGAGCGTAAGCTGCGTTTCTGGAATCTGCTCGTGTCGATGGGGTTCAAAGAGATTGAGGTCGGATTCCCGTCGGCTTCCGAAACCGATTATGACTTCATCCGCATGCTCATCGAGCGTGAGCTCATTCCGGACGATGTGACCATCGTCGTGCTCACCCAGGCTCGCGAACACCTGATTCGCAAGACTTATGAATGCCTTAAGGGCGCCAGGCGCGCCGTCGTGCACTTCTACAATTCCGTATCCGTGTTGCAGCGTGAGGTCGTGTTCCGCAAGGACAAGGCCGGCATCAAGAAGCTCGCCACCGATGCGGCCACCCTGTGCAAGGAGCTCGAAGGCGAGGCCGAGGGCATCGACCTGTACTATGAGTACTCGCCGGAATCCTTCACCGGCACCGAGCCGGAATATGCCGTCGAGGTGTGCAATGCGGTGATCGACGTGATCAAGCCGACGCCGGAACATCCGATGATCATCAATCTGCCGGCAACGGTGGAGATGACCACTCCGAACGTATTCGCCGACGAAGTGGAGTACGTGTCCAACAACCTCGTGCCGCGCGATGCCGTGGTGCTCTCCCTGCACCCGCATAACGACGGGGGCATGGGCGTGGCCGCCACCGAACTGGCCGTGCTGGCCGGCGCTGACCGTGTGGAGGGTTGCCTGCTCGGCAACGGTGAGCGCACCGGCAACGTCGATCTGGTCACTTTGGGTCTGAACTTCCTGACCCAGGGCATCGATCCGCAGATCGACTACTCCAACGTGCCGGAAATCCGCAAGACGGTCGAATACTGCAACCAGCTGAAGATTTCCGAGCGTCATCCGTACGCCGGTAATTTCGTGTTCACCGCATTCTCCGGTTCGCATCAGGACGCCATCAAGAAGGGTCTCGAAGCCCGTCAGATGGCGGCCGACCGTGCTGGCGCCGATCTGGACAGCTTCGTGTGGCTCGTGCCGTACCTGCCGATTGATCCGAAGGATATCGGCCGTACCTATGAGGCCATCATTCGTGTGAATTCCCAGTCCGGCAAGGGCGGCATGGCCTACTTGCTCAAGGCCAACCATAACCTTGATCTGCCGAAGCGCCTGCAGGTTGAGTTCGACAAGGTCGTGCAGGCCTATGCCGATGAGACCAAGAAGGAAGTCAAGGACGAGGACATCTGGCGTCTGTTCAAGGACGAGTACCTGCCGGTCGAAGAGTCCGGTGCCACCGCCGCGGGCGTTGTGGTCGGCGACAGCAAGGATGAGTCCCTCGAGCAGTGGGGCCGTCTGAAGCTGCTCAAGGTGTCCGTCTCCTCCGGTGAGGATGGCTCCGATACCGTGCTCAAGGCCAGGATTCTCGACCGTGGCGTGAACGTCGGCGTCGACGAGCCCATTGAGCGCGAGGTGTCCGGCATGGGCAACGGTCCGATCGCCGCGTTCCTCAATGCCGTGAGCAACTTCGGCATCACCGCCTCCATCATGGACTACGTCGAGCACACCATGTCCGTCGGCACCGACGCCATGGCCGCCTCCTACGTGGAGTGCCAGATCGGTGAGGAAGAGGACACGCAGATCGTGTGGGGCGTCGGCATCGACACTTCCATCGTGACCAGCTCGCTGAAGGCCATCATCTCGGCCATCAACCGTTCCGAGCGCTGAGTTCCGACGGTATAGGCCAGGCCGGGCTTAAGGCTCGCAATGCAGGTGGGGGCTTCCGGAAACACTCCGGAAGCCCCCACTGTTCGTTGATCGGCTTTGATTGTGGCCGGTTTGATGCGGGGAATCAGACCTGTGAACCCCATACGCATGTGTTGCCGCCGATTGCGGTGAACGTCATGACCGATTTGAGGTCGGTTTCGCGCGGTAGCTGGGCGAAGTCGCCTTGGTATTCGGTGCCGTCGATGGTGATGGTCATCTGGTTGGAGTCCTTGTTGACGCTCCAGGTGCCGGTTTTGTCGCCGCTCACCTTGCCGCCGCTTTCCAGCTTGATGGTGATGGGTTCGTCGACGCCCTTGTACGGGTACTTGCCGTCTTTCGCGGTGCCGTTGGAGCCTTGGAAGAACGTGGTCGGATCGTGCACCACGAATTCGTATTCACCGGTGAGCTGGCTTTCCTGGTAGCCTTTGGCGTTGGCCTTCACCCCGGTGTATTCGTATGGTGCGGCCACGAGCCAGCCGTCAGCGGTGGTCAGCAGTTCGCGTACGCGTACCTCATGCTCCTCGTTGCGGTTGGAGAAGCGAGTGTGGTATACGACATATGCGGTGCCGTCCTCGTCCACGAACGCAGAGTTGTGCCCCTGCGCCACTTCGATGTTGGCGTTGTCGTTGCCGCTCCATTCCACTGAGCCCATGAGCCTGATTCCGGTCTTGAGGGTCCAGTTGCTGCCGATGGTTTCGGTGGAGACCGCATTGTTGCCGTCTTCGTCCACGTATGGGCCGGTGATGTTCTTCGAGCGGAATTCGCGGATCTGATAGCCGCCCTGTTGTTGCAGCGCGCCGTAGGAGACGAACAGGTACCAGTAGTCGCCCTGCTTCATGATGTAGGAGCCTTCGCCGGAGTTGCCATGGCCTCCTGCGATTTTGATGCCGTAATACTGATCGGTTTCGTCTTTGGCGGTTTCGTAAGTGGTGGTGTAGTCGCGAAGGCCGGTCGATGCGTCGAGTTTCAGTGCCCACAGTCCGCCGAACCAAGAGCCGAACGTCATCCAGAGACTGCCGTCGTCGTCATATTTGACGCTTGGATCGATGGCGTTGATTTCCGTATCTCCGGGGGAGAGGTATCGTGTCGGCACTTCGCTACTGCCGAGTACTTTCGGTACGTCGGTTTTGGCTACGGTGTCGTCTCGGAAACCGGAATAGACGACTGGTCCGACGAGCGTCCAGTCTCCTTCGATCGTGTCGGCGGTGAGCAGCACGATTGCGGATTTGTAGTTGATGCCGTTGACTGACATGTACATGCACCATTTCTTCATGGCCTTGTTGTAGATGACGTCCGGCGCCCACATGTTGCCGGTCAGGTCGGAATTGGCCGGTTGCTTGGGCCATTCCTCCCAGAAATCTCCGAGGATCTTCTTGTAGTCGGTGCTCAGATTGTTGGTGAACGATTCCCAGTTCACCAGATCGTCGCTTTTCAGCCAGGCGCGATGTGAGCCGAAGATATAGTATTTGCCGTCCGCTTCGACGATGGATGGGTCGTGTGACGAGCCTCGTTTGATGTCGGATGTTGTGTTCACGATTGGCTTCTCTCCGGAGCTGGTTCCCGAGCAGCCCGCCGCGGTGCCCAACAGCATCGCTGCGGCAATGATCGCAGCTATGGTTTTGCGGATCATCTGGGATGTTCCCTTCTTGATAGCGGTGACGATGTCAATTTGTACAACGTTGTAATATGCGCTATAGTACATCGTTGTAAATGAATTGTCCACTGAAGGGGTGTCCCATGTCGGCCAACTATGCTCTGCTGTGTTACACGCGTGCAGCCACCAGTCGTGAAGAGGCGAACAACGAGGACATCGCCTATAGCGTGCACCTTGCGCTGCGTTCCCAGATCACTGGCAAATGGGAACCTCTGAACGAAAACTATGGCATCTTCTTCCCCGCCGGCGTACCGATTGCGGCAGCCACTGAGAGCTCGCGCCGCGCGTGCAGAGCCGCCGTACGCTTCGGCACCGAACCATTCGATGGCCCGCGTCCCGCCAGCGACGCCGTAAGATATGACGCGGTGATGCCCGGTGTCGACATCACCCTCAAATCCCTGCGTGACCCGTACCTGTTCCGTCTGCAGGATGGGCGCTTCGCCATCGCAGCCACGCGTACCAATCGCGAAGGAACGCCCGACGGATCGGAAAAGTCGGCGTTTCTGTTGGCCGTCAGCGGCGACCTGACATCCTTCATCCAGCCGGGGCTGGTGCTGTTGCGTACGGAGAACGGCGTCAATCACCCATCCGTCACGTTCGACGAGACCGCCGCACGCTATGTGATCACCTTTACGGGCGATGATGGCCGTTCGTATTCCGCGCAGACGGAGGATATCGTCGCGTCCGCGCGTTCCGGTGAGCCTTTAGACGTTACGGAAAATACGCAGGCGTCGGAACGCCACCATTCCTTCGATTGCGACATTCCGGACGCCGTGCCCGGCAACGTCATCTCGGTTACCGAGGACGAAGCCAAGCACCTGATTGCGCGGTTTGGCCGTGTATACAATGTTGCGGCCACTGTGTCACCGCAACATATCAACGCCCTGAGCGGCGGCGAAGATGCCCGTGGCGCCGTCATGGCATTGACCCGTACTCGTGCCGAACTCGTCTACAGCGACGGTTCCACCGCTACCCGCGCAGTGAACTGGAACCGGGAACAGCTTGAGACCATTGCGAGGGAAGCTTCGGAAGGCAAGCTACGCGCCGGCGAATCCCGTACTGTGGAAGGCAAGATCCGTCAGACCGTCTACCCGGTGCCTTTCGCCGTGGAACGTGCCGACCCGTCAGTATTCGCGTGGAATTTCAATGGCAAGCCAATGTTCATGTTCATCGCTACCGACGACACCGACGGCAATTGCATAGACCCGAATAATGGCGCCACCCACATGCCGCTACGCGTCGCCGACTCCATCGAGGAACTGTCCGACGTGGCGGGCGGACGCGCCAAGGAGATCGATCTGCTCACATGCGGCGACCTGAATTCCGAAGGTCGCGAGATGACCGGTTGCTTCTGGGCGCCGGAATTGCATGTCATCGGCGGCAAGCTGTCCATTCTGTTCATGCCGTGTTTCGACGGACCTTCCGTCAATCCGGACGGTACGCCGAACGACCGTGCAGGTAAGCCGGACATGTGGACGGGAAGTTGCCATATCATGCAGCTCAAACAGCATTCCGATGGCACGGATTTCGACCCACGCGAGCCGGAGAACTGGACTGTTCCGCAGCCGATTCTCGATCCGGATGGCGCAACGCTCAACCCAATCCAGCGCATTTCGCTTGACATGACCGTCATCGTCGATTCCGGGCGTTGGTATTACGCGTGGCAGCAGGTCGGCAGCATCTGGATCGCAAGCTTCGACCCGTCGAATCCGACCAGGCTCACCAGCCGTCCGACGCAGATCATCGTACCGGAATTCGCGTGGGACAACATGATCGCCGAAGGGCCGAACGCCTTCGTGCATGACGGCAAGATCTACCTGATCTACTCGGGATCGCTTGTCGGCATCGACTATACGACCGGTCTGGCGACTGCTCCGGCGGGGCGGTGCATTGACCTGACCGACCCCGCCAATTGGACGAAGCTCGACTATCCGCTGCAGAAGTCCGGTCTGTATAACGGCCAGTGGCAGCTCGGCACCGGTCACGGCATGTGGTCGCATGATGAGGACGGCAATCTCATCTACGTGTTCCATAACGCGGAATATGAGCACGGTCGGTACGGTGGCCGTGACGCCCAAGTGCGTCGGGTGCATTGGTCCGCGGAGGGAATGCCGATCTTGGATATGGATTCTGCGGAAGAGCTTAATCCGGATTATGCTTATGTAACGATGCAAATCAACGTTTCCGACGCTGACTGATTCCATCCGCCACAAGGGGTACATCGTTTGGCGGGCGGAGTGACGAAGCCTGTCGGGGCGGTGGCCGGTTGGCTAGAACATTTGAAAAAGGGGAACGTATGTCGAGGCAGACTGGGTCCAACGGCGAGCATGTCGTAACCATGCGTGAAGTGGCCAAGGCGGCCGGCGTGTCCATCAAGACCGTGTCGAATGTGGTCAACGACTATGAGTTCGTCTCTCAGGCCACTCGCGACAAGGTGAACAAGGCCATCGATGAGCTTGGCTATACCGTCAATGTGTCCGCACGTAATTTGCGTACGGGGCAGACGGGCATCATCGGTCTGGCCATTCCGGATCTGCAGATGCCGTATTTCGCACAGCTTTCGTCATTGGTCATAGAGGAAGCCAAGAAGCTTGGCTTGCGTGTGATCGTGGAGCCTACGCTGTATTCGCGCGAAGGTGAGATCGATGCGTTGCACGGCTCCCAGCAGACCATGATCGACGGTCTGATCTACAGCCCGCTTGAACTCGATCAGGATGACGTCGACCAATTGAAGGTGGATTATCCGCTGGTGCTGATCGGAGAACGCATCTTCACGGATCTGGTCGATCATATCGCCACTGAGAACGTGGAGGGTGCCAAGCGTGCCACTTCCTACCTGTTGCAGACCGGGTGCAGGCGTGTGGCCGTGGTCGGCGTTCATCCGGGGGAGAAGGTCGGCTCCGCCGCACTACGTTACCGAGGTTATCGCGAGGCGTTGGAAGAGGCCGGCGTGGAATTCGATGAGCGGCTCGTGGTCTCGTCCGGTATGTGGCACCGTAGTGACGGCGTGAAGGCCATGAACTCACTGTTCGATTCCGGTGTGATTCCCGACGGCGTTGTTGCGTTGAACGATATGCTTGCCTCCGGCGTGATGCATGCCATTCAGATGCACGATTATCGGATTCCTGAGGATATTTCCGTGATCGGTTTCGATAATTCCGACGATTCCCAGTATCTTTCGCCGGCGTTGACGTCGATTGACCCGGGACTTGAGGCGGTTGCGAGACTTTCCGTCAAGGTGTTGAAGGAACGCATCGACGGACGTGAACCGAACGGCGAACACCCGGGGCGCAAGGTGTTCCGCAAGGTGTCCTCGTCCCTGGTGATGCGCCAGTCCACCAAGCTTCCGCAGGAATCGTTGGTGGTCTGAGCCTTTTTCGGTAAGGGCCGGCCTGTGCATGATCGAATGTCATGTGCGGGCCGGCTTTGTTGTTTGGAAGGAATAGGTGCCGCAACACTCCACGACAACGACGCGATTTTGTACAACGATGTAATAGTGGTATATTCAACGTTGTAAATTACTGGAACAGCGGATTGAAAAGGAATAAACATGGCTGTTTACAACAATCCGATCGTGCTTCAGCGCGCAGATCCCTGGGTGCTTAAGGTTGACGGCGAGTATTACTTCACCGGCTCCGATCCGGAATACAACTGCATCGCCATTCGTCATGCGTCGACCATCAACGACCTGCAGAAGGCGCCGGAGACCGTGGTATGGCGCAAGCATGAATCCGGTCCGGCCAGCATCTACATCTGGGCGCCGGAACTGCATCGCATCAATGGTGCATGGTATATCTATTTCGCTGGTGCGGCAACGGATTTCGAGACCTCGGGACTGCCGACGCATCGTATGTTCGTGCTGGAGAACACCGATGACGACCCCACTTCCGACAACTGGGTCGAGAAGGGGCAGATCGCCACTCCGGTCGACTCCTTCTCCCTTGATGCCACCACCGAAGTGATCGATGGCGTGCAGTATCTGGTATGGGCTCAGAAGGATCCGGCGATCGAGGGCAATTCCAACCTGTATATCGCCAAGATGACCAATCCTTGGACGTTGGAAAGCGAACCGGTGATGCTCACCAAACCGGAATACGACTGGGAGTGCATCGACTTCCTCGTCAACGAAGGTCCGGCCTTCCTGTTCCATGAGAACAAGATCTACATCACCTATTCCGCTTCCGGCACGGGCGTCCCGTACGCCGTGGGCCTGCTGACCGCCGAGCGTGGCTCCGATTTGCTGGACAAGGCCTCCTGGACCAAGAGCCCGGTGCCGGTGTTCAAGACCTGCGCCGAGCACGGCCAGTACGGTCCGGGGCATAACTCCTTCACCAAGTCGGAGGATGGTGCCGATGATCTGATGGTCTACCACTGCCGCAACTACACGGAGATCACCGGGGATCCGCTGTTCGACCCGAACCGTCACGCCCGCGTCGGCGTGGTGAAATGGACCGAGGATGGCCCTGACTTCGGCGTTCCGGAGCCCGACAATCTGTGGACCCCGACCACGACCGACGTGCTGCCCGCCGATGGCGGAGCACTCGCGGGAACTCCTGCGGTGCGCCGATCATAGGACGCCCATAACTGGATGGGGGCATGGGGAAATGGCTTGTCGTCCGGTTGGGGAAATGGCTTGTCGTCCGGTGTGTCATCAATTTGTACAACGATAGAAAAAGCTGTATAATCAAAATTACAACGTTGCAAATGGCATCGCAGCTGAACATGGCGCGCGGACGGGAACGGTGAACAACGAAGTCGGGTCCGCCGCCACATGCAATGTTTGAGGATAAGGAATCTTGGGAGACCAAGAGATAAGGAGAAATCCATGAAGATCAAGAAGAGCACCAAGGCTCTCGCGGCGGCGGCCTCCCTGGCCATGCTGTCCACCGTTGGCCTGTCCGCCTGCGGTGGCTCCGATTCCGGCGAGACCGACTCCAACGGCAAGCCGATCATCCGCGTCGCGCTGATCAAGCGCAGCACCCAGATCGAAGCCAAGGAAATGAAGCTTCAGAAGGATCTCGAGGCCGCCTGCGACTGCACCATCAAGTGGGATGAGATTCTCGACACCCAGTGGTCCCAGCAGGCCTCCACCGTGCTGGCGTCCGGCGACGTCGCCGACATCACCGTGTGGGGCTACAACTCTTCCAACTTCGCCCAGTACGACTACTGGGAGGACCTGAGCGACGATCTCGACCAGATGCCGAACGTTCAGGCGTACTTCAAGGAGGTCCCGAACGCCAAGAAGTTCGGCTCCGACATCGATGGACACGTGTGGCAGGTCCCGTCCGACTACGGCAACGCCTCCGGCGTCAAGTGGTCTTCCGGCCAGAACCTCATGATCAACAAGTCCTGGCTCGAGAAGCTCGGCCTCGAGGTTCCGAAGACCTGGGATGACCTGACCAAGGTCCTCACCGCCTTCAAGAACGACGATCCGAACGGCAACGGCGAAGCCGACGAAATCCCGATGCTGATCAACCAGCTCGGCACCGCCGGATTCAACTGGTGGGATCCGTTCCTGCTGCTCAACGGTACCGGCCTGAACACCCAGATGATCGCCAACGGCAATCAGGGCATCTACATCAAGGACGGCAAGATCGGCAACTTCATGATCACCGACAACTTCCGTCAGGTCATCGAATACTACCACTCCCTGATCGAGCAGGGCCTCATGCCGAAGGACATCCTGACCCGTGACAGCTCCCAGAACAGCGCCGACATCTCCAACGACGGCAAGACCGCAAAGGTCGGCCTGATCTTCGGCTGGAACACCGGCAACTTCGGCGACCTGAAGGACCAGTACGAGTCCATCGAGGTGCCGGCCGCCCCGGGCGTCTCCTATGAGGAGACCACCTGGGAACCGCAGTTCGAAGATATCTACAACGGTGCCTGCGTCAAGGCCGGCCTGGATGACGAACACAAGGCGGCCGCTCTGAAGATCATCAACAAGTGGATTGAGCCGGATACCTCCATGGAGTCCTATTACGGCGATCTCGACAAGTACATCTCCAACGAGGGCGACGGCAAGTACAAGGTCATCGAATTCCAGAAGGATCTGTCCACCTACGGTCTGGCAGACCGTGGCCTGACCTACGTGTCCGATGACATGTCCGTCGAAGGCGACGAGGACAAGGTTCTCGCCGAGAAGGACGGCAAGACCTACGAGACCCAGCAGTCCCATATCGGCGACAAGGACCTCATCCCGGCCTACGTCCGCCTGTCCGCTGAAGACAACACCACTGTGTCCAACAACAACTCCAACATCTTCAACTACGCCATGCCGTTGATCTCCACCTGGATTCAGGATGGCGGCCTGACCGACGCGAAGTGGAACGAGTACGTTGACACCATGAAGCAGCAGGGCGTCGATGAGAACGTCAAGCTCTGGCAGAAGTGGTACGACAAGACCATGGCCGAAGAGTAAGCCAGGTTCCCTACCGACATTCCCACATAACCGAACCAGCCCTCCCTCGCGGTGAGCATCAATCCGCAAACCGGCGGGGGAGGGCCATACATTGTTCACGTTTCGTATCTTCAAACTTCATTTCCGGCGATTGTCCGGACAACCCAAGAGAGGGATGGATATGGCTGTTTCGCAAATCGCAGCATCCGCGTCGAACGCAGACGTCCCGGACAACGACTACATCGCCAAGCACAAGCCCCTGCCGATCCGCATCGGTACTCATCTTCGTCGCTACTGGCAGCTGTGGCTCATGGCCCTGCCGGCAATGGTATTCGTGTTCATCTTCGCCTACATTCCAATGTATGGCATCCAGCTGGCCTTCCGCGAGTTCGTTCCGCGCAAAGGCCTGACCGGCGGCACCTTCGTCGGCCTGAAATATTTCAACAAGTTCTTCCAGTCCCCGCAGTTCGCCAACCTGATGCGCAACACCATCAGCATCAGCCTGTGGACCCTCGTGATGGGTTTCATCTGCCCGATCATCCTGGCCCTGCTCATCAACCAGCTCGGTTCCAAGAAGATCAAGGGCTTCGTGCAGACCATCACCTACATGCCGCACTTCATCTCCACCGTGGTCATCGTCTCGATGATCAGCATCTTCCTGAACCCGACTTCCGGCTTCATCGGCCGCTTCCTCAACGAGGACGGCAAGAGCATCCTGGGTGATCCGAATCTGTTCACTCCGATTTACTGGATCACCGAAGTCTGGCAGCATTGCGGCTGGAATTCCATCATTTACCTGGCCGCACTGGCCGGCGTCGACACCGCTCTGTATGAGGCCGCCAAGATGGATGGCGCGAGTCGTCTGCAGCTCATCCGCTACGTCGACATCCCGGCCATCCTGCCTACCTGCGGCGTGCTGCTCATCCTCAACATGGGCTCCGTACTGAACGTCGGCTTCGAAAAGGTCTTCCTGATGCAGAACTCGCTGAATCTGAGCTCCTCCGAAGTCATCTCGACCTTCGTGTACAAGATGGGCTTCGTCAGTAACCAGTACAGCTATTCGACGGCAATCGGCCTGTTCAACACGTTGATCAACTTCGTGTTCCTCGTCATGGCCAACGCGATTTCCAAGCGCGTGTCCGATACCAGCATCTTCTAACGGTCGGTACAAGGAAAGGACATTCAAATGAGCAATTCCGTTGCACCCGCCATCAAGACGGCGAATAATGAGATTCCGTGGAATCCGAAGGTACGCCAGAAAAAGCAGCCGTCCGATTACGTGGTCGACTTCCTGATCGGCCTGTTGGTGGTGGCGGTCGTCGTGGTGGTCCTGTACCCGCTGTGGTTCATCGTGATCGCCAGCTTCTCCAACTCCGCTCTGGTGTCCCAGGGCGCGGTGACCCTCTACCCCAAGGACATCAACTTCTCCGGCTACACCAAGATTCTCGAGGACTCCCGAATCTGGACCGGCTACAAAAACACCATCATCTACTCCGTGATCGGAACCGCGGTCAACATGCTGGTCACCCTGCCGGTGGCGTTCTCCCTGTCCCGCCGCGAGTTCAAGGCCCGCCGCGTCATCCTGTTCCTGTTCACCTTCACCATGTTCTTCGCCGGTGGTCTGATTCCGAGCTACCTGCTCTTCAAGGACTTGGGCATCCTCAACTCCATGTGGGTGTTCATCCTGCCGGGTGCCGTGAACGTATTCAACGTGATCATTGCACGTTCGTTCTTCGAGACCTCCATCCCGGAGGAACTGCATGACGCGGCCCAGGTGGACGGTCTTGGTTACTTCCGCTACTTCATGAAGATCGTGCTGCCGCTGAGCTCGGCCATCATCGCCGTAATCGCACTGTACTACTTTGTGGGTCACTGGAACGACTTCTTCACCGGCCTTATCTACATCCGCAACCAAGAGAAGCAACCGTTGCAGAACGTGCTGCAGAACATTCTGCTCGCCAACCAGATGACCACTTCCGGTGGCGGTTCGGATGGCCGTTCCATGCTGGAACGCCAGCAGGCCGCGGATCAGATCAAGTACGGCATCATCATCGTGTCCACCCTGCCTCTGCTGGTCGTCTACCCGTTCCTGCAGAAGTATTTCAACAAGGGCGTCATGATCGGAGCCGTCAAGGGCTGATACGCGACACGAGCAGTCCGAAATTGCCGATATGGCACTTCATCTCATTCTCCTCCTTCCGAAAAGGCTGTCGCTCGTAGTGGCGGCGGCCTTTTCGTATGAGGGCAAGACATCGTATGAAACCAATCAAGTAGTAAGGTGACACCTATGACCGAAGCGACCGACGCATACGGCTATCTGCTCGTCCACTTCATCGAGGATCCGGACGGCTACGCCGAGAAGATTTACATGGATGTATCCGATGGCGACAATCCACGTCGATGGTTGCCTATCAACGATGGAAAGCCGGTGTTGACCTCCGCCATCGGTACCACGGGGGTGCGTGACCCGCATATCATCCGCAATCCCGAAACCGGCACATGGTACGTCATCGCCACCGATTTGCGCGTGTTCGGAGGAGACGATGCCGGCTGGTTCGAATGGACGCGCCATGCCAGTACGAATCTGATCATCTGGGAATCCGACGACCTGTTGCATTGGAGCGGACCGCGTATGCTCGACGTATCCCGTAAGCCGGACGGTTCCCACCTCGAGCTTGGCATGGCATGGGCGTGCGAATGCCTGTGGGTGCCGGACTACTATCCGGCGGAACATGAAGGTGGTCGCGGCGCATTCGTGATGTACTGGTCCAGCACCATCTTCAACAATGAAGACACGCGGCATGACGACAAGGACGTCTACTGCACCGTACTGTGGGGAGCTACCACCGACTTCACGCAAGACACCTTCGAATACGGTGGCGTGTTCATCGACAACGACGGGGATGCCATCGACACCACCATGATCCAACGACCGCTGCCTGACGGCGGAATGCGCACGTACCGCATCACCAAGGACAATGCGCACGGCAACGGCATCTGGATGGATTCCACCGATGCGAAACGCTGGTGGGAGCCCGATACTCAGTGGACCTTGGTGCAGGACCGAATCGGCGCCGAATACGTGCCGGATGGCAATCCCGGCGGAGTGGAAGGGCCGGCCGTGTTCGCCAACCACCATAACGACGGCGGTGCCGACGACGAATGGTATCTGTTCGTGGACGTGATTCCGTCAATCGGCTACCAGCCAATGATCAGCCATGATCTTGATAAAGGCTGGGTCAAGCTGGAAAGTCAAGACTATTTCCTGACCGAGCATACGAAGCATGGCGGTGTGGCTTCGCTGACACGTGCCGAATACGAACGTCTGCGCCCATTGGCCGCACTGGCCGACCTGCGGGGCTGAACACAATTTTTACGGATATGGTGAGGGCCGCCCACGTCTTCTTGTGGGCGGCCCTCACCATATCCGGCTGTATGACGGTCACCTCCAATGACGGCGATTACGCGTCATTGGCACTGGTACCGCTATTGTTGCGGCGATTGTGTCGACTGACCTTGGTCGCTCTGCCCCTGGCTGCTCTGGTCAGTGGATGAACCGCTGCCACCGTTGTCGCCGCTGCCGGAGTCCGCATCACCATCACCGCTGCCGCTGCCGGATCCGCTGTCCGGCGTGGTGGTTTCGGTCGGGGACGGCGTGGTCGGCTGCGTGCTTTCCTCAGCCTTCGGCGTGGTCTGCGAGGTGTATGACTTCTGCGCGCCTGTACCCCACGTGCCATCCGATCCGCCGACCTTGCCGCTGTCGGTCGCGGTCGGGAATGTCTCGTTCGGGGTATCGGCCAAGGCCTGCGTCATATATTCGGTGAACAGATGCACTGGGTAGTCGCTGCCGCCGGTCCAGCTACCGAAGGCCGGGATTTCCTGCGGATTGCCGTTCGCATCCGGGTACCACATAGCCACCGTCGTTACCACCGAAGGGGTGTAACCGATGAAACTGGCCGCCCTGGAATCATTCGCCGTGCCGGACTTGCCCGCGATGGTATGACCGGTGGCGCGCGCCTCGGTGGCGGTGCCGCGCTGCACCACGCCGGTGAGCGCCTTGGTTACCAGATTCGCGGAATTGGCTTCGAACACCTGCTCGGCCGTGGTCGGCGCGTTATACAGGTCGGATCCGTCCGGCGTCTTCACGGAGGCCACGATATGCAGCGTCGGCTTGTTGCCCTGATTGGCCAACGTGGCGTATGCGCGCGTCATGTCCTCAACGCTCAGGCCGTTGTTGCCAAGTACGGTGTACGGTTCGGATCCATCCAAAGACGTGTTCTCCACACCCGCCTCACGTGCGGTATCGGCGATTTTCTTGGTGCCCAGTTTGGTCTGCAAATCCATGTACACGGTGTTCGACGACTGTTCGGTAGCCGTATACAGGTTCACGTATCCCAGGTTCGCGTTGCCGTAGTTGCTCACGGTTTCGGTGATGCCGGGGAAGGTGCGGAACGAGTTGCCGTTGAACATCGTGTTCAGGCTTACGCCTTCGTTTATGGCGGCCAATAACGCGAACGGCTTCATGGTGGAACCGACCTCGTAGGTGGCCTGCGTGACGTTGTTGAGCTGCTTGGTCAGGTAATCGTCGCCCGCATACAGCGCGATAATCGACCCGTCCTTCGGGTTGACCGACAGCGCGCCGAACTGCATGCCGTCCGGCACTACGCCCTGCATGCCGTTCTGCGAGGGACTGACCACCGAATACATCAGATCCTGCTTGGATTTGTCGATGGTGGTCACGATCTTATAGCCGCCCGTTTCGAGGTCCTGCTTGCTGAAGGCCTTCGTGCCGATGAGTTCGTTCTGCACCATGGTCAGCAGGTATCCGTTCGCGCCTTCCAACTGATTGCTCTGCTGGTATTCGATGGCTTGCGGGAATTGCGATTCCTTCCGTTGCTTGGCGGTGATGTAGCCGTCTTCCTCCATGATGCTGAGCACGCGCTTGTAGCGCTTCTGGGCCTGTGCCTCGTCCACCGCCGGGTCCCATGCGCTCGGCGCCGGGATGATGCCGGCCAGCGTGGCCGCTTCGGACAGCGTCAGATCCTTGGCGTCCTTGTTGAAGTACGCCTTGGCCGCCGCCTGGATGCCGTATGCGCCACGGCCTAGGTAGATGGTGTTCATGTAGTTGCACAGCACCTGGCTTTTATCTTGCTGTTGCGCGATCTTGATGGCCAGGAACGCTTCTCGGAGCTTGCCGGAATACGATGTGGTCTCGCCCAGATAGTAGCGCTCCGCGTACTGCTGGGTGATGGTTGAGCCGCCCTGCCGGCTACCGGTGGTCAGGTTGTTGTACAGTGCGCGTGCGATGCCCACCAGATCGATGCCCTTGTTGGTGTAGAAGGAACGATCCTCGGAAGATACGATGGCGTTGCCGACGTAGTCCGGCAGCACGGAGCAGTCGATGATCTCACGATTCTGCTCGGCGTAGCTGCCGATTTCGGTGGTGCCGTCGGAATAGTAGACGGTTGTTTTTTCCGCGAGCGCGAACGCCTCCGGCTCCGGAACGCTCGTGGTGACGTACATGTAGGCGAACAGGCCGATGCCTGCCGTGAGGAGCGCCGCGAAAATCCCGAGCACCCATTTGAGTACGAGATGCTTGCGCTTGGTACGATTCTTCTTTGGTCCATTGGCGCGGTGCGAGCCGTGGCTGTTGCGCTGCACGTTGTGCGTGTTGCTGCGAGCGCTACGGGTGCCGTCTGCCTGCGGGGCATGGGAGCGCGAGCTTACGCTTCGAGTCTGTGAAACCATGCCTTCTACCGTAGCCGCCAGTCCTGAAAAACGGGCGAAAAGGGGTGGTGGATTGCATAAGTTAGGTGATTTATCCTCGGTTCTTTTACAAATCGACAGAATTTCGCCGGGTGTCGCAATAGCGCCGATTGTTCAGGGTTTTCTCAGTCGTACAGGTGGATTCTTGCCGATTCGCAGGTATGCTTAAAGGTTGTATACCTGCAACGCATACATATGAGGAGTCGTTTCAGATGAGCATTCGCGTGGCTATCGCCGGTGTGGGCAATTGCGCTTCGTCGCTGGTTCAGGGCGTTGAGTATTACAAGGACACCAAGGACGAGGATAAGATTCCGGGATTGATGCACAACAATTTCGGCGGATACCGTGTGCGCGATATCGAGTTCGTCACCGCATTCGACGTTGACGCGCTGAAGGTCGGCAAGGACCTGTCCGAGGCCATTGAGGCTTCGCAGAACAACACCATCAAGTTCGCCGACGTGCCGAATCTTGACGTCGAGGTGCTTCGTGGCCCGACCGAGGATGGTTTGGGCGAGTATTACCGCCAGATGATTGAGGAGTCGACGGCTGAACCGGTCGATGTGGCTCAGGTGTTGCGTGACAAGAAGGTCGACGTGCTGGTTTCCTATCTGCCGGTCGGCTCAGAGCGGGCTGACAAGGCCTATGCCCAGGCCGCCATGGATGCCGGCTGCGCGTTCGTGAACTGCCTGCCAGTGTTCATCGCCTCCGATCCGGAGTGGGCGCAGAAGTTCCGTGATGCCGGTGTGCCGATTGTCGGCGACGATATCAAGTCTCAGGTCGGCGCCACCATCACCCACCGTGTGCTGGCTCGCCTGTTCGAGGATCGCGGCGTGCGTCTCGATCGCACCTACCAGCTCAATGTCGGCGGCAACATGGACTTCATGAACATGCTGCAGCGTTCCCGTCTGGAGTCCAAGAAGATTTCCAAGACCCGTGCGGTCACTTCCGTGGTGCCTCACGACATGGACCCGCATAATGTGCATATCGGTCCGTCCGACTACGTGGCTTGGCTTGACGACCGCAAGTTCGCCTTCGTGCGTCTCGAGGGCACCACGTTCGGTGATGTTCCGCTGAGCCTTGAATACAAGTTGCAGGTGTGGGATTCCCCGAACTCCGCCGGTATCGTCATCGATGCCGTGCGTGCCGCTAAGATCGCTCTTGACCGTCATCTGGCGGGCCCGATCCTGGCTCCGAGCTCCTATTTCATGAAATCCCCGGCCGTACAGCATGAGGATGGCGAGGCTCGTCGTCTCGTCGAAGAGTTCATCAAGGGCAACGTCGAAGGCACTGAGGAGCAGCTCGATGCCGATGTCGCCGCCGCCAAGGCTGCGGGCAAGGATGTCTGGAAGGCCTGAGCCGCTGCGTGACGCGCATGCGTGATGCGTATGAGTACGTATGGGTAATACGTGTGAGTGGCGCATGTGAGTGATGCGTAAGGGTCGGGCCCGCGGAGTGTACAATCCGTGGGCCCGACCCTTCATTTATCGACGCTCAGCCGCCGTCATCGTCGATAGTTTGGCCAGCTACTCAATCTACCGACACTGACGGCGGCTGAGCGTCGGCGGTTTGGGGAAATATCCAATCTGCCGACGGTGAGGCGTTGTAAGCATCGGTAGATTGGTTCGTTCCTCAGACTACCGACACTGACGGCGACTGAGCGTCGGCGGTTTGGGGAAATACCCAAACTGCCGACGGTGAGCGGGGGCTCAGCGTCGGCAGTCTGAGGAAGGACGGACTACTTCTTGAGGAGGGGTTCGACCTGCTGTTCGTAGGCTGTCAGGGCCGTGTCGATCACATTGTGCATGTCGTAATACTTGTACGTACCCAGACGGCCGCCGAACACGGTCCTCGGCTCGGCCTTCGCGAGCTCCTCATAGCGCGCGTACAGCGCCTTGTCGGATTCCGTGTTGATCGGATAGTACGGCTCGTCGCCACGCTCGGCGAAACGGGAGTACTCCTCCCACACCACGGTCCTGTCCGGATTCTGCCGGTCGGCACGCTCCGGATTGAAGTTCTTGAACTCGATCGCACGCGTGTACGGCACGTCCGCATCCGAGAAGTTCATCACCGGGCAGCCGAAATGGTCGCCCTCGTCGTAGCGGACCTCCTTGAAGTCCACCGTGCGCCACTTGAGCTCGCCGAGCGAATAGTCGAAATAGCGGTCGACCGGACCCGTGTACACCACCGGCACGCCGGCGGCGGCCAGAGCGGCCTTGTTGTACGGCTGGGATTCGTCGAAGAAGTCCGTCTCCAAGGTCACATGGATGCGCGGATCGTCGATCATACGCTCCATCCACGCGGTGTATCCGTCGACCGGCAGACCCTCCCACGTGTCCATGAAATACCGGTTGTCATAGTTGAAACGCACCGGCAGACGGTTGATGATGCCCGCGGGCAGGTCCTTCGGATCGGTCTGCCACTGCTTGCCCGTGTAGTTCTTGATGAACGCCTCGTACAGCGGGCGGCCGATCAGCGAGATGCCCTTGTCGTTGAGGTTCTGCGGGTCGGTACCGGCCAATTCGCCGGCCTGTCCGGCGATCAGGGCCTTGGCCTCGGCCGGCGTGTAGTGCGCGCGGAAGAACTGGTTGACGGTCCCCAGATTGATCGGCAGCGGGTACACCTCGCCGTCGTGGGTCGCGTACACGCGGTGCACGTAGTCAGTGAAGGAGGTGAACCTGTTCACATAATCCCATACGCGCCTGTTGGACGTGTGGAACAGGTGGGCGCCGTACTTGTGGATCTCCGCGCCGGTCTCCTCGTCCATGTAGCTGTACGCGTTGCCGCCGATATGGTCGCGCACGTCGATGATCTCCACCCTCACGCCGAGATGCTCGACGGCCTGCTGGGCCACGGTCAGGCCGAACAGGCCCGCGCCCACGACCACCAGATCCGGATACTGCACCTTCTCAGTCATAAGAACAACCCTCCAAATGGTTTGCAAACACACATCACACGTGTGCGATTCCATGCCCATAGTACCCATGCCTATGCTCTACGCGTATTCCAGCGCACTACGTCAACGGAAAATTCGCATGTATGGCCTCTGGTCCGGGCATGGTGTACACTGATCCTTGCCTCCGCGTGGCGGTATGTCACCCAACTCCCCCAGGGCAGGAATGCAGCAAGGGTAAGTGGCCTCTTCCGGGTACGTGGAGGTTTTTCGTATATGCGGCCCGATATGTCCGGCTACGTACGTTCCGCTTCGAAATGACATGGGTGGCGTATTCTCGATGAGTATGACCGACGAATTCAAGCCCATCATCCGAGATCCGCAGAAGTCCGCGAATATGCTGCAGCAGAACGCCTCTTCCGAAGCGTTGGGATCCACGGGATCGAACACTTCCACTGACCCGGTCGCCGACGTGCTGTCGGCGGACGAAGTGCGTAGGGGGCTCGCCAAAGCCGACCCGTTGACCCGCCATCCCCGTATCTCCAGCATCGTGCAGTGCGTGGCATTCGGACTGATATTGCTGGCCGCTTCCGTCGGTGTGTGGTGGCTGGGCGTATACACGTTGAGCGGCCAGAGCTATGAGGACATGGTCTGGTCGAGATTCCCCCATGTGCTGCCGGCATGGCTTGGCCCGGTGGCACATATCTTCGCGATTTCACTGCTGGTGCAAGGGGTCAGCGTCGCCATGGCGATCATCGCATTGATTGTGCTGATTGTGCGTAAGCGATGGCTGTTGATTATGCAGTTGGCCGTTTTCGGCGGACTGTGCTTTACGGCGGCGAAGGTGCTTAAAAGCGTGCTTCCGCGACCCTATCTGATTAATCTTGATTCGAATCCCGCCAATTCCGCACCTTCCGGCCATACCATCCTTGCCGCCGCAGCCGGTGTGATGCTGGTATGTGCGGTGCCGCGCGTCCTGCGGGCGCTGGCGGCGGCAATCGGCTGGCTCTACGCCGTGCTCGTCGGACTGTCGGTGATCGCCGCCCAATGGCATCGGCCGATCGATGTGATCATGGCATTGCTGATCGTCGGCGGTCTTGCGCTGCTGATGCTCGCCGTGAGTTTCGCCAATGGCATGGATGAGCCCGGCAAACGCACATCCTCGCCGTCGGTACAGATCGTCGGCAGCGTGATGCTGACGTTCGGAACGCTGGGAACCCTGTACGGCGCCTACATCATCTGGCAGATCCAGCCTGGACTTGATCTTAGTGCGGAATGGACGAATGCCGGTGCATGCGCCTCCACTGCGATTCTCACGGCATCGGTCTGCGCATTGGTGTTCGGGCTGGTGCTGGTCATGCGCCAACTGACCGCATCGCCGCTGACGAAGCTCGGTCTGGTCGGCGCTCCGCCGGCCCCACCGAAGCAGTAAGGGCGAGGTGCCTGCCGCTCCTACGGCACACGGGAGTTTGCCAATCCTCTATAGTTCGTGCGTATTATTGCGTTGCAAACGCTAGTAATAAGGAGTGGCAATGGCTACCGGCAGCAAGCTCGTTATTGTGGAGTCTCCCACCAAGGCCAGGAAAATCGGAGGATATCTCGGCTCCGACTATACGGTCATGGCATCGGTGGGCCACATTCGCGACCTTGCGCAGCCCAGCCAGGTGCCGTCCGCCGACAAGGCCAAGTTCGGCAAGTTCGGCGTCGATGTGGAAGACGGCTTCAAGCCGTACTACATCGTGGACGGTGATAAGAAGAAAACCGTCTCCGAACTGAAAAGCGCACTGAAAAAGGCCGATACCCTCTATCTCGCAACCGATGAGGATCGCGAGGGGGAGGCCATCGCATGGCATCTGGTGCAGACGCTCAAGCCGAAGGTGTCGATCAAGCGCATGGTGTTCCACGAGATCACGCCGGAGGCGATCAAGGCATCGCTGAATAACACCCGCGATGTGGACGGCGCCATGGTCGACGCGCAGGAGACTCGCCGTATCCTGGACCGCCTGTACGGCTACGAGCTGTCTCCGGTGCTGTGGCGCAAGGTGGGGCCGGGCCTTTCCGCAGGCCGCGTGCAGTCCGTCGCCACCCGTCTGATCGTCGAGCGTGAGCGTGAGCGCATGGCGTTCGTGCGTGCCCCGTATTGGGACGTGACCGCCACGTTGGAGGCGATGGGCGCCGAAGGTGACAATGTGGCCTTCGATTCGCGCATGGTGTCGCTTGACGGCCGTCGTTTGGCCGGTTCCAAGGATTTCGGTGAGGACGGTCTGCTGACCGCCGCCGGTGCCAAGGATAATGTCGTTCAGCTTGACGAGACGCAGGCCCGTGCGCTTGCGCAGTCGCTGGAATTCGCGACGTTCACCGTCACGTCGATGGAATCGAAGCCGTACCGTCGCCGTCCGCTTCCGCCTTTCACCACGTCGACGTTGCAGCAGACCGCAGGCAATCGCCTGTCGATGAGCTCGCGTCAGACCATGCGTGCGGCGCAGGGATTGTATGAGAACGGCTATATCACGTATATGCGTACCGATTCGGTGACACTGTCGCAGGAGGCCATCGCGGCCGCCCGTTCGGCGGTGAAGTCGCATTTCGGCGACACGTTCCTGTCAGATGCGCCGAAGCAGTATGCCACCAAGACCGCCGGTGCGCAGGAGGCCCACGAATGTATTCGTCCGGCCGGCGCGCAGTTCCGTGATCCGGACGAAGTCGCCAAGAAGGTGCCTGCCGATCAGGCCCGTCTGTATGCGTTGATTTGGCAACGTACGCTTGCCTCGCAGATGGCCGATGCCACCGGTTCCACCGCCACCGTGCGTTTGTCCGCATCGGCTGGAGACCAAGGTGAGGCCGTGTTCCAGGCTTCCGGTACGGTCATCGAGTTCCCGGGCTTTATGAAGGCCACAGGGGAGGGACGTCACGCTTCCTCCGACAGGGCCACCGACAAAACCGCCGAGCAGTCCGTCAAAGCGAACGATGATAACGCTTCCCTGCCGCCGATGAGGCCGGGCGACGAGCTTGCCGCGACGGAAGTCGCCGCCGACGGGCATGAAACCCAGCCTCCGGCGCGATACACCGAAGCCTCGCTCGTCAAGACGCTTGAAGCCAAGGAGATTGGTCGCCCGTCCACATATGCGAGCATCATCTCCACCATCATCGATCGCGGGTACGTGTATGAGCGCGGTCGTGCGCTGATTCCGTCCTGGCTGGCTTTCTCCGTGGTCAAGTTGCTGGAGACGAAGTTTCCGAAGTATGTGGACTACCAGTTCACCGCCGATATGGAGAATGGTCTGGACCAGATTGCCCACGGCATGGAAACCGGCAAGGATTGGCTGACCAGCTTCTACTTCGGTTCCGGAGAAGGCGCGGCGCAGTCTCAGGATGAGGCGCATGCCGGTCTGCAGCAGCAGGTCGCGCAGCTTGGCGAAATCGATGCTCGCGCCATCAATACGATTGAGATCGGCGACGGTCTGCATGTGCGCGTCGGTCGTTACGGCCCGTATTTGGAAGATGTGAACGATTTGGATGGCGAAGGCAATCCGAAGCGCGCGTCGTTGCCGGATACCCTTGCTCCGGATGAGCTGACGGTGGAAGTCGGCCATGATCTGATCGAACATCATTCCGGTGGTCCGCGTGAACTCGGCAAGGATCCGGTTTCCGGCGGGACCGTGGAAGTGCGTAACGGCCGTTTCGGACCGTATGTCGCGCTGATTGTGCCACAGTCGGAAGCTGCCGGAGATGCCGCCGCTGCGCAGGCCAAGCCGCAGCGTGGCTCCAAGAAGGCCGCGGCGGATCGCCCGAAGATGGCATCGCTGTTCAAGACGATGAGCCCTGAATCGTTGACGTTGGAAGATGCGCTGAAACTGCTGAGCCTGCCTCGTGAGGTCGGCACGTACGAGGAGGCGAATGCCGAAACCGGCGAACTGCAGCAGGTCACGGTGATGGCGAACAACGGCCGCTACGGCCCGTACCTGACCAAGACCGGCGCCGACGGCAAATCCGACACGCGTTCGCTCGCCTCGGAGGATGAGATTTTCACGGTTGACCTCGATAAGGCCAAGGAGCTGTTCTCGCAGCCGAAGTACGGTCGTGGTCGCGGCCGTGGAGCCGCCAAGCCGCCACTGCGTGATCTGGGCGTCGATCCGGAGACTCAGAAGCATGTGACCATCAAGGAAGGTTTCTACGGCGCGTATATCACCGATGGCGAAACGAACCGTACGTTGCCGAAGCAGTATGCGGCCGAATCGATAGAGCCGGCCGAAGCGTTCAGGCTGTTGGCCGAGAAGCGTGCGCAGGGGCCATCGAAACGTGGTCGTGGGCGTAAGGCCTCCGCCAAGAAGACGACTGCCAAGAGCACAAAGGCCGGTAAGCCGAACGCAATCGAAAAGGCGCGTGCCGATCGCCGTGCCAAGGTGCGCGAACTGGCCGATCAGGGCTGGGCGAATACGCGTATTGCGAAGGAGATCGGGTCTACGGCCGCCACAGTCAAGGCCGATATCGACTGGCTCACCGCCAATGAGGGATATTTCCGCCCCGAGGTGGTCCCCGCCCGTTGATTCCTGTCGATTTGTGCAGGGTCTAGGACCGGAGCGGACCGGTGGGGAGTCACGGTACAGTGATGGATATGCAGGGCATGTTCATTTCTTTCGAAGGCGTCGACGGCGTAGGCAAGACCACGCAGGTCGAGCGATTGCGTGCGCATATCGAAGCGCAGGGGCGTGAATGCGTGGTTACGCGCGAACCGGGCGGCACCGCGCTCGGTGTGGCCATTCGCGGCATGCTGCTGCATGGAGTCGCCGCTGCCGATGCGGGGGTTCCCGCGAACAAGGCGGATGGGGGACGGCAGCCGGAGCCTGCCGACATCGCCCCCCGTACCGAAGCATTGTTGTTCGCGGCGGACCGGGCGCAGCATGTGGCCGAGGTGATTCGCCCGGCGCTTGAACGCGGCGCGGTGGTGATCACCGACCGTTACCTCGATTCGTCGTTGGCTTATCAGGCGGGCGGGCGTGAACTGACGCTTAAGGAAATCCGGGATCTCAGCCTGTGGGCCACCAATGGGTTACTGCCGGAACGCACATATCTGCTGGACATGGATCCGGCCGCCTCGCATGCACGACTGCGGCACAGCGAGGATCGCATGGAATCCGCCGGCGACGATTTCCAGAATCGTACGCGCAACGCCTTCCTTGAGCTCGCCAGGGCCGAACCGGAACGGTTCCGCGTAATCGATGCCAGCCAATCCATCGAAGAGGTCTGGCAACGGATCGAACACGATTTCGCTGCGATCGACCACCTGCGGCCAACCCTACGGTCGACGGTTTCCACCGGCGAGAATACGGAAGGAATCGCACGATGAGCGTATGGGATTCCATAGTGGGGCAACGTCAGGTGGTGGAGCAGCTCAAGACCGTCTCCTGTGGCGATCCGAAGTCGATCGCGCAATCATGGCTGATCTGCGGGCCTCCCGGATCCGGCCGTTCCAATGTGGCGCGTGCCTTCGCGGCGGCGTTGGAGAGCCCCGACCATGGCCTTGGCGACGAACCGACCAAAGTCACCCAGCAGGTGCTTGCCGGCACGCATCCCGACGTGACCGTACTCGCTACGAATAAGGTGACCATCGGCATCGATCAGGTACGCGACCTGATCACCACCTCCGAGCAGATGCCGAGCACCGCGCCGTGGCGAATCATCATCATCGAAGACGTGGACCGTATGCTCGAACGCACCACGAATGTGTTGCTGAAGGAGATTGAGGAGCCGAGCGAACATGCCATCTGGCTGTTGTGCGCCCCGAGTGCGCAAGATGTGCTGCCGACCATCCGTTCACGCACCCGTATCGTGAATCTTGCCGTGCCGTCGAACCAAGCCGTGGCGAAATTCCTCGAGGAGACTTCGCAGGTCGAGCCGAAAATCGCGGCCCGTGCGGCGCGCCTTGCCGAAGGGCATATCGGCATCGCCCGACTGTACGCCTGCAACGAGCGGATCATGTCGGATCGTGATGAGCTGATCGTCGGCGTGCTCAATCTTGCGAAGGCATCCGATGCGGTGTTGCTGGCCGGCAATCTCATCGACAATGCGAAAGCGCAGGCCGAGGCGGATGTGGAGGTCAAAGCCGCCGCCGCGGAAGCCGATTTCCGTAGAATCAACGGACTTGGTCCGAAGGACCGCATTCCTCCGAAATTGCGCGGCGCCTACAACGCCATCGCCAAAAAAGACGAGCTCAAGCGTCAGGCCACGCGCCTCACGCGTGACGTGCTTGACCGCGCACTCAACTCGGTGGCGAGCATCTACCGTGATGTCGCCGTGTTGCAGAACAACGCCGAGGATGCCGTCGGCCTGATCAATCTTGAGAACCGCTCCTCGATCGCCGAACTGTCGGTGCGTCTGGATCGCGCCGCGGCCGTACGTCGGCTGGAGGATATCGCTACGGCCCGCAGGCGTCTCAACGGCAACGGCAATCCCGCGTTGGTGTTCGAAGCCTTGTTCTGCGCCCTGATTCCGTAAGGTTGATCCGTACGTTCCGGTATGGGAATCGTCGGCGTCCCTAGCGTGCGACCACGGTGGAATCGCGGACGATAAGCTGCGGCGGCAGCGACACATGCGCCGGATGCTCCGGACCGAGCGCGATCAGACGCAACGCCTCCGATACGATCTGCTGGAACGGCGGACGCACCGAAGTGAGCGTCGGCATGGTGGTCGAAGCGATCGGCGAATCGTTATAGCCGACGATCAGCACATCCTGCGGTACACGGAGTCCCAAGGCGTGCAGCGCCACCATCATGCCGAACGCGATGGTGTCATCCGCGCAGACCACGGCCTCCGGCTGCACCAGCGGCTCGGAGAACAGGCGCATTGCGCAGTCGAAACCACGTTGCACGCTGCGCTCGCCGAATCGGTTCCAGTCGGCCTGCGTTTTCAGATGATGCGCGCGCACCTGCGTATGGAACATGGCGAACAATTCCGCCGATTCGAAGGAGATCTCCTTGCCGGCCATGTAGGCCACGGATTCGATGCCCTGATCGGCCAGATGCCCGATGGTCATCTCCATGGCGGCGTCTTCGTCGATGCCGACCATCGATGTATGGAAGGAACGTTGCCGGCCTCCGACCTGTACGATCGGCAGGGTGCCGGCATATTGTTCGAGGATTTCGGTGAGATCGGCCCCGGCCGCGGGCACTACGATGAGTCCGTCCACATGACGTGCGACGAGTGATGCGATGCGTTCGCCCTGTGCCGCTTGATTGGGGCCTATGCCGAGCAACAGCTGTTGCGAGTCCACGTCGATGGTCGGCTCGATTTCGTCAAGCAGCTGCGCGCTGAACGTTTCGGTGGCGCTGGGGATGACCAGGCCGATGGTGTTGGTGATGGTGCTACGCAGTGCGCTTGCCGCATAGTTGACGGAATAGTTGAGCTGTTCGGCGGCTGCGCGCACACGGCGGGCGATGTCGTCGTCCTTGGTGCGTTTGCCCGACAATACGCGGGAAACGGTTGCGATCGACACGTTCGCCAATGCGGCCACGTTCGTAATCGAACGGTTGCTCTCGTTCCTGCCTGCCATGTTTTCCTCCGTCATGCGGTCCTGTTGGCGATTCGCCGCGCGATCCCGGTCGCCATGCGCGAACGACGGGACCTCTCAAGAATAGAACAGCCGCCCGTCGAACATGGCGGGCGGCTGCAAGGAATCGGCGATGATGATCGGGCTCACGCGGCGTTGGCGAGGATGCCGATCAGCTTGTCGGCGCACGCATCGGCGTCGGTGCCTTCGACGTTGATGACCACGGTGTCGCCCTGCTTGATGCCCAGGCCCATGATGGACAGGATGGAGCCTGCCGGGACGGCGTCGCCGCCCTCCTTGGCGATGGTCACGTTGCAGTTGGAGGCGGTGACGGCCTGTGCGAACTGTGCGGCCGGGCGTGCGTGGATGCCGACGGGATCGTTGATGACGAGATTGCGGGTTGCCATAGTGACACTCCTTTGAGTCGTGATAGTGCTTGGTTGCGTTCTTCAATTGTGCAGGAACAACGCGGCAGTATGATGCCGCTCAGCGAAAAGCATACCACTTTTTCACGAAACGCAGAAAACGTTTTCCTTTTTCGTATTAATGAATATTTATGTATACTAACGGCAGGCTGAAAATGATTTACCGGCAATGACGGTGGGGATCATTGCAGTAACCCCCGTACTCCTCGACGGTCGCGCCGTATGCGTTCGTCGGGACAACCAAGGAACCAGGAAAAGGAGTTCTCATGAACATCAAGGGTGTTGGCATCGGTCGTGGCGTTGCGGTCGGACCGGTTATTCGCATGGCCGCTCCGCTGCCTGAACCGTCGGACGCACCGCGTGCCGAAGGCATCGACGCCGAAACTGAAATCATCCGCGTCGAGCGATCATTGGCATTGGTGAACGCCGACCTCAACCGTCGTGCGGAAGAGGCCGCCAATGGTGACGAAGGCGCCCAAAAGGCCGCTCCGATTCTTCAGGCCATCGCCATGTTCGCCTCCGACCCGTCCCTTGCGCAGTCCATCCGGAATCTGATTGGCCAAGGCAAGACTGCCGAGCGGGCCGTGCTTGAAGGTTTCGCGGCCGTGGAAGACATGTTCCGTGCCATCGGCGGCTATCAGGCCGAGCGTGCGGCCGATTTGCATGATGTCGGTCAGCGTGTGATCGCCGACCTGATGGGCGCTCCGGCGCCGGGTCTGCCGGTGAGCGAAACCCCGTTCGTGCTCGTTGCCGAAGACCTGTCCCCGGCTGATACCGCCGCGCTCGACATGAGCAAGACCCTCGCCATCGTGACCTCGCAGGGCGGCCCGACCTCGCATACCGCCATCCTGGCTCGCGCCCGCGGCATTGTGGCCGTGGTCTCCGCCACCGAAGCGACCGAACTGACCGACGGCACCAACGTGATCGTGAATGCAGCCAAAGGCGAAATCACCGTCGAACCGTCCGAGGAGGAAATCACCGCGGCAGAAGCGGCCAAGTCTCGCGCCGCGGCGGCCAAGGAACTGCGTGGCAACCCGGGTGCCACCAAAGACGGCCACCGCATTCCGCTGTTGGCGAATGTGGGCAAACCGTCCGATGCCGCCACCGCATTGGAATATGGTGCCGAGGGCGTGGGCCTATTCCGCACCGAATTCCTGTTCATCGGCAACGCCGAACCGCCAAGCGTCGAAGAGCAGACCAAGGCCTATATCGAGCTGCTCAGCCAGTTCCCGGGCAAGAAAGTCGTGATCCGCATGCTCGACGCCGGCGCCGACAAGCCATTGCCGTTCCTGACTCCGGAAGACGAGCCGAACCCCGCTCTCGGACTGCGAGGCCTGCGCACCTTGAAGGCCCATATGGACGTGCTTGAAGGCCAGCTCAAGGCCCTCGCCGCCGCGGATGCCGCAACCGACGCCGATCTGTGGGTCATGGCCCCGATGGTGGCCGACGAGCATGAGGCCGACTACTTCGTCAGACTCGCCAAGAGCCATGGGCTGAAATTCGTGGGTGCCATGGCCGAAGTGCCATCCATCGCCCTGATGGCCGACAAGGTGGCCAAGGTGGCCGATTTCGTCTCCATCGGCACCAACGACCTGACCCAGTACACGCTGGCCGCCGACCGTACCCTCGGTTCCGTGGCCAACTACCAGACCGCATGGCATCCGGCTGTGCTGCGCGCCATCAAGATGATCTGCGACGCGGGCAATGCCAACGGCATGCCGGTGGGCGTGTGCGGCGAGGCCGCCGCCGATCCGGATCTGGCCGTGGTGCTGGCCGGTTTGGGCGTCAATTCCCTGTCCATGACCCCGGTGGCTCTGGACGATGTGCGCGCCGCGCTCGCCGAGGTCACTCTTGAGGAAGCCAAGGCCAAGGCCGCCGCAGCGCTTAACGGCGACTACTACAATCCGGCCGACCGCTGACGGTAATGGCGGCGGTTATGGGTTTCGGCCGCAAAAGTGCACTTGTTGTTGGGTGACAGGCTGGTCCTCGCAGGTTAGGCCCTCCAACACATGTGTGTAAGGGCCTGACCTGCGATTACCGCGGACTTGCTCGCAGGTCAGGGCTCCAAATCCTCGTCTTTGGGGCCTTTGCCGTTGAGTAACAAACTGGCTCTCGCAGGTCAAGCCCCCGCGCCGCATCAATGATGTGGCGGTATCGTGCGTCACGTGTATGCGCGATACTGGAGACATGAAGATTTCCGCAGATTTTACCGTCATTCCTGACGCGTTTGCCAAGGCGGCGCCGCCTGAGAACTGCATCGACGGCACTCCAATCGTCTCCTTCCCTTTCTACATCGATGAGCTTGACTCGTCGGTGCAGTTCCTGCATTGGGAATTCGTTGATCCGGATTCGATTCCGGTATGCGGCTTCCAATGGAATCACTGGTCACTGGCGAATCTGCCGGTTGATGCGCTGATGTACGACTTCAATGATTCCCATGCGCTGGCGATTCCGGCCGATTTCTCCCGTACCGTTTCCGCGATGATTCCCGAAACCGTGCAAGGCCGCACGTCCGCCGCTTCGCCGCTGCTGACCGGTCGCAGCACCGATCCCGCGGTCACCATGCGTTACAACGGCCCGTACCCACCGGATCGGGATCATGACTACTACCTGCATGTGTGGGGTACGACGGCACCGTTGGCCGGCCTCAATCAGGGCTTCTGGCTGAACGAAATGGAGCGTGCCCTGCGCAATGGCGGCAATCCCATTGATCAAGGCGGCATCTTCCTTACCGGCAAAGCCTGATCGCTGCCCCTCGGCGGCGGAATCCGAACCATGTCGTCTTCCCCGCCGGCGAAACCGGGAGGCGCAGAAGCCTGACATGTTCCCGTAAGGGAGAACAATCATCGAAAGGAATACACAGCAACATGGCGTGCACCACGATTCTGGTCGGCAAGAACGCAAGTTATGACGGTTCGACCATCATCGCCCGCAATGAAGACAGCGCAAACGGCGAATTCTGCCCGAAGCGTTTCATCGTAGTCAAGCCGGAGGAGCAGCCGCGTACATATCGCAGCGTGCTCTCCCATGTGGAAATCGACCTGCCGGAAGAGCCGTTGCAGTACACGGCCGTGCCCAATGCCGATCTGAAGGAAGGCATTTGGGGCGAGGCTGGCGTCAATGAGGCGAACGTGGCCATGAGCGCCACCGAAACCCTCACCACCAATGAGCGTGTGCTTGGCGCGGATCCGTTCGTCGAACTTGCTCCGGCCAAGGGCAGGGAAGGCGAGGACGGCTACGAACCGGAAGTGCCCGGCGGCATCGGCGAAGAGGATTTCCTCACCCTCGTGTTGCCGTACATCAAGACCGCCCGTGAAGGCGTGGAGCGTCTCGGCGCGCTGCTTGAAGAGTTCGGCACCTATGAGATGAACGGTGTTGCCTTTTCCGACGTGGACGAGATCTGGTGGCTGGAGACCGTCGGCGGCCACCATTGGATTGCCAAGCGCGTGCCGGACGAGGCCTACGTGACCATGCCGAACCAGCTTGGCATCGATGAATTCGACCTTGAGGATGCCTTGGGCGATCAGGAGGAGCATATGTGCTCCGCCGATTTAGGCGAGTTCATCGCGCGTAACCATCTGGACCTGTCGGTGGAGAACACCACGCCGTTCAATCCGCGCGACGCTTTCGGTTCCCACTCCGATTCCGACCATGTGTACAACACCCCGCGTGCTTGGTACATGCAGCGCTTCCTCAACCCGTACGACGAGCAGTGGGATGGTCCGGACGCGGACCACAAGCCGACCGCCGACGACATTCCGTGGGCTCGCCAGCCGGAACGCAAGATCACCATCGAAGATGTGAAGTACGTGCTGAGTTCCCATTATCAGGGCACTCCATACGATCCGTACGGCAAGCTCGGCGACCAGCGCACGCGCCACATGTTCCGCCCGATCGGCATCAACCGCCAAAGCCAGCTTGCGGTCATGCAGATTCGTCCGTATCGCCCGCAGGTCAGCCGTGCGATTCAGTGGATGGCCTATGGCTCCAACCCGTTCAACACGTTGGTGCCGTTCTTCCCGAACGTGGATTCCACGCCGAAGTACCTGGAAGACACCACTGTGCGCGTCACCTCTGAGAACTTCTACTGGGAGAACCGCATCATCGCAGCCCTGTGCGACGCGTCCTTCGCCGATACCGCCAACGCGGTGGAGCGCTATCAGGAAAAGACCGGCGCAATGGGCCACCGTATGGTCGCAGCCGCCGATGAGCAGATCGATAGGCTGTGCGAGGATTCCGATTTCGACGCCGAGTTCGATGCAGATGATGAAAGCGCCGACGTGCAGCCGATGGAACCGGATGAGATCATCGAAGCCACCCGCAACGCGGAAGCACGCGAGATTCTTGCCGCAGCCAACCGGACCATGGCCGACCAGCTCAAGGAGGAGACCGACAAGCTGCTCGACTCCGTGCTCTACACGGCGAGCATGAACATGAAGAACGGCTTCCATATGTCCGACTTCTGATTCGCGGTGTTATAGGGAGAGACGCCAACCCCCTCTGTAACGCGCGGCCACTACAATGATCTTCATCTTTAATCCCAGAAAGGAACCCCAGTGACCAACATTGAGGATTTCACCAGCCAGTACGGCCTGGTTCAGAAGATTGATGCGTTCGGGTATCTCGATTATCTGAAGAACAATCCGGATGCCCCGCGCAAGCATGGCAAGGTCGTGCTCGTCACCGCCGACACTCCGCTGAAGGCGTCACGCGGCGAAGGCAAGACCACCACCACGATCGCCCTGATTGACGCCCTGCGTGAGCGTGGCATCGATGCGACCGCCGTGCTGCGTCAGCCAAGTATGGGCATTACCGCGGCCGGTTCCAAGGGCGGCGCATCGGGCGGTGGCAAGGCATCCCTGACCCACCCGGAGTTGATCGACTGGGGTCTGTGCGGCGAGATGGGTGCCATCGAGGCCGCTCAGAACCTGCTGGTCTCCTTTGCGGAGAAAGCGATCGACGAGGGCAAGCTTGATGAGATTCTGGTGCCGCGCGTTTCCGAAGTGCCGTCCCGCTCCCTGCGTCAGATCGCCGTGGATCGTGGTAAGGGCAACGTTGCGGAACGTACGGTGCTCACCCCGACCTGCGAGTTGATGCAGATCGTCGTGCTGTCTCGTTCCATGGACGAAATCGCCGATCGCGTGGCCAGGATGATCGCCGGCACCAAGGACGGCAAGGCCGTCACTTTCGGCGAATTCGTTGACCTGTGGCGCATCACCGGCATTCTGTCCGACGCCGTCAAGCCCGCCAAGACCGAGACCGTAAACGGCGCCCCGGTGTATGTGCATGGCGGCCCGTTCGCGAACGTGTCCATCGGCATTCCGACGCTTGTTTCCGTGGAGATGGCCTGCGCCCTGCACGACGTGGTAATCGTCGAGGCGGGTTATGGTGCTGATGCCGGCGCCCAGAAGTGGCTCGACATTGCATGCCGCGAGTACGGTGCGCAGTGGCCGTCCGCCGCCATCGTCGTGACCCGTGCCTCCACATGGCGTGATGATCCGGCGCTTGCCTGGCGTTATCCGTTCCATGTGCAGCGCTTGGAAGGCCTTGATATTCCGACGTTCCCGCTGATCAACCTGTGGGATGGCGAGGACGATCAGATTCCGGCGTTGAAGGCGACCACCGAAGAGCTGGAATTCCGTGAGCCGATCATCGGCAATCTGTACCGTGACGGCGGCGACGCGCTCGCCCCGCAGCTGGATGCCTTCGTGGATGCCGTGGTGAACGGTTCCATGCCTGCGGAACCGCACAGCCACAAGGGCATGGCTCTCGTGGAGAACGTGCGCTGGGTGGCCGAGAACGCGTATGGAGTTCCGGCTGAGCGCGTGGTTCTGAAGGACAGTTTCGCCGAATCCCTCAACGAGGCCATGAATCTGTGCGCCAGCGCGGGCATGGATCTGGGTGATATGGCACTGGTGGCGGTGAAGTCTCCGGCCACCATGACCGATAACGATTCCGCTCCGGAGGAGGAACGCACCGTGACCTTGAAGAAGGTCGAAGTCCATTCCGGTGCCGGCTTGGTGCATGTGAATCTGACTACGTCCCTGACTACGCCAATGCCGAAGATCGTCTGATTCCACACGATTGCGAGTAATGATCGCACGATGACGGACGCGAGGAGCCGCCGATCCCAAGAGGTCGGCGGCTCCTCGCATGTTATGCTGCGGCGTGTGAGGAAACGGCGGAAAGATTAGCGTTTAGTTGCCGCTCCTTCGGAAGAACGGTGGAATTGCGTCAGAAATTGCCGCCGTTCCAGCCCCAATCGGTGGTGGCGGTGTATCGGATGTAAGTACGGTCGGCCGGAATGCCGAGCTCCTTGCCCAGCGCGGCCATGATCTGTTCGGTCAGCTTTTCCCAAGCGGAACCCGGCACGGAACGGCCGAAAACATTCACCTCCACGTAAGCGGCCGGTTGGGAATCGTCACCGCCGAAATAAATCGGCATATTGTCTTCGAACGGGCACATCAGCCAGCCTTCGGACTTGCCCGGAACGGCGGTGATTGCCTTGCCGTAGGCCGTTTTCAGGGCCTCACGCTGTTCGGGAGTGGTGGAGACGGAAACGTGGGTGTGAATGACTGGCATTGGTCCTCCTTGGTCGGTGAAATGCTCGTGGACAATTCACACCATTCTAAGTCCGGTCTGTGTGCGTGTGTTTAATTGTCTGTGTGAGAAAACTGATTGAACAGCTTATGAAATTCGGTCTTGTAGGTGTGATCGCCTTCGTTATCGACTGGGGCATCCTGAATCTGCTTGTTGGCGTCTTCCATATGCATAACGTGATCGCCGCGACGATTTCGTTCATTATTTCCTTGATTTTCAACTACACCGCCAGCATGAAACTGGTGTTCAAACCGCGCGATGACATGGCCCGATGGATGGAGATTCTGATTTTCGTGGTCGGCGCCGTGATCGGTCTGCTCATGAACGACGCCCTTATTTGGGTTTCCACGTACGGCATGAATCATGATGCGTTCGTTACGCAGCATACCGAATATCTGATTCGCACCAACGTGGGCAAGCTCTTCGCCACCGCAGTGGTGATGGTGTGGAACTTCCTGACCCGTAAGTGGCTGCTTGATGATACGCATACCAACGCCATGAACCGCCTGAAGAAGGCCGAGAACCGCTTGAGCGAAGAGGAGCTGGAGGCCAAGTGGCAGAACAGTTTCTCGCACAAGCTGGGCGTTTGGTCGCTGGAGCACACTCCCAAAGGCTGGCCGAAGTAGGGCGCCGCGCGGTGGCTTCGATATGAAACGGTCCTCCTTCATCAGAGGGAGGACCGTTTGCTTGTCCGGCGGATCATTCGCTTACGAAAGTCTCCGCTTTACACGCCTTTACACGCACACGTTCACACGCTCACGGACGTGAGCATGGGCTGCTCGGTGGAGTCCTTGATCTGCTTGAATCCGAACAGGGCGATCGCCAGCGAAGCCAACGCCAGCACGGTCACGACGAGGAAGCCGCCGTGCGAACCCATACGGTCGATGAACTGACCCGCAATGGCCGAACCCACCGATCCGCCGATCGAATTCATCGCACCCATCCATGCCATGCCTTCGGTAAAGCGGGTGGGCGGCACCAGATGCAACATCAGCTGGTTGCCATTCACCCAGGTCGGGGCCTGACATACGCCGATGAGCAGGTAGATGATCATAATCACCCACAGGTGCTTGGCGAACATGAACGAGCCGATGCCCAGATCCACTACCGCCAGGCAGAAGTAGAAGCGCTTCCACAGTGGGATGGTCCAGTTCTTCGCGCCATATACGAGTGCGCCGATCAGCGAGCTGAACGAGAAGCATGCGAACACGAAGCCCGTGTACTGCTTCATATTCGCTTCCGTGGCGAAAGCCACAATGGAAATGCCCGCAGCCGATTGGAACGCGCCCAGACCGAACCACGTCACGCATACGGCGATCAGGCCCGGACCCCAGATGGACTCCTTGCGGCCCGCCTTCACATCGGCCGCTGCCTGTTCCATGGCAGCTTGCACTTCGGCGGCCGTCTTGCCTTCGGAACGTGCGCGGTCGCGCGCGTACTCCACGGCCGCTTCGGCCTGCAACGCCTTGGAACGTGCGGTCTCGCGCTCTCGGTATTCCTTGCGGGTCATGCCGGCCTCGCGTGCCAGCTGCGTCTGTGACTTCGGTTCGGTGGTCAGCTCCGTCAGGAACATCAGTGCGCCGACCACCACGCACATACCGGTGAACGAGAAGGCGAGCACACCGGAAATCACGGCCAGCGTGGAAGCGAGCGGATTGCCGATCACCCACATGCATTCGTCGAACACACCTGACAGCGACAATGCACGGTTCGTCTTCTCCGAATCGCCTTTGAGCAGCGTGGTCCAACGCTGACGGCTCATCGCACCCCACGGCGGAATCGCGGCCATGAACGGTACGATGCAGAACAGGATCCACGACGGAACGCGGGCGGTGATGCATGACACCAGCGCGGTCGCGGCGACCATCCACACGATGATCGTCGGAATGGAAACCTGACGCTGCCCGAACTTGTCGACCAGCTTGCCGAGCACCGGGCTTGCCACGGCCAATGCGATCGCCTGTACTGCAGTGAGTGCGCCGGCCAGCGAATAGTTACCGTAGTAATGCTGTACGGCAATCGTAATGGTCATGCCGACCATCGGGAACGGCATGCATGCGATTACCGAGCCGACGGAAAAACGGGCGGTATGCGGTATGCGAAGAAGTTCCGCATACCCTCCGAAAAGACGATGGCCAACGCTTGTGACGCCGGCGAAAACCTGATTGGTCATGCTCTGCCGCTCCTTTCTGCTCACGGTTCGCGTTTCCCCGCGGCTTTGCGTCGCTGCGGGCTGATTCGTTCCTCTCATATATCCCACTTCAACTCGGCTTGAACGCAAGTCGGGTCCGGCAGCGTGTCGTCAAGAGGGGTTTCTGGATTATGGTGCCGTGATGATGATGCGGCACAGTCTTTGTTGACCACAGGCAACTCTATGCGTAGGCACCGTCGCAACACGCGGTAGATTAGGGCTAGGAAAACAAACGATCAGGTAAATTTTTTAGTTCCGGCGATATTGTCGTCACAATGATCGACGCAGATGCCGGAGCCGTCCCGGCAGAAAGGTGGCATCCATGCATGCAACAACCATCCACTTCGTGCGTCACGGCAAGGTCGAGAATCCGGAGCATCTGCTCTACGAACGTCTTCCCGGATTCCACCTGTCCGAATTGGGAGTGCGTATGGCGCAGGCTACCGCGCACTACATCGCCATCAGTCCGCAACTGAACACCGTTTCCGCCGTCTACTCGTCGCCACTGGAACGTACGCGTGAGACGGCCGGCGAAATCCTCGAATCCCTGAACGCCGTGCGTGGGCTGCGTGGCGAGAAGCCGCTGGAACTCGTCACCGACGAACGCATCATCGAAGCCGGCAACGAATTCCGCGGCAAGCGCATCGGCCACGGCGAGGGGGCACTGTGGAGGAACGGCAACTACAAACTCGTGCGCAACCTGTGGAAGCCGAGCTGGGGCGAAAGCTACCAGTCCATCGCGCATCGCGTGCAGGATTTCGCATTGGAGAAGGTGTCCGAACATCCTGGTGAGCAGATCGTGGTGGTCAGCCACGAATCGCCGATCTGGAGCTACCGTCACATGCTGGAAACCGGTCATCCGGAACACAATATGCTGCTGCGTCACACCGCGCTCGCCTCGATTACGTCGATCACTTACGATTGCGCCACCCGCAAAGTGATGTCAATCACGTATGTCGACCCCGCCGCCGACGTACAGTGAGTGGCACAATGGAAGAGGGTCTGCAAAGAGGGGCTCGCGGAAGCTTGTTTGAGGCGGGTTTCCATGTGATGATTGGCTTGACGGAAGTCGGTACCGCAAAGGAGCATTATGACTTTTGAGATTGACGATTCATTGGTGGCTCGCGTCTCCGCATTGCCGGTCGTTATGGATGCGGCGAACGTCGGGGTTTCGCTGATTTCACTATGGCCGTTGCAGAATGCCCAGCAACTGGAGAACGACGCCGATTATGCGGAAGGGCTGCAGGTGCGGTTTTCGTTGCTTATGGCCCTTGCCATGCTACGCAACTCCGACAAGGTGAACATAGCCGCCGCCGAAGCCGTATACGACGGCATGGAAGTGATTCCCGGCTGCCCGCTATGGGTGGTCAACGCGCTGCTTGAGGCCAATGACGCCTACGATTGCATGTCCGCGTACTCCGCGACCGGCGACATTCAGCTGGTGTTCAAGGCGGCCGACTACCTGAGCATCGTGTTAGACGACAAAACCAAGACCGCGATGGAGGAGGTGCTGAGCACCGTGGCCGCCGAGGTCGCGAAGAAGGCGCAGGGTTCCGCGTCTGCCGATGGCATGACGGACGGGGGTGATTTCGACGCGGTCGCCGCCGCCGAAGCATGCCTGTCGACGAGCACGAATGCCGATGAGGTCGCCGTCCGGTTCGCTTCGGCGCTGATGATCTGCGACAAGCTGATGAACATCATGTGCGAGGGCTTCGACGATGTGAACGATCAGGCCATTCGTGTGCTGCCGGTACTGCTGTACGTCAACGAGCTGCGCGAGCAGTTTTCCGTTCCGCGCATTTTCATGACGTACCCGCAATTGCTGGAACTGCTTTCCTTGCGCAAGACGGCGCATATGATCGATGATTCCGGCGCGACTGCGTCCATCGGCAACAGCTTGGGTACGCTCGGCGTCACCGCGCAGTTCGTCGGCATGCTGGCCGCTCAGGAATGGGCGTACCACCGCTGCGAGATTCTGTGGGATCCGGAGGAGGCCAAAAGAAAGGCCAAGGAAGAGGACGAGCAGAAAAGCAAGGAAGCGCTCGCTGAAAAGTTCAAGCATGTCAAAGACGATCCGGACAAGCCCCAGATTGATTTGTGAGCCGATAGAGCTGAGTCGGTGCGGCTGAGCAGGCAAAGCGAAGTCCCGGCACTCACATTGCGTGATGTGCCGGGACTTTCGTTGTGTGCTGGCCATGTGCCGGTCATGTGCCGGCTACCGATGGGCCTTACTGCTGGTCGGTGTTGTTGCCGTACGGGTTCTGTCCGGTCTCGGATTGGTCAGACGGTGCGGCCGGCAGCGGAACGTCCGGGATGGACGGGACCGTCGGGGTGAACGGAGTGGCCTGTGCGGTCGGTGCGGCCGAGGACGTCGGTGCGGCAGGAACGTTCATGTCGGGCGTCGGGGCCGCGTAGTTCGCGTACTGGTTCTGCATGGCCGGTGCCGTCGGAGCGTAGCCCGCGGTGGACGGATCATCGAAGCGCACGCCGGCCGGATCGCTGCGTCGTGCCATGAACACGATATAGACGATGCATCCGGCGATCAGCACGAGGCTGCCGATAATCGTCAGGATGGCACCCGTGGCCGCAGTGCTGGTGTCTCCGCTATAAATCGCATTGACCGCGCCGATGCCGGTCATCGTGGTGCCGGCAATCGTCAGGATGTAGCCGACCAGCAAGACGCCGTAGCAGACGGCGACTGACCAGCCCGACTTATTGGTGTCGTGCATTCGACGCACGCTCAGGGCGAGGTTCGGAACGAGCGTCGCCAGAGACCACAGGCCCGTGACGACTCTCGAGATGCGTAGCGTGGCGTAGCTTGCGGAATGTCCGGCAATCGCGCCGAGGAGGCCGAACAGTAGGGAGATGGCGAATACGATGATGATGTTGCACAGCACCCACCACCAGAATTCGCCTCGGGATGCACGGCCCTTGAATACGGCGTACTTCTTCCAGAAGCGAATGAAGGATTCGCCCATGGTGCAGTTATAGGCCGGCTGGTCGAGCGGTGCGGTCAGCGCAAAGAAATTCGAGCCTTGCGGGGCCGGCTGGCCTTGCGGAGCGCCATATTGCGGTGCACCGTATTGTGGGGCTCCTTGCTGGGGTTGCTGGTAGGAGCCGTAGGCATTGCCTTGCTGGCTTTGCCCGGACTGGCCGTACTGATTCTGCTGCGGCATGGACTGTCCATACTGCGGCGGAACCTGTGGGCCATACTGGTTGGGGTCCGTCATTGTTTACCCTTTCTAGATAAATAAACAACTCGGAGCATAGGGTCTAGTTAGCTATGCTACCGGTAGCGTGCTACTGATTTTTCATTGTTCCGCCCATCGTTATGCGGATAAGCGGCCTAAGGGGGCGGATTCCGGTGAAGGGAAAGACGATTTCCGCCCTCATGCACACGTCCGGTTAACGCGGCACAATGGAGCCTATGACTGAAGCTGAAAACACCAAACCGGAACTCCCCGAGAATGTCCGCGTGCGTTTCTGCCCGTCTCCGACCGGCATCCCGCACGTCGGCATGGTCCGTACCGCACTGTTCAACTGGGCCGAAGCCCGCCATACCAAGGGCACGTTCGTGTTCCGTATCGAGGATACGGACGCCCAGCGTGACTCCGAGGAAAGCTATAACCAGATCATCGAAGCCCTGAACTGGCTGGGCATCGACTGGGATGAAGGCATCAACGTGGGTGGTCCAGACGGTCCGTACCGCCAGTCCGAGCGCACCCAGATCTACAAGGATGTGGCGGCCAAGCTGTTCGAAGCCGGCTATGCCTATGAATCCTTCTCCACTCCGGAAGAGATCGAGGCCCGTAACGTGGCCGCCGGTCGTCCGAAGGCCTTTGGCTACGATGGCTACGATCGCAATCTCACCGAAGAGCAGAAGGCGGCCTTCCGCGCAGAAGGCCGTAAGCCGGCTTTGCGCATCCGTATGCCCGATGATGATGTCGCCTTCGACGATCTGATCCGTGGCCGCATCGAATTCAAGGCCGGTTCCGTACCGGATTACGTGATCGTGCGTCCGAACGGTGATCCGCTGTACACGCTGACCAACCCGGTCGACGATGCCATGATGAACATCAACGTAGTGCTGCGCGGTGAGGATCTGCTGAGCTCCACCCCGCGTCAGATCGTGTTGTATCGGTATCTGATCGAGCTGGGCATCGCCAAGGAGATGCCGCTGTTCGGCCACATGCCGTATGTGATGGGTCAGGGCAACAAGAAGCTGTCCAAGCGCGATCCTGAATCCAACCTGTTCCTGCATCGCGACAACGGTTTCATCCGTGAAGGCCTGCTGAACTATCTGGCACTGCTGGGCTGGTCCATCGCTCCGGATCGTGACGTGTTCTCCATGGACGAGATGATCGAGAAGTTCGACGTGCGTGACGTCAAGGCCAATCCGGCCCGTTTCGACATCGACAAGGCCATCTCCATCAACGCCGAGCACATCCGCATGCTCGAACCGCAGGATTTCCTGAACCGTGCCGTACCGTACCTGAACCGTGACGGCGTCGTGTCCGCCGATTCCTGGGATGCGCTGACCGATCGCGAACGTGAGATCCTCTCCGCTTCCGTGGAGCTCGTGCAGCCGCGCGTGCGTCTGCTTGGTGAGGTGGCCGGCATGGTCGGTTCCCTGCTTTCCACCGAAGGCTATATCGAACCGGATGCCGATGCGCGCAAGCAGCTCAAGGATTCCGCGCCGGCTGTGCTTGATGCGGCCATTGCCTCGCTTTCCGCGGTGGCTGATGATGATTGGAAGACCGACATCCTGCATGAGACGCTCAACAAGGCGCTCGTGGAGGATGGCGGCTACAAGCCGCGTCTGGCGTTCGGCCCGGTGCGCGTGGCCATGTCCGGCCGCCGCGTATCCCCGCCGCTGTTCGAGTCCATGGAAATCGTCGGCAAGGAAATCAGCCTCGCCCGTCTTCAGGGTTTGCGCGAGCATCTGTGATGTGATGCCGTTCCCATGCCGCTCCTTCCGATGAAGGGGCGGCATTTTCAAATCGTTGAAAAATGGCGCGACACGCCGTGACTTGCGCTTACCCACTAACTCGCGTATATTAATCACTCGTTGCGGTTCGCGGCCTAGCTGAGAATCACAGCGATAACTCAAGCCCCCGTCGTCTAGCGGTCTAGGACTACGCCCTCTCACGGCGCCAACACCGGTTCAAATCCGGTCGGGGGTACGACGGACAACTTCTTGAAGTTGCCACGCCAGCCAAATTGGGATGTGGTGTAATTGGCAACACAGCTGATTCTGGTTCAGCCATTCTTGGTTCGAGTCCAGGCATCCCAGCCAATGAGCCCTCGCGGAATGCGAGGGTTTTTTGTTTTCTTAACCTATGATGACGTTTGGAATTCGTCGGTGCTGTTTTGTGCGTTCAATTGCGTGCATAATTGCACTACCCTAGGGATTATGACTGAATTGCAGCATGCCGCCAAAGCCGCGTCCACGCGCCCGCGTATCCAACCCGCGGAAGAGGGGGATGGTCGTCCGTTGTCCGTATCGGCACGTCTCGGCCGTCTGCAGTTTCATCAATCCGGCAAGTTTCGCGTGCTGCAGTTCACCGACATTCAGGATGGTCCGAAGGTCAGCAAAGACACCGTCAAACTGATCGAAGCGTCACTTGACGCCACGCGCCCCGATATCGTCATCTTCACCGGCAACCAGATCGCCGGCTATGATGCCGCGTACTCCCAGACCATGCGTAAGCGTCGCTGGAACAAGGCACAGGCCGCCGTGCAGTCCTCTGCCGAACGGTATGAGGAGGCTCTCAGGCAAACGCGTTCGATGGTCCGCTCCACAATCGAACAGCTGGTGCGACCGCTCGCCGATCGTAGCGTTCCCTGGGTGGTGACTTTCGGGAATCATGATTTTCAATGCGGTTTGGATAATGCCGAGGTTGAACGGATCTGCCAGGAATTCCCCGGCTGCCTCAATCCTGCCCCTACTGAGACGAGTGCCGGCGAAAAGGTGGGAATGTTGCCGGAACAGCGCGTGTACGGATGCGAACCGGGCACATTCGCCTTGCCCGTGATGAATGTTGATCGCACATGTAACGTACTGGGATTGGTGCTGGTCGATTCGGGCGATTATGCGCGTTCGGGCGGCTATGGAAGCCCGTCCGTGGCCGCATTGCGTTTTCTTGCCGATGTGCCGCATGCGTTGGTCACGCAATCGCAGGCGATTGCGGCGCCTCGGGAGACGCAGGCTTCGCAGGAGGCGTTGCCGTGCATGGTATTCCAGCATTTTGCGATTCCGCAGTATTATGACCTGCTGAAGCCGGTTGCGGCCAATGCGGCGCGTGCGATCGAAGGCTATCGTAACTTTGCGGGCAACCATTACGTGTTGGACGAGAGCAAGACGCAGCCCGGCAGCTATCTGGGGGAGGGCATCAGCTGCCCCGATGCCGACAGCGGCGAGTATGCGATGCTGTGCGACAACGGTTACTTTGCCATTTCCGCAGGTCATGACCATCGCAATGGTTTCGTCGGCACGGTCGCGATTCCCGGCACTCAGGCCGCTGAACAGACCGCTGGTGAATGCTCGGCCGAAAGCGAGGCGTCTGCAGGAGCTCATGGCCTGATGATGATCGCCTCGCCGACCAGCGGATTCGGCTCATACGGTCCGGTGCCGGAAAAGCGTGCCGCGAGGCTGTTCGAATTCGATATTCGTCATCCGTATGAGCCGCGTACGCAATTGCTTGAATATGGTGAGCTGGTGGGCAAGCCAAGCACGGGCAAGGCCTATGCATACGGTATGACGAGCGAGTCCAGGCCGGATAGCGAAGGTATGGATCTGCTGCATCGCCCGACTTGGTGGAGCAAGCTCCTCTCACGGTTCAGGAAATAATCGCGTTAAGATTCAGCGGCCTGCGGAGGCCTTGATCAGGGCTTCGGTGAGATACTTGCCGGCGGCCATGACCAGCGGCGCATAGCGGCGCCCTGGATTGACGCCCATCCGACCGTTGGGGCCTGAAATGGAGATTGCGGCGATTACCTGTCCGGAAGCGTTGCGAATCGGTGCGGAGATGGAGCATACGCCTTCGTCGCGTTCGTTGACGGACTCGGCCCAGCCGCGCTTACGCACGGCGGACAACTTGGCCGCAGTGAACTTGGCGTGGCGAAGTCCCTGATGCAGGCGCTCGGAATCCTCCCAGGCCAAGAGGATCTGCGCGGCGGAACCGGCTTCCATCGACAGCATGGCGCCGACCGGAATCGAATCGCGCAAACCGGAAGCGCGCTCCACGGCTGCGATGCACACACGCTGATCGCCCTGACGGCGGTAGATTTGGGCGGATTCACCGGTGCGATCCAGTAAGGTCTGCAAAATCGGGCCGGCGGCGGTGAGCAGCCGGTCTTCGCCTGCGGCGGCGGCCAGCTCGGCGAATCGTGATCCCAATACGAAACGGCCATGCTGGTCGCGTAGCACGAAACGATGGCGTTCCAGCGCAATCGCAAGGCGATGGGCGGTCGGACGGGCCAAGCCGGTGGCTGCGACAAGCTGGCCGAGTGTGGCCGGGCCGGACTCGAGTGCGTCGAGAATCTTTACGGTCTTGTCGAGCACGCCCACCCCGGAGTGGATTTCATTGTTTTCCGTAGTGGTCTGATAGGGGTTCTCCGCCGGGGTCGCAGCGTCATCCTGCTGCGATTCGGGCATGGTGATGCGCGTGTTCGAAGAAGTCATAAGACGGATTATGCCATCTCACATATTGAAATGCAAAACGCGCGTGATGTCGTACTGAGGTATTGCGGATCATTTCAATCCGCGGTCGGCAATCGAACAAGTGGAAAATCGTTGCAATGGCAAGGATTACGGGCTAGGCGACAACGGGCCGTCCGGCACGTATCTCATATACCGGCATACTGCGTCTATAACCCAACCCAAAACCCATAGGCTTATAGCACGAACAGCGCGTGAAGGCAATACCCGCGCGGAAAATCATGAGGAAAAATTCGAGGAGGTCCCGTATGGGAACGACATTGGCCGAGAAAGTCTGGGCCGATCATCTGGTGCGCAAAGGTAGCGATGGGGCTCCCGACCTGCTGTACATCGACCTGATGCTCATGCATGAGGTCACCAGTCCGCAGGCGTTCGAGGGCCTGCGTCTGGCTGGTCGCAAGCCGCGTCATATCGATCAGTTGATCGCCACGGAGGACCACAACACCCCCACGGTTGACATCGATCGCCCGAATCCGGACGAAACCTCCGCGCTGCAGCTGAGCACGCTGGAGAAGAACTGCAAGGAGTTCGGTGTTCGCCTGTGTCCGCTCGGCGATGCGGATCAGGGCGTGGTGCATGCGTTCGCTCCGGTACTGGGCCTTACGCAGCCGGGCATGACCATCGTGTGCGGCGATTCGCACACCTCTACGCACGGTGCGTTCGGTGCGATGGCGCTTGGCATCGGCACTTCCGAGGTCGAGCACGTCATGGCCACGCAGACGCTGAGCCTCAAGCCGTTCAAGACCATGGCCATCAATATCGAAGGCGAACTGCCGAAGGGCGTTACGGCCAAAGACATCATTCTTGCGATTATCGCGAAGATCGGCACCGGCGGTGGCCAGGGTCACGTCATCGAGTACCGCGGCGAGGCGATCAGGAAGCTGTCGATGGATGCCCGCATGACGATCTGCAACATGTCGATCGAGGCGGGTGCCCGAGCCGGCATGATTGCGCCGGATGAGGTGACGTTCGAATATCTGAAGGGCCGTCCGCACGCACCGGAAGGTGAGATGTGGGACAAGGCGGTCGAGTATTGGAAGACGCTCAAGACCGATGATGACGCCGTGTTCGATACGGAAGTGACGATCAAGGCCGAGGATCTCGAGCCATATGTGACGTGGGGCACCAACCCGGGTCAGGGCATCAGGATTTCCGGCAACGTGCCGGATCCGGAATCCTTCAACGACGAGACGGAGCGCACCGCCGCCGAACGTGCCATCGAATACATGGGGTTGAAGCCGGGCATGCCGATCAAGGACATTGCCGTCGACACCGTGTTCATCGGTTCCTGCACGAATGGCCGTCTTGAGGATCTGCGTGTGGCCGCCGCCATCATGAAGGGGCATCACAAGGCCGAAAACATTCACCGCGTACTCGTGGTGCCGGCTTCCTCCCGCGTGCGTCTGCAGGCGGAGAAGGAAGGGCTCGACAAGATCTTCAAGGATTTCGGTGCCGAATGGCGTAACGCCGGTTGCTCCATGTGCCTGGGCATGAACCCGGACAAGATGGTGGCCCGCGAGCGTTCCATCTCTACGTCGAACCGTAACTTCGAAGGTCGTCAGGGCAAGGGTTCCCGCACGCATCTGGCGTCGCCAGCCGTGGCCGCCGCCACTGCGATCCGCGGTACCATCTGCTCCCCGGCCGACCTGTAAACCTGCGCGAACCCGCGAATCGTAAGGACTTTCAAATATGGAAAAACTCACCACTCTTACCGGCGTGGCCGTGCCGCTTCGCCGTTCCAATGTCGATACCGACCAGATCATCCCGGCCGTGTTCCTCAAGCGCGTCAAGAAGACCGGTTTCGATGACGCTCTCTTCTATGCATGGCGTCGCGATCCGGAATTCGTGCTCAACCAGCCGGAGTACAAGCAGGGCAAGATTCTGGTCGCAGGCCCCGATTTCGGCATCGGTTCCTCTCGCGAACATGCCGTATGGGCGTTGCATGATTACGGTTTCCGCGTGGTCATCGCCTCTCGTTTCGCTGACATCTTCTATGGCAATACCGCCAAGAACGGTGTGCTTGCCGCGATCATGCCGCAGGAATCCGTTGAGCTGCTGTGGAAGCTGCTCGATGAGGAGCCGGGCCGTGATATGACCGTGAGCCTGGAGGATCGTACCGTGACCTGCGGTGACGTGACGCTGCCGTTCGAAGTGAACGATTACACCCGTTGGCGCCTGATGAACGGCTATGACGATATCGATCTGACGCTGCAGCATGAGGACGACATTCTTGCCTACGAGAAGATGCGTGCCGAAAAGTTCCCGTTCAAGCCGAAGACCCTGCCGGTCAGGCGCGAACCGGAGCAGCCCATCGAATCCGCCCGCGAAGGCGAATACCCTGATTGGCAGGGTCCGTTGGCCGATCGCGGCATTATTTAGCCGCGGTGGCCGGCTGGTAGTGCGGTGCACTGCCGGCAGGGCCCTGCCTGAGCGAGGCGAGAGCCGAGCGAAGGTGATGATGGGTCCGCGCGTAGCGCGGTCCGTGATTGCAGGACGGGTCCGTTGGCCGATCGCGGCATTATTTAGCCGCGGTGGCCGGCTGGTAGTGCGGTGTAGTATATGGGAGACGTACAGTGCATTCGCCAATACGGAAGGCGGCATGATTCTGCTCGGTGTTTCCGAGCGCTCCGATCATTCCCTGCACATCACCGGAGTCGACGATGCCCACAAACTGGTGCAGGATTTCTGGAACACGGTGCATGATTCCTCGACAATCAGTTCGGTGGTGCTGAGCGAGAACGATGTGGTGGTTCGTCATACCGGGCAAGGGGATATCGTGTCCATTGACATTCCCCGTGCATCGAGAGAACGCATTCCTGTGTATGTCGGTCCCAATCCGTTGAAGGGCTCATACCGGCGTAATGGCGATGGTGATTATCTGTGCGACTCGGAAACGGTTCATGCCATGTTGCGAGACAGCGATCTGCGCCCCTTGGACAGGAAGATCGTTGGCGGATGAGGTGATACACGGAGGCATTTCCGATGCCCGCAATCCCATACTGATGAAAATGTTCAACCTTATCGGCATAGGGGAGAAGGCTGGCAGCGGTTTTGATGTTATGCGGGCTGGTTGCGATTTCGCGGGAACCGCATACCCCGAGTTGGAGGTTGGCGAGCATCCGGACAGGGTGACGCTTACGTTGTATCCACGCAAGATTCAGGATTATGGTGCCGTTGAGGGCGGCGGAATCTCAACTCCTTCGGGTTCTGCGGTTTCGGACTTTGCGGTTTCGGGTTCTTCGATTCCTGCGGGTCCAATGGCCATCGCATCCGCAGGCACCGCCACTCCTATCACCGCAACGGGAGCAAATGCGACATATGCCCCGAACGGCCGTCGGATGGCTGAAGTCGGAGAAGATGCCGGGGGCGGTCAGCGATCCTCAATACGGTTCAATCTGGGTGGGGCATCCTTGGTGGCGCAGCCCATGGAGCCACAATCCAACGTGGAGAAAATCACACGGGCATTGACGGCTGGCGGCCCACTGCCTACCTCGCAATTGGCGAAGGTGCTCGGTTTGGGGCTTACCCGTACCCGTGAGATTCTGGGTTCCATGGTGGGTGAAGGCGTCATCGAACCCGTAGGAGTAGGGCGCGGTCGCAAATACCAGATTGTCTCCGACAAGGCCGCATGACCTACGGGTCCGGGCTGAGGCCATGGGTCACAGACCGCGAGTCACAGGTCCGGATCGAGGTCGGCGATGGGAAAACTGGCCCACGGATAGGCGGGCAGGTATTCACCATAGTAGGTGTTGACGGCGTAGGCACTGCCATGCAACATGTCGAATAGATCGCAATGCACGGTCAAGCCATCAATCGGATCCGTCGAAACACTGGTGGTGTTATGAGAGTGGCAAATCAGCTTGCCGGCCTGCGGGTGCACCGTCTGCAATGTGCGCCGCAGCGACTTGACAAGGCCACGAATCCGCAGTGATAACGCGAACGCATGCTTGGGGCGGCCTGCATAACCTGATTGCCGTTCCATGCGAGTGGCGCCTGCATCGCGCGCATCCGTGGAATCGGCATCAACCGGCCATAATGCATCCGCGATCCGTGTGTCGGTAAGCGGCGCGGTTCGCGCATGAATCAGCAAGGCCAACAGATCCTTGGCCTCCTGGGACTCCCACGGAAGCGGTTCATGATGATGAAACGCTTCAAAATCGCCGAATGTGCGAATCATCAGCTGCTCGTGCCTGCCATTCGCGGCGTCGGTCGGAAACTCGCCGCGATACGACGGTTCGCGCCGCAACACATCATCAAGTACAGCTACGCAATCACGAATATCGCCCTCCGTGGCGGGTTTCATGACGAATCCGGTGTTGCTATCGCCCCGCAATCCGAAGGAATAATCGGCATAAGCCGTTGAAAACACGATTTTCGTATGCGGACTGATATCTTTGATCGCCTTCGCCAGCCGTAGTCCGTTCTCGCCCCGCAATCGCAGGTCCAGAAACGCATAGGCGATATTCGCGCAGGAGGCGACCGCCTCGCGCGCAAACGATTCGACTTCCTGGGCGGTGCCGAATCCCCTGACCTGTGCGTCGGGAAACACTGCGTGCAGCAGTCTCGTCATGCTGTTGAGGATCAAAGGTTCGTCGTCCGCCGCAATCACATACATGCTCACACTCTAACCCACAATCGGAAGGTGGTCCGCAAGGCACCCCCGGAAGGCGCTCTCGGAAGATGGAAGGGGAGTCCCCGCATCACATCCGTGCCATCTGACATACTTCATAAACAGGGGGTATCCCCCGAAAGAACTCGGAGCAAAAGCATGAATCATATTCGACGTGCGTTGACGTACTGGTACACATTCGGCTACCCCGAAATCAACAGCCCCCATTACATCCGTAGGCTCGCATGCGACAATCTCGACATGGTGCGTCGATGCTGCATGTTCTGTCAGCTGTTCCTGATGGTCATGTGCATCACCCGCCTGGCACTGGTGGGCTGCGAGTGGATCAATCTATGGCCATTCGTCATTGCCAGCGTCATCGTTACGATCATTCTCGTCATCAATAACCGGCTTGACGACACCAAAAACGTACTGTTCCACTCGTATGCGCAGACGGCGGTGTTTTCGGTGACCCTGGTCGTCCTGGCCGGCTTTTACGACTTCATCGCCGCTCCCGGTTCAATTGCCGTCATGACCTGCATGGCGTTGCTGTGCGTCGGCTCGTTGTTCGACAGCCGCCCAATCGACAATCTCATCGCATATGCCATCGGCCTGGCCGTGCTATACGCGATTGCGCTCGCCGAATCCGGTCCATCGCTTGTCTCGAACCTATTCAACATGGCGGTTTCCGTACTGCTGGGACTGTGCATCTCATGGTACAAATCCCGCAGCCACTTCGGCCAGCTGCTGGCAAACGACAAAGAGCTCAAAGCGTTGCAACATGCCGCACGCGTGCAGATCATGGTCAGTCAAATCAATCCGCATTTCGTCTGCAACGTACTTGCCACCATCCAGGCCATGTGCGACACGGATGTGGACAAAGCCAAAGAGGCGCTCGGCCTGTTCTCCGCATACATGCGCGACAATACGGACGCCGTGGCCCGAACGGAACCGGTCCCGTTCGCAATGGAACTGCAGCATGTCAAACGGTACGTCTCGTTGGAACAGATGCGGTTCGGCGACAAACTCGCCGTGATGTATGACATCGACACCACGGATTTCCGGCTTCCCGCCCTGACCGTGCAGCCGATCATCGAGAACGCGATCAAACATGGCATCGGCAAGAAGGAGAACGGCGGCTTCGTCAGGCTGAGCGCTCGCGAAAGGCAGGGCGTGGTGCGTATTGAAATCGCTGACAATGGCGTCGGCATGGATGAGCGCACGTTGTACGGTCTGACCGGCAGCATCCTGCAGACCGCCGAAAGCGTCGACCGGCCGGAGGGCGATGGCCGCAGCCATGTCGGCCTTACGAACGTGCGTGAACGTTTGCGGCTGATGTCGCATGGCACCCTCGCCGTGTCCAGCCAGCCAGGCAGGGGCACCACGGTCATCATCTCCATTCCCAAAGGAATATGATTTCCGATTTCCTGAATTCCCTGCGACGACGTTTGCGGCGCGAATGAGACCGAGTCTGGCTTGGACCGTCCCGCGCGGTAAGGTGGTTATGTTTTGCCGCGCATTCGAAAGAGCATTCGGGGAGAGATATGAGCCAAGGATTCGCGCCGTTCTATGACGTCAATCGCACGTATGAAGACAATTATCTGCAAGGGCCGTTCGGTGCGTTCGCCAAAGTGCTGCAGGAGGATCGCGGTCCTTCGGCCGCACAGTCTTCCGCACCCGTCCAGACCGCTTCGGGTGAGGATTTCCTCGGCTTCCACGTGAACCTGCCGTTCGGCATCCCCGCCGGGCCGCTGCTCAATGAGAGGTTCACGACCGCCGCCTTCCGCATGGGCTTCGATCTGGCCGTTTACAAGACCGTGCGCTCGCGTGCGTGGGGCTGCAACGCCTTTCCGAACGTGCTCGCCGTGCATCCGAAAAATGCCGACGGATCGCTGATTCCCGGCAGCGCCGAGCTGGATGAGGGTGTGCTGGCCGACACCCGTTACGAGCTGCCGATTTCGATTTCCAACAGTTTCGGCGTTCCTTCACGAGACCCGGATGAATGGCAGCCGGATATGAAGAAGGCGATCGAGGCCGCCGGCAGCGGTCAATTGCTGGTGCCGAGCTTCCAGGGTTCGCGCGTGGACGGCATGGATCAGGATGATTACATTGCCGATCATGTCACCACCGCGCGTCTTGTCTGCGAAACCGGCGCTGGATTGATGGAGATGAACACGAGCTGCCCGAACGAGGGCCACAATCGTTTGCTGTGCCACGATCCGCATTTGGTAGGTCGCATTACGGAGGCCGTGAAAAATGAGATCGGCGACCGTCCGCTCGTCGTCAAACTCGCCTATATTCCGAATGATGCCGACTTGGAGATCATGGTGAAGGAAACCGCTGCACACGGTACCGTGCAGGGTTTCTCCACCATCAACACGATTTCGGCGAAATTGGTCGATGCTCACGGCAATCAGGCATTGCCGGGAGCTGGCCGTGACCGTTCCGGCGTGTGCGGCAATGCCATTCGCGGCGCCGGTCTCGACATGGTGGGCCGTCTGCATGCGATCCGTGAAAAGCTGGGTCTCGATTTCACCATCGTGGGTGTGGGCGGCGTGGTTCGCCCCGAAGACTACCGGGCGTATCGTGAGGCTGGTGCGAATGCCGTGATGAGCGCGACCGGTGCCATGTGGAACGCGAATCTGGCCCGTGACATTGCAAGCAGCATCTGAAAACCGAACAAAACGGGGAGACACTGCGCCGAACGCGTGATTTCACGAGCTTGCTACAGTCCGTATGGCAAACTGAAGGATAGTGTGTTTCAAGTTTGGAGTTCGAGGGAAACGAAAGAGGTAGAACGTGTCTGAAAACAAGGACGACATTCTGCACGTCGTAGGCGGCAAGCCGCTGAACGGCACCATTAAGGTACGCGGCGCGAAGAACTTCGTGAGCAAGGCCATGGTGGCCGCATTGCTCGCTCCTGGCAAATCCGTGTTGAAGAACGTGCCGGAGATTCGTGACGTACATGTGGTGTCCGACCTGCTCCGTCTGCATGGCGTGGATGTGGATGTGGATGGTGCCAAGGGCATTGTGACCATCGACGCCACCAAGGTGCAGCTTGCTGACGTGGCCGATGTGGATACCCTTTCCGGATCCTCCCGCATTCCGATTCTGTTCTCCGGTCCGTTGCTGCACCGCTTGGGTGAAGCGTTCATTCCGGCGCTCGGCGGATGCAACATTGGCGGCCGTCCGATTGATTTCCATCTGGAGACCTTGCGTAAGCTGGGCGCGAACGTGGACAAGGAGCATAAGGACGGTATTCACATCACCGCTCCGGATGGTCTGCATGGTGCGAAGATTCATCTGCCGTACCCGTCTGTGGGCGCGACCGAACAGACGTTGCTCGCCGCCGTGCTTGCCGAAGGCAAGACCGAGCTTTCCGGTGCCGCCACCGAACCGGAAATCATGGATCTGGTGTGCGTGTTGCAGAAGATGGGCGCCATCATTTCAGTGGATGTTGACCGTACCTTCCGCATCGAAGGCGTCAAGGAGCTCAAGGGCTATACGCATACTTCGCTGACTGACCGCATCGAGGCCGCTTCTTGGGCGTCGGCCGCATTGGCCACGCACGGTGATATTTTCGTCAAGGGTGCCACTCAGCCGGAGATGATGACCTTCCTGAACGTGTTCCGTAAGATTGGCGGCGAATTCGATATCACCGACAGGGGCATTCGGTTCTGGCATCCAGGTGGGGATCTGAAGCCGGTCGCCATTGAGACTGACGTGCATCCGGGCTTCATGACCGACTGGCAGCAGCCGCTGGTGGTGGCTCTCACCCAAGCGAAGGGCCTTTCGATCGTGCATGAGACCGTGTATGAGAATCGTTTCGGCTTCACCAAGCCGTTAGTACAGATGGGTGCCACGATTCAGCTGTATCGTGAATGCCTCGGATCTCTGCCGTGCCGTTTCCAGCAGCGCAACTACAAGCATTCCGCGGTGATTTTCGGACCGACTCCGCTGACCGGTCGCGACATCGACGTGCCGGATCTGCGTGGTGGCTTCAGCCATCTGATTGCGGCGCTGACCGCTCAGGGTCCTTCGAATGTGCAGGGTATTTCCCTGATTGACCGTGGCTATGCTGACTTCCGCGGCAAGCTGGAAGCCTTGGGTGCCGATTTCGACTGATTCGCACCTTTTCCGTAGATTCCTCAAAGGCCGGTATTTCTTGGAATACTGGCCTTTTCCATACCTTTTCCGTATATGTTTTCCGCTCCTTTGCTGTTCCGTGCCCATTTTTCTATACCTGCTTTCCTGTTTGGTGGTTCTGTTTGGTGATGCTGATTTGGGCGGATGGTTTTCTTGGTGTGGTTTGTTGGGGTGGGGCTATCGGGAGCTGGCATGTGGATGCGTGCTTGGGGATGATTGCCGTGGATTGCATGAGCATGTTGTTGCGCGCACGATTCTGGTTGTGGTGGTTTCTGGCGGGTTGTGCGCTGTGTGGTCGTTTGATTCGGAGTCTGGCTTGCTTATGATTGTCGGGGAATGGCCGTTTCCGGGGTTTGCGGGTCATGTCGGTCCTGGTGATGGCGAGGCCCGTCGCGCATGATTCGGGAATCGTCCCTTCCTGCCGGGTCGTGCGTGGCGTGGTTCCGCGAATTGCGGTCGAATTGCGGTTAAATAACGGTCGAATCGGTCGAATCGCGGTTAAAATGCGAATAATAACGGTCGAATCGCGGTCGAATTGGTCGAATCGCGGTCGAATTAATCTGGCTGGCGATTCGTGTAATGAGATGGAGCGATTAACCTTGCGGTGGTCTGTCCATTAAGGATCACGTTGGTGTGGACTATTGGCAGAGGTTACCTCTGTGCTTATTAATTTCTAACACGCCGTATTCCCCTTGTGGGCCAATCTGAAAACCTACCCATTCCTGTGTGCGTTTTTCACCCCACATTGGGTGATTCCATGAACCCGCCTACCCCCTCCTGGCTGAGTAGAACCATTGACGACGGGAGAATAATTTCAATTTCATTGAAGATGCCGGTGATTTTCGTTGCGTTCCACGAAAGAGGGTGTTACTCTAGACACTGTCGGATAGTTACATGCGACGGTGATGGCGCCATAAATGAGCATGTAAAAGTTGTTTGTCCATCGAATTCCCGAGTAGGCCATACCCATGTGACGGGGGAATGCGTTTTCATTGCAATTCCAAAGATCCTCCATCTTAGTAGGGGGACTGTGAGGATTACTGAGGGGGCGAATCCGCCTCATGCCTTAACTAGAGTCGAATGGCAGACCAAGATTTAGAAGACTTTAGGTATAGGGGCTTTCATGAGGGGCAATTCAAACATGACCTTACATAGTGCGGCTTGGCGCAGGATGGTAGCCGCCTTCGTCGCCGTCGCCACCCTCCTCGCCATGGTCGTAGTCAGCGGCGTTGCGTCCCACCAGTCCGCTTGGGCCGGTGAACTACAGGGCTTTGATATCGGTAGTAAAGTAACGAGCCTTGAAATCAAGAAGAAGGTCAATGGCTCATGGGTGGACGCGGTAGAAATCACTCCGGATGATGATGTCCGTGTGACGGTGCAGTTTGTCGGTGCTGAAACCCAGTCAATCAAGTCAAATGGGAACAAAGCATATATTAAGGTTGATGGTCCTGCGGATTGTTCCAGCTTCGCCGGTAAGTCGTATGAGCTTACGGATAGTGCGTATTCGGTGAGCCACGGTGGAACTCCTGGAAATTATGAATACGTGAAGCAGGGAGACAACTGGTACATTGTTTTGACCTTCAATGATGCTTACCTGGACTGGGGCGGACAAACGATTCAGGGCAGTGTCTATCTGAATATGAAGGCTGCGCAAGATCAATATCCTTCGGATGGAAAATCTGAGACCATCACAATTGGTGAGAAATCGGGGCAGGTGACGGTCAAGCCGGGCAAAGACCAGCAAGGGGGAGACGGCAAAGGCTCGTACAATCTTCAGAAATCTGCATCCAACCTTCATTATTCGGAAGATAGCAAGACAGCATATTACGACTACACCGTTACGTTGACGGTCAATAAAGATGTGACCGGTCCCATCGAAATGAAGGACACTCTGACCGGCAAAGGCTGGAGCTATGTTGAAGGCAGTTGGAAGGTGTCCGGAGACAACGCTCCCAGCATCAGCCCTACGGTAGGGACTAATGATAGTGGTGCGACCGCTTCCATCATTATCGGTGAGAACGGCAAGACCATCAAAGCCGGAACTTACACCATTACCTACAGTACGTCGACCAGCATTGAATCCAGCAAGTTCAAATCTAAGGACGGCATCTCCAACAAGGTAGAGATCAGCGGATCCGACGCAGGCACGACCATATGGCCTTCCTCTAAAACCCAGACCATTAATAAATCGGGAAATTATGCAGATGGAGAGATCACTTGGACTGTGACCCTGAATAAGGGAGACATCGTTCAATTTTTGGACCAACCAGCTGACTTCACCGATACCATCCCTGACGGTTTGGAACTTGATGGTGATGTGACGGTGACTCAGTACAACGCTGACGGCTCCGTCGTGGGGTCGAGTTCTGCGACCGTGACGGATGGTAAGACCATCTCGTACAGCACGCCGACAGGTCAGTACTACTATGTAATCACCTACAAAACCAAGGTCTCCGATAACGCTTCCATTCCGATCGGCGGAAAGGAATTCACCAATACGGGCAAGACCACCGGCGGGCTCGAAGGCACGTCCGACGGCAAAGTGACCGTACCTAACCATGTAGTGGACAAGCAGAGGGTCTCACAGGATAATCCGACCTCCACTGATGGTAAGACCACCGCCAACGTGCATTGGAAGACGACCATCAATGTCAATGGGTCCTTGGACGGCTACACATATGACGATTATGCCGGAACCTATTGGTCCAACATTTTGAATAAACATGTCAATCCAATGAGTATGTCCGATGCCCAAAGGAACGCCATCGTCGTGAAGGGCGCCGATGGAAAAGCGCTCACTAAGGGAACGGATTACACTGTTTCCGCGAGTGATCATACCGAAAATGGCATTGCCACAGGATTGTTCAAAATCATCTTCAAAGAAGTTACGGGACCGGTGACCATTGAATACGAGACCACGGTCGACGGAAGTATGTTGAATGGGCAAACAGCCAGGAACGTGGCGTATGTTACTGATGGTAAAGGCCATTCGGATACCGATGAAGCGTACACTGAGACGATTCAGGTGATAAACAAGAAGGACCTGATTTGGAAGTTCTCGAATACTCAAAATGACGGCGATGCTTCGGAAAAGAACATCGACCTTGAAGTAGGGCAGGCTCTGCCTTGGACGTTGTGGCTGAACAAGGGCAAGACCCTCACGGGAGACCTGACCGTTGTGGACACGCTGCCCGAGGGAGTCAAATTCGATGAAAGCAGTCTGAAGATCGCGATTGCGTCGGACGGCAACGTCTATGGCAATGTGGGTACATGGGGAACATTGGGCGATTCAAGCAAAGTCACGTACCAGTATGACTCGTCCACTCGCCAATTGACTTTGAGGATTCCCAAAGAAGCATATGTCGTCAACGGACAAAGTCTTATGATTTTCGTTACTTATTCGACGCCGGTCACCGACGCGAGCGGAAAAGGCTTCTCTGATAACGATCGATTGAAGTTCACTAACAAGGCTTCCTTGGAGCAGAATGGTGAAACGGCGGATACTTCATTCACGGAAAATGTAAAGCGCACACCTGTGGCCAAACATGGTTCATATGACCAGATAAACGGTAAATTGAACTACACGATTCCGCTGAATCCAGATGGTGCGACACTGAACGGTGGCTCACCGCTCACGGTGACCGATACCCTTCAGGCCGGCAGCATGCAGTCCAAGGTCAAACTCGATTCGGTCAAGCTTTTCACCGCAGTCACCGTGGATGGCACTATTCAGGCCGGAACTTGGGTGAAGGACCTGCAACTTGCGGATAATGCGTCTGTTGACACATATACGTATGACGAGGCAAACAACAAGTTCGAAACCAAAATCGCCGATTCCACCGCATACGTGTTGGAAACGACCTATTCCGTATCTGGTGCGGATGATGTTGCCGACGATATCCAAGTGACGAACACTGTGAAGTTGTCTGGTAACCAGGAATGGAACAAGAGCGATCAGTCGACAAAAATCGAAGCGGCAACCGGAGGCAGTGTTTCGACCGGCGATCATATTCTGCTGATCAAGCATGATAAGGCTTACTTCGAAAAGAAGCTCTCTGGCGCTAAGTTCACACTTGAGGCTTTACGAGATGGCACTTGGATGAGTCTTGCAATCCTGATCACAAACGATCAAGGACAGGCGCTGTATCCATCTGGCCAAGAGAATGTGGGACTTCGCCAGACTCTGTACCGCTTGACCGAAATCCAGGCCCCCGACGGATACGAGCTCGATTCGACCCCGTATTACTTCTACGTAATCGACGAGGATGCTACATTCGACGTTCCGGAGAGTATTGAAGGAGACCAGTCGTACGAGCCCTCGAATGTTGTGGCGTATAAGTTGCCGAAGAATCAGAACGCCATGTTGACCATCGACCGGTATGACGAAGAAGAGGTCAAGCCGAATCCAGGCCAGATCAAAGTCACTAAGGTCTGGAAAGACAAGGATGGCCAAGAGGTGACGGATCCGGTTGCTTTGAGCAAGATGGTTCCGGTTCAGATTACTCTGACGAAGACCGTGACTGCGGAAGACGGCTCCGTTACGACTGAAACAGTTGGCACCAAGGAACTTTCCTCCGACAACAACTGGGTGTGCGAATGGAACGATTTGTCTGCAGAGGAAAACGTCAAGTATTCCGTGATCGAAACACCGGTGGACGGATATAGGGCAACGTACAAACTGAACGGAGAGGCTTCTGCCGGCACGAACTTCAGTCTTGAACAGGATGGTGACTTGGTCACGGTTACCAACACTCCGGCATCAGCCAGTGTGGAGCTCCCCTCGACCGGCGGAATGGGCGATGCCTGGTTCATTGGCGGTGGCGTGCTGACGGTGTTGGTGGCGAGCTTCGGGCTGGCCGAATCCCTCAAGAACGCCAAGCGTAGCAAGGTTTCCCAGAAGTGAAGCGACTAGTAAGGCTCTGGAAGGGCACTCCATAACCATTCCGGGCCTGAAGGCATGCGGACCTTTGGGCATACTCCAATTCGCACATCACCCAAGGCTTTGCTTGGTCAAGGGCAAAACCCTCCAACCAGGCAAGGCCGAAAACAAACAGATTACAGACTTTTGTGGCTGCTGGGCATCCAGTCCAGTAGCCGTACCGAAGTGAAGAACAATTTCCAATAGATAAGGGATTAATTATGAAGAGGGCAATCAACGCTCTGGTTGCGGTGCTCGCCACCGTTGCCATGGCAGTCGCTGGTTTCATGGGCGCGGGTACTGCGTTCGCAGATGAGGCCAATACCATCACCGGTCCGAAGAATGGCCATACCTATGAGGCCTATCAGATCTTCACTGGTGATCTGGCTGATGGCAAGCTGTCCAACGTCAAGTGGGGCTCCGCTACTGCAAAGAACGGTACCGCTGTCACCGATGCGGAATTGAAGACGGTCACCGATCTGGCTTCCAAGTCCGTGAATGACAATGCGCAGGCGACCGCGAACGCCATCGCCGCGTATCTCAAGTCCGATGCCCAGCCGACCGCGACCATCGATGACACCAACCCCACCGCTCAGGTGCCGTCTGGCTACTACCTGATCAAGGACAAGAACAACACGGTTCCTGACGGACAGGCCGCCACCACCTACATCGTGACCGTGGCCGGTAATGTGACTATCACCCCGAAGTCCGACGTTCCGTCCTTCGAGAAGAAGCTGAAGGATACCAACGACACCACCGGTGAGACCTCCGACTGGCAGGATTCTGCCGACTACGACATCAACGATGCCGTCCCGTTCAAGCTCGAAGGCACCGTGGCTTCCAACTACGCCGACTATGACACTTACTACTTCGCCTTCCATGATGTCGAAGAGAACAGCCTGACCTTCAACAAGGACTCCGTCAAGGTCTATGTCGACGACACTGAGATCACCAGCGGCTATTCGGTTGTGACCGAAGGCCTGACCGACGATTGCACCTTCGAGGTGAAGTTCGCTAACCTGAAGACCATCGATGGCGTTAAGGCCGGTTCCAAGATCCGCGTCGAGTACACCTCCACGTTGAACGAGAACGCCGTCCTTGGTAAGCATGGCAACGTGAACAAGGCCAAGCTCCAGTTCTCCAACAACCCGAACGACTCCCAGAACGGTGAAACCAGCCCGACCGGCGAGACCCCGTGGGACAACGTCATCGTGTTCACCTACAAGACCGTCATCAACAAGGTCGACGACAAGAACCAGCCGCTGAAGGGCGCCGAATTCACCCTGAGCAAGAAGATGAAGGATGGATCCACCAAGACCGTGGCCGTCGTGAAGGACAGCGAAGGCACCACCTTCACCTTCAACGGCCTGGATGACGGCGACTACGTCCTGACCGAAACCAAGACCCCGGCCGGCTACAACTCCATCAAGCCGATCACCTTCACCGTGACCGCCAACCATACGATCACCTGGGAAGGCGAAGATCGTGACACGATCCTGACCAGCCTGAGCGGCAACGCCGCTTCTGGTGAGATCACCTTCACGCCTACGGATGACAAGTCCGAGCTGGACACCAACGTGGTCAACAAGCCGGGTTCCTCCCTGCCGGAGACCGGTGGCATGGGCACCATCGTGCTGTACGCTGCCGGTGCCGTCCTGGTGATCGCGGCCGGCGTGTACTTCGGTCTCAAGAAGAAGAACGCTCGCTGAGCGAACTGGTGTGATGTGATTCATGGAGCGGTCCGAATCGTTCGGGCCGCTCCATGGTCACCGACACGGCGAGGAACGTATGAGTCGGCACAGGGTACGGAAAGCCAAGGCGAGCCTGGGATCGCGGATCATGTCCGCGTTCTTCGCGTTCGTGCTCGTGGCGGGGTTGGTCCTGCTGGCGTATCCGAGTGTCGCGAACTGGTGGAACCAGTTGCACCAGTCACGGGCCGTGGCGACCTACATCGCGCAGAGCAAGGATTATTCCAAACAGCAGCGCAAGGTCATGATCGCCATGGCACGCCAATATAATGCGCAGCTTTCGCAGCGGGCGTTGCTAAGCAAGAGCGAGAACGAGAACGACCGTTGGGTCATGACCGATGCCGAGAAACGGTATTACGAGAGCGTGCTCGACAGCACCGGCACGGGTGTGATGGGCTACGTGACCATCCCCAGCATCAAGGTGCGCCTGCCGATCTACCACGGCACCGACGAGGGCATCCTGCAGATCGCGACCGGCCATATCGCGGGCAGTTCGCTGCCGGTGGGCGGCGAGTCCACGCATGCGGTGGTGTCCGGGCATACCGGACTGCCCAGTGCCAAGCTTTTCACCGGCCTGGACAAGCTGAAGAAGGGCGACACGTTCGCCTTCCATGTGCTCGACCAGACCTACACGTATCAGGTGGACCAGATCAGCGTGGTCCTGCCGAAAGACCTTTCAAAACTGAACATCGAGTCGGGTATGGATTACGCGACCCTGGTGACCTGCACGCCGTACGGCGTGAACACGCACCGTCTGCTGGTGCGCGGGCACCGCATCGCGAACCCGGATGCCGCCGACACGACCGACTATGACGCGCGCATCCGGCTGATGAGCGCGATCATCATCACCACGACGCTGCTCGTGCTCACGGCCATCTTCTCGTGGCTGGCCTGGACGACGAGACGCTACCTCGCGCAGAAGAGGGCGATGCGGCCGATGCCGTTATCGGGGGAGCCATGGGACGACGTGGCCGGCATCGCGGACCCGTTGAACGACAACCAACGCCGACATGCAAAGGAATGGCGAAAATGAACAATCACGATAACGGCCGTGTTCGCGGCCTCTTTCACGCAGTCGCGATGATTGTGGCGTTCGTGTGCGCCGCGGCCTGCGCCCTTGCGGTCGCGCTGGGTGCGGGCGTCGCCGTGGCGCATGCGGACGAGACGGGGCGGGCCGGCGGGACCGGCACCATCGAACTGAAGTACGAATACCAAGGCGAGTCGCTCGAGGGCGACGGGGTGAGCCTGTACCGCGTGGCCGATTGGGACGGCGGCGCGTTCACGCTGCGCGACGAGTACGCCGACGCCGACTTCGGCACCGACGCGCGCGGCTGGGACGGTCTCATGGACGACCTGAAGGATGGCAAGGCCAGTGCCGAACAGTTCCAGGCGGCCGCCAACACGTTAGACGCGTACGTACGCGCCGAGGGCATCGAAGCGACGCAGACCGGCACCATCTACGGGCTGGGCGCCTCCTTCTCCGGCGTGGACAAGGGCCTGTACCTGGTGGTCTACGACCGTTTCGAGGACGCCGTGAAGACGTGCGGCTCCTCCGCGAGCCTGGTGTCCGTGCCGTCCAACGAGAACGGCAAGCTCGTGTCGGACGTGAAGGCGTATTCCAAGAGTTCGTGCGAGGCGACTCCGGAGAGCCCGGAGACCACGCGGGTGGACGTCACCAAGGTATGGAAGGGCGACACGCAGCAGGCGCGTCCCGGGTCCATCCAGGTGCAGCTGATCCGTGACGGCGAGGTGTACGACACCGCGACATTGGCCGCCGGGAACAATTGGAAACATTCGTGGAGCGGCCTGGATGCCTCGCATGACTGGCTCGTCAGGGAGAAGAACGTGCCGGAGGGTTACGTGGTGGCCGTCGAGCGTGACTCGACCGATGTCACGATCACGAACACCGCGACCAAGCAGGCGAGTACCGGCTCGAACGTGATGGTCGTGGCCGGGCTCATGGTCGCTGTGGCGTTGGCGGCGCTGGTGACGCTCGCCATAGTCCGCACACGCCGCAACCGCAACTGATCCGAATGCGCAACTGATCCGAATGCGCAACTGATCCGAATATACGAAAAACTGGTCTGTTTCCAGCGTAATTGGCTGGAAACAGACCAGTTCTTCGTATATATATAAACCAGTATCCGAGGTACATGCGGTTGGTGACCGCAGCACGTGAGGTGACTGCTCGATGTGTGAAGGATGATGCGGACGGGTGTATTACAGGGGGAACATAGTGGGTGTGTTCCTCGTTTGAAAAACGCTTGCATCTCAGGTGAATTTGGGGGTACTTTACAAAATCTTCACAAGCAGATTCCCCGAAATCGGGGGGGGGGGTGCTGTTTTTGGGTATCGCACCCCCGTTTCCCCTATTTCAGGGGTTTCCTTGGATATGAAAGGGTGGAATGGATGATAACGAAGGGTGTTATCGGGGGATAATAGCCGTTCAAAACCACCGGTGAGGTACGGTTTTGATACGCTTCGTGGCGTAGAAATAACCCTAGGCAGTTTTCAAGGGGGTTATTATGGCAGGCAGTCAAGGGCTGTTCACGCTCAAAGAGGCCGCTTACCTGCGGTCTCTTCCGGCTGTGAAAGAGGTGAGTGCCACTCGCATCACCTATTCCGACCGATTCAAGGTCGAATGCGTACGCCGTTACCTCAAGGGGGAATCGGCCCGCAAGATCTTCCGCGATGCTGGGCTCGATCCGTCCCTTATCGGGGCGAAGCGCATCGAACGTTGCATCGCACGCTGGAAGACCACCAAATCCATTGTCGATGAAGCCGCAAGGATCGATGCCAACGCCAGTGGCGAAGACGGCGTCGATACCGCCGCCTCCGGGCAGGTGGGGTGCATCGATGCGAAATCCGTGCTTGATAGCTACGACATCGCCAACGCGGCGTTCGCAGCGATCAGCACCAGCAAATCCGGTCGCGAAATGTTCGACGTGCGCGACTTGATCATCTACCAGCAGGTGCAGCAAATCACCGCCCTGCAAGAGAAGGTGGCCGAGTTGCAGCGTCGCATCGAACATTTGACCGATGTCGCCGCTGCCAGGAATGTCGCGACCGAAACCGCGGCGGCGACCGACTGAGGGGACTGACAAGACCAGGTTGGTAGATGTGCGAACTGCGGACATGAGGCGAGCCTGTAGCCAACCAATCCAAAAGACGACGGGTAGTAGCGGTAAGTGAAGCGGCCGCTACGCCCGTCGTCTTTTGTTTGACCTGTGCGGGGTGGTCGGGCATCTCCACCTACAATGGTGGGTATGGCATCTAAAGGAAAACCCTCACCGAGGTCGGCGGTAAAGCCCTTAAGCGACGCGCAGGTGGCGAAACTGGCGGCGGCACATCATCTGGTCGATCCCACCCGTGACTTTCCGACCGGACCGCGAACGGCCAATACGGCGGAAATCGAAGCGCAGAATCCCAAGGCTACGCACCGGCTGCTGACCGGCTGCGACGTGGTGCTCCGCAACCGCAGCAAGGTGCGCGCGTGGGGGCTTGAGCATGTGCCGGAAACCGGTCCGTTCATCACCGCGGCGACGCATGTGACCATGTACGACGTGTTCGTGCCGATGGTCGGCCTGTTCCATCAGGGACGCCGCCCCCGTTACATGGCGAAAGCCGAAATGGCGACCTGGCCGCTGATCGGCAAATGGTTCCAGCTGGTCGGCATGCAGCCCGTACAGAGACGTTCAGGTAAGGCAAAGGCCATCGAAGAGACGTCGATCGAAATTCTGACCTCCGGACGACCGCTGACCGTGTGGCCGGAAGGCACCGTGACGCGCGACCCCCAGAAGTGGCCGATGAGCATGAAGAACGGCGTGGGCGTGATAGCGCTGGAATCCTCACGCAGACTCGGCTACCAAGTACCGCTGTTCTGCTCCGTGACGTGGGGTGCAGCAAGCATCAACCACTTCTGGCCGTGGCCGCGCAAGAACGTGGTGATGTGCTACGACGCGGCGTTGGATTATGCGGATCTGCTGGAGGGCTCTTCCGAGTGGGGCGAGAGCGTGCCGGAACACCTGGCCGATGAGCTGACCCGCCGCATCCGCGTGCGCATGACCGAAATCATGGCCGAAATCCGCGGCGAGCAAGCACCTGACGGCTATTGGGACTACCGCACCATGAGGCGCGTGAGGGAGTAAGCGGGGCTCACCTTTGCCGGCGCAAACGGCGGATTCCATACCGAGCCGGCTGTAGCATAGGGGAAGCAACGTTGAAGGCGGTAATCCGCGGGAGCGATCCAAGGAGCGAAACAATGACGAACGTGACGGTACTGGGCGCAGGTGCTTGGGGAACGACCTTCGGCCAGGTGCTGGCCGACGCGGGCAACAACGTGACCATGTGGGCCATCGAGCCGGAAATCGTGGAAGGCATCCGCGACCACCATCACAACGGCGTGCGCCTGCCCAGCGTGGCGGTGCTGCCGAACAACATGACCGCGACCGGCGACCGGGCCGAGGCCGTGCGTGACGCCGACATCATCATCGTGGCCATCGCGGCGCAGTTCGCGCGCGTGGCCTTGCAGGAATTCAAGGACCTCATTCCCAAGACGGCGCTCGTGGCATCGCTGATGAAGGGCATCGAACGTTCCACGGGCAAGCGTATGGACGAAGTCGTCACCGAAACCCTGGATTTGCCGGCGGAACGTTTCGCGGCCATCTCCGGGCCGAATCTGAGCAAGCAGATCGCCGACCGCGAACCGGCCGCCACCGTAGTGGGCTGCACCGACCTCGACAACGCCCGCACCATCGCCGCCGCCTGCTCCACCGACTATTTCCGCGCCTTCGTGACGCGCGACGTGATCGGCCTGGAAATGTGCGGATCGCTCAAGAACGTGGTGGCACTCGCCGTGGGCATGGCCCGCGGTGCCGGCTACGGCGAGAACACCGCAGCCATGATCGAGACCCGAGGCCTCGCCGAACTGACCGCACTGGGTGCGGCGGCCGGCGCCGATCCGAAGACCTTCGCCGGACTCGCCGGCGTGGGCGATATGATCGCCACCTGCGGTTCCCCACTGAGCCGCAACTACACGTTCGGCTCCAATCTGGGCAAGGGCCTGAGCGTTGAAGAAGCCACCAAGGTCAGCAACGGTGTGGCCGAAGGCGTGCCGACCACCGATGCGGTCGTGGCCTTGGGCAAGCAATACGGCGTGGCCACCCCGCTCGCCACCGCCATGAGCCACGTGCTCTCCGACGGCATCTCCTGTGCCCAGATGCTCTCCGAACTCTTCGATGAAGGCATCAGCGAAGAGTAAGAAGACGGAGTAAGCGGCGAATAGTATGCTGGTGTGGTAAACGCAAAGGCTAGTCAAAGGGCGGAACATGGCTAAGAAGCGCATTGTGGTGATGTATGGCGGCAAGGCCGATGAGCATTCGATTTCGTGCATCTCCACCGCAGGAGTGCTGCGTGCGCTGGATGTGGAGAAGTTCGAGGCGATTCCGGTCGGCATCACCAAAACCGGCCAGTGGATCGTCGACGGTGAGGATCCGCGCGGCTGGAACATGAGCGAAGGCATGCCAATCGTCAGGAAAACCGATACCGCCAAGGACGTGGTGCTTGACGTGGCTCTCGGCCAAGACGGTTTCTTCGCGCGTGAGGCCGACGGTACGCTGACCTCCCTTGGCCATGTGGACGCGGTGTTGCCGGTGCTGCACGGTCCGTATGGCGAGGACGGCACCATCCAAGGTCTGTTCGAAATGATGAACGTGCCGTACGTGGGTTGCGGTGTGTTCGCCTCCGCCGCTTGCATGGACAAGCACTATACGAAGGTGCTGCTGGCTGCCGCCGGCATTCCGGTCGCCCCCGGCATTACGTTGGATGCACGCGATTGCGATGCAGCTTGCGCATTTGCCGCAAACGGCGAAACGATGTTGGCCGCGGTACAGGCTGCGGGATTGCGGTATCCGCTGTTCGTCAAGCCGTCCCGTGCCGGTTCCAGCTTCGGCGTGACCAAGGTGGAACGCGAGGGTGACGCCGCCGAACTGGCCGCCGCCGTATTCGAAGCATCCCACCATGATTGGCGTGTGCTGGTCGAGCAAGGCATCGACGCTCGTGAGATCGAATGTGCGGTGCTGTGCCCGAAAGCCGGCGACGAACCGCGTGCCAGCTGGCCGGGTGAGATTGTGCTTGACAAGCGTGCCGGCGGCGACGATCAGTTCTACGATTTCGACAGCAAATACATGGACGCCGAGGCGAGCCATGTGGAAGTGCCTGCGGCCCTGCCTCAGGAGACGCTCGAACTGGTGCGTGAAACCGCGAAGAAGGCGTTCAAAGCGGTCGATGGCACAGGCCTAAGCCGTGTGGACACGTTCGTGACGGCCGATGGCAAGGTGATGGTCAACGAAATCAACACCATGCCGGGCTTCACGCCGATTTCCATGTATCCCAAGGCGTGGGACGCCACAGGCGTAAGCTATACCGATCTGATCTCCACCCTCATCGAAGGCGTGCTGGAGTAGTCGACCGGCGAAGTCGGCACGACAGGTTTACCGGAAATTTGCCGAAGTGACATGGAAATATTCCTAAATATTGCTTCGGCTTCACTGTAACGACAGCCCGGCGTTAATCATCATCGTTAAGTTCCTTGTTGTCAGTACGAAGAAAGACAACAAGGAAAGACATGATTTCTCTGCGTAAGTTCGCCGCCGGCTCGATCGCCGCCGTGCTCGCATTCTCCATGGCCGCCTGCGGCTCGAGCAGCAACAGTTCCTCTGAAACCAGCGGCAAGGCCGTGAGCGTGGACGAGAAGTCCGCCTCCGCCACCTCACTTGAAGACTTCGGCACCATGGACGATCTCGTGGCCGCCGCCGAAAAGGAAGGCGCGCTCAACGTCATCGCCCTGCCTCACAACTGGTCCAACTATGGTGAGGTCATCAACGGCTTCAAGAAGAAGTATCCGAAGATCAAGGTCAACGAACAGAACCCGAACGCATCCTCCAAGGAGGAAGTGGACGCCGGCAAGACCAACAAGGGCACCGACGCCGCCCCGGACGTGTATGATCTCGGCTTGGCGGTGGCCTCCACCAGCACCGACAACTTCGCCTCCTACAAGGTGCAGGCCTGGGACAAGATTCCGGACTCCGCCAAGGATAAGGACGGCAAGTACTACGCCGACTACACCGGCATCATGTCGATCGGCTGGAATGCCGACAAGTACGGTGACATCAACTCCATCGACGATCTGACCGATGCGAAATTCGCCGGAACCGTGGCCCTGAATGGCAAGCCCGCCGAAGCCGGCGCCGCATTCAACGGCTACCTGATGATCAACCAGCTTGCCGGCGGCGACATCGACAACCTGCAGCCGGGCCTTGACTTCTTCAAGAAACTCAAGGATTGCGGCAACCTTACCACCGTCGACGTGACCGATGGCACCATCGACTCCGGCCAGACCGGCGTGGTGATGGACTGGACCTACAATCAGGCCTCCTATCAGAAGAGCCTGAAGGAAAAGGGCGTGAACTGGAAGTACAAGACCTTCAAGAACGCGCAGGTGGTCAGCTACTACAACCAGGCCATCAACGTGGACGCCCCGCATCCGGCCGCAGCTCGCCTGTGGGAGGAATATCTGTACAGCGCCGACGCCCAGAACGAATGGTTCAAGGGCGGTGCCAACCCGCTTCTGCTCGACTCCATGAAGGAAGATGGCACCGTCGACCAGGACACCTTGAAGTCCGCCATCACCATCGAAGGCGATCCGGTGAGCTACACCAACGAAGACTCCACCCGCATCACCGAGTGGCTGCAGAACAATTGGGACAAGACCATCGGTAACTGACATGACCGCAGCTCTCACCTCAGGAGCTCGCGCCAACCGCGCGGGCTCCTCCGCCATCTCGCTTTCCGCGCACAAGCGTGAACTCGGCACCTTCGCCGTATCCATCCCGTTCTTCGCCTACACCGCATGCTTCCTGCTCGCACCGACCGCCATCGTGGTGATCGGCGCCTTCCAGGCGGCCGACGGCGGTTTCACCATAGCCAACTTCGCCAAACTGTTCGAAGCGAACACCATCGCGGCGTTCGCTACGTCGATTCTCGTATCGCTGGCATCCGCCGTGATCGGTGCGATCGTGGGTGCGCTTGCCAGCTATGCCTTGGTGATTGGCTCCAAACCCAACGGTCTGCTTCGCCGTATGATCTCCGCCATCTCCTCCGTGCTCGCCCAGTTTGGCGGTGTGATGCTTGCTTTCGCGTTCATCGCCACCATCGGCATCAACGGCATGGGCACTGTGCTGATCAAGCAACTGACCGGACTTACCGTGAACCCGAACTGGCTGAGTTCACTGCCGGGCCTGATCACCATCTACTGCTACTTCCAGATTCCGCTGATGATCATCATCTTCCTGCCTGCGGTCGATTCGATTCGCCCGCAGTGGCGTGAAGCCACCGAAAGCCTCGGCGGCAACACCTTCCAATACTGGACCCGTGTAGCCGGGCCGATTCTCGCGCCCCGTTTCATCTCCGCGTTCCTGCTGCTGTTCGCCAGTGCGTTCTCCGCCTACGCCACCGCGGCCGCGCTGTTCTCACAGCGCTCGATTCTTGTGCCGCTGATGATTCAGGGCGCGATGCGCAACGAAATGGATCCGAATCAGCAGGGGTTCGCGCAAGTGCTCGCCTTCGCCATGATCGTGGTCGTAGCGGTGGTCATGCTGATGAGTCACGCTGTGGAAAAGAGGGCCGGACAATGGCAGTGAACGCGGCACCGGTGACGACGCAATCGCAGAAAACCGCATCACCGCAGGCAAAGCAGATGCCGCCGCAGCTACGTGCGGCCCGTGTGGACAAGCAACGCATCATCAAAACCGTGATTCTTGGCGTGACGCTGCTGTTTCTGTTCGTGCCGCTCGTATCCATGTTTCTGTTCACCATTCGGCATCCGTTGTCGGGCAAGTGGAGTCTTGACCCGTGGATTGCCATCTTCACCGGCGACGGCAGTGCGCTCGGTGCGGATCTGACCACGTTGTGGAGTGGCCTCGGCACTTCGCTCGCACTGTGCGTGGTGACCGTGGCGATCATGCTGGCGTTGCTCGTGCCGACCATGGTGATCGTCCACATTCGTTCTCGACGGCTCGAACGCATCATCGAGTGGGTGGCCACGCTGCCGCTGACCATCCCGGCCATCGTGCTCGTGGTTGGTCTTGGGCCAATCTACCGATGGCTGTCGGCCGACGTATTCAGTACCAATCCGATCTGGCTGTGCTTCGCCTACGTGGTGCTGGTCATGCCGTTCGCCTTCCGCGCGCTTGCGGTGGGACTGAACTCCATCGATGTGAAGACGCTATGCGAGGCTTCGCGTTCGCTCGGCTCATCATGGCCACGCGTATTCTTCCGCGTGCTCATTCCGAACCTGTGGCAGTCGATCCTGTCCGCATCGTTCATTTCCATCGCCGTGGTACTGGGCGAATACACCGTCGCCTCACTGCTCGGCCGTATGAATCTGCAGGTCGCGCTTTATCAGCTTGGCCAATCCAACTCCCAAATCTCCACCGCAATGTCACTGTTGGCACTGTTGTTCGGCGTGATCCTGCTGGTGGCCCTCGATCTGATTTCCGACGCGATACGTCGATCCAAGGAAGGTGACAAGTAATGTCTCTTGCCGAACAGAAAGCGGTGGTGGCACATACCGCAGAAGCGTTCACCGATGTCGAACCAGACGCCAACATGGTGACCGAAGCCGCCAAGGCCGTGCTCAAGGATTCCGAGGCGCACGGTGGCGGCGTGCAGATGCTGGGCGTCGATAAGATCTACCCCGGTTCGAACGTGAAGGCACTTAATGATTTCAACTTGGAAATCAAGCCGGGAGAGATGGTCGTACTGCTCGGCGGCTCCGGTTGCGGCAAGTCCACTGCATTGCGCTCGCTTGCCGGGTTGGAGGACATTCAGGCCGGCCGTATTCTCGTCGGCGGCCAGGATGTGACCGGTGTGCCCGTCAACAAGCGTGACATGGCCATGGTGTTCCAAGCGTATTCGCTGTTTCCGCATATGACAGCCCTGCAGAACGTGGAATTCGGGCTGGAAATTCGAGGCGTGACCCGTGCGGAGCGTCGTCACCTTGCCATGGAGAAACTTGATCTGGTCGGTCTCGCGGACCAGGCCGGAAAGTATACGCAGCAGATGTCGGGAGGTCAGCAGCAACGCGTCGCGTTGGCGCGTGCGTTGGCCGTGAACCCGCGTGTGCTACTGCTTGACGAACCGCTATCCGCGTTGGATGCCAAGGTGCGCGTGCAGTTGCGCGACGAGATCCGTCGCATCCAGCTCGAGGCGGGCACCACCACCGTATTCGTGACGCACGATCAGGAAGAAGCGCTTGCGGTGGCCGACCGGATCGGCGTGATGAACCACGGACGCATCGAGCAGATCGCCGACCCGCAGACGCTGTACCGTCGTCCGGAAACCGAGTATGTGGCGACATTCATCGGCTTGACGAACCGACTGCCGGGCATCTCCAACGGTGCGGAGGCAGTGGTGTTCGGACAGCGTGTGCCGCTGCTGGAAGGTTCCCGCAAGGAAGGCGCCGTGGTATTGGTACGTCCGGAAAATATGACGATCGCGATGCATGAGGCCGGCGTTGCCGGATCAGGTTCCGGCGCCGGTGAAGTGGGACGCGTGGAGATGGTGCACTTCCTGGGGGCGCTGGCCCGTGTGGACGTGCGCATCATGGCAGCGGAATACCGCGGACTCGGTGGCGAGGATGGTGCGGCATTGCGCGTGACCGTGCAGGTGCCGGCCAACGAGCTGCCGTCCGGTCTGACCGTCGGCTCCGAAGTGATGGTCGCTCCGCGGCCCATTGCCGCGCTCGCCGTGTAAAAATGACGGGATTGGCGTCGATGCTCAGACTTTTGTACTAAAGTCCTGAGCATCGACGCATTTTGTTTCTCGTAAAGCCGAGGATGACCATGACTTTTCCGCAACAGCCGCAATACCCACCGCAGTATCCGCAGTACCCACCGCAGCAGCCGCAGTATCCGCAATATCCACAGCCACGGTCGCAATATCCTCAACAGATGCCGCCTCAGCAGCCGTACCCGCAACCGGCATCGCCTTATGATTTCCATGCATGGCTGAAGGACGCCAAACGCAACTTTTCACGGATCGGCTGGGGCATGTGCGCAATGGTCGTCGCATGGGAAGGGCTCGCGGTCATCGTTTCGGCGCTGCTGCGCTCCACCGTACTGCAGCATGCCAGCAGCATGCCGAACTGGGCCATCTATCTGTGTTCCAGCATGCCTCTATACTGCGTTGCCATGCCGCTGGCCTGGCTGCTCATGCGCACTGTGCCGGCGTTGCCGACACGTGAATTCAGACTTGGGCCGAAGCGTTTCTTCATGTTGTTCGTCATGATACTGCCGCTCGTCTATGTGGCCAATATCGTCAGCGTCATACTTGCGATGCTCCTGTCAGGAGGAAGGGCGAACAACAACCTTGCGGACGTCGTCTCGCAGATCGACATCTGGAATGTGGTGTTCCTGGTAATCTGCGCACCGATCTTTGAGGAATGGATGTTCCGCAAACAGCTCATCAGCAGACTGCGCAGATACGGTGAGAAGACCGCGATCCTGTTCTCGGCATTGGCGTTCGCACTGTTCCATATGAACCTGTACCAGGCGCTGTATGCGTTTATGCTTGGCCTGATGTTCGGCTATGTGTACACGCGCACGAGCCGGTTGCGCTACAGCGTGGCCATGCACGTGCTGTTCAATTTCAACGGGGGCGTGATCGCGCCGTGGGTGGCTTCGCGCATGGACGCGAAAACGTTGAGCATGATGTCTTCGAATGGCGCCGGTGCCGGCGCGCAGGTGGCCGGCGTGGTGCTTATCGTGATGCTGTACGGCCTGTGCATGCTGGGACTGATCATTGCGGGCGTCATACTGCTGGTACGCGAAGCCAAGCATCTGGAATTCTATACCGCGCCGGAAGAACTGCCGCGTGGTACCCGGGTCGGCACGGCGCTGGGCAATTCAGGCATGGTGGCGTTCATCATACTGACGGTGGCGTTGACCGCGTTGACGCTCATCGTCTCCATGGTATGAATAGACGATTGGAAGATATGCACCTGAGCTAGAGGAGCGTTACTGCTCGTCTGTGGCGATGGCGCCATGCTCCAAATACTCGGCGTTGGCGATGGCGCGAGCCACGGCGTCGGCCATGGTCGAAAGCAGCAGATCGCTTTTTGCGAAGGCATAGACCATGCCTTCGATGCCATACGGCGAGAATCCGGTGAGCTTTACCTTTGTGGGGTATTGCGTATTCGCGAGGCCCTTCGTCTCCTTCTCGACGGCGGCGATGATGTCTTGTTCCATCTGATCGGGATCGATGCCGGCCTTCGCGGTGAACGGCACCTGCACCAGGCATTCGTTGATCGGATCGAGCTTTTCGAGCGAAGCGGTGTTCAGAATCGAATTCGGGATCACCATTTCATTGCCGTTGCGTTCCCTGACGATGGTCTGACGCCAGTTGATGTCTTTGACGACGCCTTTCGTGCCGGAAACGCTTACGTAGTCGCCGGGCTGGATCACATGGCCGAGCATCAGGCCGAAGCCGCCGATCACGTTGGCGATCGTGTCTTTCAAGCCAAGGGAGACGGCGAGACCGCCGATGCCGAGGGCGGTGAACAGGGTGGTCGGATTCACGCCGAATACCGGCTGCAGCACGGTCGCCACCGCCAGCACCCATACGACTACGCGCAGGATATTCACGAAGATCGAGGCGTTCGGCACCTGCGAACGGTCGAGAATCTTGCGTACCACGCGCGTAAGCGCCTTGTCGATGATGATGGCGATCAGCACGACGATGGCAAGGAATACGAGCTTCCCATAGTTGGACTGTAGCCATTTCCATATGATCTCAAGCGGATCCATGTGGCTTAGTCTAACGCACGCCGCATGGGCGTTGACGGACTAGAGTTGTGGTATGGGCAATGTCGTGGATTATGTGCGTTCGGAATTCCGCACATTCGGTGAGCTGGAATTCAGCAATGTCGATTCGCTGGTGCTTTCCGAACTGTCATACATGTGTCTTTCCGGACTGGTGCCTGCGTTCGAGGCGGCCAAATCAGTGGCGACCGTGCCGATTGCGCGGTTGCTGCGCGCCGAGGACTACCCGGCCATGTTCGCTTCGAACTCCGGCGATATGAACGATTATCGGCTTGCATTGCTGCGTGCCGTATGCGAATCGCCACGATTCCGCGGACTGCGCGTCGGCGAGTATGCCGAGCGTCTTGATACGTGCAGGGAACAGCAGTTCGCCGCGATGACATTCGATCTGGGTGATTGCCCGCATGCCGTGGCTTCGCCGGACTCCGATGATTCGGCCGATTCGTCGGCCGGCGCGGCGGGATTGCTGTATGTCGCCTTTCGTGGCACGGACGGTACGCTCGTCGGATGGAAGGAGGATTTCAACATGGCGGTGCGTTGCCCGGTGCCGTCACAGGAATCCGCATACCGATACGTGGATTCGATCATGGAGCGTTCCGCAGGATTCCTATCCGTCTCTTCGGCACCTGACATCATGATCGGCGGGCATTCCAAGGGTGGCAATATGGCCGCATATGCGGCCATGCTGGTCGCGCAGCATGATATCGAGGAATCCTGCGAACAGGCAAGGAATCTGGGATTGATGCCGGCGTTGGGCGGTACGGTGGCAGGCCGTAACGGCAGAATCCCAAGAATCTATTCGCATGACGGTCCCGGGTTGCCGCAGGCCATGGTGGATGGTCAGGCCTACCGTGCCATCAGCGGGCGAATCGACAAGACGGTACCGGAATCGTCGATTGTGGGCATGCTGCTGCAAACGTCCGCACACTATACCGTGGTCAAGGCCGACGCCATCGGCATCATGCAGCATCTCGGCGCGAGCTGGCAGGTGGCCGACGGTGCGTTCGAACGGGCGAGCGGACTGTCGGGCGGCGCGCAGGTCGTGAAGAAGACCATCGACACGTGGCTGGACACGGTAGGGCGGGAACGGCGCGGGCGGGCAATCGACCAACTATACGAAATCTTCGCGGCGGCGGGGTATGCGAATATCGCCGATCTGACCGCGAACTGGACGGATTCGTTGCCTAAGATTCTCGCCGCGGCCAAAGGCACGGACCGAGAGACCCGCGCGCTCATCCGCGACGTACTCAAAGCCGTTCCCGCCAGTGCGGCCAAAGCCCTCGATCCGCGCTAGCGTGTGCGGGAATCGTGGCGGGACATGGATTCGCGCACACGTTGCATGATGCGGGAGTCCCGTACGGATGTCATGGTCGGGAACGCCTGAATCAGACGCTGCTGCTGCCAGCTCAGCACCTTGCGTGCGCGAGCCTCGGTGGCGGCGAATTTCTCGTCGAAGCGCTCGCGGCCGCGGGCCTCATATTGCGCAAGTTCGCGTTGCAGCTGGGTGATGCGGTTGTCGAAACTCAACAGGCCGGACAGCGTAAGTGAGATGTCGGTGACGAGTATGAGTGTGAAGATGATCGTCAGAATATCCAAGGTAAGCGGCTGCCAGGAATCAAGTACGTCGGAAACCCACGGCTGCACGTATTCCTTGACTACGGCCGCGCCGATGCCGAAAGCCAGGAATCCGTTCAGATAGATGCGTCCGTTGATATTGAACGGTTTGCCGGTGTAATCCCACAGTCTTATGTGGAACAGCTTTTCGATGGCCCACGATGAGAAATATTCCAGCGTGCAGGCCAGCATGCCGGAACTGAGGAACAATGCGATCGGATTGTCGACATCATGCAGCAGAACGATCACCGAGGCCGCCCCGAAGCCGTATATCGGGCAGAGCGGGCCGTTCAGAATGCCACGATCAACCCATTTTTTGCGTAAGACCAGATTCAAGCCGGTTTCCCATACCCAACCGACCACGCTGTAGAACAGCCACCACAGGAAAATCTTTTCAATCGCGAATCGCATATTCGCAGGTTATACCCTTCGCGATGGTTCGGTCGAATGGGGCGATTGTCTCGCCGAAAGATGAAAACCCTGCAGTGAGCGAGTGTCGGTTCGGTTCTACGCGGAAGATTGCTGGGAAAACGCTGAATATCGGGTGGTGGAGGGGAAAATCGACGCATAATGAAAGGAGTGCGATCATCGGGACGGTCATCGCAAAAGACTCCATCGATAAGGGCCTCTATCGCGGACCGGCCTGATTTGGTAACGTCTCAAACGTCGGAAAGGAGCGGGAGATGGGCAACATCATCGACTATGCGCGTACCGAAACGCGTAGTTTCGAAACATTGCCGTTCCGTGCGGCCGACGCGCTCGTGCTGGCGCAGCTCTCGTATGACGACGTACCCGAATGCGTGCCGACGCTTGACGAACTGTATGCGAGGTACAGTACGTTCGCCCGCCGAGTGCAGTCGTTCTCGTTCCGCAGGCCTATCGCATCGCTCAGAACGTTGCGGTTCGCGCCTTTTCACGGAGTGACCATCGCGCATGCCGACGACGAGTTGCATCATGACCGTGCCGTGCCGGACCATGATGTCGAGAGCGTGGGACTGATCGATCCTCAGATCACGCATGACTTCTACCGTGCGGTGGCGGCCAATCCACGTTTCGCGGACGTGGAGATGAGCGCGTTCTGCGAACAGTTCGACGGCGATGAACAGACGCAGTTCGCGGCGGTGACCTACCGGCTGCCGAACAATACGTTGGTCGTGACGTTTCGCGGTACCGATGATTCGCTGGTCGGCTGGAAAGAGGACTTCAACATGGCCTTCCGGTATCCGGTGCCGGCGCAGGTCTCCGCGGCGGACTATCTGGGCAAGGTGGCGCAGCTATGGCGAGGGCCGATCATCCTGACGGGCCATTCCAAGGGCGGCAACCTTGCCGTGTACGCCGCCATGAATGCGGAAGACAAGGTGAAGGACCGCATTGAGCACATCTACTCGCTTGACGGGCCCGGCTTCCCCGAGGCGGTGGTGCGCAGTTTCGAGTATGCGAGCGTGCATGAGCGGATCACCAAGATCGTGCCGGACTCCTCGGTGGTGGGCATGGTGCTTGAAACGCCGGAGCGTTGCATGGTGGTGAAGTCCGATGTGGACGGCATCATGCAGCATTTCGCGTTCTCGTGGCAGATGCATGGCGGCGAATTCGCCAAGGTCGAGGATGTGGCGAACAGTTCCGTGACGTTCAACAAGTCGTTGAACGGCTGGCTTTCGGGGCTTTCCGAAGAGCAACGGGAGCATGCCGTGGACGCGTTGTTCTCGGTATTGGCGGCCTCCGGGGCCGATAACATCTCCGGTATGGTGGCGGCCGGGCCGAAGGTGATTCCCGATATGCTCGGAACATATGTGGGACTCAGTGGCGAGGATCGGCGCAATATCAATCAGGCGCTGATGATTCTGCTGCAGGCCGCGCTGTCGCGCAATCCCAAGGTACAACGCAAGTAGCGGCGCGCTTGTTGCAGGGGAGGAATGCGGGAAATACGACACGCATCGGAGGAGTGTTGTAGACAGTCTGTACAATAAAGTGAAGGTATAGGCAACGTGACTAATTAGCTAGGTTTAGGGGGCATTATGCCGCGTCCACGTCGAGATTCCGAAATACTGCCGGCCAAGGAACGTCTCGAAAACGCGTTTTGGGAACTGTTGGCCGAACGCAACTATCATAAGATCACCGTCACCGACATCGTGCGCGTTGCGGACGTGAATCGCAATTCCTTCTACTATCATTTCTCCGGACTGCCGGAACTGGCCGATTCCGCCATCCTGCATGCAGTGGAAAACACGCCGATCCCAAGCCGCCCGGGTGCGAACTTCAATCCTGACGATGAATGGCGCAAGCACATCACCGCATTGCTGCGCGATCCCGACCAACGTCAGCGTCTGGACCGTCTGGCCCTGCTCGCCGGCCCGCACAGTTCGCCGGAACTCATCGAATCGCTACGTGATTTCGGACGCCTGACCATGATCAGCGTGCTCGGACTCGACGCCGAGCATCTGGACCTCAAAACCGATCTGATGCTCGACTTCACCGTGGGTGGCATGCTTGCGGTGCTGCAGCGCTGGCCGAAACTGCATGAGCAACTGCCGATCGACACCGTATTCAACGAGGATCTCGCCGTACTCGCGGCAGGCATGTTCATGTCGATGTCCCGCTCGAACATGCTCGACTATTGGCGCAGGATCTTCAGCAACGGATTCGTGCCCGGTGCGAATCCCCGGCAGTGATTCTGTCAGATGACACCGTGACGGCCCGTCGTGACTTTTCGGTGGTAGAAACGAAGAAGACGTTTACGTCCGTTTACGCGAAAGCTCGACAGGGAGGTTGCCCATGATCAATGAAGCCTACAAGGCCATGCTTGGCGGAAAATCCGTGATCCGTGAACTCAGCGAGTATGCGACGGCACGCGGGGCCGAAATCGGCTACGAGAACGTGTTCGACTACTCGTTGGGCAACCCGAGCGTACCGTGTCCGCAGAGCTTCACCGATGTGATGGCCGACATGTATGCCACCGCCGAGCCGGTGGCGCTGCACGGCTATTCGCCGTCGTTGGGCATTCCGTCGGTGCGTACGGCGATCGCCGAAAGCCTGAACCGTCGCTTCGGGATGGACTATACGGCCGACCACATCTTCCCGACCACGGGTGCGGCGGGCGCGCTGGCGCATGCGCTGCGTGTGGTGACCAAGCCGGGCGATGAGGTGATCACCTTCGCTCCGTATTTCCCGGAATACCAGCCGTATGTGGATGGTACCGGCGCGCGTCTGACCGTGGTGCCGGCCGATACGCAGAACTTCCAGATCAATTTCGAGGCGTTCGAGGACGCGATGAACCCGGGTGTGGCCGCGGTGCTCATCAATACGCCGAACAATCCGTCCGGTGCCGTGTATTCCGCCGAGACGTTGACGCGACTGGCTGAATTCCTGCGCGCGAAGCAGGTTGAGTACGGTCACGACATCTTCCTGATCTCCGACGAGCCGTATCGCGAAATCGTATTCGACGGCGGCACCCAGCCGTACCCGAGCACGTTCTACGACAATACGCTCTCGTGCTACTCGTACTCCAAGTCGCTGAGCCTGCCGGGCGAGCGCATCGGCTATGTGGCGGTGAATCCACGTGCCACCGATGCCGAGCTGATCGTGCCGATGTGCGGCCAGATCAGCCGCGGAACCGGGCATAACTGCCCGAGTTCCAGCATCCAGCTGGGCGTGGCCAAGGTGGTCGACGAGACCAGCGATCTTTCCGTGTATGAAACGAACATGAACCTGCTGTACGACGCGCTCACCCGCCTCGGATTCGAAGTGGTGCGCCCCGGCGGCACGTTCTACATCTTCCCGAAGGCGTTGGAGGACGACGCCAACGCCTTCTGCATGAAGGCCAAGGATTACGACCTGATTCTCGTGCCGTCCGACAGCTTCGGCGTGCCGGGCTACTTCCGTATGGCCTACTGCATCGATACGGAAAAGGTGGAGCGTTCCATCGCCGCACTGGAAAGGTTCGTGCACGAGGTGTACGGGCGTTGACGGGCGAGTGCTCCCTCTGATGAGGGAGCACTCATGTACCGTTGATCGTACGCCGTTCAGTGAGTGGCGATTTCGTCGATCTTGGTGACATGGCCGCCGAACTGGGCGCGCATGGTGGACACCACGCGCAGAATGTCGTCCGCGCCGCCTCGTGAGGTCTGGCGGGAATACAGTGCGGCCGCGGTCGCCGGCGTAGGCACGCCCAGCTCGAGCGCCGCCTCGATCATCCACTTCGCTTCGCCGGATTCATTGGCGACGGGCGGCATGGAGGCAAGCGTCGGGTCGGTCCTGAAGGCGATCGCCAGCAGATCCAGCAGCCACGACTGCACCACCGATCCATCACGCCAGGAAGACATTACGGCTGCAGGGTCTTCGACCAGCTCGGACTTCACCATGGTGGCGAAACCCTCTCCGAACGCCTGCATCATGCCGTATTCGATGCCATTGTGCACCATTTTGGCGAAATGACCGCCGCCGACCGGTCCGGCCAGCACCAGACCGGAGTCGCCTTTCGGCTTCAATGCCTCGAAAATCGGGCGGGCCGATTCGAAATTCTCCTTGCTGCCGCCCACCATCAGCGCATATCCGCGGTCGATGCCCCACACGCCGCCGGAAACGCCGCAGTCCATGAACCGAATGCCCTTGCCGTCGAGCTGTGCCGCATGACGGGTGTCGTCGGTATAACGTGAGTTGCCGCCGTCGATGATCATGTCGCCGGGCTCAAGCAGCTCGGCCAGTTCGTTGACGGTACCGTCGGTCGCTTCGCCGGCCGGCACCATGATCCATACGATGCGGGGAGCGTCGAGCGCGGCGACCAGCGCTTCCAAGCTGTCGACGGTGCGGTCCGATTCGGGCGAACGGTCGTAGCCGACGACGTCGATGCCTGCCGCGGCGATGCGCTTCGCCATATTGCCACCCATTCGGCCGAGGCCAATCATTCCGAGCTGCATGATGATCTTCTTTCTACTGTTGGGATAGGGGTTGGGGATTGCATATGGATCCGATTGGTGATTGTTGGGAAAGGTTGCCGCCCGTTCCGTCTTCCCCGGCCTTCCGCAACGCAGGAAAGAAGGTTGCGGAAGACGGGACGGACGGCAAGTATTGTCACAGGACCAGCGAGAGCAGCATCACTCCGCCAAGGCCGACGACCGAGAGTACGGTCTCCATCAGCGACCAGGTCTTCAGCGTCTGGCCGACGGTCATGCCGAAGTATTCCTTGACCAGCCAGAAGCCGGCGTCGTTGAGGTGCGAGAAGAATACGGATCCGGCACCGATGGCGAGTACGAGCAGTGCGAGATGCGTCGGGCTCATGCCGGTTGCGAGCGGCACCATGATGCCGGATGCGGTGACGGTGGCGACGGTAGCGGAACCGGTGGCGAGACGAATGAGCACGGCTACCAGCCAGCCTGCGATCAGCGGGTTCATGGCGGATTCGGTGATTGAGCTGGCAATCACATCGCCGATGCCGGAATCGACCAAGGTCTGCTTGAAACCGCCGCCGGCGGCGACGATCAGTATGATGCCGGCCACCGAACCGAACGACTGGCCGACCATGCCGTTGACCGCGTCGCGGGTGAACTTCTGCAGGTAACCGAGCACGACCATCGCGAAGATCGTGGTGAGCAGCAGTGCGACGAGCGGGGTGCCGAGGAATGCCAGCACGCGGCCCCATGCGGTTTCGCTCTGACCGGTCAGATCAACCACGCTGGCGGCGAGCATGAGCACGACCGGTAACATGATCACGGTGATGGCCGAAGCGAATGACGGGCGGTTCTCTGCGGATTTCGGGGCTTCGGCTTCGGCCTTGTTCTCGGGGGCGGAGATCGGCACCCACTTGGCGGCGAGCTTGCCGAACAGCGGGCCGGAGATGATCACGGTCGGAATGGCTACGAGCAGGCCAAGCGCCAACGTGATGCCGAGATTCGCGTTCAGTGCGCCGATGGCGGTGAGCGGTCCGGGGTGCGGCGGCACGAAGGCATGCAGGGTGGATAGGCCGGCAAGGGCCGGAATGCCCAGCAGGATGACCGGGGTCTTGGCGCGGCGGGCGGCGAAGAGCACCACCGGGATGAGAATGACCACGCCGACTTCGAAGAACATCGGGATGCCGACGATGAATGCGATCAGGGCCATGGCCCAAGGCAGGCGTTGCAGCGGCGTCTTATCCATGATGGTGTCGACGATGGTGTCCGCGCCGCCGGACTTGAACAGGATCGTGCCGATGATCGAGCCGAACGCGATGAGCAGGCCCACATTGGAGATCGTCGATCCGACGCCGGATGTGAAGCTGTCGAATGCCTTGTCGTATTCCACTCCCGCGCATACGGCCATGGCGAACGAGCCGGCCAGAAGCGAAAGGAACGGATGCACCTTGCATACCGCGATCAGTATGACGATGATGGCGATGCCGATGATCGCCGCGGCTATAAGATTCATGAATCCTCCTTGATTCACGTGCTACGTTGCTTGGAAAAGACGGGATTGCCGTGGGATTGCGGTCTAGGCGGCCTGCTGCCGGGATTGCGGGGCGACGGATCGCGCATACTCGTTTACAGCGTCAAGCGCACGTTCCACCATGGTGTCCACACTGCCTTCGATGGAAACCTCCACGCCGTTCTCGTCGGGGGAGAGCGGCTCGAGGATGGCGAACTGGCTCGGCAGAAGCGCCGGTGGCATGAAGTGCCCCTTGCGCTCGTTCAGGCGCTGCTGGATGAGTTCCTGCGTGCCGCTGAGGTGAATGAAGAAGGTCGGTACGTTCTCGGACAGTGCTTCGCGGTAGCTGCGCTTCAGCGCGGAGCTGGAGACCACGGTGTTCTCGCCGAGTGCCTCGCGTGCCACCATCCATTTGTTGATGACCTGCAGCCAGGGCCAGCGGTCCTCGTCGGTCAGGGGAATGCCGGCGGACATCTTATCGATATTGGCCTGCGGGTGGAAGTCGTCGCCTTCGGCGTACGCATAGCCGAGTCGTTCGTGAATTGCCTCCGCAACGGTGGATTTGCCGCAGCCAGCAACGCCCATCACCACTACGTGAATGCTCATTGTCGCTCTCCTTCAAGTGTGCGCCTGCCGTTGCCACTTCGCATCGACATTGAGACTACTATAAATCTTAAAAGTACTATCTGTCAAATCAAAAGTACTACGAAACGGAAAAATCGTGTGACTTGGTATGATTCGGGTAGTACAAATGGCGGAAATCAATGGTGGAAACACATGGTGGAAACACATGGTGGACACCATGGGAAAGAGGGCATGCGGACAATCCGCGCAACATGCGGTCTTCGTCATGATGCAGACGTCACGGCGTGCCGCACACATGCGGAACAAGTCGGAAGCGTAAGGAGAGGGACATGGCAGCAATCGCCGAAAACGCAGGCGGCGAACTGATGCAGGATTCGGTAAGCCAAACACTGGCCATCGAAATGCTCGACGGCATATGGCAGGCCGGCGACAGTCTGACGCTGGAAGACATGCAAAGCCGTTTCGGCATCTCCCGAACCGTGGCGCGCGAAGTCGCGAAAACACTCGAATCCCTAAGCGCAGTATGGGTACGCAGACGCGTCGGACTTGTGGCGCGGCCGTTCAGCGAGTGGCAGGCACTCAACCGTCAGGTCATCGAATGGAGACTGCACTCCACGCAACGCGAACAACAGCTCTATTCACTCACCGAACTGCGACTGGCCGTGGAACCGGCCGCCGCCGCCTCGGCGGCCCGACTCGCACCCATCGACGTCAAGGCAAAATTCCCCGTCTATACGGCACAGATGCGTCAAGCCGCCGAAACCAGTGAGGAAGGCGAAGACGGGCTCTCCCGATTCCACGAGCTGGACGTGGAATTCCACAGTCTGATCCTGCGTGAAAGCGGCAACGAACTGTTCGCGGCGCTCGCCGGCACCATCGCCACCGTGCTGCGTGGGCGGGTGGAACTGGGCAAATACCCGATGAAGCCGAAGCCGGCCGCGCTCGATGCGCACGACGCCGTGGCCGATGCCATCGCCAAAGGTGAGCCTGAACGCGCCCGCACGGCCATGCTCGACATCGTCGACGAAGTGGCCCGCGCGCTCAAATTCTTCTAGGGTCGCATAGCCGGGGCGCCCTCCCGCATGCGCTCACAGGCCCCGTCGTTTGAGATCGGCGACAAGTTGCACATAGAACTCACGCACGTCGAAACCAGGAATGTTCTCGCGGTTCAGATCGATCATGTCGGCGTGCGAAATGCCGCGATCGCCTTGCGGCTCAATCCATGTGAAGCTCTCGCCCCAAAGGAACGAAGACCGGGCCACCAGACCGTCATTCGGACCGTCGAACCATTTGACCAGCGGATACGTGAAATTCAACGGGAACTTGCCGGTGGTCGCATGCTTCAAGCGTGAACCGACGCTACGGCACACCATACCCGCGAAACGGCTGTTGTTCAACGGTTCCGGCATAGGGCTCCGAACGGCATCGGCATGCGCTTCGGTCTGCTTGCGCTGCGGCGGGTTCGCGGATTCGGACTGCATCTCGGCGTTGAGCCTCGCACAACCGGCCTGCGTGAGATCGTGTACGGCGGCCATGAAATCCGGCTGGGGGTCGCCAAGCCGTGCGGCGGCGGCATTGTAGGCGGCCTCCACCTGACGCTGCACGGCCTCGGGAATGTTCGACAGCAGATAATCGGCGAAGCCGCAACCGCGATGCGGCGTATTGATGGTGGTCAGCGAGGCGACGAACGGCGCGGCCCCGCATCGGGCGATCGCGTAGCGCATGTCAAGACCGCCTTTGGAATGTGCGATCACATGCACCTTGCCGCAGCCAGTCAGTTCCACGATCTGCCGGATGCGTTCGGTCAGCTCATATGCGCTACTGCGTACGGACGCCGCCGACTGATGGTTGCCATAGTGGATGGTCGCGCCGTTTTTGCGCAACTCGTCGGGAATGCGCCCCCAATAGTTGAGCACGTTCGAGTCACGGAAGAATACGCCATGCACCAGCAGGATCGGGTATGTCGTGGCGCAGATCCGTTCGGCTTCGCGGTCGGCGTCAAGCCGTTCCTTCGCCTCCTCGAACACGACCTCCGCGTCGGTCGTGCGAATGATCCTGACGAGCGCGATCAGATTGGCGATCGGAATCCAGCCACAGATCAGGCCGATGGCGCGAATCTTCAGGCCGAGTTGCACGGAACTGACGTACACGGCGATCATGCCACGCCAAAACAGCAGGCTCTCCACCAGAAAACAGATGATCGCACTGCCGAGCCACAACTTCCAACCCGAAGGAAGCAGGTGGAAGGCAAGTACGGTCTGCACGACAATCGACAACGCGGCCGACCACCAGAACGCCTTCAGCGCCGCCGTTCCCCGGTAGCAGATTTTCAGATTGCGCGCCCGCAACGTTTTCGGATGCGTCGGATTGCCGGGAATCATGATTACCGCCGCAGCCAGGACGACCGCGACCGCAACGTTCATCGCCGTCGCGGCCCCGTCGAGATGGGCGGACTCCAGCGGGAGTACGCAATTCGCGACCGCCGTGATGATGATCGTATCGACGGCCAGCCACGATGCCTCCGTCGTCATGCTGTGGTGCATGCATCCAGATTACCGGCGAAACCGGATTGCCGACAAGACCGGATTGCCGACAGGGCGTCGTTCGTGGACGTCCGTCTACGGTGCCTACAGGTTCGTGTCGACGCTCCGCTGCAGATTGTCGACGATGATCTGCAAGGTGCCGCTGAGCTGATCGACGTCAGTGAACATGGTGCCGAACAGCGTGTCCAGATTGGCTTCGAAATCCTTCGGCAGGATTGCGCAATTGCGGGAGGCGAGCTTTTCCAAGCGCTTCTCGCCGGGGTGTGTAAGCCGGTTCAACGCGAACAGCACATCAAAATAGGATTCCATGAACGCGGCCACGCGGTGGTTCACGGCGACTTCGTCACCACGGATCGCGGCTTTGCGGATCTGCGCATCGTACGACGGCAGATTGCCATGCAACAGTCGCGTATTGCGCTCGATGATATTGCGGCGCAACGGTTCGGGGAACGGTACGGAGAAGCGCCGTTGGGCCGCGGCGAACCGGCCGTTCCGGTCAAAGACGATCGTGCTGGTGATCACGTTATGCCACAGGCAGGTCGTGTAGCCATTGCTGGCGTGGAAATGCTCGACCACATCGGCGACGCCGTTCATGAAGGAATCGAGGTCACGGTACAGGATGTCGATGTCGGTGCCGTCGTTGAGCGTGCAGTTGTCTTCGTTCTCCCAGAAATTATTGTCGATCTCCATGCGGCTGCAGTAGTCGGACAGCAGTTTCTTGCGGCGCTGCGTCGGTACGGGTGCGGTCACATACAGGTAGACGTCGTAGTCCGACTTCTCGTCGGCGTTGCCGGTTGTGCGCGAACCGCCCAACGCAATCGCCTCGACTTCGGGCCATGCGTGCATTGCCTCAAATAGTTCCTCCACGGATGACATCGTTTACCTCTCTCCACCTCTTCGTTGAGTGACGCATCCTTGCGCCATCGCTGCAAACGTTTGACATCCTAGCACATGGAACGGGAAGCGTGGCCGTCCGTTCCATGTGCGGCGGCATGCGGCGGCTCGTGGTGGCTTGGCTATGCGCGGGTCGGATCCTTCTGCAGGAGCAGGAAGGCGAGCGCCACGACCAGCAGTACCGCGATGGAGAGCACGCCGAGCGAGGCGTTGCCGGTAACCGACGTGGTGGTGGCCACCAGGAAGGTGCCGATGATCGAAGCCGTCTTGCCGAAGATATCGTAGAAGCCGTAGTATTCGTTGGCGTGCTGTTTGGGGATGATTTTGCCGTAATACGAGCGGGAGAGCGCCTGGATGCCGCCTTGGAACATGCCGACGAGAATCGCGAGAATCCAGAATTCCACGGCGGAACGCAGAAGGAACGACGCAAAGAACACGATGCACATGTAGGCGACCACGGCCGCGGTGATCATGGTTTTCGCGCCGAATCGATTGGCCAGCTTGCCGTAGATGATGGCGCTCGGGAACGCCACGAACTGCGTGACGAGCAGTGCGACGACCAGCTGGGTGGAGTCGATGCCGAGCTGTGTGCCGTACGAGGTGCTCATGGAGATGACCGTGTTGACGGCGTCGATGTAGAAGAAGAATGCGATCATGAACATCCACAACGGCTTGTTCTTGCGGATCGCGCGGAACGTGGAGGCCAATTCGGAGAAGGTGTGGCGGATCGCCTCGCCGGTCTGGTCGGCGGTGGCGCGGTAGTGCACCTGCCTGTAGCTGGTGAGCAGTGGAATGGTGAACGTCACCCACCAGGCGGCGGTGATCACGAACGAAGCGCGCGTGCAGGCCACAGTGGTCCATCCGAACAGGCCCGGCCCACCGAAAATGAGCGCGATGCATACGATGAACGGCACGGTGGAGCCGATATAGCCCCATGCGTAGCCATGCGAGGAAACGCGGTCCATGCGCTCGTTGGTGGTGGTGTCGACCAGCATGGAGTCATAGAAGGTGAGCGAACCGTTGAGTCCGATGGTAGCCAGCACACACACAATAAGGAACGCAAGCCAGCCGAGCGGCAACGCCATCGCACAGCACATGACCACGCCGGTGAGGAAGAAACCGGTAAAGAACTTGATCTTCATGCCCTGCACGTCGGCGATGGAACCGAGCAACGGCATGAGCACGGCGATGACCAGCGATGCGATGGTCTGCGCATAGCCCCACGTCGACACGATGTTCGTTTCGCCTGCGGCCTTGAGCAGCGAATTCGCATAAATCGGCACCACGGCTGTGGAAAGCAGTACGAATGCGGAATTGCCGACGTCGTAGACGATCCATTTCTTCTCGCGGGTGGTCATCTTCGCATTCGCCTCCGGCGATTTCGAAGTGGTATCGGCAGTGGTGCTGTACGTCATGCGCTGACTCTTTTCGGGTGAATGTCAGTTCCATTGTGGCTTATTCGTCTGTCTTATTCATCTTAGGGCTGACGCACGGGGCTGTCGCTTGCATGAGATGAACAGCGGGTGAACGTACTCATCGACTACGGGGGTATCGGGCGTGAGGATTGTCTTCGAACGGACCGTTTCGTCGGATAGGATGGGTAACAGGACCTGCTCACGCCGATGGCCGATAGGCCCGGTGAATGCAGGCGGAGAATCGATGCAGGTTACGGTTATGCGACGATGATTGCCCTGTGACCGCCGGATTGCAAGGAGCCTGAACATGGGCGCGGATGTTCCGAACGTTTTGGATGCGAATGCGGATATGCTGCAGTTGCTGGTGAACCAGCCGCTGCCGGACGCCGTCGACATGATCATATGGCGCGGCTCCACGAATGCCGAGCAAGCCGGTCCGTTCGAACGGTTCGCGGCCCGTCTGCTCATTGAGGCGGGCGCGGCGCGGATTCGCGATATCGCAGCCGGATCCGATCTTGAGGCCATTCGGCTGAGCACCACGAAACGATTCTGGCTCCGCTTCGACGCCGGAGAGCTGAGCCAGGAGCAATGCGACCTGCTGCATGCGGTTGAATCGGCCCTCAATCGCATCGACTATGCCGATGACGAGGCTCATGCCACAGTGCAGGACGGCATGTCCGCGGACAGTATCGATGAGCGCTTCTATCTGCGCAAATCGCAGGAGTTTATGAGCGATGTATCGCACAAGATCGGCATCATCGATGGGCTGCAAGCTGGTGAAAACCGGTTCCGTACCATGCGTGGCGTCGAAGGCGTGCGTGGCGGTGACTGGGACATCAGCACTCGCTTCGCCAACGTGTGCGAAAGTCTCTCGTTGCCGTTCCGCATGAGCTACCGTTTTGACGAAGACGCCCGTGCCGGCGTGATGGTGGTGCATTTCAGCGTTCCGAAGCCTGCGATCATGCCGGTTGAACGCCAGCATGCGGACGGTTTCGCTTCAGCCTATGCCGTGCGATTGGGTGGTCTGCTGGCGTGGGCCGCATTTTCGTCGGGAGTGCGCATTACGCAGGTCGATCTGACCGGCTGCCTTGGCAATACGGATGGCACGCCCGTGATTTCCATGGGATTCGACCGCGTGCCGTTCATGATGGGCGCGCTTCCCGCCATGAAGAACGGCCAATGCGACGAAATGTCGCTGGACGTCGATCCTCTGGCCCTGCTCAACCTGCTCAAGCCGGTGCGTTACCGTGGCCAGTTCGACGCGAATCGAGGATTTACGCAGATTGAACCGTTGACCATGCCGGCTGTGTTCCTGCAGAAGCGCGTACCGGAATGGCAGGATCAGCGTGAACTTCCGGAATCGTTGCGCGGGTTCCTGCGCGCCGACCGTGCCTGCGAGCTGGACGTCATGCACGACGAGTCGCCGATTTCCACCGACGATGTGATCGCGATCGTCGAGGAGAACGAGGATTCCCCGATGGTCGCGGAGCTGCAGCTTGAAGTCGCACTGACCCAACTGGGCGAGGCCGGCGAAGCGAAGATTGGCGCGAACGGCGAGATTCCGCTATATTGCAGCCGTTCGGCTGGCCGCCTTATGGTGTCGTTGCTGGAAGGCGATGAACACACGCGTTACTGGAAACTGCCGGACGCTGCGGTGGACGTGCACCAGAACCTCGGCATGCTCGCCAAAGACAACGGCGGCAAGGAGCGTGCCGAAAGCGAGGGACTCACATGCATCAAACTCGGCCCGACCTGCATGAGGTTCCGCGAGGAACTCGCGCAGGTGTACGCCAAGAACGACGAATACGGCAAGGCCGCGGATGTGCTCATCGAAGCGCTCAAACTGGCCGTGCTGCCTGTGGACTGCGAAGTGCTCTACTACCGGCTCGGATACGCACTGTGGCAGATCGGCCGTCTGCAGGAGGCGCTTGCCTGCTATACGATGATGGTCAACGGCGGCACCCCGTTCCGTAACGCAGCCCGCGACGAGGCATATGAGCTGAGCCAACAGATGGGACTGGCTTCTGCGGAGATGTCGTACGACGATGCCTGCTCCGCGATGCGCGCCGGCGGCATACCGGTGGCGCCGAGCGAGAAGGTTCTGGACGTGCTGGCCCGTGCGGCCATCGAGCTGACCGATGCGGGATTCCCGCTGTTCGCCCAGGATGCCGTCTGGGTATTGGGGTCGCGTGTCGGAGGCGATGTGATGGGTTCCGTTTCGGCCAGTTTGCGTATGGGCGTGATGGAATCATAGGGCGTGTGGCAGGAGCGTGCCGCCGGGTCGTATCGGGCAGTTGTGCCATCGGTCCATGTTGCCGGCTCATGTTGCCGATCCATGTCGGTAGGGTTTGCGATTGGTCGGGGCTGGTTGTATAGTTGAGAAGTTGTGTGTTCTGCCACGCATTCAGTTGCGGGCGTCGAACGCGCAGACTTGCAAGTCAATAGTAATTATAGGGAGTCCATTATGGCAGCTCGTTGCGCAGTGTGCGGCAAGGGACCGCAGACCGGTTACACCGTTTCGCACTCACATATTCGCAATAAGCGCACCTTCCGCCCGAACCTGCAGCCGGTTCGCACCACCATCGACGGCGAGAACGTTCGCGTTCGCGTTTGCGTCAAGTGCTTGAAGGCTGGCAAGGTTCAGCGTGCTGAAGCGTGAATCGCGAAATAACAGCTTGAAACCCCGGTAGGTCCAAGGCCACCGGGGTTTTGCTTTATCTGTTCGCCCTTGCGGGTCATATTGATGCGGGGCGAATATGGGGTATGTGACACAATGAAGTGTTATGAACGCCACACTGGAAACCCCGATTACCTCGATCGAAACGAATCGCCGCCGCGTCGGCGCGTTGAAGTCATTGGGCGTGGTGTCAATCGGTGATGCGCTGACCTACTATCCGTTCCGTGTGACCGAACCGGTGCCGTTGCGAGCCCTGCGCGAAGCGAAAATCGGGGAGAAGATGGCATTCGCGGCGCATGTGCGGGAAGTACGCGTGTTCCCGATGGCCCGCCGGGGATTCCGCCTGATCGCCACCGTGGACGATGCACGATTCGCGCAATCCCGCCGCGTCGCCGGATCGCTTGCCTCATTGGTGTTCTTCTCGTATCGCAAATCATATGTCGACTGGGTGCAACGCAGGTTGCATGACGGTGCACTGCTGGTAATCGCGGGGGAGCCGAGCGTCTACAACGATCGTCTGCAGTTCACCCATCCCGACATGCTCACCGTCAATCCGACGGATATGCAATCAGATAGGCACCATGATATGCAATCGCCGGCGGAATCCGGGGAATGGAACGATGGGCCCGGCGACGGGCCCGCGTGCGATCCGCTGCAATCCAATCTCCCGCAATCCAATCTCACATTCGACGCGGAAACGGTACAGGAAGCATTGACCCGCGTCTGCCGGCCGAGACCGGTATACCATGCGAATTCGCGCATCTCCAGCGAGCACATCCACGAGTCGATCCTGAAATACATGGATGCGCTGCGCGGTGACGAATACCTGGCCGCGCAACGGGTTGCAACTGTAGAATCCGGACGAGCCGGGGAATTCGACCGGCCGAACATCGACCGCGCCGCGCAGACCGAGGCGCTCGCTGCAGCCGTTCCCGACATCGTTCCGGAACATCTGCGCGCCGCCGAAGGCCTGATGCATCGTGCGGAAGCGTTCATGGCGATTCATGATCCGACGAATACCAAGGATTGTGATGCCGCATTGCATACGTTGCGCTACGAGGAGGCGCTGATTTGCCAGACCGCGCTCGTCAAGTCGCGCGACGCCTCGCGCAAGGCGGCCGCTTCGGCCTGCTCCGAAACCGCATTGCTGGATGATTTCATCGCATCCCTGCCGTTCGACCTGACCGCCGGGCAGCGACAGGTCATCGCCGACATCTCCGCCGACATGGCGTGCGATTATCCGATGCAACGACTGCTCCAAGGCGAAGTGGGCTCCGGCAAGACGGTGGTCGCCGTCGCCGCGATGATGCAGGCCGTCGGATCGGGACTGCAGGCGGTGCTCGTCGCGCCGACGCAGGTGCTGGCCGAACAACATTACGAGAGCATCTCCAAGATGGTTCAGCGTATGGGAGGCGCCGTACGCACTGCGGAATATGGGGAATCCCACGAACAATCTACTCACAATCAGGGTGTGGATGGCGGTGCACAAGTCGGCGGAAGGTCGGCTGGTGGGGAACTGGCTGGTACGGGGCCGACAGGTGGCGGACTGGCTGCCGGGGAATCGGGCATCGGGAATCTGCCGGGCGGGGACATTCCGGTGCTGCTGCTCACCGGTGGCATGAAACTGTCGGCGCGTCGGCGCGTGCTCGCCGTGGCGGCAAGTGGCACGCCGTGCATCGTCGTAGCCACGCACGCCGCATTCTCCAAGACCTTCCAAGCGCCGAACCTTGCACTGGCAGTGATTGACGAACAGCACCGTTTCGGCGTAGAACAGCGCGAATCGCTGAATGCCAAGGCCGACAAGGCACCGCACCTGCTGGTCATGACGGCCACGCCGATTCCCCGCACCGCCGCCATGACCTGGTTCGGTGACCTTGACATCTCGTGGCTCACCGAACTGCCGGGCGGACGCAAACCGATTCGCACCTTCGTGGTGCCCGAAGCGGATGCGCATACCATGGCCAGCATGTTTGCGTTGATTCGAAGCCGCCTCGACGCAGGGGAGCGCGCCTATGTGGTATGCCCGCGCATCGATGCCGATTCCACCGAAGTCGACACCTCACCTGATGAGGATCCGGGGCGCTCGTTCGATGAACTGTATGAGCTGGGCGAGGACGACGAACAGCGTGCACAGCGTCCGCCATTGCATTCCGTGGCCGAGATCAAGGAACGTCTGGCGGGATTGCCGCAGTTCGCCGGCATTCGCTTTGCCACATTGACCGGCAGGGATGATGATGAGACCAAAATGCGGGTCATGGCCGATTTCGCGGCCGGTACCACGCCGATTCTGGTGGCGACCACTGTGATCGAGGTCGGCGTGGATGTGGCGCAGGCCAGTTGCATGGTGATCTTTGATGCGGACCGATACGGATTGTCCCAGTTGCATCAGCTGCGCGGGCGCGTCGGGCGAGGTGGCACCAATTCGTGGGCGTTCCTGATCTCACGTGCCGAGGCTGGCAGTGACGCTGCGCAACGTCTCGAAGTGATTCGCGGATCGCTTGACGGCGCGGAAATCGCCCAGGCTGACTTGGAATTCCGCGGGGCCGGCGATGTGCTGGGCGATGCCCAATCGGGCGGACGGTCGAGTCTGAAGCTGTTGCGCGTGGTCAAGGATGTGAAAATCATCGAACACGCCCGTACCGCCGCAGAAGAGTTGGTGGCCGCCGACCCCGACCTGCTTGGAGAGGTACAGCTCGCCGGTGCCGTGCTCGACTTCACCCGTGGCAACGAAACCTTCCTTACCAGCAATTAGGCTTGTGTCCATGCGCGTTATTTCAGGACGATTCAAGGGTGTGGCGCTGACCACGCCGAAAGCCGGTACCAGGCCGACCACCGACAGGACCAAAGAAGCGATATTCTCGCATCTGGATTCGTGGGGAGTGCTGGACGATGCGCGCGTACTCGACCTGTTCGCCGGAACGGGAGCTTTGGGCATCGAGGCGTTGAGTCGTGGCGCGCGAGAACTCGTAGCGGTGGAATCCTCCGCACCGGCGGCAACGTTGATCGCGCATACGCTGACTGCATTGAAGCGCAACCGTTCATGGGAATCGGGCATGAGCGCGCGCGTGATCAAGGCGCGTGCCGAAAAATATGCGGCAGGGGCCGCCGTCGCATCGTTCGACGTGATTTTCATCGATCCGCCGTATATCTTCGAAACCGAGGCCTGCAATCAGTTGCTGTCTGACCTAGCGGGCGGCGACATGACATCCTCCGATACCATCATCGTGCTGGAACGGCCCACACGATCCGATGACCCGACTCCGCCGGACGGTTGGGTGATCGCCGACCGCCGTGACTATGGTGAAACCGCCGTGTACTACATCGAGCCCGCCAGCGTCGGTAATCTCTGACGTCCTCAATCCACCGACGCTGGCGGGCGTGCCAGCGTCGGTAGTTTGGGTATATCCTCAATCCACCGACGGTGAGGGGTGTGTCAGCGTCGGCAGATTGAGGGATTCGCGCTTGCGTGGGTGAGGACCGGAAACCTCCCACCCCAAGGACATCAGTGTTTTGCGGTCAGCCTTGTCGAGCTGGGTGCAATCGAGAGCCTCGATCAGGTCCGGGCGCAGTTCGTCGGTCTTGGACAACGCCTCATCACGACGGAACCGATCCACCTTGCCATGATCGCCGGAAAGCAGCACATCCGGCACCTTGAGCCCACGCCATTCGGCTGGTTTCGTGTACTGGCGGTGCTCCAACAACGCATTGCCACCGGTGTAGGATTCCTCTACGATCGATGCCGGATTACCCATGAACCCCGGCATCAGGCGCGTAATGGCTTCCAACATGACGGAAACCGCCACCTCACCGCCATTCAGCACATAATCGCCGATTGAATATTCGCGTACGTCAACGCCTTGCGCACGGTAATACTGCGGAATGCGAGCATCATAGCCTTCGTAACGACCGCAACCGAACAGCAGATGATCGGCGTGGCTCAGCTCGGTCGCATCCTGCTGCGTGAACAGGGGAGCGGACGGATTCGGAAAGATCAGCACCGGGCGAGGCGAATCAGCGGCGGTACCATCCGGAACTTCGGCAGTCGTATCATCCGTGGAAATCGATGCCTCACCGTCGCAAGTGCCGCAAGCATGTTCGGCAGCGCAATCGACGGCATCCGCGGCAATCGTGGCCGGTGCGAGTCCCAGCAAATCATCAAGGCACTCGCTCCACACCTCCGGTTTCATGACCATGCCGGCGCCGCCGCCGACCGGGGTGTCATCCACGGAATGATGCACGTCGTGCGTCCAATCGCGCAGATTGTGCGCCTGAACGGTGACCAGGCCCTTCGCCTGCGCCTTGCCGAGAAGACTGAGGTTCAGCACTTCGAAATACTCCGGGAACACGGACACGATATCGATCTTCATACTGCTCCACAATAGTGGGATGCCTGCCAAGAGGATTGCCAAAAGGGTCATCGAAGCGGGAAGATCCCGAAGCGTGAACGTCGCCGCGAGCATCGGAGCATGGATGCCGGGGCAATCCGATGTCTACTTCTTGAGGCAACCATGCATGGCGCCGGTCGGCATGCAATGCATGTGGGTCAGATTATGCGGATCGAGGATGGAATCGAGCAATTCGGGGCTCAACACCTTCTCCTTCTGCGCGATCTCACGCACGGTGGTGTTCCTGACGAGCGCCTCCTGCGCGATGGTCATGGCCCGTTCGTAGCCGATATAGCCGATGAGCGCAGTGGCCAGTGACGAGGAACGCATGACCTCATCCATGCCGGCTTGCTCGTTCACCGTGATGCCGCTCACGCAGTGCTCGCGGAGCGTGTCCATGGCGTTGGCGAGCGTGTGCATGCCGGTCAGCAGCGCATGCAGCATTACCGGTTCGAATGCGTTGAGCTGCAATTGCCCGGCTTCGGCGGCACAGGATATGGTGGCGTCCATGCCCATGATCATGAACACGCACTGGTTCACGCATTCCGGAATGACCGGATTGACCTTGCCCGGCATGATTGACGAGCCTGCCTGACGGGCCGGCAGATGAATCTCCTCAAACCCTGCGCGTGGTCCGCTTGCCAGTAGCCGCAGATCGTTGGCGATCTTACCCAAATGCAGGGCGGTACGTTTGATGGCGCCGGACAAGGTGACGAAATCGCCGACGTCGCTGGTGGCTCCCACCGAATCGTCGGCCGCGCGGATCGGCAGATCGGTCAGCTCCGCAAGATGCCGGATCGCACGCTCGCGGAAACGTGCGTCGGCGCAGATGCCGGTGCCGATTGCGGTGCCGCCAAGATTGACTACGGCAAGCGGCGTTTGTTGCGATGACAGCAGTCGTGCGTCGGCGTCGAGTTGCGAGGCGAAGCCGCCGAACTCCTGGCCGAAGGTCATTGGAACGGCGTCCTGCAGTTGCGTGCGGCCGATTTTGACGATCGGCATGGTGCGCTCCGACAATGTATGGAAGGCGTCGACGAGCTGGCTGGTGCGGTCGACCAGCATGCCGGAAGCGCCGATCAGGGCGAGTCGGCATGCCGCCGGATAGGTGTCGTTGGTGGATTGCGACTTGTTGACGGTGTCGTTGGGATGGATGATGTCATACTCGCCGCGTGCGTGGTGGCCGAGTTCCAACGCACGATTGGCGATTACCTCGTTCACGTTCATGTTGGTGGAGGTGCCGGCACCGCCTTGCAGCACGTCGACGGGGAATTGGTCGTTAAGCTCGCCGGAGGCCACGTCTTCGCAGGCTCTGTCGATGAGTGCCGCCTGATATGCGTTGATATTGCTGAGTTCGCCGTTGGCGCGGGCACAGGCTTGCTTGACCTGCGCATAGGCGCGGATGAGTTCCGGATGATCGCTGACGGTGATGCCGGAGACGGGGAAATTATCGATGGCGCGTAGCGTGTGAATGCCCCAGTAGGCTTCGGCGGGTATTTCGGCCGATCCGATGCAATCGTGTTCGATTCGGGTCTGATGCGCCTTGCGGGTCGGCGCGATGGGCCGCTGCGGGGTATGCAGTGTCAGTGCCATGGTGTTCCTCCTGGTTGCCGGATGTTTTCCGGTCCATGGCTCACCATAATCGTAAGAAATACATCGCACAAGATGAATATATCCCCGATATTCCGTAGGATGAGTCGATTCAATCGATGGAATATCGGGGATATGCTGCTGAATATACTTCGGGGGGCGGCGTCCGGGAATCTGCTTTGGCGGGAATCCGTTTTTTTGAGGGATTGCCGTTACAGTCCTGGAATGAGTCCGCCTGGCGGATTCAAAGTGAGATAGCCTTCCTCCAAATCGATGTCCGGTACGAGCTCGTCGACGAACGGCACCAACGCACTGTTCTCAACGACCACGCCATCGGCATCCTTGACCGGGTTGGCGAGACGGATTTTCAGCAGCCATTGGGCCACCTCAATCACATCCACGACCTTGCCGATCGCCATACCGGGTTCGAGCCCCAGTGTGTTGTCGTCGGCAAGACGTGCCTCCAGACCGATCAGGTCTTTCGGATACCACTCGTCGGCCTGAAGCATCTCCTCCGGATCGTCGGCCTCGCCATAGAGCACAGTGCCGTTGGCGGCTTCTGACGAGTCACGATTGTCGATGCCCTCGAATTTGATGATCCAACGGTTCTTGAAGGTACGGGAGTGTTCCACCACGTACTCTTCTTCGCCGTCTTTCGTGTACAGCACAGCACCGGGAGCGAATCGGTATTCCGGTTCGTCCGTAAAGATCTGCACGGTGACTTCACCTTTGAGTCCCTGCGCACGTCCGATACGACAGACCCTCAGCAGCTCAGGCTGTTGAGGGTCGTCTACATGCATCTCACGCACCACGCTAGGATCTCACCTGCGCACATCCATGATGTCGACGCGCACCTTATGGTCGGACAGCGCCTGTACCACGGTGCGGATCGCATTGGCCGTGCGGCCGCTGCGTCCAATGACGCGACCGATGTCTTCCGGGTTCACGCGCACGCGAATAAGTTCGCCGCGCGCGTTCTCATGGGACTTGACGGAAACGTCGTCGGGAAAATCGACGATGTTCTTGATCAGATGTTCCACAGCCTGGGCGAGCATGATCACTCAGCTTCCGCAGCCGGCTCTTCAGCCGGGGCTTCCTCAGTGGCGGCGGCTTCGGCTTCGGCGGCGGCCTTGGCGGCGGCTTCAGACTTTGCTGCCTTCAGCTTCTGGGCCTGGGCTTCGACGGCCTCAACACGAGCGGCGGCATCCGGACCAGCCTCAACGGTTTTCAGGGTGCCCTCAGCACCGTCGAGACCCTTGAACTTCTGCCAGTCACCGGTGATCTTCAGCAGGTTCAGCACCTGCTCGGTCGGCTGGGCGCCAACGCCGAGCCAGTACTGAGCGCGCTCGGAATTGATGTTGATGGTCGAAGGCTGGGTGTTCGGATTGTAGGTACCGATCTCTTCGATGGCGCGGCCATCACGCTTGGTACGGGAATCCATGATCACCACGCGGTAGAACGCGTAGAACTTCTTACCCATGCGCTTCAGACGAATCTTGGTTGCCAAAATGGCTCTCCTTGTAACTAGGGGTGTGTGTTTCGTGTTCTGTGTGGGGCACGGAATCCGAAACCCACGTGTTCCTCACGTCACGCGATAGTTAGAGGGCTTCGCGCGCGCGAATAACTGGGTAATTATAACTGTGGGGTCTGGACGCGCCGGCATCGCGCGTCGGCAATCCTCCTGCTTTCCCAATCTACCGACGGTGGCGTGCCCTTAGCGTCGGCGGATTATGGCGCCACCCAATCTACCGACGGTGACAGCGTCTCAGTGTCGGCGGATTGTGAAGATCACTCAATCTACCGATTCTGGCAGCGCCTTGCCGTCGGTAGATTGTGAGGTTTCCCAAACTGTCGACGGTGGCGTGCCTTTAGCGTCGGTGGATTGGGAAACGACTTGCCGGGTTGTCTGATTCTGGAGAATCGGACAACCGTGAGGTGTTTGGGCGGGTCTGATTGTCCGGACTTCCGGAATCAGCCAAATTGGATACACTGGGGAATCTACGTATTCGATCTTGCAACGAACGGTTTGCAAAGGGAGTTGCCTCGATGATTATCGCGCTTTGGATTGTGTTGCTGGTCTGCATCGTGTGGATTGCGCTCGGTGAAATGCCTGCCGGATGGGACGGCCATCTACCGTTGCCGTATCTGATTGCGCTGATTCCGTTCATGTGGATTCCGACGCTGACCATTTCGATTGCTGGGTTCGCGCTGCATGAAATCGCTCTCGGCTGCACTGCGCTGGCCGTCTGCCTTGCATCACTATTGCGTAAGGAACAGTATTGGATCAACAATCTGCAGACGCACAACACTGCGCAGATGATTGCCGACAGGCTTGCGGAAAAGCGTGAAACATCGCGTGAAAACAATACTGAGGAGACCGAGACTGGAGCGGAGGACGCCCGGCATGGTCAGTTCCGCGTGATGACGCTGAACTGCCGATTCGGCCGTGCAAATGCTGCCGCGATTGTGGAAGCCGTCAAACGATATGACATCGCCGTACTTGCGTTGCAGGAACTTACGGAGAACCTGATCGCCGAGCTGGATGCGGCGGGCCTTGCCGATCTGTTGCCTTATCGTCAGCTGGGCGAGGTGAAGGAATCGGATAATGGCGGGTTCAACGGCGTCTGGATTCGTGTGGAACCAAGTGATGCTTCACCGGTCACGGTGGTGATTCCGGCCGCCGATGTGCCGGGACTATGCTTTCCGATTGATTCGATGCGGAGCATCACCTTTGCGTCGGCGCATCCGAAATCGCCGATGCGCGGCTGCCGCGACTGGTCTGCTGGCATTATCGGATTGGGCGCCTTCGCTACTACGCAGAATCAAGGTGATATCACCGTGGTGATGGGCGATCTGAACTCCGGTACCGATCATCCGAGTTTCAGAAAGCTAATGCGGCTGGGATTCAAGGATGCCGCGTTGGTCGAGGCGAAAGGTCGCCGTGCTACGTTCCCCTCATGGCTGCCGTGGCCGCGCATCATTCTTGACCATGTATTGTTCACGTCGGGGCTGGATGCCTCCGACGTGCGGTCCTTCACCGTCGAAGGTAGCGATCATCTGGCGCTGGCCGCCACCCTGACTCTCAAATAATCCGGCATCCTCAATCTGCCGACGCTTACAGCACCCTGAGCGTCGGCAGATTGAGACAGCACCGCAATCTACCGACGGTGACGGTCCGTGAGTGTCGGCAGATTGGATATTCTCCCAAACTGCCGACGGTGAGGTGCTGTGAGCGTCAGCAGAGTGAGGAGAATGAGAAGGCATACGCGAAGAGGGCATCGGATTGGCTTCCGATGCCCTCTGTTGGCGAGTGAACCGATCCGTAGGTGGGTGGTTCCGCAGGCGGGTGGTTCCCAGTAGGGGTGGATGGCTCGTGAGCGGACGATCACCCCATAGCGGATAGATCCGCAGGCGGGCGATCCTGCAGTCGGAACGGGTCAGTGCAGCAGACCGGACAGACCGCCGCCGAAGTTCGGCGGCAACTCCGTGCCCGAATCGCCCATCACATCTTGCAAACCAGCCGGAAGCGCCGGATTCTGCGGTTTCTTGGCGAAAGCGGAGCCACTCGACTTGCCGCCGGAGTTCTTGCCGGCGAGCTTGTCCCGCAATGCTTTCTCCTCAGCCTCGCGCTTCATCGGATTGCCGGACTTGGAACCCTTCTTCTTGCCCTTCTTGCTCTTGCCCTTGCCGCCACCCATGGACGGGCCGCCGAAACCGGGCATGCCGGCACCGGCTTTGTTGCTCATGCGGCGCATCATCTTCGAGGCCTGCTCGAAACGTTGCAACAGCGCATTGACCTGCGAGACGGTCACGCCGGAACCGTAGGCGATACGGGCGCGACGGGAACCGTCGATAATCGAAGGATCGCGTCGCTCCGCCGGAGTCATCGAACGGATGATGGCTTCGGTACGGTCGATCTCCTTCTCATCGAACTGTTCAAGTTCCTTACGGTGCGCGGCCATGCCAGGAATCATGCCGAGCAGATTCTTCATCGGGCCGAGCTTGCGCACCTGCTGCAGCTGGTCGAGGAAATCGTCAAGACCGAAGGAGCCGTCGGAAATCTTCACGGCGGCCTTACGGGCCTCCTCCTCATCGAACTGCTTCTGCGCCTGCTCGATCAGGGTGAGGATATCGCCCATGTCGAGGATGCGGGAAGCCATGCGATCCGGGTGGAAGACTTCGAAATCCTTCAATCCTTCGCCCGTCGAAGCGAACAGGATCGGCTTGCCGGTAACGGATGCGACGGAAAGCGCGGCACCGCCACGAGCATCGCCATCAAGCTTGGAAAGCACCACGCCGGTGAAGTCCACGCCTTCGTCGAACGCCTTCGCCGTCTGCACGGCATCCTGACCGATCATCGCGTCGATGACGAACAGGATCTCATTCGGTTGCACGGCATCGCGGATATCGCGGGCCTGCCTCATCAGTTCCTCATCAACACCGAGACGGCCTGCGGTATCGATGATGACCGTGTCATACAGCTTCTGCCTGGCGAACGCCACGGAATCGCGGGCCACCTTCACCGGGTCTCCGGTGGTCAGGCCCGGAGAGGCAACGGCCTCACCGCCGGCGGACTGCACGCCCTTTTCCGGCGCATACACCGGTACGCCGGCGCGCTCGCCGACCACCTGCAACTGCGTCACCGCGTTCGGACGTTGCAAATCGGCCGCGACAAGCAGCGGGGTATGGCCGGAATCCTTCAGCCAATAGCCCAGCTTGCCGGCGAGCGTCGTCTTACCGGCGCCCTGAAGGCCTGCGAGCATGATGATCGTCGGCGGATTCTTTGCGAAGTTCAGCGGACGATCCACGCCGGCGCCGAGCACGTCAGTGAGCTCTTCGTTGACGATCTTCACGACCTGCTGCGCCGGATTCAGCGCCTGCGAAACCTCAGTGCCGAGCGCACGCTCGCGGATACGGCCGGTAAAGGAACGCACCACGTCGAGCGCCACATCGGCGTCGAGCAGCGCGCGGCGAATCTCACGGATCGTACCGTCGATATCGGCCTCGGAAAGCTTGCCTTTGCTCTTCAGATGCTTGAAGGCATTCGAGAGCCTGTCTGTCAAAGAACTAAATGCTGCCATAATGTTCCCCAGTCTAGCCGTTTGCTCGGATAGATGACTATGCGATGGACGATTGGACGACTACTGCAGCGACCAAGTGGAGCCCTGCGGACCGTCTTCGATGGCGATGCCTGCCGCGTTCAGTGCGTTGCGAATCGCGTCGGCTCGGGCGAAATCCTTGGATTTGCGGGCTTCGGCACGTTCGGCCAACTGTTCGGAAACGAGCTTGTCGAGCGCCGCATGCTCGGCGGAATCGGCGGCAGCGCCAGCCGCGCCTCCTGCAACGCCGCCATTCACCCATGGTTCGGCCAGCGGATCCAATCCCAACGTATCGAGCATCGCACGCACATTCACGAGTGCTTCGCGCACTTCGGCTTTGGCGGCATCCGAATCGGCGCGGTCGGCCAGTTTCGACAGCAACGTGTTGCCGGAACGGATCGCCGTGAAAATCGCAGCGGTCGCACCGGAAACGTTGATGTCGTCATTCATTGCGGCAACGAAATCGGCCGGCAGCGCATCCGCGGAAATCGCGGCGATCTCATCATGGGACGGCTGTTCGCCGACGGCGGCGCCGGCGCGTTCGATGAAATTCGCCACGCGATCGTAGGCGGACTGCGCTTCGGCCAGCGTCTGATCGGACCATTCCAGCATGGAACGGTACTGTACGGAACCAAGTGCGTAACGCACCACCCAGGCGGAATTTTCCGCCAGAACCGCCGGAACGGACAGGCCGTTGCCGAGCGACTTGCTCATCTTTTCGCCTTTTGCGGTGACCCAAGCGGAATGCATCCAACGGGCGGCCGAATCGTAACCGGCGGCGCGCGTCTGCGCCATCTCGTTCTCGTGGTGCGGGAATCGCAGATCGAGGCCGCCGCCGTGAATGTCGAACATGTCCTTCAGATAGCGATGGCTCATCGCGGAGCATTCGATATGCCAGCCCGGACGACCCGTACCGAACGGTGTGTTCCAACGGGCGTCGAGCGGATCGGAATCCTTCGGGGCCTTCCACAACGCGAAATCGCGCGGATCATGCTTGTCGGGCGACATGTCGGCCGGGTCGATCGGGTTGTATTTGTCGTCGCCGGCATTGTCGACGGACGGTCCCATCGCGTCGGTGATCTTGGATGCATCATCGGAGACGGCGGTTTGTTTCTGATGCGTCAGTTCGCCATAATGCGGCCAGCTGGCCACGTCGAAGTAGACGTTGCCGGTCGGATTGCCGTTCTCGTCGGTCACCACATAACCGTGGCCGTTGTCGATGATCTTCCGAATAAGGTCGATCATGTCGATCATGTGGCCGGTGGCGCGAGGTTCGTAGGTCGGCGGCTCGACGCCGAGCGTATCGTATGCTTCAGTGAACTCGCGTTCGTAGATGTAGGCACGTTCCCACCATTGCTGACCTGCGGCGGCCGCCTTGTCGAGAATCTTGTCGTCGATGTCGGTGACGTTGCGCACGAATGTGACCTTGTAGCCGAGACGCTGGAACCAGCGACGTACCACGTCGAATGCGACGGCAGCGCGGATATGGCCGATATGCGGTGAGCTCTGCACCGTGGCGCCACACACGTAGATACCGACCTGGCCGGGTCTGAGCGGCACGAAACTCGACACCGTGTGCGAGGCGGTGTCGTACAGCTTCAGTTCGGTTGCGGCGCCAGCCACCGTTTGGACTGTGCCGGCAACGCCGGAAGTGTTGGTATTCTGCGGTTCTTGCGTGTTCGTCATACCCACGAGAGTATTGCCAGAATCGGACATACTAATGCATGGAATCCGCAGGCTAAGTGGAAAACGATTGTAGCTGATTTGTCGAATTTGTGAATGTTGTTTACGTGGGTGATGTAACAATGGTTGCATGACGCAATCACAGGTGTTGATTCTGCAGCACGTCCCGTGGGAGAAACCGGGACGCATTTTGGATGGCTTGGATGACTTGGGGTTGTCATACCAGATCATGAATGTGGCCAAGGAAAAGAAGCCGGAATTCCCTGATTTCGACGAGGTGGCGGGAGTGGTGCTCATGGGCGGACCGATGGGTGCGCTCGACTACGACAAGTATCCGGGGCTGAAGGCTGAAGCCAAACTGACGCGTGCCGCGGTCAGCGTCGGCAAGCCCGTGCTGGGCGTATGCCTAGGGCACCAGATCATCGCGACCGCGCTTGGAGCGAAACTGAAAAGCGGGGATGCTCCGGAAATCGGTTTTGCACCGATCAAGCGTGTGGATAAACACGATTTCTTCTCGATGTGGAACAAGACGGTGGATGTGCTGCATTGGCATAACGACGTGGTGACGCTTCCCGAAGGCGCACAGCCACTGGCACGCAGTGAGAAGACAAAGAACCAGGCGTTCCGATTCGGCTCCGCGCTCGGATTGCAATTTCACTTGGAAGTCACGCCGACCCTGCTGGAGGAGTGGCTCGACGAGCCGGGTATGGTCAAGGATCTGAAAGCCGCCGGCGGATCGAAATCGAAGCTGCGCGAGGCATACGTCGAATGCAATCCGCAGCTGCAGCCTCTTGCCGATCAGGTTTTCTCCGGATTCGCTGCCCGATGCAATTCATACGCGCAGTCATTGCAGGGCTGAACTGCCCCTCCTCAATCTACCGACGCTGAGGACCGTCTGAGCGTCGGTAGTTTGGGATGTTCCCCAATCTACCGACGGTGAGGGGCCGTGAGTGTCGGTAGATTGAGGAGGGGGACTGTTCCGGTAATCCTCCATGTTCCGCCGTTCCCGCTACATTGGTGGATTATGCCGACTTATGATTTGGGACTTGAACACGTATCGCTCGCCTTCGCCACGAAAACGATTTTCACCGATGTGACGCAAGGTGTTTTCGAAGGTGACCGCATCGGCATCGTCGGCAAGAACGGCGATGGCAAATCCACGCTACTGCACCTGTTCAAGGGTACGCAGGAACCGGATTCCGGTCGAGTGACCAAACGTAACGGTCTCACGTTCGGCATGCTTGATCAGCGCGATCCGCTCGATGACGACGCCACCGTGCGCGAAGCCGCGCTGGAGGGTCGTGAGGATTACGAATGGGCCGCTGAAACGAAATCACGTGAGATCGTCGAGGCGTTGCTCGGCGGCATCAGCCTGGACGCGCGGATCGGCTCGTTGTCCGGCGGCCAGCGCCGTCGCGCCGACCTTGCCCGCCTGTTGCTTAAGGATTGGGATATTCTCGCCCTCGACGAGCCCACCAACCATTTGGACGTCGTGACGATTCACTGGCTCGCCGAACATCTGAAGAATCGTTGGTCCGCCGGCGCCGGCGCATTGCTGCTCGTCACCCACGACCGCTGGTTCCTCGACGAAGTGTGCGAATCGATGTGGGAAGTGCATGACGGCGTGATCGAACCGTTCGAGGGCGGCTATTCCGCCTACATGTTGCAGCGAGTGGAACGTGACCGTCAGGCTGACGTGCGTGAGACGAAGCGCCGTAATCTGGCCCGCAAGGAACTCGCTTGGCTGACCCGCGGTGCCCGCGCCCGTTCCACCAAGCAGAAGTTCCACGTGAAGGCCGCACGCGAACTCATCGCCGACGTGCCGCCAGTGCGCAATACGCTCGAACTGAAGCAGATGGCGACTTCCCGCCTAGGCAAGCAGGTGGTTGATCTGATCGATGTGACGCAGATCTTCGAGCATGTCAACGGCGAGTCCGACATCGACCCCGATGTGGCGGAAATGGAAGCCTCGGCTTCCCGTGTGGATGTGGTGCCGGCCATGTACGCCGAACCGCAGGTGCACGGCAGTGTGGAAGTCGCCGTCGACGATTTGACCGACCCGCGACTGGTAGATGCCGGCGTTCCAGCCGCGCAACAGGCCGTTGAAGCAGCCGGAAGGTCGGTTGGAAAATCGGCCGGGACAACAGCTGAGCAGACGGCTGCGGTTCCATCGCAAGACGGTGCGGAGCCTGACGATTCCGCGCCGCAAGTGACGTCCGCCGCGCAGAAGATCACCGTCACCGGTCGTAAGATCCTCGATGACGTGACATGGCTGATCGGCCCCGGCGACCGATTCGGCATCGTCGGCGCGAACGGTGCCGGCAAATCGACGCTGCTGAAGATTCTCGATGGCACGATCACTCCAACCGCCGGTCATGTGAACATCGGCAAGACCGTGAAATTCGCGGTGCTGTCGCAGAGACTCGACGAACTGGAGAAACTCGGCAAATACAAGATCAAGGAAGTGCTGAGCCGCTACAAGCCGAGCTACATCGTGGACGGCAAAGAAACCACGCCGGGGCAGATGATGGAGCGTCTCGGCTTCGAATCCGCGCAGCTCATGACGCCGATCAAAGACCTGTCGGGCGGGCAGAAGCGCCGCATGCAGCTGCTGCTCATCCTGCTCGACGAGCCGAACGTGCTTATCATGGACGAGCCCGGCAACGATCTCGACACCGACATGCTCGCTGTGATGGAGGACCTGCTCGACACTTGGCCGGGTACGTTGATTGTGGTCTCCCACGACCGCTATCTGCTGGAGCGCGTCACCGACCAGCAGTATGCGCTGATCGGCGGTAAGGTGCGTCATCTGCCTGGTGGTGTGCAGGATTATCTTGATATGACCGAAGCCATCAAGAACGGTAAGAATCCGTTCGCCGATGAGAAGTCTGCAGACAAGGGACGCAGGAACGGCAATACCGGCGATTCTCATGCAGACGTCGGCTCGGCTACGGCTTCCGCTGGTATGGCGACCGGCGCAATCGGCGATTCGGCCGGCAGTCCAGCCGCTGATTCGGCAAAACTCACCGGCAAGGCATTCCATGAGGCATCCAAGCGCGTTGCCGCAATCGAACGCAAGCTGGCCAAACTGGAAGAGCGGAAAGCCGAGTTGGAATCGCAGATGGCCGAACATGATCCGAGCGATTACGAAGGCCTAGGCAAGATCAACGGGCAGTTGCAGGCCGTTGCAGACGAATCCGAATCCCTCGAAATGGAGTGGATGGAGCTCTCTGAACAGCTCGAGTAGGCCCAAGAACATAGACCCAGAACATGGATGGCAGCGTTGCCGTCGGATGCTGAGGACGATGAAGGGCGGTACCTGCGAGATGAATCGCAGGCACCGCCCTTCATCGTGTTTCGATGTAACTCAGACGCCGATCAGCGACCGGTGATCTCGGAACCGAGCACCTTCTCGCTCAGCGCTTTCGGACCGCGGGTCACGGCCACCGCGCCGGAACGGACCAGCTCGATGATGCCGTAATGTTCCAGCAGACCAAGCAGTGCGTCGATCTTACCTTCGGCACCGGTAGCCTCGATGGTCAGCGACTCAGGGTTCACGTCGACCACGCGTACGCGGAACAGGCGCACGATTTCCAGCACGTCGGAACGGTTGGACTCGTCGGCGGCCACCTTGATGAGCACCAGCTCGCGCTCCACGGTGGTGTTCGGATCGAGATCCACGATCTTCAGCACATGCAGCAGCTTGTTGAGCTGCTTGATGATCTGCTCGAGCGGCACCTCCTCCACGTCGGCCGTAACGGTTACGCGAGAGATGTCCGGACGTTCGGTAGGGGAGACGGACAGCGAGTTGATGTTGAACGCACGGCGGGCGAACAGGCCGGCGATACGCGCCAGCACGCCCGGACGGTTCTCCACGAGCACGGACAGCGTATGCCGCTTGGAACCCGGCTGGGATGCAGGATAGTTTGCCATGATTGGACCTTCCTTCCGCTTACTCGTTCACTCGTTCTCGGCCGCGGCGCGCTGCAGCGGCTTGATACCCGGCATGTAGGTCACGTCGTCGTTGGAGGCGCCGGCGGCGACCATCGGCCATACCATGGCATCCTTCCACACACGGAAGTCGATGAGTACCGGTCGGTCGTTGATCGCGTTGGCCTTCTTGATGCATTCGATGGCCTCTTCCTCGGTGAATGCGCGCATTCCGACGCAACCATACGCCTCGGCGAGTTTCACGAAGTCCGGCACGTCCATGATGTCAGGCGTGTTTTCGCCATCCAGCAGATTCGTGGCGGAATAGTGATGCTCGTAGAACAGGGTCTGCCATTGGCGCACCATGCCGTATACGGAGTTGTTCAGCAGGGCGATCTTGATCGGAGTGCGGTCGAGGAACGCGGTGGCCAGCTCTTCGGAGGTCATCTGGAAGGAGCCGTCGCCGTCGATCAGCCACACCGGCTTCTTGTCGGCGAACTCGCGTGCGGAGCCGACGCGTGCACCGATGGCCGCGGGTAGGCCGAAGCCCATCGTGCCAAGTCCTCCGGAGGAGATCCAGGAGTGCGGCTTGTCGAATTCGATGATTTGGGTGGCCCACATCTGATGCTGGCCCACGCCGGAAACCCAGATGGTGTCGGGGTCGGCCATAACGGACAGCTGCTTGACGACCCATTGCGGGGCGAGTGAGCCGTCGGTGGGCTGCTCCCACTTGATCGGATAGTCTTCGACCCACTTGTTGATGACTTCCCACCAGTGACTTATGTCCGGCTTGCCGTGCATGGCCTGCTCGCGCTTGATTTCCGGGATGAGATCCTTGAGCACGGTCGCCACATCGCCTACGATTGGCACGTCCGGTTGACGGTTCTTGCCGATTTCCGCCGGATCGATGTCTATATGGATGACGCGCGCGCCCGGTGCGAAAGCATCGAGCTTGCCGGTGACGCGATCGTCGAAACGTGCGCCGATTGCGACCAGCAGATCGCAACGCTGCACTGCGCCGGTTGCGGCGATGGTACCGTGCATGCCGAGCATGCCGAGCACCTTCGGATCGGAATCCGGCACGATGCCGCGTGCCGGCAGCGTGGTGACGATCGGTGCATCGGTGATCTCGGCCAGCTCTTTGACGAGCTCGCCCGCGTCGGAACGCACCGCACCGCCGCCTACATACAGCACCGGGCGGTAGGACTGCTCGAACAGTTTGGCAGCATCGGACAGCACGCGGCCGTGAGCCTTGGTGGTCGGATTGTAGCCGGGCAGAATCATGCGCTGCGGCCAGGAGTAGTACATGTCACCGGTCTGTGCGGTCTTGGTGATGTCCACCACCACAGGGCCGGGGCGACCGGAGCGTGCGATGTAGTGCGCTTCGGCAAGCACGCGCGGAATATCCTGCGCGCGCGTGACGAGGTAGGAATGCTTGACCACCGGATAGGTGGCTCCGACGATATCGGCCTCCTGGAAGGCGTCCGTGCCAATCGCGTTCACGCCCACCTGCCCGGTGATCACGACCAACGGAATGGAGTCCATGTTCGCATCGGCAATCGGGGTGATCATGTTCGTGGCGCCCGGGCCGGAGGTCACGATGCACACGCCCACACGGCCGGTCGCCACGGCATAGCCTTCGGCGGCATGGCCTGCGGCCTGCTCGTGGCGCATCAGTACGAATCGGAATTTCGTATCGTCCTTGATCGCATGGTAGACCGGCAGAATCGCACCGCCCGGAATGCCGAAAACGTCCTGAACTCCCAGATCCTCCAGCGAACGAACCAGCGCTTCGGCGCCGGTCATCTTCTCGCCGTCGACAATGGTCTGCTTTTCAGTGTTGGCGGATGCCTTGGGCATGCCGCTGAATGCCTGCAGAGGCGTAGGTAACACCATGTTCCCTCTCATGCTCGTTCGTGGAATCTTCTCGCTGGGCTTCGTGTGCGGGCGCGTCGGTGAGCGCCGGGTGTCGAAGCCCCTTTTCGGAATGCGGCGTAATCGCTTGTGGCGACTGGGCTGCGCAAATTCCTTCGCTAGTAATCAGTCTATGCTAACGGCTGACAGCGGCGAAAAGCCGCAACGGCCCACATGCTGGCGTGTTGCGAAGGGGCGTGGTATAAGCCATCGGCGTAGTCTACTGAGTTCACTGCCAGCCCTTCGCCGATGAGCATGGTCAGTGGCGATTGTCCAAAGCCTTCCAGCCGGCCTCGGCGGCGGCAAGCTGAGCCTTGCGCTTGCTGGAGCCCTTGCCGATGCCAATCACCTCGTCGGAGCCTTCGAGCATGGCTTTCGCGGTGAAAACCTGCGCGTATTCCGGGCCGGAAACCGACATCCGGTAATACGGCTCGCCCAATCCCATGTCATGGGCCTTGACGGTCAGCGAGGTCTTCCAATCCAATGCCGGGCCTTCGGTGGCGACTTCGGCCAAAGTGTCATCAACCAGATGGTGCACGACTTTTCGCGCCTCATCGATACCGTGCTGAATGAACGTCGCGCCGATCAGCGATTCGACGATGTCGCAGAGAATGGAACTCTTCTCCGCGCCATGCTGTTCCGCCTCGCCGTTGCCGAGCAGGATGTACGGGCCGACATGCAGCTTCTCGCGGGCGATGTGGCTTAACGACTCTTCGGAAACGGCTTTGGCGCGCATCTTGGCGAGCTGGCCTTCCGTCATGTCGGGATGGGCCGCATACAGCGTTTCCGTGGAGACGAGTTCAAGTACGGCATCGCCGAGGAACTCCAGGCGTTCGTAGTTCTTCGCGCCTGGATGCTCGTGTGAGAAGGAGCGGTGGGTGAGCGCCTCGACCAGCAGTTCGGGGGCGAGTGTGGTGCCGAGTGCTTCCAGCAGCACGTTGGCGGTCATCTCGCCTTCCGTCGTGATGGAGGTGGAGATATGGGTCCTCTCCCGTGTATTCCCCGTAGACGCGGCGGTTGGGTCGGCAGGTGCCGTCTTCCCCTTGACCGCTGTTGGCCGTATGGCCTTGGACGTCTTGGACGCTTCAGGCGTCCGGGGGTTCTTGGATGTGGAGTTCTTGGTTCCGGTCTGATGGTGAGCCATGATTGCTTCCTTCGTTAATCAGCCGTTGCGCACGTGGCGAGGCGACCAGTCACCTGGTCTCATTGCTACGCAAACAACGAATTCGTGCATAATCGTCGAGCGGAGGTTGATTCCGCCGATCCGCACTATGGTCAAGTCTAGCGAAATGGGGGACCGGAAGATCGCGGACCGAATCGCACTGCCCCAAATAGCAAAAACCCTGCCACCCGTCGATGGCAGGGTTTCAATGCTATATACCGTTAGTCGGCAACACTCACTTGGTGTGAATGGAGCGGACGGCCTCGCGGTACACACGGCCGCGGAAGGAGCCGCAGCTCGGGCAAGCCATGTGCGGCAGCGCCGGGGCGCCGCAGTTCGGGCAGGTAACGGTCTGGGCGGCCTTGGCCTTCCAGTTTGCGCGGCGGGAATGAGTATTCGCGCGCGAGGTCTTGTACTTAGGCAGTGCCATGGTGTTTCCTCTATTTCGTTCGAACGATATGAGCTTAAGCGTTCAGTATCTTAACGTGAGCTCCGTACAAACGCCAAATCGAGCATCATTCGCCATCGGCGGTACCCTCGAGACGGGCCTTGAGTCCTTCCAGCGCGGCGAAACGGATATCGGTCACATCATGATGATGATCGGGCTGCTCGTTCAGATCGATGCCACACTGCGAGCACAGTCCCTTGCAATCCGGCTTGCAGAGCGGTTGCAGAGGCAGCTCCTCCACCAGGGTATCGCGCAGCAGCGCCTCCAAATCGGCCCATGAACCGCCTTCGAGCAGCGGATAGGTGTCTTCGGACTCGTCTTCGCCCGCAACGATGTCGACTTCCTCCTCGGAGGCCTTGGCGCCATTCTTGCCGCCCTTGACGGCGGTTTTGTCTTCATAGGGGAAGAAGGCGGTGACGTTCACGTCCCAGTTGCGCTGAATCGGCTTCAGGCAACGAGTGCACTCCGCATGTACCGGTGCGCTGATGCGCGCCGAAAGAATCAGACCGTCGACGATCGAATCGAAGGAGCCGACGACCTGCACATCCGCACCCTCGTCAACGCCGACGATTTCATCGCCGATGCCGCTGGGAGCGGGGAACATCGCGTCGAGCGGTTTGCTCTGACCTGCGCGGGATGCCACCTGCGCCACGGAAACCGCCCAAGGGGAGTCTTCGATACGTGCCATATTCAGCCTTCCGGATAGTCGTTCGATTCAAGGTGGGGCAGGTGCTCGCCGGCCTCGCGCTGGCGGTCGTACAGCACCCGCAATCCCGCTTGAACATCATGGTCAAGCTTGCCGAGCTGCTGCTGCAGCGACTCCATCACCGTGGAACAGTACTTGTCGGCGCCCTGCGTGAGATGATCCGCCTTCGCCTGCGCCTGGTCGAGAATATCACGCGCCTTCCGCCGTGCGATTTCGGTGACGTTCTCTTGCCCGGCCAGGAACTGCGCCTGCTCATTCGCCTCACGTACCGTATCGGCCGCTCGCGACTGCGCGGAGGCCACGATCGCATTCGCCTGCGTCTGCGCGCTCTCCAACCGACGTTCGGCCTCGCGCATCAGCGCCGATGCGCGCTCGAGCTGTACCGGAAGCATCTTCTTGAGCTGATCGAGCTGGTCGGTGAACATCTCACGATCCACCTTGACCACGCTGGGAGCGAACAGGCTCGGTTTGGCCTCCGTCAATGCGGCCTCCATATTGTCGATGATGTCGTACACCGTCGTGAACTCCTCACGACTGTGTCCGGTCGGGCCCTCGGCGGAAGCGTCCGGATCGAGGGTCTCGCGCAGATCCGGCAGATCCGACATCGAGAAGGACGGCTTGCCGGAGGTCCGTGCGGCTACGGAAGCGGCCTGCACCGGCTGCTGCGAAGTCTGGTCGTCATCATCGGCCTGCGCAACGTCATAGGGTTGCGTTTCGTCTGTCATCATGCTCTCTTTTCGTTCTTCAGCGCCTCGCCAAGCAGCGGAATCACGCAATCCGGCACCATGCCGGTGACGTCGCCGCCGTGACGCGCCACGTCCTTGACGATGGAACTGGAGATATGTTCCAGATCCGGCGCGGCCGGCAGGAACAGCGTCTCCACGTCGGCGAGCTTGCGATTGACCAAGGCCATGCCCAGTTCGGCCTCATAGTCGCCGTTCTGACGCAGTCCCTTGACGATGACCGTGGCTCCGACCCGCTTACAGTAGTCGGTGATCAGCCCGGTGGTCGAAGCGACCTTGATATTGCGGCAACCGCGCTCTTTCAGCGCCTGGCGGATGATATCGACACGAGTGTCTTCCGAAAACATCGGTGTTTTCGCCGCGTTCACCGCGACCACCACATGCACTTCGTCGAAGAAATGCGCGCACCGCTCGATAACGTCCAGATGGCCGGCGGTGACGGGGTCGTACGACCCGGGACATACTGCAATCGTCATAGTCTTAAGGGTACCGCGCGCGGGCGAAGAAGCTGAGCATCTCCTTTATATATGAACGGTGCGTGGTTTACGAGGTTATGATAGAGGACAGTTGATGGCAGCGTATTGCATGGGATTCCGGCTGCGGGGTCCGCTGCCGAGGTTTTGTAAGGACGGAGCACACCATGGCTTGGCATGCGATTGTTGATGGCGTCTATGATGACGCCGACCCGGTTTCGCCGCTTTCCGACCCGGATGCGGGCACCGGCACTGCGGTGCTGGAGCGTCCGGAGGAAAAGACGCAGCTTGATGACGGCGGCAACGGTGATGCCGACCGTTTCGCGCATTACGTGTCGCGCGACCGCATCCAGGAATCGAAGCTCACCGGTCGCCCGGTCGTGGCGCTGTGCGGCAAGGTGTGGGTGCCTAAGCGTGATCCTTCCCAGTATCCGGTGTGTCCTGATTGCAAGCGCATCTATGACGAGATGATGAATTCCTCCTTCTGACGAGCCTGTGGCGTCGGCGGATCCGCAGAGGTTCCGTGAAAGCGGGCAAAAGCGGGCGCATGCGGAGGACATATACGGGGGTTCGCGCAGTCTTGCGTGAGCCCCCGTATGCGTGAATCCCGTGTTATGCCGAGTCGATGTGGCAGATCAGCGTGACGAGATTTCGTCGATGCGACGTAGCTCCTCGTCGGTGAACGTGATGTTCCGCAGCGCGCCGATATTGTCGAGCAACTGTTGCGGGCGGGAGGCGCCGACCAGTACCGAAGTCACCATGCCGTCATGCAGCAGCCATGCGAGTGCCATCTCCGCGAGCGTCTGCCCGCGTTCGGCGGCCAGACCGTTCAGGTCGCGAATCTGCTGCAGCTTTGCCGGGGTCAAGGCATTCTCCTGCAGGAACCGCCCATCGTGCGCGATTCTGCTATCGGCCGGAATCCCGTTCAAATATCGGTCGGTCAGCAATCCTTGATCGAGCGGTGAGAAGGTGATCAGGCCCTTGCCGAGGCGATGTGCGGTCTCCTTCAATCCGTTGCGTTCCACGGTGCGGTCGAAGATGTTGTAGCGGTTTTGGTTGATGATGAACGGCACATGCAATTCGTCCAGGATGGCGGTGGCCTGTTCGAGCGTCGGGCCGTCGTAGTTGGACAGGCCCACGTAGAGCGCCTTGCCGCTGTGTACCGCGGTGGCCAGTGCGCCCATGGTCTCTTCGAGCGGAGTGTGTGAATCCATGTGGTGATGGTAGAAGATGTCCACGTAGTCGAGACCGAGGCGTTCGAGGCTTTGGTCGAGCGAGGCGAGCAGGTATTTGCGGCTTCCGAGGTCGCCGTAGGGGCCGAGCCACATCTCGTAGCCGGCCTTGGTGCTGATGATGAGTTCGTCGCGGTGATGGTGGAAATATTCGTGCAGCAGTCGTCCGCAGTTCTTTTCGGCTGAGCCGGGTTCCGGGCCGTAGTTGTTGGCCAGATCGAAGTGGGTCACGCCGTTGTCGAATGCGGTGAACACGATCTGCCGCATGGTGTCGTATGGGGTGATGTCGCCGAAGTTGTGCCAGAAGCCGAGGGAAACGGCCGGCAGTTTCAGGCCGCTTGCGCCCACGTGGTTGTAGGTCATGCTGTCATAGCGTGCAGGCGATGGCGTGTAGACGGTGGTTGGTTCGAGCAAGGTTCCTCCTTGAAAAAACGGGGCTGTTCGCCGCGATGCGTTGCGCGGCGCCGTTGAATCCATCGTCGCACTTCAAGTAAACTTGAACGCAAATCGTGGCAGGTGATGCACCTTCTGCCATGAGGGAATCTCAGGAAAAGGATTTGAGGAGGGGAGATGGGCTCGTACACGATTCGCGAGATGGCGAGGAAGTTTGGCATGCAGCCGTCCACGTTGCGGTACTACGAAGATCAGGGATTGCTGACCGACGTCGGCCGCGACGATGCGGGGCGTCGTGTCTATGGCGACGAGCATATCGGGCAGCTGGAGGCGATCGCCTGCTTCAAGCATGCGGGCATGAGTATCGACGAGCTCAAGCGGTTCTTCGCCTATGAAGGCGACGAACGTACGCATATTTCGGACATGGTGGAGCTGTTGGAGAATCGCCGTGACGTTATCGTCGAACAGCGTGCCTCGTTGGAGGAGGCGTATATGCACGTGTTGCGCAAGCTGCATCTGTACAAGGATCTGCAGAGCAGTTATGAGAATGGTACGCAACCCCCGGATTGGGCCGATTACGACGGCAAGGACTTCCGGTAACGCCTCTTCTCACCGTCGGCAGTTATAGGCACTTCCTCAATCTACCGACGCTGAATGGTTGTAGGTGTCGGTGGTTTGGTTGGTTGCTCAATCTACCGACGGTGAGTGGTTGTGAGCGTCGGTGGATTGGGTGGTTGCTCAATCTACCGACGCTGAGTGGTTGTGAGCGTCGGTAGATTGGGTTAGAGGACGGTGACCTCGGTCGGGATGACCGGATCGCCCTTCATGAGGCTCTGTGCGCCGATTGGCAGTTCGGCCAACGCCTTCGCACGGTAGTTGTGCGCGTTGACGATGGCGTCATGGCCCTGATATTCGGTGTGGTTCTCGCCATTGGTCACATAATCGACCAGCAGATCCTTCCAGCCTTCTTCCGGCTGGTAGGCGGCCAGCTTTTCTTCGGAACCGGAGATGACATGCTCGCATTCGGCCAGCGAGTATTCATAGGAACGATAGGCGAGCTTGCGGCCCGGAACAGTGGCCTTGTCCTTCGACTTCTTGGCGACCGGCTGCATGTCGCCCGCGGAATTCTCGCGCTCGGTGAGCTTGTAGACCATCGCGCAGGTCGGCGCGCCCGAGCCGGTGACGAGCATGGTGCCCACGCCGTAAGAATCGACCGGAGCGGTCTGCAGGGAAGCCAGCGCGTACTCGTCGAGGTCGTTGGTCACGGTGATCTTCGTATTGGTGGCACCCAGCGCATCCAATTGGTTGCGTACACGCTGGGCCAGGGAGGCGAGGTCGCCGGAGTCGATGCGTACGCCGCCCAATTCCGGTCCGGCCACTTCGACGGCCGTCTTCACCGCCTCTTCGATGTTGTAGGTGTCGACCAGCAGAGTGGTGTTCCTGCCGAGTGCGGCGATCTGCGATTCGAAGGCGCTGCGCTCGTCGTCATGCACCAGCGTGAAGCAGTGCGCGGCGGTGCCGATGGCCTTCAGGCCGTACATTTGCGCGGCCAGCAGGTTCGCGGTGCCCTTGAAACCACCGACCACCGCGGCGCGTGCGGCCGCGACGGCGGCCCATTCGTTGGTACGGCGGCCGCCCATGTCCATGCACGGACGATCCTTTGCGGCGCTGACCATGCGGGAGGCTGCGGAGGCGACGGCGGAATCATAATTCAGGATGCTCAGCAGCAACGTTTCCAGCAGCGTGCATTCGCCGAATGTGCCTTCGACCTGCAGGATGGGGGAGTTCGGGAAGAACATCTCTCCTTCGCGATAGCCCTTGATGGAACCGGAGAAACGGAAATTCTCCAACCATGCGATGGTTTCGGGGCTCACCACCTTTCGGTCGGAGAGAAACTTCAGGTCGTTGTCGTCGAGATGAAAGTGTTCAAGCGCATCGAGGATGCGGCCCTGACCGGCGACCACGCCGTAGTGACGGCCCAGCGGCAGATGGCGGGTGAAGATCTCGAATACGCATTTACGGTTGGCCGTACCGTCTTTCAGGCATGCGTCAAGCATGGTGTATTCGTACATGTCGGTCATCAGGGCAGGTGAATAATCCAGCATTTCCAAAGCCTTTCTTGACTTTTGGTGAAACTGACCATAAGTGTAGTCCGGACGGTGACCAATTACCGCTTGCATATCATCATACGTGCATCGTCTTGGCTCTCCGGTCCGAATCTTCGCTCTGACGGGACTGACCGACGGAACAAGCCGACGGACGGACACCATCTTGTCCCTGCCTCGGCAGGCTCCATCTGCGGCGTGACTCCAAGGAGGGCAAGAGGACGGATGGTGATAGTGTCTCTTGGTAGGAAATCCGAGATTATCGACACGAAAGCAGTGCAATGGTAGCGATTAAAGACATGCTGGGCGAGCAGACCGTGATTCGTGCGGACGGGCGCAAGGTGGACGAACTGCGTCCGGTTCGCATTACCCGCCGTTTCACGGACGTTCCGGAAGGTTCCGTACTCATCGAATGCGGCAATACGCGCGTGATGTGCACCGCCACCTTCACCTCCGGCGTACCGCGTTGGCGCAAGGATTCCGGCCTGGGCTGGGTCACTGCCGAATACGCGATGCTGCCACGTGCCACCGCCGACCGCACCGACCGCGAATCCGTACGCGGAAAGATCGGCGGCCGTACGCATGAGATCAGTCGACTGATCGGCCGCTGCCTGCGCGGCGTGGTCGACATGAAGGCGTTGGGCGAGAATCAGGTGCAGATCGATTGCGATGTGCTGCAGGCCGACGGCGGCACCCGCACCGCCTCCATCACCGGTGCATATGTGGCACTGGTGGACGCAATGCGTTGGGCCGAGCGGCACAGGCACATCAAATCCGCCGACAGGGTGCTCAAAGACTGCGTTTCCGCAGTCTCCGTGGGTGTGATCAATGGCAAGCCGATGCTGGACCTGCCGTATATCGAAGACAGCCAGGCCATGACCGACATGAACGTGGCCATGACCGGTTCCGGCGAATTCATTGAGATTCAGGGCACCGCCGAGCACCGTCCGTTCAGCCGTGCCGAACTCAACGCCCTGCTCGATCTCGCCGAACAGGGCAACAAGGAGCTGCAGGCCGCACAGCGTGCCGCACTCGCCTTGGATTGATTGAATCCTGGTCATTGATGAGGGCGCAGACTGAAAGGAAACCATGAAAATCATCGTCGCCACCCACAATGAGGGCAAGCTGGTGGAAATACGCCGCATTCTGGAGGAAAGGCTTGGCGCCGGCGCAGCCGATGCGGAGCTCGTCTCCGCAGGCTCGTTGAACCTGCCCGATCCCGTGGAAGATGGCGTGACCTTTCAGGAGAACGCGCTGCTCAAGGCCCGTGACGTGGCCGCACGTACCGGCTGCCCGGCAATCGCCGACGACTCCGGCCTGATCGTGGACGTAATGGGCAACGCTCCGGGCATCCTGTCTGCCCGCTGGGCCGGCAGGCATGGCGATGACAAGGCCAACAACGCGCTGCTGCTCGCCCAGATCGCCGACATTCCGGAGGCCAGTCGTACCGCGCGATTCCGTTGCGCCGCCGCACTTGTGGTGCCGGGCGCCAAAAGGGAAGACGATACGGCCGAATCCGCCGGCAAACCGTATGCCATTACCAGTGAGACCGTGGAGATCGGTGAGATGCCGGGTGTGTTGCTGCATGCTCCGCGCGGCGAGCACGGTTTTGGCTATGATCCGCTGTTCGTGCCGGACGACCAGCCGACGCGTGCCGTCGAAGCTGGCGTGAGGCTTACCTCGGCCGAGATGGAACCTGCCGAAAAGAATGCCATCTCCCACCGTGGCAAGGCCTTGCGTGCGCTCGTGCCGGCCGTGGAAGCCCTGCTCAGGCAGTAGGCGGACGGCTCGCTCCCCATAGGATCGCGCAGGATTACCGCGACATCACAAGAAGCGAATTCACGCGAGCGCTGTGACCAGAACATGGGTGCCGGTCATCATGATGAGGCTGATGATCGCGCTGATCGACAGGGAGAAGCCGGCAAGCTTCGCATTGCCGAGCACCTTGTCGGTGAACAGCGTGGAGAATACGGCGATCGGCGCCAGGCAGCACATGGCCACGGCTTCGCGGATCGAAGCGTCGAACGGCAGCATGAGCCAGGCCGCGGCCGCGAATGCGATGCCGAACGGCAGTCTCCAGCCGATCACCTTGAGCAGCTTCATGACGTCCGCACGACCGGCGGGCAGATCCATAAGCATGCCGACCATGAGCATCGCGCAGAACGAATTCGCGTTCGACAGCGGTTGCGCCAATGTGGCGATTACGGCGGGAATCTTCACGTCCGCAAGCGTCAGCACGATCATCAGCAGGTAGGTATCGAACGGTACCGAGCCGAAGAATCCCTTGAACACGTTCCGGAACAGGGCCTTGCGGGCGAGTCTTTTCGCGTCCCTGTCCTTCGGCTTTACGTAGGGCAGGGTAGGCGCATGGCCCTGATACTGCTCGCCAAGCGTCTTGCCGGGCTGAATGTGCAGCAGGGTCTGCGTCATGACGTTCGTGCCGGCGGCCACCATCACGCAATTGCCGATATCGAACATGGCGGCCGGGACGATCGCGGCCGTGCCGAGAAAGGCCTGTACCACGGGAAAACAGAAGCATCCGACATTGAAGCCGGAACCGTTGAGCATGGTGAAGGCGCGATCCTGCACAGGCCGTTTGCGTGATGTCAGAAAGATGATGACCGGCGGAATGAAGGCGACGACAAAGCCGAACACGGAGATCCATAGCATGCTGGAATCATGCGGATTCGTGGCGAACGAGTAGACGATTGCGCCCGGTAACACCAAATCGAACATGGCGGTCTGCAGAATGCGGTAATCACGATCCTTGAATCTGCCGGCGCGTTTGAACAGATAGCCGGTAAGGATGATCAGCAGCAGCGCAATGGGTTGAATCAGCGCGGACATGGGGCTTCGGACTCTCTTCGCTTCGTTATGTACTCACTCTCTGCATGCTATCTTAGAGGCTGGGGTGGCGGTCGCTCCTTCGCGACGCCACATTCTGGAGATCAAAGTGCGCGAGATGGGACTTGAACCCACACGTCAAAGACACAGGAACCTAAATCCTGCGCGTCTACCAATTCCGCCACTCGCGCGTGATATGCAAAACCCTAGACGTGCACACACATCTAGGGCAATGGAGCCACTTGACAGAATCGAACTGTCGACCTGCTCATTACGAGTGAGCCGCTCTACCGACTGAGCTAAAGTGGCGCAATGCCCGGGAAGCATACGCTAGCCGCGCACAAGACAGCAATCATAGCGGAGATGTTCGATTTGCACAAATCGATGAAGTCGGAAGTGTCACGGCCGGCGGCGACCTGCGATTTGCGAGACGGTCGATTTGCGAGACAATGGGCACATGAGCAGCGACACTGGTTTCGACGACTTCCATGCGATTATTCCCGCCGGCGGCACGGGCACAAGACTGTGGCCGCTGAGCAGACGTGACCGGCCGAAGTTTCTGTACGACCTGCTGGGGCAGGGGCGTACGCTCATCCAATCCACTTACGACCGGCTGGAGGCGATCGCCGGCAAGGGCAATGTGTACGTGAGTACGGGTGTCGGGCATGTGGGGGCCGTGCGCGAGCAGCTGCCACAGCTCGATGCGGACAATATTTTCGCCGAGCCGATTCCCCGGGATTCCACCGCGGCCATCGTACTGGCCACGGCGGTGATCGCGCGGCGTTGCGGCGAACGTTGCGTGGTCGGTTCGTTCGCCGCCGACCATGTGATTCGCGGGCGTCAGTCCTTCGCCGAATCGGTGCGTCAGGCGGTGGCGACAGCCCGTGCCGGCTACGTCACGACCATCGGCATCGCCGCCTCGCGCCCCTCGACCGCGTTCGGTTACATTCATCAGGGTCGTTCGTTGGCGGCCGACGTTCCGGACGCACCTGCGGCGCGGTTGGTGGAACGGTTCGTGGAAAAACCGGATGCCGCGACCGCGCAGGCCTATCTGTCGACGGGTGAGTACCGTTGGAATGCCGGTATGTTCGTGATGCGCGCCGACGTGCTGCTCGATCACATCAGGCGTGCGAAGCCGCTGATGTACGAGGCGATTTCGCGTATCGCCGACGCCTACGAATCCCCCGTGCGAACCCGTGGGGCGGCCGTTGAGCGGGCGATGGCGCGAGATTGGGCCGGCATCGAGAAGATAGCCTTCGATTATGCGGTGGCCGAACCGCTGTCGGTGGCGGGCGGTGTGGCCATGATTCCGGGCGATTTCGGATGGGATGACATCGGGGATTTCAATTCGGTGGCCGCCTTGCTGCCGAGCGCCAACGAGCGCAATATCAAAATCCTGGGGGATGCGGAATCCGTGGCGTATCTGGATTCCGCGGGCGACGTGGTCGTGCCGGAAAGTGGGCGTACCATCGCCCTGCTCGGTGTCAATGACATGGTGGTGGTAGATACGCCCGACGCGCTGCTCATCGCGCCGCGCGCCCGCAGTCAGGAAGTCAAAAGCATGGTCGCTCATCTCGACAGGCTCGGGGCCGAAGACATTCTCTGATCTTCACGTTGCGGATTGCATACGATTGCATCGTCACGGATTGGCGTGTTCGTGTATGGTGATGGCATGAAAACGGCAATATCAGGCGAATCCGTACGTGAGCGGCGGTCTTCGGATTGTTTTTGTGTTGTTCTGTCTGCTTTTGTGAGTATCTTGTGAGGTGAAGAGATACGGTGCGTCGCGCTGGAAACGGACGTTGCGCGCCGCTTCACAGTGATGATGAAAGGACCCTATCAACCATGGCCATCAATCCTCCCGTTGACGCCACCAAGACCCCGGAGTGGGCCGCCCTGCAGAAGCACTATGACGAGCTGCAGTCCGAAGGCATCAGCCTCAAGCAGTGGTTCGCCGACGACGCCGCCCGCGTCGAGAAGCTGAGCTTCGATGCCGGCGACCTGCATTTCGACCTGTCCAAGAACCTGATCAAGCCGGAGACCCTGCAGCTGTTCGCTGACCTCGCCAAGGCCGTCAAGCTCGACGAGCGCACCAAGGCCATGTACACCGGCGTGCATATCAACAACACCGAGGACCGCGCCGTGCTGCACACCGCACTGCGCCGCCCGATCGAGGACGAAGGCAAGTACATCGTCGACGGTCAGGACACCGTCAAGGATGTGCGTGAGGTGCTTGACCGCATCTACGCTTTCGCCGACAAGGTCCGTTCCGGCGAGTGGACCGGCGTGACCGGCAAGAAGATCGAGACCGTGGTCAACATCGGCATCGGCGGTTCCGACCTGGGTCCCGTTATGGTGTACGAGGCGCTGAAGCCGTACGCCGACGCCGGCATCGCCGCCCGCTACATCTCCAACATCGATCCGAACGACCTGGCCGAGAAGACCAAGGGCCTCGATCCGGAGACCACCCTGTTCATCATCGTTTCCAAGACCTTCACCACTCTGGAAACCCTGACCAACGCCCGCGAGGCCCGCACCTGGCTGCTTGAGGAGCTCAAGGCCTCCGGCGCCATCGACGGTTCCGACGAGAAGAACGCCGAAGCCATCAAGAAGCACTTCGTCGCCGTTTCCACCAACCTGGAGAAGGTCGCCGAGTTCGGCATCGACCCGAACAACGCCTTCGGCTTCTGGAACTGGGTCGGTGGCCGTTACTCCGTCGACTCCGCCGTCGGCACCTCCCTCGCCGTGGTCTTCGGCCCGGCCCGCTTCGAGGAATTCCTGCACGGCTTCCACGAGATCGACGAATATTTCGCCAGCACCCCGTTCGAGAAGAACGTCGTCGTGCTGCTTGGCATGCTGAACGTGTGGTACCGCAACTTCTTCAAGGTCGCCTCCCACGCCGTGCTGCCGTACGACCAGTACCTGCACCGCTTCCCGGCCTACCTGCAGCAGCTGACCATGGAATCCAACGGCAAGTCCGTGCGTTGGGACGGCACCCCGGTCACCTCCGAGACCGGTGAGATCTTCTGGGGCGAGCCGGGCACCAACGGCCAGCACGCCTTCTACCAGCTGATCCACCAGGGCACCCAGCTGATTCCGGCCGACTTCATCGCGTTCGTGAACACTCCGAACCCGGTCAAGGACGGCGATCAGGACGTGCATGAGCTGTTCCTGGGCAACTACTTCGCCCAGACCAAGGCGCTGGCCTTCGGCAAGACCGCCGAGGAAGTCCGCGCCGAGGGCACTCCGGAAGAGATCGTTCCGGCCCGCGTGTTCACCGGCAACCGTCCGACCACCTCCATCTTCGGCGTGGCTCTGACCCCGTTCGCGGTCGGTGAGCTGATCGCCCTGTACGAGCACATCACCTTCGTCGAGGGCACCGTGTGGGGTCTGGACTCCTACGATCAGTGGGGCGTCGAGCTGGGCAAGCAGCTCGCCAAGCAGATCACCCCGGCCATCTCCCAGGATGACGAGGCCCTGGCCGCTCAGGACGCTTCCACCCAGTCCCTGATCAAGTTCTACCGCGCCAATCGTGAGTTCTGATTTTCGATTGAGAGCGTAACCGAATACCTCATCCGTGTCTCGCGGATGAGGTATTTTTATTAATTGCTGTGCCGAAAGGCGGGACGCCGCATAATCCTGCTTTTCCTTGGGTCCAGCCGGAACAATCGCAAGATTGCATCTTTCCGGCGGATTGGCAATCCTGCGCAGGCAGACCTGCGCAGAACATGACAGGCTGATGTGGCAATCGCAAGAATGTCGCAAAAGCCCTTACCTGTGCGCTGATATGCGGCGGCGACTCGAGGAAACACAATGGTTAACGCTATTGAGGCATTTGACGCCAAGCACATGAAGCCGGCCGAGGAGATCCCTGCTTTCCGTCCGGGTGACACCGTTGAAGTCAACGTGAAGATCAAGGAAGGCAACAACTCCCGTATCCAGGCCTTCACCGGCGTGGTGATCGCCCGTCAGGGCGGCGGCGTCCGCGAGACCTTCGTGGTCCGTAAGATCAGCTTCGGCACCGGTGTCGAGCGTCGCTTCCCGCTGCACTCCCCGATCATCGACTCCATCAAGCTGGTTCGCAAGGGCCGTGTGCGTCGCGCCAAGCTGTACTACCTGCGCAAGCTGCGCGGTAAGGCCGCTCGCATCGTCGAGCGTCGCGACAACTCCGCCAAGTGAGTGCGATGCGCGAATAAAGCGTGAAATCGGCCCGGCAACTGCATGGTTGTCGGGCCGATTCCTATATTCGACGCTATGATAAAGGCCATTGCGTTCGTAACGAGACAACCGAAGGACCCAACATGAAGCATGCCGCAAACACAGGCGCCGATAACGGCTTCGATTGGCGCGATACCCTGATATGGTGCGGGGTGCCGGTAGCCATCGTACTGCTGGTCCGTATGTTCCTCGTCGGCTTCTATGTGATTCCCTCCGGCTCCATGATGGACACCATCGAACCGGGCGATCGCGTAATCACCACCAAGCTCACCCCGAAACTGTTCTCGTTGCGACGCGGCGATGTGGTGGTATTCAAAGATCCGGACCACTGGCTGCAGGAGGAGAACAGCGGGAGACTCGGCGGCGACTTTCTCATCAAACGTCTGATCGGGCTTCCGGGCGACACCGTGGCCTGTGAGGGGCCGGGCCAGCCGGTCACCGTCAACGGCGTGGCCATCGATGAATCCTCGTACATTCGCTCCGGCGTGGACCCGAGTTCGTTCGCTTTCAAGGTGAAGGTGACGGCCGGCCACATATTCGTATTGGGCGACAATCGCGCGAATTCCGCCGATTCCCGATATCATCAGGATGACTCCTCGCATGGTCTGGTGCCGATCGACGACGTGGTGGGCGTCGGCTTGGCCACCTACTGGCCGTTGAACCGCATCGGTGCGTTGGACGCGCATCATGATGTGTTCAAGGATGTGCCGGAAGGATCGGCGGGCTGATGGCGGTTTCCACGGTGCCTACGTTGCAATTGGAACGTGAGATTGCAGCGCGGGGGTACGATGTGATCGTCGGCTTCGACGAAGTCGGACGTGGCTCGTTGGCTGGGCCGGTCATGGTTGGTGCCGCTGCGATCCGGACGGCAGATCTGGACGGCCCGGATGCCTTGGATGTGCCGGAAGGCGTGGCCGATTCCAAAATGCTGACGGAACATCGCCGTGAAACCATCTTCGAATCCCTGAAATCATGGAGCGCCTCATGGGCCGTCGGAGCGTCCAGCAATGCGGAAATCGACGAATGGGGCATCTCATACGCATTGGGCGTGGCCGCGTTGCGCGCGCTGGATGAAGTGGAACGTGAGCTGGGAATCGCCGATGACGGGCGGCCGATACGGGTCGGTGCCATTCTCGACGGACCGAACGACTACATCACCAAGGCTTTGGGTACTTTCGATGCGCCCGACGTGCCGGTTCCCGCAACGGTCACCACCAAGGTGAAAGGCGACCGTTATTGCGCGACCGTAGCCACGGCTGCCGTCATCGCCAAGGTCACGCGAGACCGGCTCATGATTGAACTGGGTGAGCGTCCCGAATATGCGATCTACGAATGGCAGCGTAACAAGGGCTACGGTTCCGCTGCGCATCGTGAGGCCATCGCTGCGCACGGGCCGAGCGACCTACATCGGATTTCCTGGCATTTGGGGTAGGCGCATATCGGGTATGCCGGGCCTCCGCCTCGGATCGTCGGATGGGATTGGTTCGCCGTCAGTGAAATCTGCCATGCCTGTATGCCGATGAGCATGCACGACTGCATACGGCAATGGATTTTGGGAATCGTGCACGAGAACATCACCCAAGGGGGTATTGGCTCTTCTGGATTCAGGGTTCGAATGCGGGAATTAGCCCCCCTTTCCGTGGATTGCTCCGCACGATTCTTCAAACAGGTCTCTTTCGCATGTCGTGCATGAACGCAGGGGAGATGGATACGCCTGCGGAACGTTCGCCTGAAGCATGCATGCCCCTAATCCCTGCGGATGAGGACGATCGGAAGATTCATCCTGCCGCAGGATGGTCGTGACGGTGCGGTTTCCGTAGCGTATGAACCATGGAAACCACAACACATCATGTACTTAGGGCATCCGATCTGGTCATGGACTACGCAGCTCAGCCTGGCACTGCGAAACCCGTTGCCTCCGCCATGCATATGCTGGCGCTCAACCATGTGAACTTCGCCATCCGCGCCGGCGAAAGCATCGCCGTCATGGGGCCGTCGGGCTCCGGAAAATCAACCCTGTTGCACGTATTGGCCGGCATCGTCAGGCCGACTGCCGGAAACGTGAGCTTCCGCGGCACCGACTTGGCGAGGCTGCCCGATGCGGATTGCACCAAGCTGCGCCGCAGTGCCTTCGGATTCGTATTCCAGTCCGGCCAGTTGCTACCGGAATTGCCGGCCGTCGAAAACATCGCCCTGCCGATGATGCTGGGCGGTGCACGCTACCAGCAGGCCGCCGATACGGCCATGCTGTGGCTGGAACGATTGGGATTGCGTCAACTTGCGGCCCAACGTCCCGGTGAGATGAGCGGCGGCCAGATGCAACGCGTCTCCATCGCCCGCGCACTCGCCGTGCAGCCGGCCGTCGTTTTCGCCGATGAGCCGACCGGCGCGCTCGACCAGAGTACCGGCCGCGACATCATGGGTATCCTCATGGATGCCTCCCGCGCCAACGGAGCAGCCGTAATCGTGGTGACGCACGATCCGAACGTGGCCGCCTTCTGCGACCGTACGCTCATCATGCGCGACGGCCAGCTGTACGACGAAGGTCCGCACCCGCAGCCGACGCAGGCAGAGCTGGCGGCCGCACACGGCCCCGGTGCGCAATGGCCGCAACCGGTCACCGGTGCGCACGGCGTTCCGATGTACGGCAATCCTCCGCAGGGAGGCATGCGATGAACACGTTTGCGCTTTGGCGGCTATTCCACCGTCCCGGCACGCGCGGCACCGCCGGCCACACCTCGGTGCTGGCCGTGGTCGCCTTCGCGGCCGCGACCACGATCTTCCTCACCGTGCTCGGCGGCGTGCACGGTTTCATCTGGCGAGCCTCGGCCGACCATACCATCGGCTGTATGATCAACCCCGGTCCGAGCAATTGCGCGCCCGGTACGTATGAGGCCTGGTCGAAAACCCTGGAAACGGGCAACAGGCTCATGATTCATGGCAGCGGCCATTGGACGGCGGCACAATCCGCCGCCGTTATGAACACCTACGCCGGAGGCTACGTACTATTGGCCGGATTCGCCTGCATGCTGCTCATCGTGCCGTTCGTGGCGCTCGCCGGTTCAGCCGCCCGTCTGGCCGCCTCCCGTCGGGACGCCCGTCTGGCCGCACTGCGCCTGGCCGGTGCCACCACGGCGCAGGTCACGAAATTGACTGCGCTCGATGCGGCCTCCCAGGCTCTGCTCGGCTCCCTCATCGGCATTCTCGGCTATGTTGCGGTGATGCCGTTGATCATGCTGCTCAACTTCCAGAACAGGCGTTTCACCTTCGAAGAGCTGTGGGTCGGCTCGTTGGCCCTGATCGCCGTAATCGCAGGCGTTGCGGTACTGGCACTGGCCTCATCCCTGATTACCCTGCGCCGCGTCGCCATCACCCCGCTCGGCGTGATGCAACGTACTTCGCCGCCTCTGCCGACCAAGTGGCGTGTGTTGATCTTCGCGGTGATCATGGCGGTCGGGTATATGGTGCTGAGCAACCTGCAGTCATTCGCCCGTTTCGGTGAGGGCACGGTCTACGCGATGGTGTTCGGCATCATCTTCCTGTGCTTCGCCTTGGTGAATCTCGTGGGTACGTGGGTGGTGACGTTCCGCGCCAAGTTGCGTGCCCGCCGACCGAAGGATGCGGCGACCATGATCGCCATGCGCCGTATTCTCGACAATCCCAAGCGTGCCTGGCGTAACGTGTCCGGTGTGGCATTGGCGGTGTTCATCGCCGGCATGACGTCCGTGTGCGGATTGGTGGCCAGCGGCATCAACGGCAATGTCGACCCGCTTGACCCGAGCATGCTGTACGCACGCGACATCAGCACCGGCGGATTCCTGACCCTTGCTTTCGCGGCCGTGCTTGCCGCCGTCAGCTCCGGTGTGATGCAGGCCGGCAGCGTCTACGATCAGGTCGGTGAATACCGCATGCTTACGTTGGAAGGTACCGATAAGACCACACTCGACAAGGCGCGCATGATGGAAGTGATCACGCCGCTCAATACGGTGGTGGCCGTTTCCGGTGGCTGTTCGCTGCTGCTGCTGTTCCCGATCATGGCGGCGGCACTGTTCAGGCCGGCCACGCTGATGACGTTGGTCGCAGGAATCGCCTTGTGCTACGCCCTGATCGCCGTGGGGGCCATCGCCGCCAATCATGTGGCCCGTACCCTCAATCTCGCCGATTATCGCGCCGACGATTGAGTGCGGCCGGACATGACGATTAGCTGAGCAGTGCGGCGATGATTGCGATGAAAACCGGCGAGGTGAGCGTCGAGAAGAGGATGCCGTCACGTGCGAAGGAAAGGCCCACGTTGTAGCGTGCCGCATAGTTGTAGACGTTCTGACCGGTCGGCAGGGCGGCAAGCACCACGCACGCGTATAGCGTGGGGCCACGGAACCCCATCACGAAGTAGCTCAGCAGGAATGCGATGATCGGCATCACGATGTTCTTCAGCGCCGCCACCGTGAACGTCGCCGGAATGTCGGCCTTTTCCTGCAACGGCTTCGTGCCATGCAACGACATGCCGAACGCCATCAGGATCATCGGCACCGCGGAATTGCCGATCATGTTGATCGGATCGAAGATGCAGCTCGGCACTACGAAATGGCCGGCCTTCGCGGAGATCGCGGAGACGACGATGCCTAGCAACGAACCGATGAGCAGCGGTTGATGCAACGGCTGCTTGAGGATTTCCTTCGCGGAGACCCTGCCTTTCGTGGTGACGTCGAGTACGGTCAGCCCGATCGGGGTGAACACGGCCTGCTGCATGACCAGGATCGGTGCCACGAGTGCGGGGTTGCCGAGAATGTAGGTGGCGATCGGCAGGCCGATGTTATTCGAGTTGAGATACAGCGAGTTCAGTGCGCCGATGGTCGCATCCGCCGGCTTCATGTGGAAGAACAGACGGTTGAGAATCAGGAAGACGGCTCCGACGAGCATGGCCGAGAAGAACGCGACGATGATGGAGGAGTGGAAGATCTCGAAGATCTTCTCCTTCGACAGAATCGCGAACATCAGGCATGGGCTGGACACGAAGAAGCTGAAGCGGTTGAGCACCATCTGCGCGGTCGGCCCGCCGATACGCAACCGTGCGGCCGCATAACCGGTGCCGATCACGATGCCGATGACGCAGAAGCCTTCCATCGCGCTTAACAGACCCGGCATGCATTCGTCCTTTCCCTGCTTCCCGTGGTGATTGAGCCGTCAATCAAGCCAATCATCAGTGTGGCACTGTGCGGGCGAGATTCGCCGGTTCATCTCAAAAGCGGTATTCCGATGCCGTGATATCGGTCGGTCTGGCGGATAATGAGACGCATGAGTGAACTTGAGATTGGATTCGATGCCTCCGCCGGCAAGCAGGCCGCACTGAACACGTTGATGGAACAGATCATGGGCAGCTATTCCGTCAGTGATGACGAAGGTCCGCTGACCGATGCCGTTGAGACGTTCCTGACGATGCAACCGCACCTGACCGTGCATCGTCATGGCGATACGCTGGTCGCCTCCACGGATTTCGGTCGTGCGCAGCGGGTGATTCTCGCAGGTCATCTCGACACGGTGCCGGTAATCGACAACTTCCCGCCGAAATGGCTGGAACCGGGCGATCCGCTGATTCGTGAGGATGTCGCTGCCGGGCATGAAGGCGAACGCGTGATCTGGGGTCGTGGAGCCACTGACATGAAGGGCTCCGACGCCGTGATGCTCTACCTGGCAGCCACGTTGACGGACGCCAGATATGACCTGACGTATGTCTTCTACGACCATGAGGAGGTCGCAGCCGAGAAGAACGGCCTGCGCAAGGTGGTTGAGGCGCATCCCGACTGGATTGCCGGCGATTTCGCCATCATCGGCGAACCGACCGACTGCGGCATCGAAGGCGGTTGCAACGGCACCATGCGTTTCGATGTGGTCACGCATGGCGTGGCTGCGCATTCGGCGCGTGCCTGGATGGGCGAGAACGCCATCCACAAGGCGGCTGAGATCCTGAACCGTCTGAACGCATACGAGAATCGCGCCGTCGAAGTGGATGGGTTGACTTACCAAGAGGGATTGAACGCCACGTTGATCTCCGGTGGCAAGGGAACCAACGTGATTCCCGACGAATGCCGCGTGCACGTGAACTACCGGTTCGCGCCCGATAAGACGCTTGCCGAGGCGAAGGCGTTGATGATCGGCGTCGGCGCGGGTGCCGAACTCGGCAATGGCGAGCATATGGCCACCGGCGGCGTGTTTGCGGGCTTCGGCATTGAAATGAAGGACGAATCGCCTTCGGCGCGACCGGGACTGAACTCTCCGTTGGCCGCTTCGCTGGTGGACCTTGTCAGGGATCGCACCGGCCGCGACCCGCTCGCCAAGCTCGGTTGGACGGATGTGGCGCGTTTCGCCATCCTAGGCATTCCGGCCGTAAATCTCGGTGCCGGCAGTCCGCTGCTCGCCCACAAGCATGATGAGCAGCTGCCGGAATCCGATCTGGTGCTGATGGCCGACCTGCTCGAGGACTGGCTGCGCTGATGACGTATGTGCTCCGACGGGTTTCGCGCTCCTTCCTGTGGTGGGAGCGCGGGTGAATTCGGAAAATTTTCCGTTATGTCACGTCCCGTTGTTTTTTGTGTCATACTTGTAGACGGTGGTTCTGCAAACCGCCGACGCATCCGATGGCGTTGATCCCCTCGCGTGAGATTCCTTTGTGTCCGCGAGCGCCGGTGTCCGCCGTCGCATGATGAAGACTTTTGACGGAAGTTGCTTCCTACGGGCGCCAAGATGCGCGGTCACGGTGAGAGCGTGATGTGAGGACCGTACGAAGCCGTGTAAGCAGGCGATGCGATTGCAGCGTGTCGCAAGGAGCATAGTGCCCAGTAATACCAGTGAGGGCTTCGATGAGATCGAAGCCGTAGTGTCAGCAAATGCAGATTCCACCGTTCCGGCTCCGCGTCGCCGTCGTGGCGGCCGTCGTGTGGTGCGTGGCGTCGGAGCTGCGGGTGCCTCCCTTGAACTCAAGGTCGAGGAGCATGCCCCGGCCCCGTTGTTCGAGGAGCCGAAGCTGCCGACATCCAAGCCGGAGTCCGAGGATGCGGAGTCTCGGGACGAGGCCGAGCCGGTGCGTCCGGTTCGCCGTCGCCGTCGTGCCGCGGATGCCGAGGATGAGGTCGAATCCCGTCCGGTTCGCCGTCGTCGCGCGGATGATGACGATGAACGTGATGATTATGAGGCTCCGCGTCGTCGTGCCGTGGATGACGATGACGACCGTCCGGCCCGTCGTACGCGTGGCCGTCGTCGTGCCTCCGCCGACGTGGAATTCCGCGACTCGCGTGACGAGCATGGCGAGGAATCGACTGACGAACGTGCGCTGGATGCCGTTGAGATGTTGCCGGAGGGGCATGTGCAGCGTCGCGGTTCGCGTCCGATGACGTCGTTGCTGTTCCAGGAGCCGGTGCTGCCCGCCGTTCCCGCGCCCCGTGAGGATGCCGATCGGGATGATTCGCACGATGCAGATGGGTCCGTGGACGTTCAGGAGGAGCGTTCGTCGCGTCGCCGTCGCCGTCGCTCCCGTGATGCCGAGCAGGATGAGCAGAGCCGTCGTGACGAGGACGATCGCAATGATCGCAATGATGCTTCGGGAGACGATGAGGAGGGATCGTCCCATCGTTCCCGCCGTTCGCGCCGACTGAATGCGCAGGAACGTCGTGCCGCGGCGGAAGTCGAACAGATCGAAGAGGATCTGGTGCTGGATGACATCACCTACGCTCCCATCGATGACGAATCGCGCAGCGGCAAGGACGACGATGACGAGGGCGAGGCGCCGACGCGTACTCGTCGCCGTCGCCGTTCGCGCGGCAATCATGAGGATGCCGACGAACAGCAGGGTGCGGATGAGCAGTCGGGCAACCGTCGCCGTGTCCGTGATGAAGATGACGACGAGGATGGCGCCGTCACCCGTCGCCGTCGCCGTCGCCGTGGCGGGGCGAAGTCCGAGGACGCCGAGGAGCCGCTGGTCCGCCGTTCCCGCAAGCAGCAGTACATCGATGAGATCACCGATGTGGAGGGTTCCACGCGCCTTGAGGCCAAGAAGCAGCGTCGTCGCGACAACCGTCGTGAACGTAGCCGTCAGAGCCAGCTCATGGAACAGGATTTCCTGGCGCGCCGCGAGCATGTGGACCGTCTGATGGTGGTGCGTGAGCGTGAGCGCCATACGCAGATTTCCGTGATTGAGGACAACGTGCTGGTGGAGCATTACGTTTCCGACATCCAGGAGGTTGCGACCGTCGGCAACATCTATCTCGGCCGCGTGCAGAACGTGCTGCCGAGCATGGAGGCCGCGTTCGTCGACATCGGCCAGGCGCGCAACGGCGTGTTGTATGCCGGTGAGGTGAACTGGGATTCCGCCCGTCTGGAGGGCCAGCCGCGCCGTATCGAGCTCGCGTTCAAGTCGGGGGACCCGGTGCTGGTGCAGGTTACCAAGGATCCGATCGGGCATAAGGGCGCGCGCCTGACCTCACAGGTCACGTTGGCCGGCCGTTTCCTGGTGCTTGTGCCGTCCGGCGGCATGACCGGCGTGAGCCGTAAGCTCAGCGAGCGTGAACGTTCCCGTCTCAAGGGCATTGTCTCGAAGATCGCCCCGAAGGATATGGGCGTGATCATCCGTACCGCCGCCGAGGGTGCCTCCGAGGAGGCCATCACCAAGGATCTGGAAAGCCTGGTCCGCCAGTGGGAGCGTATCAGTGCCAAGCGTGACGAGTTCCTGCATGGCAAGCGTCCGAAGCTGCTGCAGGGTGAACCGGACGTGGCCATTCGCGTGGTGCGAGACATCTTCAACGACGATTTCGGCAAGATGATCGTCGAGGGCGAACGTGTGTACGGCCGTATCGAGGAGTATCTCGACACCATGGCTCCCGATCTGAAGGATAAGCTCGAGAAGTGGGATCCGGCCGAGCATGAGGGCAAGGATGTGTTCGACAAGTGGCAGATCGACTCCCAGCTTCGCAAGGGCATGGAACGTCAGGTCTATCTGCCGTCGGGCGGTTCGATCGTGATCGACCGTACCGAGGCCATGACCACCATCGACGTGAACACGGGTCGCTTCATCGGCCGCGGCAAGAGCCTCGAGGAGACGGTTACGCGCTGCAACCTCGAAGCCTCCGAAGAGATTGCGCGCCAGCTACGTCTGCGTGACATCGGCGGCATGGTGATGATCGATTTCGTCGATATGGTCATGCCGGCCAACCGCGATCTGGTGTTGCGCCGACTGGTCGAATGCCTGGCCCGCGACCGTACCAAGCATCAGGTGGCCGAAGTCACTTCGCTCGGTCTGGTGCAGATGACCCGAAAGCGTATCGGCCAGGGTCTGGTCGAGGCGTTCTCCGAGGAATGCCCGACCTGCAAGGGCCGTGGCTTCATCCTTCACGATGAGCCGACCGTGTCCGCCGACTATGACGACCCGTACGCCTTGAAGGGCGGCGATCCGTTCGTCAAGACGAACAAGCACGGTCATGGAACGGACGTACAGGTGCCGAAGGGCTCCTCGCCGGACGTGAAGGCCAAGCTCGCGCAGATCGCAGCGGCCGCCGTGGCCGCGAATAATGCGGAACCGGACGAAGAATAAGTGATCGCGCCGGTATGTCAACCTGACACGCCGGTGGCGGACTTGCGGTTGTACGTGGGTGTGTGTAAATTAGATTGCTGGTGTCTGGCCGCGAGGCTCGAACGTGCCGGGCAGTAAGCTTTCCAAGTTAATAAAGGAACGGATATGTACGCGATTGTGAAGGCCGGCGGCCATCAGGAAAAGGTCGAGGTCGGTGACGTCATCCTCGTCAACCGTCTCAAGGCTCAGAAGGGCGAAACCGTGGAATTCCCGGTTGCTCTTGTGGTGGATGGCGCCAACGTCATCCTCGGTGCCAAGGATCTCGCCAAGCTCAGCGTCAAGGCTGAGGTGATCAACGACGAGGCCAAGGGTCCGAAGATCAACATCATGAAGTACAAGAACAAGACCGGCGTTGCTCGTCGCAAGGGCCATCGCCAGCAGCTGACCGCTGTCAAGATCACGGCTATCGCCTGATTGACGCAGGGGTTGGAGTCAAGGACCGAAAGGAACAGACATGGCACATAAGAAGGGCGCTTCCAGCTCGCGCAACGGTCGCGATTCAAACGCGCAATACCTCGGTGTGAAGAAGTTCGGCGGCGAAGCCGTCGTGGCCGGCAACATCATCGTTCGTCAGCGTGGCACCAAGTTCCACCCGGGCGAGAACGTCGGTATGGGCAAGGACCACACCCTGTTCGCCCTCAAGGACGGCAGCGTGAAGTTCGGTGTGCGTCGTGACCGCAAGGTCGTCGACGTGATTGCCGCCTGAGATACGCGCAATTAACGCTTTAGGAAGCCGCGCCCATGTGGACGCGGCTTTTCTTTTTCCTTGCCAACCCTGTCCCGCGTAACAACGAAAGTAGATACATGAGTGATTTTGTCGATCGCGTGACCGTCCACGTCAAAGGCGGCGACGGCGGTAACGGTTCCGCCGGCATCCGTAGGGAAAAATACAAGCCGTTGGCAGGTCCGAACGGCGGTAATGGCGGTAATGGCGGCTCCGTGATCTTCCTAGCCGATCAGAACGCCAACAGCCTGTTGGATTATCGTTTCATGCCGCATCGCGAGGCGGGCAGCGGCACCATGGGTCTAGGCGACACGAAGGACGGCTCCAAAGGCGCCGACCTGATTCTGCCCGTGCCCGTCGGCACCGTGATCTTCGAAGCCAAGGGGCCGCAGGGCGCACGCAAGTATCCGGGCGAACAACTCGCCGATCTGCGTCATGTGGGCGACAGGTACGTGGCCGCCGCTGGCGGCAATGGAGGCCTTGGCAACGCGGCGCTGGCCAACCGCACCCGTCGTGCCCCGGGCTTTGCGCTGTTGGGTGAACCAGGTGAGGAACGCGACGTGATCCTGGAGCTCAAGTCCATCGCCGACGTGGCGCTCGTGGGCTTCCCCTCCGCAGGCAAATCCAGCCTCATCGCCGCGATGAGTTCCGCCAAGCCGAAAATCGCCGATTATCCGTTCACCACACTGGTGCCGAATCTCGGCGTGGTCATGGCCGGCGATTCGCGTTACACCATCGCCGATGTGCCGGGTCTGATTCCGGGCGCCTCGCAGGGCAAGGGACTCGGTCTGGAATTCCTGCGTCATATCGAACGCACGGAAATCATCGCGCACGTCATCGATTGCGCGACGCTTGAACCCGACCGCGACCCGATGAGCGATTACCGGGCGCTGGAACATGAATTGGCCGAATATGCCGACAAGCTGGAATTGCCGCTGGGCGCGATTCCGATTCCGGAACGTCCGCGCATCGTCATCCTCAACAAGGTCGACATGCCGGAAGCCAAGGAACTGGCCGAATTCGTCAAGCCGGAATTCGAAGCGCTGGGACTGAAGGTCTTCATCATCTCCACCGCCTCGCATGAAGGCCTGAAGGAACTCAACTGGGCCTTGGCTGGTCTGGTGGCCGATATGCGTAAGGAAGTGGCGAAGCGCGAGCAGGCCGAAGAAGAGGCGCGTGTGGTCATCAAGCCGCTCGAAGAGACAAAGAACCGCCGCCGTCGTAACGACGAAAGCGGCAGTGCGCTCGAATTCACCGTGGAACGCAAGGAATCCGGCAACGGTGACGTCTGGTACGAAGTGCTTGGCGGCAAGCCGGAGCGTTGGGTCATGCAGACCAATTTCGACAACGACGAAGCCGTGGGCTACCTTGCCGATCGCCTGGCCAAGCTGGGTGTGGAGGATGAGCTGCGCCGCAAGGGTGCCAAGCCGGGAGACGAAGTGCGCATCGGACGCGGCGATCGTGCGGTGGAATTCGATTGGGACCCGACCATCGCGGCCGGTGCCGAAATGCTCGATGGCGCGCAGCTGGGCGCTCGAGGCGTGGATCTGCGACTGCAGGGGCAGGACGGGCGGACACAGCGCCGTACGAACTCCGAGCGCCGTCGCCAATACCATGAGATGATGGACGCCCGTCAGGCGGTACGTGAGGCCATGATGGCCGAACGTGCGGCCGGCCACTGGGCCGATCCTTCCGTGGATGACGACCGCCACGACGAAAACAGCCTGTTCGGACGCGGCGAATCCGCCGATACGGACGACGTGAAAGAATAGAGACCATACCAAGCCCGCTGATGTGCCGATAGCAGCACATCGGCGGGCTTTTCAGTGGTATGCCAATGGTATTCGAATGACCGGTACGCATAGACCGGGAGGGACATATGAACACGCCATCGCAGGCACAGGTGCGCAGGGCCATCGCTGAGGCGCAGACCATCGTGGTGAAAGTGGGCTCCAGTTCGCTGACCGAACCGAGTGGCCACCTCGATCCGGAACGATTGAACGCTTTGGTGGCGGCTTTGGCGCGGGTGCGGCTGATGGGTGGGCGTGTGGTGCTCGTGTCCTCCGGCGCCATCGCCGCAGGCTTCGGTTCGCTGGGGTTCGACGCCCGCCCGACCGACGTCGCTGACCAACAGGCCTGTGCGGCAGTGGGACAGGGACTGCTGATGGCGCAATACGAAGCCGCTTTTGCACGGTACGGCTTGCGTGTAGGGCAGATTCTCATCACCGTTTCCGATACGATCGCCCCGCAGCAGTACCGCAATGTGCGCCGAACGCTGGAACGGCTGCTCGACCTGGGTGCCGTGCCGATCATCAACGAAAACGATTCCCTGGCCTCCAATGAGATTCGCTTCGGCGACAATGACCGGCTGTCCGCGTTGATCGCCAATATCGTGGTCGCCGATGCCCTGGTGCTGCTCACCGACGTGGACGCGCTGTATACCGCACCGCCGAGTGAGCCGGAATCCAAGCGCATCGCGTACGTGCCGAATGTGGAGGACGCTTTGGAAAAGGTGCAGGTCGGCGGAACAGGCTCGAACGTCGGTACCGGCGGTATGGTCACCAAGATGGAGGCCGCGCGCGTGGCGGCCGTCTCCGGTATCCCGTCCGTACTCACCTGCGCCGCCAATGCCGGACCGGCCATGATGGGCGATCCGGTGGGCACGGCGTTCGCGCCGATTCACGACCGCGGATCGTCGCGCCGACTGTGGATCGGCTTTGCGGCACATCCATTCGGCACGTTGGTGGCCGACGCGGGCGCCGCCAAGGCCGTACGCGGAGGAGCGGCCAGTCTGCTCGCCGCGGGCGTGTTGGAGGTCAGAGGCGAGTTCGCCGCGGGAGACGCCGTATGGATCGACGACGAGGCCGGCAACCATCTGGCCAAGGGTCTGGCCGGCTTCGATTCCGAGGAAATCCCACAGATGCTTGGACGCAATACCGCTCAGCTCAAGCGGTTCCTGGGAGAGGAATACGCGCATCCGCTCGTACACCGTGACAATCTCGTACTCGTCTGAAGCCGACCGCGCGCCGGGTATGCCGGCGCGGCCCCCGCATGACGCGTGTCGCGAGGGTTCCGTTTTTCGTGTGGCGGGTCTAGCATGACAGACATGACTATGGCTGACTGGCAGACTCTTTCCGACCGTATCAATCGCGTGGCTCCGAGCGCCACCCTAGCCGTCGATTCCAAGGCAAAGGCGATGAAGGCCGCCGGCATCGACGTCATCGGGTTCGGCGCAGGCGAGCCGAACTTCCCGACCCCCGCACCGATCGTCGCGGCCGCGGCCTGCGCGGTGCAGGATCCCAAGAACTATCGGTACACGCCGACTGCGGGCCTGCCGGAACTGCGCAAGGCAATCGCCGACAAGGTGTCGCGCGATTCCGGCTATGAAGTCGACCCGAGTCAGGTCGTCGTGACCAACGGAGGCAAGCAGGCCGTCTACGAAGCCTTCCAGATCCTGCTCGACGAGGGAGACGAGGTCATCATCCCCGCCCCGTACTGGACCAGCTATCCGGAGGCCGTGAAGCTGGCCGGCGGCGTACCCGTCGAGGTATTCGCCGGCGCCGACCGCAACTTCGAACCGGATATCGACGCCATCGAAGCGGCGCGCACCGAACGCACCAAGGCCATCATCGTGACCACGCCGAATAATCCGACGGGTGCCGTATGGAAGCCGGAAACCGTCAAGGCCATCGGCGAATGGGCCTTGGAGCACCATGTATGGGTCATCTCCGACGAAATCTATGAGCATCTCAACTATGACGGTGCGAAGACCACGTACATCGGTGCCGTGGTGCCGGAAGTGCGTGGCCAGCTGCTCGTGCTCAACGGCGTGGCCAAGACCTACGCCATGCCGGGCTGGCGTGTCGGCTGGATGGTCGCTCCGGCGGAAGTGGCCAAGGCCGCCTCCAAGCTGCAGGGTCATATGACCTCCAACGTGAACAACATCTCCCAGCGTGCCGCCATCGAAGCCGTTTCCGGCCCGCTTGACGCCGTCTATGACATGCGTGCCGCGTTCGACAAGCGCCGCCGGACCATCGTGACGGCACTGAACGACATCGAAGGCGTGAACTGCCCAACCCCGACGGGTGCGTTCTACGCGTTCGCCGATGTGACCGCATTGCTGAACAGGCCGCTCGGCCCGAACAGGACCGTGTTCGCCGATACCACCGAACTGGCCGCGGCCCTGCTTGACGAAGGCCATGTCGCCGCCGTGCCGGGTGAGGCGTTCGGTGCTCCCGGCTACCTTCGCTTCTCCTACGCCTTGGCTGACGACGACCTCGTCGAAGGCATGAAGCGCATGAAGGCATGGGCGGAGGCATAGGCGGACGGCCCGATACCGTTGACTGGAAAATGGATTCGCACCCCGGTGACATGCCGAGGTGCGAATCTTTTTTCGTTGGAAAATAGCGGTTTTTTGACTGTTGATGGAAAAACGATTGGACGAAGTCGCAATTACCCGCTATTATTTCAACTTGGCGGTTTTGCCGTTTACTTCTTGCGTGGTTTTTCGCATAAAATCCTCGCCGGCAAGTAGAAATGGCAGAGTACACCTAGGGAAGTGGCGCAATTGGTAGCGCAACGGTCTCCAAAACCGTAGGTTGTGGGTTCGAGTCCCGCCTTCCCTGCCAAGTTCTTACAACAAGCCAAGCGGAGGATCATAATGGCGAAGGCAAGCAATCGCGAAAAGGCCGTCAAGCCGAACATCTTCATGCGCATTGGTTTGTTCATCAAGCAGATTATCGACGAACTCCGCAAGGTAGTGACCCCGACCAGCAAAGAGCTGTTCTTCTGGGCCCTCGCCGTGTTTATCTTCGTGCTGTTCCTGATGGCACTGGTCACCGGCATGGACTTCGGTCTGGGCAAGCTCACGTTGTGGATCTTCGGCTGACAGACACGTGAAGGTGAAGGTGCATGACTGACGAAGTGATTTTCGACAACCTCGACGAAGCTCCCGAGGCTACCGAAGAGGCTGTGGCTGCCGTTGAGGCGTTGCCGGAGGCTGGGGAGACCGAGGTCTCCGAGGAACCGGCCGCCGAGGAAACCGCCGAGCAGGTCGAAACCGAAACCTCTGCCGATGCCGCCGTTGAATCCGAACAGGATGAGCGTGATGCAGGTACCAAGGCAGTCGAGGAATTCTCGAAGAATCTGCGCACGCTTGAGGGCAAGTGGTACGTGTTGCACACCTACTCCGGCTATGAGAAGCGCGTGAAGACCAACGTTGAATCCCGCGTGGCCAGCTTTGGCTTGGAAGACAAGATCTTCCAGATCGAAGTGCCGATGGAGGAGGTCGAGAAGCACACCGAAAAGGGCAAGAAGATCATCACCCGCGTGCGTGTTCCCGGCTATGTGCTGATCCGCATGCTTCCTGATGAGAACGCCCGTCGCATCGTGCGCGAGACCGAAGGCGTCACCGGCTTCGTCGGACCGACCAAGGAACCGGCGCCGCTGTCGCGCAAGGAAGTCGTATCCATGATGGCGCCGATGATCGCCTCCGAGGCGCTCAAGAAGGCTGGCGACAAGCCGGCCGCGGCCAAGAAGCGTACCCTCGAGGTCTCCTACGCCGTCGGCGATCAGGTCACCGTCACCGATGGTCCGTTCACCACCATGGCCGCCGTTGTCTCCGACGTGGAGCCGACCACCCAGAAGCTCACCGTGCTCGTGTCCATCTTTGGTCGTGACACTCCGGTGGAGTTGGGCTTCAACCAGGTCGAAAAGCTCGCCTGACGTCCCGTGACGGTGTGCCTTGACGTCACACATGTTCCGGAAGTCGGGAATCAATCGTGAGGAACCTGAAACTTCGAACCCCGCAGCGATGCGGGGTTCTTCGGTATTCACGCAATGTCGCGACGCAATGTCGTGGCGGGTAGGCATAATGGGAAAGCTTGTGTCTGGAGGGTTTCGTATGCCCGAAACGAGCTCGTGGCCCGCTAGCACAGCACAGCAATATACGTTGCGGAAGGAACCGGTTATGGGAAACCACATCCGGTGCCGCTAACACCGCTTCATAGAAAGAAGAACCATACAATGGCTCCTAAGAAGAAAGTCTCGGCGCTGATCAAGCTCCAGATTCAGGCCGGCAAGGCCAATCCGGCCCCGCCGCTGGGCCCGGCTCTGGGTTCCCATGGCGTGAACATCATGGACTTCTGCAAGGCATACAATGCCCAGACGCAGGACAAGATGGGTCAGGTCATCCCTGTCGAGATCACCGTCTACGAAGATCGTTCCTTCACCTTCATCCTGAAGACCCCGCCGGCGGCAGCTCTGCTGAAGAAGGCCGCGGGCATCCAGAAGGGTACCGAGAACCCGCTGACCCACAAGGTCGGCTCCGTCACCAAGGCTCAGGTCCGTGAGATCGCCGAAATCAAGATGGCCGATCTGTCTGCACGTGACGTCGAAGCCGGCATGAAGATCATCGAGGGCACCGCCCGCTCGATGGGTATCACGGTTACCGACTGAGAGGAGAAGGACAAATGGTAAAGCGTTCCAAGAAGTATCGCGAAGCGGCCGAAAAGGTCGATAGCAACAACCTTTACACCGCCAACGAAGCCATCGCTCTCCTCAAGAGCATGCCGGAGTACAACTTCGACCAGACCGTTGAAGCCGTGCTGCGCCTGAACGTGGATCCGCGCAAGGCCGATCAGCTGGTTCGCGGTTCCGTGAACCTGCCGAACGGCACCGGTAAGACCGCCAAGGTCCTCGTCTTCGCCCGTGGCCCGAAGGCCACCGAGGCTCTCGAGGCCGGCGCCGACATCGTCGGTGACGACGACCTCGTCGAGAAGGTCGCCGGCGGCTTCCTTGACTTCGATTCCGTCGTGGCCACCCCGGACATGATGGGCAAGGTCGGCCGTCTCGGCCGCGTGCTCGGCCCGCGTGGCCTGATGCCGAACCCGAAGACCGGTACCGTGACCATGGATGTCACCAAGGCCATCAAGGACATCAAGGGCGGCAAGGTCGACTTCCGTGTCGATAAGAACGGCAACCTGAGCTTCCTCATCGGCAAGCTCTCCTTCACCGAGCAGGCTCTGGAAGAGAACTTCAAGGCTATCGCCGACGAAGTCAAGCGTCTGAAGCCGTCCACCGTGAAGGGCCGTTACGTTACCAAGGCGACCATCACCTCCACGATGAACCCGGGCGTCCCGGTCGATCCGGCGATTCTCGCCTGATTGCACGCCTGGCTGTAATCAACGCCTGACAAGACCCGCACCTGTCGATTGACGGATGCGGGTCTTGTCGTATGCGGAACCATGCGGAATCAGGAGGGAGGGATTCCGAACAGCCGCAATCGAGTGCGGCTCAGTGCTCACGCATGCGGCCGATGGCAAGAGCGGTGGTGAGCACATAGGCGTCGCGCGGGTCGGTGGCATCCCAGCCGGTGGTCTCCGCGGCGCGCTTGAGTCGGTAACGCACCGTGTTCGGGTGCACATTAAGCTCCTTGGCGGTATTCTCCAACGAACTGCCGTACCTGAGGAACGTGGAGACCGTCAGATAGGTCGGGTCATCGGGATTGTCGCCGCGCAATACACGGTAAACGTTCCGATACAGTTCTTCGCGGGCGTAATCGTCACCCAGCAGCGCACGTTCCGGCAGCAGTTCATCCGCACGCAACGGGCGCGACTGCGTCGATAGGGCCGGTGCCGCCTGCAATGAGAACAACGTCTCCCGCAGGGCATGCGAGGCACCGGCGACACCGGAACGTACCGGACTCAGATACACGGGATCGGATTCGGCGAATGCCGGCATCACCGAAGTGCAGGTGACCTCCGGAGTGGCCGCGCCAATCTGCCGCACCAACATCAGCAGAAAACTGCCATATGTGCCAATAATCGCGTTCTCACCGCCTAAATCGCGTACGGACTTGCGGGCGGCCAGCGAAGCGGCCATCGGATTGGAAGCCGGCACCCCGCCGATGGCGAAGCAGTCGAATGCGCCGCGCCATGCGAGCACATTCAGCAACGAAGTGACGCGTTCGTCGGCGATGCCGTTCATCAGGCATTCGAACGCGAGCCGTTCGATGGTGGAATCGTCGGTATGACCTGACAGCAGGTCAAGAATGTCAGCCTGATCGGAATTCATACTCGTCAAGTCTAGTCGGTGACGCCATGAATTGCGGTGGGTCGCGTGCGACGGGTGCATCGCGCATTCGGGCCGTAACGGTAATATGCCGGATATGACCGAAGTACGAAAATCCAGGAGCCGCGGTGCGCGACTCTCCGGCTTTTGCCGTTGGACGCTGGCCGTATTGGCATGTCTGTGGCTGGCATGGTGCTGCGCCATCGGGCCGCTGTACTGGTACAACGTGGGATTGGACGGCTTCGGCTGGGCCAACATGCTGATTCTGGCGCTTTCCTTCGCCGTGTTTTTCGCCATCGTCGTGGCACTGGTCAGATTCGGACGGGGCCAGCGCGTACTGCCGAGGTATTTCACACGACGGCATGAGCGGTTGCATGAAGAAGTCGAGGGCACGCCGACCACCATTCTCGGCATCGTGCTGAAGCATGTGCACGATGCCACGCATAGCCGTCCGGGGCGTGCCGTGCATGCCGTGGTCATCTGGGTCGGACGCAAGCTGACGCGTTGCACCGACTGCTGGTGGAAGCTCATGCTGGTGTTCGTGATCGGCTGGCTGTGGATTCCGACCACATTGCTGGCTGCGTACGGTGCCGACATCCGTTCGCAGATCCGTGAGTTCAGCTGGGCCTGGAACCAGTGGACCGGGCTCAAACAGCCGTATATCGGTTTCTTCTCGTTCGTGCCGATGGACATCTATCCGACCGCGCACTACATGTGGCCTGCGAACCCGACCTATCTGACCGATCAGCACAATATCGTGCTGACGGTGTTCTACGGCGCAGTAGCCGCAATCTCACGCTATTTCACGGATTCCAATGATGCGGGCATCGTGACGCTGGCGGCGTTGCAGTGGCTGTTCGCCGCCTTCTGCTGCGCGGCCACCGCAAACCGTTTTTTCAACCTGCCTTGGCGCAGACTTGGCGTCGGTTCCTTCGATTTCTCCCATCCGGAACGTCATGACTGTTGGAATCAGCGTGATTTCATGCATCCGGAAGCCGGTGTGGTCGCGCGCCCCTCCCGTTTGCGCGCCGGTGCGAAGACGCGTTTCGTGATACTGCTGTTCTTCATGGTGTGCCCGTTGGCCGTGTTCGCCACGATCTCACTAACCAAGTCGCCACTGTTCGCCTTCGCGTTCGTATGGTGGTTCGGGGTGTGGTACGAACTGCATATGACACATATCAAGGCATTGCCGACCATCAACGGCAAGCCGACGCGACTGCGCAAGCGTTCCATGCTCGCATTCTTCATGTCGAGCGTGGTGATGCTGATCAGCGCGAAATACGCCTGGTACATCATCGTGCTGGCGTTGATTCTGGCGTTGCTGAACGACCGCAAGCGCTGGAAGACCTATGTGGTCACCCTGCTGCTGCCGACCGTGCTCATCCATGGCGGCATCGTATTCCTCGCGGATTCCGGTGCGATCATCAGCGGTGACCCCATCGAAAGCCGAGGCATTCAGCTGCAGCAGATCGCGCGCGTGGCGAAATACAATCCGCAGGGCATTCCGGCGGACGCGGCCTCGAAGCTCGAGCCGATCTTCAACCTCGACCAAATGGCCGACGCATATTACCAGCAGGACGCCGACCCGGTGAAATCCTCCGGCATCCAATCCAAAAAGGTGAGCTACAAGTGGCGCACCGTCACCAAAGAGGACATGGAGAACTTCAACAAGGCGTGGCTGGAAATCGTCAAGGCGAATCCAGTGATTGCGCTGGACGCCTTCTTCGCCGAATGCTTCGGCTACTTCGATGTGACCGACCTGCCATACGTCTCGATGGACTATTACGTGAACAACGATTATGTGCAGGAAGATAACGACTGGATTCACCTGTACAACCATGAGTGGCGCGACAAAGTGGCCGACTTCGCCAAACAGTGGGGGAAAATCCCGGTGTTCGGCTGGTTGGTGCATGGCAACCTGTATGTGACGCTCACGCTACTGATCGGTGCGGCCGAGGTGGTGCTGCGTCGCTGGCGTTCGTTGTCGTGGCATCTGCCGTTGCTGCTGCTCATGGGCGTGATGATCACCGCGCCGGCGAATAATTTCGAGCGTCACATGCTGCCCGTTGCCTTCGTGTTCGGGTTCCTTTGCTTGCAGTTCTGGCGTGAGTCGCGCCGGCAACGGCATACGGCGGTGCCGACCGGCTCCTGATGCCCCTTAAAGGGCTACCTGCCCGCTGTGTGAGCGCTTTCACGCGGTGAGGGCGTCGGAGGTTTGCCGCTGGGTGTGATAGCCGCTATTTTCCAACGGTCTGTTTTTGGGTTAGGTTTGAAGCCGTGCGAAGATGCTCACACGGCGGGCAGATAGCATGTCAGGGGGTATTGGATGGGATTGATGGATTCGGCGTTGACGATGCCGGGCACCTGTGTTGCGGCCGATTGCGTGTTGTCCTTGGATTCGGTGGGCTCTACCAACACCTACGCCGCCGATTTGGTGCGCTCCGGTGAACTGTACGGTGATGCTCGGCGTGGAGGTGAGATCGCCGTGGTGTGTGCCGATGCGCAGACCGCCGGCCGAGGTCGCCTCGACCACCGATGGACCAGTAGGCCGGGGGAGTCGTTCACCGTCAGTTTCGTGGTGAATGTGCCCGTGTCGATCGTGCGCGACGCATCAATCGGCGGTTGGTTGCAGATGATCGCCGGATTGGCCGTATTGGAGGCGATTCGCGGGGCTTGCCCGCACCGGAGCGCCGAGCCGCAGCTCAAATGGCCGAACGATATCGTTGTCGGCGGCAGGAAACTCGGGGGCATTCTCGCCGAAATGGTGCCGATTCCCGATTGCGGCGAACGTGTGGCGATCGTGTTCGGCGTTGGCCTGAACCTCAACGTTCCCGTCGACCGTTTGCCTACGGAGAATTCAATCTCCCTGCAGATGCTCACAAGCGACCTGCCGGACCCAACCGCCTTGCGGGATGAATTGGCCGCCCGAATAGTGCGAGATCTCAGGTTGCGTCTAACCGATTTCGAGGCCGACCCTCAGCGCGAGGCCAAACGTTGCCTGGAAGCCATGAATGTGGTCTGTTGGACTTTGGGCAAGCCCTGTGAAGCGCATTTCACCGACGGTTCCGCCCTTCAAGGCCGGGCGATCGCCCTTAACCCTGATGCCTCCCTCACCATGCGGGATCGATTTGGGGCGCTTCACCGAGTCACCACCGCCGACGTGGGCGTACTCCAAAACCGGTGATTCGACGAACGGAAGGCGTATCATGCCCTCACGGTGAGGCGAAGGGCGGCATGCGTCAATGGGTGATGCGTTCCGGTCCCTACCGAAGCTTCGCCAATCCGGCAGCCACTGCCGAGGCGACGACGGCCTTGATGACGTCGCCGAACACGAAGCCCATGGAAGCGACGGCCACGACCGGCAGGGATACGCTCGTGACGGCGGACTGAATGATGAATCCGAAGAGATAGTCCACGGCGACGCAACCCACCAAGGCCGCGCCGCAATACCGTGCCGCGGTCAGCATGCTGCCTTTGGCCGAGTCGGTGCGCGCTTCGCCCTTGAGCAGAGAGGTGATGACGGCGGCGGGCAGGAATCCGAGCAGGAACCCGGCGCTCGGTCCGACCAGCGCCAGGGTGGAGGCGCCACCGGCGAATACCGGCAGTCCGAGTGCGCCGGCGGCCAGATACAGGGCGATGGCTGCGCCGGCCTGCCGCCAAGGCAGCATGAGGGCGGCGAGCATGATCACAAAGGTCTGCAGAGTGATGGGCACCGGGGTGCCGGGTACGGGAATTTCGCCGGCGGCGGAAGCGGCCCATAGTAGGAGCGCAAACAGCACCGGTTTGAATATGGAGCCGAATTTGCCGTTGGACAGCGATTTGATGGTGAGGATTGCGTGGTACATGAAATCTCCTTGAAATAGCGACGAAAGAACGTGATTCGTCAACCGACGGGCTTAATCGTAGAAAAATGAAGTTACGACTACGTTTGTGGAGCCGTACAAAAAGACCGCGTCACTTTTGTGGAAAACGAGTGTTCGTGCAGCCGCAAAAGCGAGCAATGTTGACAACATGCCTAAAAACGTCAACACACTCTTGGTGGCCAATCGTGGTGAGATTGCGCTACGTGTAGTGCGCACCGCCCGCGAAATGGGGATTCCCACGGTGGCGGTGTATGCCGAACAGGACCGTCATGCGCAATATGTGCAGATGGCCGATGACGCGTATCTGCTGTCGGGCGACACCTACAAAGACACGTATCTCAACGAGGATCTGCTCATCGACATTCTGCACCGCAGCGGCGCCGATGCGGTGCATCCGGGTTATGGCTTCCTTTCCGAGGTGGCGAGTTTCGCGCAGAAGGTGATTGATGCCGGCGCGACATGGGTCGGCCCGAATCCGAAGGCGCTGGTCGATCTGGGAGACAAGATCACCGCACGGCGAGTGGCGACCTTCGCCAAGGTCCCGCCGGTGCCGGGCATCTCGCATTCGATTTCCGACATGCGCCTGCTGCTCGACTTCGCGCATACGCACGGCTATCCGCTGATGTTGAAGCGCACCGACGGCGGTGGCGGCCGCGGCATCACGCTGGTGCGCAACGACGATGAGCTTCGCGGATTCTACATGAATCATGACGCGCTGCAGGGCGGCGACCTGAACGAATACTTCGTGGAACGCTTCATCGACAAGGGCCGTCATGTGGAGACGCAGTGCGGCCGCGATACGCATGGCAACTTCACCGTGTATTCCACGCGCGACTGCTCCGTGCAACGCCGCAATCAAAAGCTGGTCGAAGAGGCCCCGGCGCCGTTCCTGCCCGACACCGTGATGGAACAGCTCGCCCGTTACTCCCGCAACCTGTTCGAAGCCGTGGGCTACGTGGGTCTGGGCACCTGCGAATTCATGGTGACCGAACAGGGCAAGGTGTACTTCCTGGAGGTCAATCCGCGTCTGCAAGTCGAACATACCGTCAGTGAGGAGGTGTGCGGGCTTGATCTGGTGCGCGAGCAGCTGACGATTGCGAACGGCGGTGAGCTGACGGTGGAGCATCCGATTCGAGGCCATAGCTTCGAGCTGCGCCTCACCTGCGAGGATCCGGCCAAGAACCTGACGCCGAGCTCCGGCACGCTCACCGCGTTGCGTTGGCCGTCCGGTCCGGGCATCCGCGTGGATTCCGGTGTGCTTGAAGGCGACACCATTTCGCCGAAGTTCGATTCGATGATGGGCAAGCTCGTCGTTACCGCCTCCGATCGGGCGAACGCCGTGGCCCGCGTGCGTCGTGCGTTGGAGGAGCTGAGCATCGAGGGCGTACCGACGCCGGCCAGCCTGTTCGAACGAATCTTCAACGATGATGAATTCACCGCCGAGCATGGTGCCGCGTATGACGTGAGCACGAAGTGGCTGGAACGTAAGTACCTCAATAAGGAGGCCGCCTCCTCGCACGGCGGCCAGCCGGCCTCGCTGAGCGGTGCCGCCGACGAAGGCAAGGATATCGAATCCAGCGAGACCTTCGTGATCGAAGTCAACAACCACAGGGTGTCGCTGACGGTACCGACCGACATCGTGGCGAACCTGACCGGTTCGGCCAAGGCCCGCGACGCCAAACGTGCCATCCAGCCGCTGCGCGGGCAGGGTCTGCATCACGTCAAACGGGGCCCGCAGGCCAGCGAAGGGCAGTCCGGCATCATTGCCTCGCCGATGCAGGCCGTGGTCACGCGCATCAACGTGGCCGAGGGGCAGGAGGTCGCCAAGGGCGATCTGCTGGTGGTGCTCGAATCCATGAAGATGGAGAACTACGTGTACGCGCCGGTCAAGGGCACGGTAACGAAGATCTTCGTCGGTCCGGCCAACGGCGTGGAGGCGGGGGAGACGTTGCTCACCATCAACGTGGCGGGCACAACCCCCGAATCCAAGGACGAGGAGGCCGAGCAATGACCGATATTCTCACCAGCCCGGCCGTGCAGGATGCCGTGGATCATGTCGAAGGCTCGCAGCCGATCCGTCCCGCGGTGTTGCGTGCCGCGCAGCTTGCGCACGAGGCGGAGGACCATGCCCGCGACCGTCAGCATGTCAAAGGCAAGCTGACCGCCCGCGAACGGCTCGATCTGCTGCTCGATACCGGCACTTTCGAGGAAATCGGCAGATTCTGCGGCGGCGACATCAACGGAGGTCAGGCGGGTGCCGCCGTCATCACCGGCTTCGGCGAGATCCACGGCCGCAAAGTGGCCGTCTATGCGCAGGACTTCTCCGTCAAGGGCGGCACATTGGGCGTGGCCGAAGGTCGTAAGATCTGTCGGCTGATGGATCAGGCACTGAATCTCAAGGTGCCGATCATCGCATTGATCGATTCCGGCGGCGCGCGCATCCAGGAGGGCGTGGCCGCGCTCACGCAGTACGGTCACCTGTTCACGAAGACCTGCGAGGCAAGCGGATTCGTACCACAGCTTTCGCTGATTCTCGGTCCGTGCGCCGGTGGTGCCGTGTACTGCCCGGCGTTGACCGATCTGATCATCATGACTCGCGAGAACTCCAACATGTTCGTCACCGGTCCGGATGTGGTCAAGGCGGCCACCGGCGAGGTGATCAGCATGGAGGATCTGGGTGGCGGCCATGTGCACAACACCACCTCCGGCGTGGCCCACTATCTGGGCGAGGATGAGGCCGATGCAATCGACTATGCGCGCACGGTGCTCGCCTACCTGCCGTCGAACTCCGATCTCACACCGCCGACCTACGCGTATGCGGCGACCAGGGCCGACCGGGACGTAGCCAGAAGGCTTGCCGACGTCGTACCGGAAAACGACCGGCAACCCTACGACGTGCTCGATGTGATCCGTTGTGTCGTGGACTATGGCGAATTCGTGCAGGTGCATGAGCTGTTCGCTTGTTCCGCAGTGGTCGGCTTCGCCTGCATCGACGGGCATCCGGTGGGAATCGTGGCCAACCAGCCGAATGTCAATGCGGGCATCCTCGATGTGGACTCCTCCGAAAAGGTGGCGCGATTCGTGCGTCTATGCGATGCGTTCAACCTGCCGGTCATCACGTTCGTGGATACACCCGGCTACAAGCCGGGTGCGCAGCAGGAGCATGCGGGCATCATCCGCCGTGGTGCGAAAGTGATCTATGCCTACGCCAATGCGCAGGTGCCGCTCGTCACCGTGATTCTGCGCAAGGCCTTCGGCGGCGCCTACATCGTGATGGGTTCCAAGTCGATTGGCGCGGATCTCAACTATGCATGGCCGTCCAGCCAGATCGCAGTGCTCGGTGCCACCGGTGCGGTGAACATCATCCATCGCAAAGACCTGCAGAAAGCCAAGGATTCCGGCAAGGACGTGGAGGCGCTCAGGGCCAAATACACGGCCGAGTACGAACGCACCACCGTCAATGCGAACCTGTCGCTGGAAATGGGCGAGATCGACGCGATGATCGATCCCGAGCAGACCCGCGAAACCATCGTCGACGCGTTGCGACTGCTCGCCAGCAAGAAGCGCGCCCGCAAAACCACCAAGCATCACGGCAATCAGCCACTCTGACCCCTGTAACGCTGCCCCTGGTAGGGGAGCATCAACGAAGTTTTTGCAATAGAAGTAAGGAACATCATGAACGCCTTTTTTCTCGATCGACTGAACAGCGAGCCGCACGCGCTCGCCTTCGCCGGCCAGTCCACGCCGTGGCCCGTGGCGCTTGCCGACCAGAGCACCAATCCGGTGCTCGACGGTGAGCTGCACGCTCATGCCGCTGCGGCACAGGCCCTGCTCTACCCGGTGGCCGCGGACCTGCTGGCCACCACGGGACGTCCGGTCGACCTGTTCGGCTTCGAGGCGAATCCGGCCCGTCTTGGCGACGCCGCATCCGCGGCGGCCAGCGTTCCGGGCATTGCGCTCACCCAGTTGGGTGCGCTGATCGACGCCGCCGAACTCGGCTACAATCCGGCCAAGGCCAAGCCGATCGCCGTGCTTGGCCACTCTCAGGGCGTGCTTGCCGTACATATGGTTCAGGCCATCGAACAGGCCGGTTCCATCGCGGCGGCCACCGCGCAGATCGATGAGATTCTTGCGATCGCTACGCTGATCGGTGTTGCCGGAACCCGCCAGGCCCGTCAGTTGGGGCTTGCCGCCCGTCATGGCGAGGCGACTCCGATGCTGTCGGTCAAGGACATCACCCGTGCCCAAGTGGATGCGCTGATCGCACGTGTTTCCGGCGTGCACGGTCCGATCGCCGTGGCCGTGGCCAATTCCGCCACGCATTACGTGCTGTCGGGCTATCCCGAAGATCTTGCCGCATTCGGCGTGGAGGTCGCCAAGGAGCATAGGCGTCAGGCCAAGCTGCGTGAGGAGAAGGTGCGCGGCGGTCGTGTGTTCGATCCGGTGCTCGAATATCTTGACGTGACCCTGCCATTCCACAGCCCGCTGATGGCCGAAGCTGTTTCACAGACTGTTTCATGGGCGCAATCCTGCGGCATTGATGCCGATCATGCCCGTGAGCTTGCCGCCGAGGTGCTGTTCAACCATGTGGATTGGGCCGCCCGTGTGAGCGCCCTGATGAAGTCCACCGATCCGAGTGCCTTGTGGGTACTGGACTTCGGTCCCGGCGCCACCGTGGGCAAACTGTTCTCCACCGTGGCCCAAGGTACGGGCGTCGGTGTGGTGGAAGCCTTCACCACGGCCGATCGCGGTGCGCTGTCCACCTTGGAGACCTCACCGGAACGCACCCAGAATTGGACCCGTTTTGCGCCGAGCGTCATCCATACCGCTGCCGGCGACAAGGTACGTACCGCGTTCACCGAGCTCACCGGCAAGGCTCCGGTGTTGCTCGCCGGCATGACCCCGACCACCGTGGAGCCGGAAATCGTCGCCGCTGCCGCCAACGCCGGCTACTGGGCGGAACTCGCAGGCGGCGGCCAGGTGACCGCCAGTGTGTTCGACCGCCATGTGGCCAAACTCGAGGAGGAGCTCGAGGAAGGTCGCACCGTCGAATTCAACGCCATGTTCATGGACCGCTATCTGTGGAACCTGCAGTTCGGTTCCCAGCGCATCGTGCCGAAGAAGCGTGCCAGCGGCACCCCCATCGACGGCGTGGTCATCTCCGCCGGCATTCCGGAATTCGATGAAGCCGTGGAACTCATCCACAGCCTCAATGCCGATGGCTTCCCGTATGTGAGCTTCAAGCCGGGCACCATCGACCAGATTCGTCAGGTCGTACGCATCGCCAAGGCCGTGGCCCCCACCAAGGTGCTGATCGAAGTCGAAGGCGGCTCCGCCGGCGGGCATCATTCCTGGGAGTCCCTTGACGATCTGCTGCTGAGCACCTATGCCGAAGTGCGTGAACAGTCCAATCTCGTGCTCGTGGCCGGTGGCGGCATCGGTACGCCGGAACGTGGCGCCGACTACATCACCGGTGAATGGTCCACCGAATACGGTCGTCCGCTCATGCCGGTGGACGGCGTGCTTGTCGGCACCGCCGTCATGACCGCCAAAGAGGCCCACACCAGTGCGGAAGTCAAGCGGATGCTCGTCAACACTCCGGGCATCGACGCCAAGGGAGCCGCCGGCGATCCGTTCGCCCCGCTGGGTGAGCAGTGGGTGCCGAGCGGCCAGGCCTTGGGCGGGGTGACCTCCGGACTGAGCCACCTGCATGCCGACATCTACGAGCTGGAGAACTCCTCCGCCCGCTGCGGCCGTCTGTTGGTGCGCGTCATGAAGCATCCCGAGGAGCTGGAAAGCCGTCGCGAAGAGATCATCGAAGCGCTGAACGCCACCGCCAAGCCGTATTTCGGTGATTTGAAAACCATGACCTACCTTCAGTGGGCCCAGCGTTTCGCCGACCTTTCCTTCCCATGGGCCGACGAGACCTACGCCGACCGTTTCCTGCACCTGCTGCAACGCATCGAAGCGCGCGTCACCGAGCAGGAAAGCGGTGAGTTCACGTCGCTGTTCGCCTCCCGCGCCGACGTGCAGGCCGATCCGCACGCCGCCATCGCCAAGCTGGGCGAAGCCTATCCGCAGGCCGATGAGCTGACCGTCACCCCGATGGACGAGGCCTGGTTCCCGACCTTGGTGCGCGAGTATCCCAAGCCCATGCCGTTCGTGCCGGTCATCGACAACGATCTGTTGCGCTGGTGGGGTCAGGACCAACTATGGCAGTCGGAGGACCCTCGCTACTCCGCCGATTCGGTGCGTATCATTCCGGGTCCGATCTCCGTTGCCGGCATCACCACCGTCGACGAGCCGGTGGCCGACATCCTTGGCCGGTTCGAATCGGCCATGGTGCAGCGTGTCGCCGCGCATGACGTTGCGAAAGACCTGAGTGCCTTCGCGCAGCTGGGTGCCGCGACTTGCGCCGAGGAGTTCATCCGCAAGTCGCCGAACATCTCCTGGGTCGGCCATCTTATGGCCAATCCGGCGTACGGCACCGATAACGGCGACGCCGATTATGAAATCCGTAAGGTCGGCACGAACGGCGACGTCGAACAGTACGATCTCGACATCCACCTCGACACCTACTGGGACAACGATCCGGACGGCGGCGCCTCCAAGCATGCCGTGCGTGACATCGTGATCCCGCTCAACGTCAACGGCACCGAAGCCGGTCTGTTCCCGGTCGTGGACCGCGACCGCCTGCCGGAACATGTGTATCGCATGCTCGCCGACACCGCAGGCATCGGCAACATCGCCATCACCGGCGACAAGCTCACCGCCATGCCGACGATCGAACGAATGGAAGACGCCGCCGACCGTCCGTTCGGCGAAGCGCACACGCAGTATACGTTGTCGGCCAACCTCGGCTTCGACCATGAAGCGGCCACCGGTGGTGCGCTGCCGAACGACCTTGTGCCGTCCCGCATCGCCCCCGATGCGCTTGTCGGGCCGGCATGGCCGGCCATCTATGCGGCCCTCGGTTCCGTATATGTCAAGGGCTTCCCGGTCATCGAAGGCCTGCTCAACGCCGTGCATCTCGACCATCTTGTGGAACTCGAAGTGAACGAGGACGAACTCCTCGAACACACCGGCGAAACGATCGCCCTCACCAGCTGGGCCGAAGACTACTTCGAGTCCGCTTCCGGACGTGTCGTGACCATCCACGTCACCCACACCGCCGAAGACGGCACCCTGCTGGCCAATGAAACCGAGCGTTTCGCCATCCGCGGCCGCGCATACTCCGACGCATTGCCGCCGGAAGCGCCGGATTACGGCGGGCTCGATGCCGAAATCGAAAGCACCCCGCGTCGTCTGCTACGCCGTGTCACGGTGACCGCCCCGCACGAGATGACCGCCTTCGCGCGCACCTCCGGCGACTTCAATCCGATTCACACCTCCCATCGCGGCGCCGCAGTCTCCGGCTTGACGGCCCCGCTGGTACACGGCATGTGGCTGTCCGCGACCGCGCAGTACGCGGTGCAGGCGCTCGACGACAAGGGCGCACATTATGAGATCGCCGGCTGGACCTACAACATGTACGGCATGGTGCAGCTTGACGACGAAGTGGAAATCTCCATTGAGCGTGTGGGTCGTGTGGCCCACTCAGGCATGGTGCTGGAAGTGACCAGCCGCATCGACGGCAACATCGTCTCCCGCGCGACCGCCATCGTGCGCGCGCCGAAGTCCGCCTTCGTCTACCCCGGTCAGGGCATCCAGAAGCAGGGCATGGTGCTCGATGAGCGTGCCAAGTCCGCTGCCGCCCGCGACGTATGGGAGCGTGCGGACAAGCTCACCCGCAGCAGGCTCGGCTTCTCGATTCTCGCCGTCGTACGCGATAATCCGAAGGAGCTGACCGCCAACGGCGTAACCTACCGTCATCCGGAAGGTCTGCTCAACCTTACCCAGTTCACGCAGGTGGCGCTCGCCACCGTGGCCTTTGCCCAGACCGCGCGTCTGCGCGAAGCCGGTGCCGATATCTGGCCGGCCTATTTCGCCGGTCATTCGCTGGGCGAATACAATGCGCTGAGCTCCTTTGCGAACGTGATCCCGCTGGAAACCGTGCTTGAGCTCGTGTTCCACCGTGGTTCTACCATGCACCATCTCATTCCTCGCGATGAGAAGGGCCGTTCCAACTACCGCATGGGTGCGCTTCGCCCGAATCAGTTCGGCGTGGGCGACGACGGCGTGCGTGAGTACGTCGAGTCCATCGCGAAGGCCTCGGGTGAGTTCCTTGAGATCGTGAACTACAACCTTGCCGGACAGCAGTATGCCGTGGCCGGCACCATCGCGGGCTTGAAGGCACTGCAGGCCGATGCCGCCCGCCGCGTCGCCGAATGTGGAGGCAAGCCGGCGTTCATGCTGGTGCCGGGCATCGACGTGCCGTTCCATTCCACGCTGTTGCGCAAGGGCGTGCCGGAATTCCGCGACAAGCTCGACGCATTGCTGCCGGCGCATATCGACTATCGCGGCCGCTTGGTCGGTCGCTATATCCCGAATCTGGTGGCTGCCCCGTTCGCGATGACGAAGGAATTCGCGGCCAGGATTCTCGAGGTTGTACCATCCGAACGGATCAAGGCCGCGCTCGACGATCCGCAGGTGTGGGATTCCTACGCCGAGGACGATCAGAAGCTCGGCCGACTGCTGCTCACCGAGCTGCTGTCGTGGCAGTTCGCTTCGCCGGTACGTTGGATCGAGACGCAGGCCCTGCTGTTCTCTTCCGTGGAGCAGGGCGGTTGCGGTATCGAGGAATATGTTGAGGTCGGTCTCGGCAATGCCCCGACGCTTGCCAATCTTGGTGCCAAGACCCTGCGACTGCCGCAGTTCTCGGGTCGTGACGTGACCGTCTATAACGTCGGTCGCGATGAGGGCCGCGTATACATGACCGATTCCGATTCGCTCGTTGCGCAGGATGATGCCGACGATTCCGCTGTTGCCGAGGCGGTCGTACAGACGGCCGCGCAGGCTGCCACTCAGGATGCTTCCCCGGCTCAGCCTGCCGCCGCACCTGCATCGGTTGCAGCCGCTCCGTCGGCTCCCGCCGGTGCCCCGTCCGGTGCGAACGTCGCCGACATGCCGTTCAAGGCGGCCGACGCCATCGCCATGTTGCTGGCCTATTCCGCCAAGGTGCGCCCGGACCAAATCGGCGATTCCGATACCACCGACACCCTGACCAATGGCGTTTCCTCTCGCCGTAACCAGTTGCTTATGGACATCAGCTCCGAACTGGGAGTGGCTTCGGTCGACGGTGCCGCCGAGGCGACCGTCAAGGCGCTGAGCGCTCTGGTGAACAAAGTGGCGCCGAACTATAAGGCTTTCGGGCCGGTACTTGCCGACATCGTACGCGACCGTGTCCGTGGCCTGTTCGGCGCGGCCGGTGTAAAGCTCGGTCAGATCACCAAGCGTGTGACCGACACCTGGCAACTCGGCGAAGGATGGGCCAGCCATGTGGTGGCCGCTCTCGTGCTCGAGACCCGCGAGGGTGCCAGTTCGCGCGGCGGTGATCTTGCCTCGCTGACGGCCGCCGCGGCTTCCAATGCCGCCGAGGCCAATGCGCTGATCGATGCGGCCGTGCAGAAGGTCGCCTCCGACAGGGGTGTGGCTGTGTCCATGCCGAGCGCCGGTGGTGCGTCCGGTGGCGCAGTGGTCGATTCCGCGGCTCTGGACGCATTCGCGGCCAAGGTGACCGGTGCCGACGGCGTGCTCGCCTCCACCGCCAGATTCGTGTTGGACCAGCTGGGTGTTGCCGCGCCGGTGGCCGACGAACCAGCTGATGAGGGTTCGGCCGTGGTCGCCGCCGTCGAAGCCGAGCTTGGCTCCGACTGGCCGAAGCAGGTCGAACCACGGTTCGATGCCCGCAAGGCCATACTGTTCGATGACCGTTGGGCCTCCGCACGTGAGGATCTCGCCCGTGCCTACTACGACAACGACGCTTCCATTCTGGACGGCGGTTTCGTCGGGCTTGGCAAGGCCATTGCCGCCGAAGCCGATTGGTATGCGGACAGGATCGCGTCCGAGGGGGAGACCACGCGGTCCGCCCTCGCCACGGCCTTCCGGCATGTGGCCATCGAAGCGCTCAACGGTATCTCCGATGACGCTTCCGCCAGCAGGTTCGCAGGCGATGTCGCCGTCGTGACCGGTGTGGCTCCGAACTCCATCGCCGCTCAGGTCGTCAACGGCCTGCTTGCCGGTGGCGCGACCGTCGTCGCCACTTCGCACAGTTTCAAGCCGAGCGTGAAGGCGTGGGCCAAGCAGACCTATCGTGAACATGCCGCAGGCGACGCCAGGCTGTGGCTGGTGCCGGCGAACCTCTCCAGCTACCGCGATGTGGACGCGCTCGTGCAGTGGGTCGGCAACGTGCAGAAGAAGACTTCCGGCGCAACCACCACCATCCTCAAGCCTGCCTACGAGCCGAGCCTGTTCTTCCCGTTCGCCGCGCCGCCGGTGCATGGCACTTTGGCTGACTCCGGCGAGTTGTTCGAATCCCAGGCCCGCCTCATGCTGTGGGGCGTGGAACGTGCGATTGCCGGTCTTGCCAAGATCGGCGCCGACACCGACGTGCAGCACAAGCTGCATGTGATTCTGCCGGGTTCGCCGAACCGTGGCATCTTCGGCGGCGACGGCGCGTACGGTGAGGTGAAGAGTTCGTTCGATGCGATCGTGAACCGTGCCCGTGCCGAAAAGGCGTGGTCCGGCCGGGTCACATTCGCCCATCCGAAGATCGGTTGGGTACGCGGCACCGGTCTGATGGGTGGCAATGATCCGTTGGTCGCAGTGGTGGAACGTCACGGTCTGAAGACCTATTCGACCGCCGAGATCGCGGTGAAACTGCTCGATCTGGCCACTCGCGAATCTCGTGAGGAAGCCGTCAGGGCTCCGCTCGACGTGGATCTGACCGGCGGCCTGGGTGCCGAACCGATCGACATCAGGGCGCTTCGTGCCGAAGCCATGGCCGATGCCGAGGCCAAGGCCGCCGAGCAGATTGGATCGCAGGATGCAGACGGTTCCACGCCTGAGGGAGCCATGCTGATCAAGGCACTGCCTTCCCCGCGTGCCCCGCGCCAGGCGGCGGTCGATCTGAAGGATTGGCAGAACGTCACCGCACGTCCGGAAGACGAAATCGTCATCGTTTCCGTGGGTGAACTGGGCCCGTGGGGCTCCGGCCGCACCCGCTTCGAAGCCGAACTCGGCATCCATGCCGACGGGCGGGTCGATCTGTCCGCGGGAGCGGTGCTCGAACTCGCTTGGAACATGGGTCTGCTGACTTGGAACGACAGTCCGAAACCGGGTTGGTACGATGCCGACGGCAACCTGGTTCCCGAAGAGGACATCGCCGAACGCTACCACGACGAAGTCGTGGCCCGTTCCGGCATCCGTCCGTTCGACGAAGGCATGGGCGGCGATTATCAGGGCGGTACCGACGAGGAGGAGGCCGAAGTCTTCCTCGATCACGATGTGACCTTCGCAGTGCCGACCCGCCAGATCGCCGAAGAGTACGTCAAGCTCGACGAAGCCCACACTTCCATCGCAGCCGATGCCGAGTCGGGCGAATGGAACGTGACCCGTCATGCCGGCTCCATGATTCGCGTGCCGCGGCGCGCAGCCATGACCCGTACGGTCGGCGGCCAGTTCCCGAAGGGCTTCGATCCGGTCAAGTGGGGCATTCCGGCCTCCATGGTCGGCGACGTCGACAAGATCGCCCTGTGGAACATCGTCACCACCGTCGACGCCTACCTGTCCGCCGGCTTCACGCCGACGGAGATTCTCGAAGCCGTACACCCGTCCATGGTGGCCTCCACGCAGGGTACCGGGTTCGGCGGCATGGCCTCCATGAGGAAGCTCTATCTGGATCGTTTCCTCAACCATGAGATTCCGACCGACATCCTGCAGGAAGCCCTGCCGAACGTCGTTGCGGCACACGTGATGCAGTCCTACATCGGTGGCTACGGCAATATGATCCAGCCGGTCTCCGCCTGCGCCACCGCCGCCGTCTCCTTGGAGGAGGGCGCCGACAAGATCGCCCTCGGCAAGGCCGACTTCGTGGTCACCGGCGCAATCGACGACATCGGTGTGGAATCCGTGATTGGATTCGGCAACATGAACGCCACCGCCAATTCAGAGGAAATGTACGCCAAGGGCATCGACGCGCGCTTCTTCTCGCGCGCCAACGACCGTCGTCGCGGCGGCTTCGTGGAATCTCAAGGCGGCGGCACCATCCTGCTGACCCGTGGCGACGTCGCGTTGAAGCTGGGCCTGCCGGTCGCCGGCGTAATCGGATTCGTGCACTCCTATGCGGACGGCGCGCACACGTCCATCCCGGCTCCGGGACTGGGAGCGCTTGCTGCCGGCATGGGTGGCAAGGATTCCAAGCTGGTGCACGATTTGGCCAGACTCGGCGTGACCCCGGACGACATCGCCGTGGTCTCCAAGCATGACACGTCCACCAACGCCAACGATCCGAACGAGTCCGAGCTGCATAACACACTGGCTCATGCCATCGGCCGCACGGACGGCAATCCGTTGTTCGTGATTTCGCAGAAGTCGCTCACCGGCCATGCCAAGGGCGGTGCCTGCATCTTCCAGGTCAACGGGCTGACGCAGCTGTTCAAGTCCGGCGTGGTTCCGGCGAATGCGGCGCTCGACTGCGTCGATCCGAAGCTCGAGCGCGACGATCACATGGTCTGGCTGAGGGAACCATTGAAGATCGGTGCCGTCAAGGCGGGTCTCGCCACTTCGCTGGGCTTCGGCCACGTGTCCGGCTTCGCCGCAATCGTGAATCCGGGCGCCTTCGAAGCCTCCGTGGCGTACACCGCAGGTCGTGAGGCCCTGAAGACATGGCGTGAGCGCGCCAACGCACGTCTGGCCGCCGGTCAGCGCCGCCTCGAGGAAGGCATGATGGGTCGTGCTGCGCTCTATGAGCCGATCGACAACCGTCGCTTCCATGAGGACGGCCGCGGTTACGACGCCCACGAGGTCGAAAAGGCCATGCTTCTCGACCCGAACGCCCGTCTGGGAGCATCCGGCTACTTCGAGGCGTGAAGGTCGGGCTGGCTTGCACAGGCAGGCCAGCCGTCCTGTCGAAATGATTGACGAAAGCCGCCGTCGGCGGGTCGTCCGAGCCGCATTGCGGTACCGTGACGACCCGCCGTCGGCGGGTTGCCGTATTGCGTAGGGAATCTCCCATTGGTTCGGCGATTGGGGGTTCCTACGATTGATGTGCGCAGGCAGCGGTCGTCGGAACGTTGCGGTTGAGGTATGAAAGGGATCGTTCAATGCTGGGCTTGGGACATGACGTGGTTGACGTGGGCGCGTTCGACGAACAGTTGGGCTTGTCCGGCTCGCGCATGCGCGGATTGTTCTCCGCGCGCGAACTACGCCAAGCGGCGCAACGTGCGAAGGCCAAGAACGACGGTGAGACGGTGCATCTCGCCGTCCGCTGGGCCGGTAAGGAGGCTTTCCTCAAGGCTTGGTGCGAGGCGTTGGCTTTCGTGGCGGAACGTGATGCCGCCACTCCCGCACGCCCCTACACCATTGACGCTTTCCCTTGGCCGGACATCGAAATCCTTGACGATTCGCATGGCGTGCCCCATGTCTGCCTGCCCCCGGAAGTGCGGTGCAAGTTGCGGGAATCCCTGGGATCGCCGCAATGCTATGCGATACACATCTCCTTGAGTCATGACGGAGCCATCGCATCGGCGGTGGCGTATATCACTGCCGACAGGGGGTGATGGGCGGCCATCAAACGTTTGAGAGTAAGTGAGAGCACGCGTCGAACCGGTTTGGTAAACGCAATGAGCCGCGCTACACTGAGTGGCAACGCAGCAACGGGAGCTGCGTAAAGACTCACAACAACGAAGTTTCCCAAAGGAGTCCGCCCATGGCCGCACGTTCCAAGTCCGACGAAGCATTCGCAAATCGTCTCGCGCAACATGGCGAGGAGCTGGAGGAACTGTTCACGAGCCTGTATGGCGATGCCGAAGCGTTGGAAAGCCTGCGAGAGCTCATGAATGAGGCCCATGCGGCCCGACCGGCCGATCTGAAGCGTCTCGACACCAAACGCGTGGCCGATCCGGAATGGTACAAGCGCGGCAACATGTTCGGCATGACCATGTATACCGACCTGTTCGCCGGAGATCTTAAGAATCTCGCCGAGAAGGTGCCCTATCTCAAGGAGCAGAAGCTTACCTACCTGCATCTGATGCCGCTGCTGAAAATGCCGCATCCGCAGAACGACGGCGGCTATGCGGTGGAGGATTTCGATTCGGTCGACCCGAGCTTGGGCACCAACGAGGATCTGGCTGCGCTCACCAAGAAGCTACGCCGCGCCGGCATCAGCCTGTGCCTCGACTTCGTGATGAACCATACCGCATCCAGCCATCGCTGGGCCAAGGCCGCACAGGCGGGCGACCCCGAATATCAGGGCTATTACTATTGCTACGACGACCGCACCGTCCCCGATCAGTATGACGCCGTCGTGCCGGAGGTCTTCCCGGCCACCGCACCCGGCAACTTCACATGGAACGAAGACATGCACAAGTGGGTGCTCACATCGTTCTATCCGTTCCAGTGGGACCTGAACTACCGCAGTCCGAAGGTGTTCATCGCCGTGATGAAAAGCGTGCTGGGACTCGCGAACCTCGGTGTCGAGGTATTCCGCATCGACGCCGTGCCGTACATCTGGAAGGAGCTTGGCACCAACTGCCGCAATCTGCCACAGGTGCACACCATCGTGCGCATGCTGCGCATCGTGCTCGAATGCGTCTGCCCGGCAGTGGTGCTCAAGGGCGAGGTGGTGATGGCCCCGAAGGAACTCGCCGCCTATTTCGGCACTCCCGAACATCCCGAATGCCACATGCTGTACAACGTGTCCATCATGGTGAATCTGTGGAGTGCACTCGCCAGCGGTGACGTGCGCCTGCTGAAGGACCAGCTCGACAAGCTCGACGCGTTGCCGGGGAACTGCTGGTTCGTGAACTATCTGCGTTGCCATGACGATGTCGGCTGGGGCCTCGACGAGCCGGAGGAGCTTCGCCTTGGCATCGATCCGCTGAAGCATAAGGAGTTTCTGTATCACTTCTATGAGGGTTCCGTACCCGGCAGTTGGGCTATGGGCGAGCTGTACAACTACGACGAGGCGTCGAAGGATGCGCGCAGCTGCGGCACCACGGCCAGCATGTGCGGCGTGGAACGTGCGCTGATCACGCACGACAGGCCGTTGTTGGACATTTCGATGAAACGCGATCTGATGATGCATTCGGCCATGGCGTTCCTGCGAGGCTTCCCGATGCTGAGTTGCGGCGACGAGATCGTGCAGCTCAACGGTTGGGAATACAAGGAGGATCCGGATCGCGTCGAGGACTCCCGTAATCTGCACCGCAGTCCGTTCAATTGGGAGAATGCCGAGAAGCGCAAGCAGGCCGGCACCCTGCAGAAGCGGATGTGGGACGGTCTGAAAGGCATTCGCGAGATGCGCGACGATCCGTGTTTCGGTCCGGATGCATGGGTTACGACGTGGGATGCGCACAATGATGCCGTATTGGCGATGGTGCGCCATGTGGAAGGACGCACGGTGCTGGGACTGTTCAACTTCTCGTCCGCACGCCAGACCGCCTACCTTGATTCCGACGGCGACATCATGCTGCCCGCCGAGGTTACCCTCGAACCCTATCAGGTCTGTGTGGCCGAAGCATAGGACAGACAGGGGAGACTTGCGATTGTTGGGGGAGTGTGTATAATGGCTCGAGTCGTTTCGTGTCGGCTCGGGCCGACGCAAGGCGGTACGCGGATGTAGCTCAATGGTAGAGCCTCAGTCTTCCAAACTGATTACGCGGGTTCGATTCCCGTCATCCGCTCCATAACGGGCTTAAGAGAAGAAGCAAGGCGTGCCTGATGGCACGCCTTTTGCATACCTGCCGTGCGATTGCGTGACGTGCCGGGTATGCTATAACTGCTGCGAGACGACGCGATGGTCGCAGGAATCGCATGTATAAATGGAGCGGAACATGGCACAGGCGAAAAGCAACAAGGCTGCGGAAGCCGTTGACGGCGCGGTTGAGACGGTCGACGTTTCCAAGCACCCGACCGCATCCATCGAACAGTCCGACCTGTCCTTGGCCGACATCGAGCGCCGCGAATCGCATCCGGGCCGTTGGGTGCTGTTCATCGTGCTGGTGCTGGCGGCCATGATCGCGCCCTACTGGTGGGGCCGCGCCATCGCGGTGAAGGACGCCACCTGGCTGGTCGCGCATCTGAGTTTTCTGAATCCCCGCGGCGTCGCGCTGATTTCGTGGACCGTCACCATCATGACGATGGCCGGCCTGGGGCTTATGGTCGCCGACGCGAAGAAATGGCTGTGGGGTACGATCTTCGTCATCGGCCTGGCCGCCGAACAGTTCGTGGCCGGCCTGTGTCTGCTGAGCTTCAACTTCTGGAATGCCACCTATGTGATGTACGGCAATGCCTCGGGGCTGGCGAATGCCGCCAATCTCGGCATCATCGCGGCCGGCTTCGGCGTGGCCGTCTATGCCGTGCTGTGGGTGGGGCTGCTGGTGTGCATCAAGAAGGAATCGAAGCTGAACGTATTGACGCGCAGCTGGGCCTCGTTCATCCTGTTTTTCGTGATCGAGCTGGTCGCGCTGGGCGTGGTGCTGTTCGGGGGGCTGCTCACCGCCGTCTGACATCGGTCCGTCCGATTCCGCGGATTCGCATCATGATGATTTGGTCCGGGCTTCGTGTATGATTGCCATTTGGCGTGTTTCGCCCGCGGATAGAGAGCGCGCCGGTATTGGGCCGGCAGCACCGCGCAGCAACATAAGGAGGATGCCGTGGCACTTACGGCTGAGGAAAAGCAGGAAATCATCAAGACTTACGCTACCCACGAGGGTGACACCGGCTCCCCGGAGGTCCAGGTTGCTCTGCTGACCAAGCGCATCGCTGATCTGACCGAGCACCTCAAGGAGCACAAGCACGATCACCATTCCCGTCGTGGTCTGCTGCTGATGGTCGGTGACCGTCGTCGTATGCTTGACTACCTCAAGCGCGTTGACATCAACCGCTACCGCTCCCTGATCGAGCGTCTGGGTCTGCGCCGATAGTATAATCTTCCGCCCGAGCGTCATACGGCGCCCGGGCGTTTTTGCATGACAGCCGCGATGAGGAAAGACAGTATGAAGGCCCAACGGTTTGGGGCGTAAGAGGTCTAGAATCAAGGATTGAGGAAAGCGACGAAGGTACCGTCGCGTCACGCATGTTGAAATCGGTGGACGTCCGCTGAAGAGGACAACCGATAGTTGGTTAAGTAAAGTACAGAAAAAGGAGGAACCCTATGGAGGGTCCCGAAATCAAGGCTGTAGAAGCCGTTATCGATAATGGTTCATTCGGCAAGCGCACGCTGCGCTTCGAGACCGGTCGTCTCGCCCAGCAGGCGGATGGTGCCGTCGCCGCCTATCTTGATGATGATTCGATGATTCTGTCGACCACCACCGCCGGTTCCAGCCCGAAGGAGAACTACGACTTCTTCCCGCTGACCGTCGACGTGGAAGAGAAGATGTATGCCGCCGGCAAAATCCCGGGCTCGTTCTTCCGCCGTGAGGGCCGCCCGAGCTCCGAGGCCATTCTCGCCTGCCGTATCATCGACCGTCCGCTGCGTCCGTTGTTCCCGCACACCCTGCGCAATGAGGTGCAGGTCGTCGAAACCGTACTCGCCGTCAATCCGGATGATGCCTATGACGTCATCGCACTGAACGCGGCTTCCGCCTCCACCATGATTTCCGGTCTGCCGTTCGAAGGCCCGGTCTCCGGTGTGCGTCTGGCTCTGATCGACGGCCAGTGGGTCGCCTTCCCGCGTTGGAGCGAGCGTGAGCGCGCCGTGTTCGAAATCGTGGTCGCCGGCCGCGTCGTCGAGAACGGTGACGTCGCCATCGCCATGATCGAAGCCGGTGCCGGCAAGAACGCCTGGCACCTCATCTACGACGAAGGCCAGACCAAGCCGGACGAGGAAGTCGTCGCCGGTGGTCTCGAAGCCGCCAAGCCGTTCATCAAGGTGATCTGCGAGGCCCAGGCCGAGCTCAAGAAGATCGCCGCGAAGGAAACCAAGGAATTCCAGCTCTTCCCGGAGTACACCGAGGACCTGTACAACCGTATCGACGAGATCGCGCACGCCGATCTCGATGAGGCTCTGTCCATCGCCGAGAAGCTGCCGCGTCAGGATCGCATCCACGAGATCAAGGAAGGCGTCAAGGCCACCCTCGCGGAAGAGTTCACCGACATGGACGACGCCGAGAAGGACAAGGAGATCGGCAACGCCTTCAAGGAGCTGCAGCGCCAGATCGTGCGCCGTCGTATCCTGACCCAGGATTACCGCATCGACGGCCGTGGCCTGCGTGACATCCGCACCCTGTCCGCCGAGGTGGACATCGTGCCGCGCGTGCACGGTTCCGCCCTGTTCCAGCGTGGCGAGACCCAGATTCTGGGCGTCTCCACCCTGAACATGCTCAAGATGGAGCAGCAGATCGACGCACTGTCCGGTCCGCAGTCCAAGCGTTACATGCACAACTATGAGATGCCGCCGTATTCCACCGGCGAGACCGGTCGCGTCGGTTCTCCGAAGCGCCGTGAGATCGGCCATGGCGCCCTCGCCGAGAAGGCTCTCGTGCCGGTGCTGCCGAGCCGCGAGGAGTTCCCGTACGCCATCCGTCAGGTCTCCGAGGCCATCGGTTCCAACGGTTCCACCTCCATGGGTTCCGTGTGCGCCTCCACGCTGTCCCTGCTCGCCGCAGGCGTTCCGCTGAAGGCTCCGGTCGCGGGCATCGCCATGGGCCTGGTGTCCGGTGACGTCGACGGCCAGCACATCTTCAAGACCCTGACCGATATCCTCGGTGCCGAAGATGCCTTCGGCGACATGGACTTCAAGGTCGCCGGCACCTCTGAATTCATCACCGCCCTGCAGCTCGACACCAAGCTCGACGGCATTCCGGCCGACATTCTGGCCTCTGCCTTGCAGCAGGCCAAGGAAGCCCGCACCACCATCCTCGAGGTCATCAACGAGTGCATCGACGGCCCGGCCGAGATGAGCCCGTTCGCGCCGCGCATCATCACCACCACCGTTCCGGTCGACAAGATCGGCGAGGTCATCGGCCCGAAGGGCAAGATGATCAATCAGATCCAGGAAGAGACCGGCGCCGAGATCGCCATCGAGGATGACGGTACCGTGTTCATCTCTTCCGAGGGCGGCGAGGGTGCCGAAAAGGCCAAGGAGATCATCGACTCCATCGCTAACCCGCACGTGCCGGAATCCGGCGAGACCTACAACGGCAAGGTTGTGAAGACCACCTCCTTCGGTGCCTTCGTGAACCTGACCCCGGGTACCGATGGCCTGCTGCACATCTCCCAGATCCGCAACCTGGCCAACGGCGAGCGTATCGACGCCGTCGAAGACGTGCTCAAGGAAGGCGACACCGTTGAGGTGATCGTGCAGGGCGTCGACGACCGTGGCAAGATCAGCCTCGCCATCCCGGGCTTCGAGGATCAGGAATCCTCCGCACCTCGCCGCGAGCATGGCGACCGTTCCGATCGTGATGACCGTCGTGGCGGCCGTGGCCGTCGTGACGATCGCCGTTCCGATCGTGACGACCGTGACTACGATGATCGTCCGCGTCGTCGTCGTTCCGATCGTGACGACCGTGATTATGATGATCGTCCGCGTCGTCGTCGCGAACGTGACTATGACGATCGTGACGACCGTGACTACGATGATCGTCCGCGTCGTCGTCGTTCCGATCGTGACGATCGCGACTACGATCGTGATGACCGTCGTTCCGACCGTCGCGGTGGTCGTGGCCGCCGTGATGACCGCAATCCGCGTTACGCCGCCGACGAGAACTACGACGAGTACCGCGCCGATCGCGAAGAGCGTTCCGAACGCCCGCGTCGCCGCATTCGTCGCGACTTCGATCCCTTCGAGGACTGATGGCGAAGGCTGATAGCTAGAGGCTTCATCGCAACGAACGCGTGGCAATCATGGTGCCGCCCTGCATATCGGAGTCGGATGCCATTTGGGATGAAATAGGCAAGATAGTACAATGTGTAGGGTCTATGCGAAGATAGTCAAGGAAATAATAAGCTAAAGGTAAGGATTGGCGATGAATATTGGCATTATTATCGCGGTCGTCGTAATTGTTCTTATTGTGCTGTGGGCCATTTCCGCTTATAACGGCTTGGTTACCTTGCGTAACCGCGTCAAGAACGGTTGGGCGCAGATCGACGTGCAATTGAAGCAGCGTGCGGATCTCATCCCGAACCTTGTCGAAACCGTCAAGGGTTATGCCAGCCACGAGTCCGAGGTGTTCACCCAGGTGACCCAAGCCCGTGCGGGCGTGGTGCAGGCGGCTCAGTCCGGCGACGTGGCACAGCGCATTCAGGCCGAAAATCAGCTCAGCCGCGCACTGGTCAACCTGCAGGCCACCGCCGAGGCATATCCGGAACTGAAGGCCAACGAAAACTTCATGGATCTGCAGTCCCAACTCAAGTCTCTCGAAGAGAAGATCGCCTACGCCCGTCAGTTCTACAACGATGTGGTACAGAAGTACAACACCCGGATCGAAGTCGTGCCGACGAACATCATCGCAGGCCTGTTCCACTTCGAGCAGGCGACGTACTTCCAAGTCGACGAAGCCGATCGCCAGACGCCTCAGGTCAAGTTCTGACCGATACCCCCTAAGCCTCATCCACATTACGGATGAGGCTTTTGCGTCCGTCCGGTTTTTCACGGCTTCACACGGAAAGGAGTGCCGATGAAGTTCAGACACATGCTTACCAGCGCCATCACCGCCATAATCATCAGCGTAATAGTGGTGGGTGGCATCATCGTGGTCTTCGAGGCCAACGGCGACGAGCCCGATATGAGCTACAAAACGCTTGATCTGGATGCGCAGATTACGGCCGACGGCGATTTGAGGGTCACGCAGCATATCGATGTGACGCTTCGCGATCGCAGCGATGACGACTACGAACGTCCATGGAAGCAGCTGTACCAGCAGTATGATCTTTCCGAAGATGCGATCACCAACATCACCGACATCAGCGTATCCGACCCGTTCACCGGCAAGGAATATCCGCAGGGAAGCATTGCCATTCCGAGCAACTATTCCAAGCTGGAATGGAACGAACAGCATGCCGGGCAGTGGTATATCGCCGACGTGACCCAGGGTGATTCCAATCCGCAACCCTATGACCCGCAGACGCAAGGGTTCACGGCGAAGCATTCCAACGGTAATGGCGAATCGACTACGGCCCGGGTGGAACGGGAGTTGAAATCCGATTCCGCCGCCACTTCCGCCCAGCATCGTACCGTGGAAATCGGCTGGAACATTCCCTCGATTTCGTCGGCCAGCGGCCTGAAGTTCGACGTCAGCATGACCTTCAAGAATGCGGTTACGAAATACAAGGACGTCACCGCCATGCAGTGGGAGCCGTTCGGCAAGAAGAACCGGATTCCGATCGGTAAAGTGACCGGTACGCTCACCTTCCCCGATGGCGCCACCAGCAAGAACACGTGGGGTTGGCTGCACGTCACGCGTGCGAATTCGACCGATCGCGGCAAGAATGGTTCGCTCGTGTTCTCCGCTGATGACATACGATCGGGCGATTATCTTGACATCGTGGCCATGTTCGATTCCACGTTGGCCGGCAATGTGGCGCGCACGTCGGGCAAGGACGCCAAGAGCACGTTCATGAAGATCGAAACGCAGGACGAGAAGGAATGGCGTGATGAACAACGTCACTCCGCCAGAATGCGCGTATTGAGCTGGGTGGTCACGGGCGCGCTCGGCATCATATTGTGCATACTGGGCATGATTGGCGCCATTCGCAGCATCAGGGCATCGCAATACCATGGTGGCATCGAGTATTGGCGTGACCCGCCGGACATGTCTCCGGCCAGCGCGGCCAAGCTGATGGGGGTGTTGGCCGGACCGTCCGGACTTGGCGGGAGGGACTCGAGCATTCGTAACCGCCAGATGAGTTCGACCGTCATGTCGTTGGCCTCAAAGGGGGCAATCGCCATCTATCCTGGACCTGCGGAGCTGTATGTCGGTTATGACATGTCCGCTACCAGCGCAACGACGTTGGCGGCGATGATCGCTTCGAACGGCAAGGAATCGGAGCTGCGCAAGTCCAGCACCGTGGTGATTTTGCCGGTAGTCTACGACAATGTCGAATCATTGAATCTCAGCCAATCCGAGCGGGCCGCACTGGACATTCTGGTCAAGGCCGCAGCGCTGACCGGCAGCAGGGTCTACGATCTCAAGGCCATGAAGAGCGCATTGGGGAAGTACAGCAAGGCCTACAAACTGCAGGAAGCCTTCGACAGAGCCTGCGACAAGGAATTCGGCAGGCTTGGTGCCACGCAGAGCACCGGTTACGGTGCGCGTATGTGCGGCGTGTTTGGCGTTCTGCTCAGTCTTGTCATGACGGTCAGGTTCGTCAGTTCGGGAAGCGAGTTGGCGTTGGCGCTCGTGGAATGCCTGCCGATCATGGTGGTGTCGATATTCATCATCAAGATCACGCGTTCCACCGCCATCACCGAGGCGGGGCAGCAGTATGCCGGTCAGGTGCAGGGGTTGAAGAACTACCTGGAGGATTTCAGCGATTTCACCGACCGCAACGTACTCGACCTGACCCTGTGGGGTCGTTACATGGTATATGCGACGGCGTTCGGCATTTCCGCGAAGGCCGCCGCGCAGTTGGCCAAGGCCTACCCTGAGGTGACCGATCCGGAATGGTTGGATCAGAACGCCGCGTCCTCGTACCTGTACTGGCCGTGCCGTTCGTATTCACTCACGTCGGGTTCCGCTTTCGCTTCGGCGGCCGGATCGTTCGATGCATCGGCGTTCAGCGCGAATTATGGCGATTTCGGAGCGCAGCTGAATTCCAGCTTCTCCGACATTCGCTCCACCATGGCCGCGACTGCGCCGTCATCATCCAGCGGTGGTTCCGGTGGCGGCTTCTCCGGTGGTTCCGGTGGCGGCTTCGGCGGTTCGTCCGGTGGCGGTGGCGGCGGCTCGTTCGGCGGACGCTGATCGGCCACTGAAGCCGCGTATGGAAAGCCTGCCTTTCGCCTAGGGCGATTGGTAGGCTTTGCTGTTGGAGGGCATGGATTTCCGTAGAAATCCATGCTGGTAAGACAAGGCTTCTTTGAAGGAGAAGACATGACCCTGTTCCGCAATCTCGGACCGTTCCGCACCACTGCCATCGGTCACGGTGAAATGCCGCTGACCATCGAAAACAACCGTGGCCATGACATCGGCATCGAAACGCTGCACGCCTCACTGGACGCAGGCTGCCGCCATATCGACACCGCCTGGGCCTACTACACTCCGGGCGAGGAGGAGCAGACCGGTGAAAAGCTGGTGCGTGAGGCCCTGGAAACCTGGCATGGCCCGCGCGACGAGGTCACCGTGGCCACCAAGGTCGGTCTTCGTCGTGCGTGGGAGGGCGACAAGCCGGTGTGGCCGCGCGATGGCAAGCCGGAGCATCTCATCGCATACGGCAAGCAGTCCGCGCAGGCGCTCGGCGTCGATTCGATTGACTTGCTGTACCTGCACCGTCATGATCCGGAAGTGCCGTACAACGAATCCTGCGAAGGCATCAAGGCATTGCTCGATCAGGGTGTGGCCCAGTGGGCGGGCGTTTCCAACGTGAGCATCGAGCAGTTGAAGATCGCGCAGGAGATTCTCGGCGACAAGCTCGTAGCCGTGCAGAACCAGTATTCCCCGATTCACCTGGAGACGCAGGATACGCTGGACTACTGCGCCGAGGCCGGCCTGGCGTTCGTATGCTGGAGCCCGCTCGGCGGGTATCGCCATCCGTATGATGAGCACCTGTTCGACCCGTTCCGTGAGGTAGCGGCCAAGCATGACGTGAGCTACCAGCAGGTAGTGCTCGCTTGGGAGCTTGCCAAGGGCGATCATATGTTCGTGATTCCGGGAGCGCACCGCCCCGAAACCATTCTCGACTCCCTGAAGGCCGATGAGCTTGAGCTCACCGATGAGGAGCTTGCCTTCCTCGGCTGAGCGTCTCCGTCGATCTGCCTTTTGACGTCTTTCGTGGCCGTAATCAGCATGGTTGCGGTACGGGTTTGCGGCGCCAAAGACGGCAAAAGGCAGCGGGCTTACAGGATGGCGATGGCAAAGTCCGCGAGGAGCTTGATGCCGTAGAGCATCACCACGGCACCGCACGCCCGGTTCATGAAGCCGATGACCTTCGGGCTGAACTTATGGCTGAACACCGAAATCAGCAGCGTAAGCCCGATGAACCATAGTGCGGAAGCGATTTCCACGCCCGTGATGAACGGCGTGGACTGCGACATGGTGAGCGTGGCGCTGAAGGCGCCGAGCATCAGCGTGCCGTCGATGATGGCCTGCGGGTTGAGCCATGTCACCACACCGGCGGTGATGATGGTGCTCAGCAGTTCGTTATCGCCGCCGAAGCGTGACGCCACCTGATGCGCCGTATTACGGGACTGAGCGATATTGTCGGAAGACTGGCCATGCTTTCTGGCGAACAGCAATCCCGCACCGATATGGAGCACGACCAGCCCGCCGACGGCCAGAACACCCAGGCGCAGCAGGTCGTAACGTTGCATCAGCTTGCCGATGCCGAAGAAGCATGACAACGACAGCGAAACATCAAAGACCAATACGATCAGGGCGGTCAGCAACGCACGTCGGCGCGGCTTGGTCAGCGCCGAATTGATGACGAACAGATTCTGCATGCCGATCGGTGCGGTATACGCCAATCCCAGCGTGAGACCCTGAAAAAACAATCCCATAACAACCTCAGCATTCTCACCCAAAAACGTTTGGCTGGTTTTCCTTCATCCAACCAATCTCAGCCAAATCGTCATCGCATAAAAAGGGTGTTTCATCCTTATATCGCAAAGATATGCGCTTAAACTAGTGATTATCTTAGAGGCATAATTACAGTAGACAACCAGCCAAAGTCTTGAAGTTGGTCCAACCAAGCGACCAACTTGGCCGAATCGACCGCAAGGAGGGTCATGGCACGTGTCGCCCCACTGAACATCGACTGGAAGCCGAGTCGTGAATCCGACAGGCCCATCACCGAGCAGATCGTCGACTACATGTGCGAACAGGTGTCGAGCGGCAACTGGGCCATCGGTTCGAGGCTTCCGTCGCAGCGTGCCCTGGCCGAATGGTTCGGCGTGAACCGTTCCACCATCATCGCGGCCATCAACGAACTGTCGGATTACGGCATCGTCGAAGGGCAGCATGGCGCGGGCACGAGAATCGTCAGCAATACGTGGTCGCTGATGCTGCCAGGCGCGCCGGACTGGGCCGATTATGTGGGCTCCGGCTTTTTCAGGGCGAACAATGCCACCATCCAAGCCATCAACCGCTACGAATTCGTGCCGAACATGACCCGCATCGGCACTGGCGAACTCGACCCACGGCTTTTTCCCAAAGCCATGTGGAAGCAGGTGCTCGGCGAGGCGGCGAACGAGATCGATTCGCTCGGCTACCCGCCGCCGGAAGGACTGCCCGCATTGCGTGAGGCGATCGCCGCACACATGTGCGCCACGGGCATCGAATGCACGCCGGCGCAGGTGCTGGTGACGAGCGGCGCATTGCAGGCGTTGCAGATGATCTCCATGAGCCTGCTGCCGGCGAACTCCATCGTCTATGCGGAATCGCCGAGCTACGTCAAGTCGTTGCAGATCTTCCAATCGGCCGGCATGCGTCTGAAAGGCGTGCCGATGGATGCCGACGGCTTGGATGTGGCCGCGTTGCAACGGCTGTTGCTGGGGCAGGAGACCGTAACGTCATCATCCGGCCTGCCATCCGACCATCTGCTGTCGGCCACAACGAGGAAGCATGCGGAGAACGCCATTCTGTACACGATTCCGACCAATCATAATCCGACAAGCATCACCATGAGCGAGCGGCGGCGGCATGAACTGATCGCATGTTGCGTGGCCAACCGTCTGCCGATCATCGAGGACGGTGCCTACCGCGACCTGGTATTCGACGGTGAAGCGCCACTGCCGTTGAAGGCGCTTGACGAGACCGGTATGGTGATTACGCTCGGCAGTGCGTCGAAGGCGCTGTCTCCGGGACTGCGCATCGGTTGGATCGTGGCGAACGAGCCGATCGTGCAACGCCTCGCCGACGTGAAGATGCAGATGGACTACGGCGCGAGCGTCCTGAGCCAGTGGACGTTCACCCGCTTCCTGAGTTCCGGTCTGTACGACGAATACGTTGCGGGATTGAAGATCGAGCTTCGTCGGCGGCGTGACCGCGCATTGGAGACGTTGCGCAAGACGATGTCGGGACTTGCGCATTGGACCACGCCGCATGGTGGTTTCTACATCTGGCTCACCTTCGACCGTTCGATGCGCATGAATCGCCTGTTCCAGGAGACCGCGGAACGCGGCGTACTGCTTAATCCGGGTGACATCTACGATTTCGCAGCCGACAATTCCCTGCGCCTGAGCTACTCCTACACCACGCCGGAGGAGTTCGCCGCCGCCGTGGACGTACTGGCGGCGGTCGCCCGTGAGTTGGGATGAGCCGATATGACGCGATTTTCCGGTTGATTGACGCATTTGCGGGTGTTGCCGCAAGGGAATCCATGGCGTAATGGGTCTTGTAGCCATACAAGAGAGGAGAACGTCATGGCTGGTCTTAACAAGGAAATCAATTTGCCACGCGGCGTCGCGCTGGCGGTCGGTATGGTGCTTGGCTCGGGCATGCTGGGCCTGCCCGGTATCGTGGTTGCCGCGGTCGGATCCCGGATGGCGATCGCCAGCTGGCTTGCCGTCATCCTGGCCATGGTTCCGATGGTCGCTATTTTCAGCAGACTCGGCAGTCGCTACACTACGGCCGCCGGGCTTACCGAGTACGCTCGCATCGCTTTCGGCCCTTGGGCCGCGGATGCGACCTCCGTTCTTTTGTGGGGAACGTATGCGATTGGCATTCCGGCATTGGCATGGGTCGGCGGCGCCTACGTGTGCAGCCTGTTCGATATTGCGCAATATCCATGGGGACTCGTATGCGCGTTGATGATTCTGCTGGCGTCCACCATCGTCAATCTGCTTGGTACACGCCTGACGGCATTGATCAATACCATCTCGCTGTGGATGATTGCGGCACTGATCTGCATATTGGTCGGCACGCATCTTGATTTGCTGGTCCTCGGCATCCGCGAGCTGCCGTCGATCACGACCGGATTCGACCTGTCCGGCCTGATTTCCGGAGCGGGTCTGATCGTCTGGGCGTTTCTCGGCTGGGAGAACATGTCCTTCAGCGCGGAGGAGTTTCGCAACCCCAAACGCAACATTCCAATGACCTATTGGATCAGTTTCGCAGTGGTATCCGCGCTGTATTTGGCGCTGGCGTTCGTGGTCAACGGTGCTGAAATCGCCGGTACGCACATCACAGGCGCTTCCGGCCTGACCTCGCTGCTGCCCGATGATTGGAAAGCCGTGATCACGGTGCTCATCGTCATCGCCATTCTCGCCAACGCGAACTCATGGGTTCTGGGAGCAAGCCGGCTCACCTTCTCGGCTGGGCGCAACGGACTGCTTCCCGGCATCTTTACGAAGACCAACCGCAATGGCGTGCCCGTCAATGCGCTGATCGCCATGCAGGTCATCTATACGGGCGTTATCGTCATCGCCGGGCTTCTGCATCTCAAGGCCGATAACCTGGTGGGCATCGTCAGCCAGGATTTCATCGTGCTGTACGTCGTGTCCATCATCGCATTCATCATCAGCGAGCGGAACGAAGGCGGGGTGTCAGGTGCCTCCTGGTTGATCGCATTGCTGTCGCTGGGCCTATGCGGCATTATCCTGACCGGCTTCACATGGTGGATCCTGTATCCGACGATGCTGGTGGCGGTGGGTGCCGCGGTTCATCGTCGCCGCATGCGACGGGGAAAATGACGATGGGCCGTCGGAAGGCTTAAGAACAAGGCGTTTTCGGGGCTATTGACGGAGTGTGCCGTTTGGTGGGTTTCCTGAGGAATCCGCCAAACGGCTCCGTTCGTTTCGGAGTTGGAATTGGTGGGGCGTCATGCCGAAAAGCCGGAGAAAATGACGTCTCATAAGGTCGGTATCCGAAAAACCGACGGCATGGGCAATCGAATCGATGCGCATGGTCGTGGATATGAGAAGAGACTGCGCCATAAGAAGTCGTTCGCGCAATATCCATTGATGGGGAGTGGTTCCCCATTCCTTGAATTTTCGTTCCAAGGTCCTTACGGACATTCCCAATGCCGCGGCGAGGTCGCCTGCTTTCCATGGATGCTCCGGATGCGCGAGGAACAGCATGCGTAGGTGGTCCAGATCGCTGTCGAACCGGTGTTGTGACGAAGAGGTGGCATCGGCGATCTGGATATGGCTTCCGCTGCGTTCCAGCGTCACCGCCATCTGTTTGGATACCGATTCGGCGATCGCGTCGCCGAGTAGTTGACGGGTGATGCTGAGACATGCATCCGTTCCCGCACTGGCGCCTGCGGAGGTCCAGATGTTGTCTTGCTGTACGTACAGGACATTGTGCCTCACATTGATTGCGGGGTACTGCTCGCCGAGTTGTTCGCAGTACTGCCAGTGGGTGGTGGCGATCCTACCGTCAAGCATGCCACAGGACGCCAGCCAGAAGGCTCCGGTGCATAGCGAGACCAATGTGGTTCCCTGGCTGTGCGCATGCTGAAGGAGCGTGATTTCCTGCTCTCTCGCTTGGGGGACCGTGCCGATTTCGAATGAGGAAAACCCCGGAATCACCAGAATCGAGCAACAACGGCAGGCCTCATCGAATGCGCATGTGGGTTGGGATCCGGTTATGCAACCGGATTCCATGGGCACGATGAAGACCTTGCCGTTCTCGTTCAGCGCCAAGGAAAACACTTCAAGGGCGGAGGCCATGTCGAAAGGCCTGGTGCGTCGCCACATAAGAATTCCCACATTCATGGAACGAACGTTACGGTTCCGGGGTACGGCGTTGGTGCCGTTCCCTTTTCGGGTATGTAAAATCTCCGACCGGAATCGAGTCCACGCTTCGACCCGTCATTTCTGCGATCCGCATGGCGTTTGCCGCCTGTCCCGTGAATCTACGAGAATGACAGACGGTCTGAATCGAAAGAAAACCGCGTAGGCGGCGAGTAAGAGGAACATTCGTGCAAAGAAGAAACAAGCCTGAGGTATTGGCTCCGGCGGGCAACCTGCGAGGACTCAAAACGGCCGTCGACTATGGTGCGGATGCCGTCTACTGCGGCGGCAAGGCGTTCGGCATGCGAAGCGCACCGAAGAATCTGAGCCTTGAGGATTTCGAAGAAGGCGCGCGCTATGCACATGAACGTGGCGTCCGCGTCTACGTGACCTTCAACGTGCTGCCGCGCAACAACGAGGTCGAGGCGATGCGCGAATATCTCGGCCAGCTGAAAGACACCGGCGTGGACGCGCTGATCGTCTCCGACATCGGCGTGATGCTCATGGCCAAACACATCGCGCCGAACCTCGAACTGCATGTGAGCACGCAGGCCGGCGTGACCAACTATCAGGCCGCGAACGCCTTTTACGAGCTGGGTGCGCGCCGAGTGGTACTGGCCCGCGAAATGGACTTGCAGGCCGTGCGCGACATCCGTGCACGCATCCCCGACGACCTCGACATCGAATGCTTCGTGCACGGTGCCATGTGCATGGCGTTTTCCGGCCGCTGCCTGTTCTCCAACTATCTGACCGGCCGCGACGGCAATCATGGCGAATGCGCGCAGCCATGCCGCTGGAAGTATTCGATCGTGGAGGAGAAACGCCCCGGCCAGTACTTCCCGATCGAACAGACCGAAGAGGGCGCGTACCTGTTCAACTCGCAGGACATGAACATGCTCGCCCATATCGACGATCTCATCGACTCCGGCGCGACGAGCCTCAAAATCGAAGGCCGCTCCAAGAGCGCGTATTACATCGCCGCAATGACGAACGCCTACAAGACGGCAGTCAACGAATACATGGTGCAACGCGGCTTCGAGGATACGGATGGCAATATGCTGGAACCCTTCCGCGATCGCGTGATCCGCCCCTCGGATCCGGAGTACGGCAAGCCGGAAATCAACGATGCGATCATGCGCAATGCCGACGGCGCATTCGCGGGTAAACCGGATATCGATGCCGTTCCGGTCGCCGGCACCATCACGACCGAGCCGGAAGACCTGAGCTATCACGCGCGCAGCACGCGCCGCAAGTCGAATACGGCGGCCGAAGTGCTGCCGGACGGCTGGTATCACGCCGGCGTGCGCCCGGCGGGGCACATCACGTTGCCGGACTGGCTGCTCGACGAACCTGACAAGGTGGCCCACCGCGACTATTCCACCGGATTCTACTATCCGGAACACAAGGTGCGGCAGAGCACCGACCGTTCCGCCTACTTCCGCGCATGGCTCGTCGTCGGCGAAGTGCTCTCCTGGAGTCCGGAAGACGGCGGACGCGTGACCATCATGAGCCGCAACAAGATCGAGGCAGGCCAGAACGTCGAATTCGTGCTGCCCGGGGCCGCGCCCCTCGCCTATACCGTGCCCGCGGGAGGATTCCGCGACGCCGACGGCCACTGGGTGGAGGCCATCAACAATCCGGCGCACGTCTTCTCCATGCCATGCCCGCAGGAAGTGCCCGTCAACGCCGCCATCCGCTCGCGTACGAAACAGCCGACGCTCAAAGCCGAATAATCGGCCGAAAAAAACGGTAGTAAGCCCAGCAATCGCAAGTAATCAAGGAATGTGACATGAGCAACGAACAGTACGATGACGCGATCCTCAATTCCAACGCCATCGACCCCACCGACAAAGACGGCAACCCGATTCCGGTGACCATCCCGATCATGCTGGCCCCCGGCATCACGGTGGTCTATACCACGCGACTCGGCGGTGCCAGCGAAGGTGACTTCGCGCACTTCAACCTCGGCGGCAAAACCGGAGACAACCCGGAACACGTACTCGCCAACCGCATGGCGCTCGCCGCCACGCTCGGCGCGAAGATCAGCCTCGTCAGCCAAGTGCATTCCGGCAACGCGGTGGACGTGGACGAGGCGTTCGTGCTGAACCGTCCGTTCGGATTCGACGTGTCCGGTACCAAGGCCGACACCGCGCGAACCGTTGACGACACCGCAGGGGAACCGGCCGTAATCGAAGCCGACGGCCAAGTGACCTCCCAAAAGAACGTGGCGCTCGGCATGTTCGCCGCCGACTGCCTGCCGGTACTCATGGCCGACCCCGAGGCCGGCGTGATCGGCGCCGCGCACTGCGGCCGCCGCGGCCTGCAGCAAGGCGTGATCGGCGCCACCATCGGCGCAATGGCCGCCAAAGGCGCAAAGCCGGAACGCATCGTCGCCACGCTCGGCCCCTGCATCTGCGGCGACTGCTACGAAGTGGGCGGCGACATCGCCGACGAATTCGACGCACAGTTCCCGGGAACGTTCACGCTGAGCCGTTTCGGGCAGCCGGGCATCGACATCGCCGCAGCCGCCCTGCAGGAGCTTGCCAAGGCGGGCGTGCCGGCCGACAACATCGTCTCCTCCCGCCCGCGCGTCAATGCGGCCACCCAATATCTGAGCGAAGACGAGGAACTCGCCATGCTCTGCCAGAGCGACGGCGAAGGAGAACCGCAACTGTCGGAACGCTTCAGGAACATCCGCCGCAGCCTGTGCACGCTCGAGAATCCGCTATGGTTCTCGCATCGCCGTGCCGCGCTCGCCGGCAAACGGCACGAAGGGCGCATGCTGGCGCTGATCGTACGCGAATAGTCGTCGCCGCTGTTGCGGATTGCGTGCAGAAGATGAATGGAGGGCGTTGCGGCAATGCCCCTTGGTTTTACGGTGGAATCTATGACAGAGAGAGAACAGAGGCAGGCGCAGTCCGCGCCCGTAGTGGCCGTGGTATTGGCCGCTGGATTCGGCACCCGTTTCGATGAAAGCAACCCCAAGCAGCTCGTATCGGTGGGTGGCAAGCCGATCGTATGCTGGAGCATCGAGGCCTTCGAGAACAATCCACGGGTTTCCGACATCATCGTCGTGGTGAATGCGCGGGTGAACGACATGGTCAACGCGCTGATCGACGAGAACGGCTACGGCAAGGTGAGGGCCATCGTCCCCGGTGGCGAGGAACGTGTGGACAGTACGCTGGCGGCGTTGGATCTGCTGAAGCAGGCCGGAATTCCGGCAGATGCGAAGATCCTGATCCATGATTCCGTACGTCCGTTCGTGGCCCAGCCATCCATCGACGGCTGCATCGACGCGCTTGACCGATTCGAGGCGGCCACCGTGGCCTTCGCCTCCACTGACACCGTGCTGCTGACCGAAGATCTCGGCGACCGCAAGGTGGTGCGCGCCGTGCCCGACAGGCCGGATACCTTCCGTGCGCAGACCCCGCAGGCCTTCCGCTTCGACACCATCAACAAGGCGTACGAACTGGCCGCGGCCGACCCCGGCTTCCATCCGACCGACGACACCCGAGTGGTCGTGGACTATCTGCCCGATACGCCGGTCGCCATCGTGGAAGGGTCCGAAACGAACCTCAAGATCACCACGCAGGCCGATATGCCGATTGCCGAAGGCATTGCGGCCAAGCTGACCGGACGCCCCGCAGCCATTGCGGGCGACGATACGGCCAAACAGGAGGCCAAGGCACGCATGCGTGCCGTGCTCGCCGAAGCCGCGGCCGAAATGCACCGTCACTGAGGGCTCCGGCCGTAGGCGAACAACACCGCACATCCGGAACACGTACACTTGAATACCATGCAGCAGATCAATATCGTCATCTCCGGTTTCGACCCGTACGAAGGCGTCGACGTGAACCCCGCCATGCTGGTGCCGCAGGCGCTTGCGGAACGGTGGCGGGATCCGTCCGCGGACGAGGCTGGCTGCGACGATCTCCTGCAGGACGTCGACGTGGCCATTTCGACCGTCGTGCTGCCGGTCAGTTTCGCCAATGCATGGCCCGCATTGCTGGACACCATCGAGAAGGCGCAGCCGGACATCATCATCGCAACCGGCCTGAAACGTTCGTCCCGGGGCATTCTGCTGGAACGTTGCGCCACGAATCTTATGGATGCGGCCAAGCCCGACGCCGACAATGTGATCCCGAGCCGCAGGCCGATCAATTCGGAAGGTCCGGCCGCCTACTGGACGCGCCTGCCGCTGCGGTCGATCCTCAAGGATTTCGCCAAACATGAGATTCCCGCGACCCTGAGCTCTGATGCCGGCACCTTCGTGTGCAACTCGCTGTTCTATCATCTGCTGGATTGGTCGGCACGGCAGGACAGGCGCATTCTGTCGGGCTTCGTCAGCCTGCCGATCGTCAACGAGCAGCCGCATCCGCAGCATGGGCTGTCGCTCGCCCAGCAGATCGCCGCCGGTCGCGACGTGATTCGCGAAACCGTACGGTACCATCTGCAACCCTCATCCGGCGACATTCTGTTGGGATGACATGGACGATTTCTGGGAGATTCCTGTTCTCTGTGTGAGAATTATGCGACTGCCGTGAGTTTCGTGTTCCGGGTGCGCTAAAGTGCAAACGGACAGGGCTCGGAAGGTGAGCGTCAAAGAGGGAATTCGCGAAAGGAAAGCACCATGGTGGACCAGTTCCCAATCGTGTTGAGGGGGTACGACAAAGATAGGGTCGACGAGGCGTTCGCCGCCGCTCAGGAGACGGTGAACCGTCTTCGCGAGCAGGTGCAGGCCGATGACCAGACCATTCTGCAGCTTCAGGCGCAGCTGCAGGAGGAGAAGAATCGCAAGGCCAATCCGAATTCGTTCGCATCGCTGGGTGCCAACGCGCAGCAGATGCTGAGCTCCGCCGAGCAGACGAGCGCCGAACTGCTTGAACGCGCCAAGAAAGACGCCGCAGCGGCCCGTGCCACCGTGCAGTTGCAGGCCGAAACCCTGTTGAACAACGCCAAGATCGATTCCAAGCGCATCATGGACGATGCCAATGCGAAGGCGACCGCCGCACTCGCCAAGGCCAAGGCCGACGCCGAATCCATCACCACCAACGCGCAGCGTAACGCCGACCGTCTACGCAGCGAAGCGCAGAAGACCGTAACGGCACAGCGTCAGACCGTTGATCTGGAGCTGACGAATTCCCGCGAGGAGCATGATAAGCGTCTGGCCTCCGAACGTGCTTCCCAGCAGCGTGAGATTTCCGATATGCGCGCGGAAGCCACCGAGCAGATCGCCGCACAGCGCAAAAGCGCCAATGAGGAGATCGCCCGACTCAAAAGCGAGACCAACGATCAGATCGAGGCCGCGCTGGCCGATGCCAACAAGAAGCTCGCCGATGTGCGCGAGCAGGTTTCCAAGATGATGACCGATGCGCAGCGTCGTGCGGCGGAAATCACGGACACCGCCAAGGCCAAGGCGCAGGAGATCACCGATGAGGCCGAAGTGCACCGCACCAAGACCATGAGCCAGGTGAACGCCGAGGTCGAGCAGATTCGCGCCGACATCTCCGCCCAGCAGGATGAGGCCACCAAGAAGGTCAATGAGCTGCTGGCCGATCTGGCCGAACGTCGTGAAGCCGCCAAGCAGCAGGCCGATGAGCTGATCGCCGAGGCGAAGAATACCCGCGAAGAGGCCGATACGTACGCTTCCGACAGGCGGAACACGGCCGATGCCCAGGCCGCAAGCATCGTCAAGCAGGCTACCGAGGACGCCGACGAACAGATCAACGAACGCCGTGAAGCGGCCAAGGCCGAGCTCGACGGCGTGCAGAAGCGCATCGCCGACCTGCAGACCCGCGAAGCGCAGATCACGCAGCGTGTGAGCGAACTGCGTGCCATGTTCGCCAACGCCTTCTCCGGATTCGGCGCATCCAACCTGTCCGTGGTCAACGCCGTGGACGGTGAGGGCGCTGACGACAATCCGGAGGAACCGGCCGCGACGTTCGATGAGGACGTCGCCGATGAGGCGCAGCAGGGCGACGAAGTCACGCAATCCGCCGAGTCCGTGGAATCCGCTGAATCTGAGGTATCTGCCGAAACTGTGGCATCTGCCGAATCCGTGGAATCCGCTGAGCACGCGGATGGTGAGACCGACGAGGAGCATGACGAGCGGTAATCGCTCGACGGCATCGAATCATCGACTAGACTCGATGGCGATGAAGGTACGGCACCTGTTCATGACGGCAGGTGCCGTTTATTCGTGGCATCGTCATGGAAATGGGAATCGGCACGGAGCCGATAACGATATGACTAAGGAGCATGATGGCTGAAATCACGCCGTTGAATAATGATGCATTGGCGTCGCTCGACGCCTCCTTTGAGGCAAGCGAACATAATCGTATGGCCATGAACGCCGTCACCGCAGCGGGCATCGACAAGGTGGCGCGCAACTATGATCGTGCACGCCTGCTGCAGCGCCGTTTCTCCACCATCGTGGATAACGGCACCGCCACGCATCAGGACCGTTCGGGCCGATGCTGGCTATTCAGCTCGCTCAACGTGGCCCGCTTCGTGGCCAAGAAGAACATGGGCCTGAAGGAGTTCGAGTTTTCGCAGAACTATGCCATGTATTTTGACAAGCTCGAGCGCGTCAACTACTTTCTGAACGACATGGCCGCGCTGATCGAAGCCGGCGAACCGGCTGATTCCCGCCTTGTGCAGCATCTGCTGCATGACGTGATGGGCGACGGCGGCCAGTGGACCATGGCCATGAACGTGTACAAGAAGTATGGCGCCGTACCGAAAGACCTGTTCCCGGAAACCGAATCCTCCAAGAACACCGGTGAGATGAACACGCAGCTGCGCCGCATGCTGCACACCGCCGTGGCGCACATGTACGCCGACCCCGCTTCGATCGAGTCGGTCATCGATTCGGCCACCGCCGCCGGGCACCGCATTCTGACGATTCATCTGGGCGAGCCGCCGAAGAGCTTCGACTGGGAGTGGACCGACCAGGACGGCGAATTCCATCGTGACGGCGAGATCACGCCGGTCGAATTCTGGAACAAGTATGTGGGTTCCGCCGATCTGGAGAGCTATGTGTGCCTGGTGGACGATCCGCGTCAGGAGCATGCCAAGGGCAGGAAGATCGGCATCGAGCATTTGGGCAATGTGGCCGGGGGAGACCCGACCGAATATCTCAACGTGCCGAACCAGTTCATGAAGGATTGCGTGCGCCGCATTCTCGAAGAACAGGGCATTCCGGTGTGGTTCGGTGCCGACTGCCATCCGATGATGGACCGTGAGAACGGTGCATGGGCTACCGACCTGTTCGAATACGGCAGGGTGTACGACGTCGATTTCGACCTCGACAAGGAAGCTCGCGTGCGCTACGCCGACTCTGCGATGAATCATGCCATGGCGTTCGTTGGCGTGGACGTGGCTGACGACGGTCGCACCACCCGCCGTTGGCGTGTGGAGAACTCTTGGGGCGACAAGATTGCCGACAAGGGCTACTTCACCATGAGCGACGACTGGTTCACCGAGTACGTCTACGAAGTCGCCGTGCCGAAGGCTCTCCTGCCCGACGAATACCTCAAGGCGCTTGAAGGGCCAGCCCAGATGCTCCCCGCATGGGATCCGATGGGCGCGTTGGCCCAATAAGCAAGACGCAAGGCGCGCAACGAGGAAACGCCGACTGTCCCACCATGCAGTCGGCGTTTTTCATATTCCGTTCCCATCCATTAATCTGACTTCGGTAACTCATATGAGTTCATGCATACGCAGATTCGTCAAGGAGGAGTGGAAGCGATGTCAGGTCTTCGCGGTCCGGATAGTTCACAGGATGCACGGCTGTTGGATGACCACGCCGTGTTTCCGGAGACCGTGGATGTCAACATTCGACAGCTTGACCCGATTCCCGCCCCTCGATATTTTCTCAAGGAACTGCCCCTCACCGACGAGATGAGCGATCTCGTGCTCACCTCCCGTCAGGAGATTCGCGACGTGCTGCATGGCCGTGACGATCGATTGCTCGCCATCGTCGGTCCCTGTTCGATTCATGATCCGAAGGCCGCGCACGAGTATGCCGAAAAGCTGGCCGCCGTCAAGCGAGAGCTTGAGGATCGCCTGGTCATCGTGATGCGCGTGTATTTCGAGAAGCCGCGCACCACCATCGGTTGGAAGGGCCTGATCAACGATCCTGATCTTGACGGCCAGTTCAATATTCGCAAGGGCATGTGGCTCGCACGCAAGGTACTCACCGATGTGCTGAGCCTCGGTCTGCCTGCCGCGACCGAGTGGCTTGACCCGATCACCCCGCAGTACATCTGCGATCTGATCAGCTGGGGTGCGATCGGCGCGCGCAACACCGAAAGCCAGGTGCACCGCGAACTCGCTTCCGGCATGTCCATGCCGATCGGTTTCAAGAACGCCACCGACGGCTCCATCAAACCGGCCGCCGACTCCTGTTTCGCCGCCGCGTTCGAGCATCACTTCCTATCCATCAACCTTGACGGCCGTGTGATCTCCGCCGAAACCAAAGGCAATCCCGACTGTCATCTGGTGCTACGCGGCTCTTCACATGGACCGAACTGCGATGCCGCATCCGTGGCGCAGGCGCTGGTCGATCTGAAGGGCTCCAAGGCGTCCGGTCCGAGCGAACATGGTCTGATCATCGATGCGGCCCATGGCAACTGCGGCAAGAATGAGGTGCGCGAGGCCGAGGTGGTTGAAGACGTTGCCGCGCGTATCGCGTCCGGCGAACAAGGCATTCTCGGCATCATGATGGAAAGTTTCCTGAAGGCCGGCAATCAGAAGCCGGCCCCGCTCAGCCAGCTCGAATATGGCAAGTCCATCACCGACGCCTGTGTGCCGTGGGAGCGTACCGATCAGCTGCTGCACACTCTCGCCGACGCCGTTACCGCCCGCCGCAATCTCACCAAATAACCCTTCCTCAATCCACCGACGCTGGGCCCCGCCTCACCGTCGGCAGTTTGAGAAGGCACCCAAACCGCCAACGGTGACAGCCGCCCACCGTCGGCAGATTGAGGAAACATCCAAACCACCGACGCTGAGGCGGGGCCCAGCGTCGGTAGATTGAGCATCCTGTTTTGCGCCGTGATTGCTATTCTTGGGGAAGACAGTGACCAAGGAGAGACACATGCAGCAGCAGCTGAATACGCCGGAGGAACTTCGCGCCATCCGGCAGGCGATGGACGAGGGCAAGAACCCACTAGTCGCCACGGACGTGCCACGTTGGGAGGATCAGGTCGGCATCAGCCGCATCGTGAACCGCCGTGTGCTTGAATTCGAAGTGCTGCCCACCCCGGCTCAGGTGCTGGGGGAGCTGCCGTTGAGCGAAAAGGCCCAGGAGATCGTCGCCTATTCTCGCGATGAGATTCGCGCTTGCCTGTATGGCCAGGACGACCGTCTGCTGGTGATTGTCGGCCCCTGTTCCGTGCACGATCCTGCGGCTGCGCTTGATTACGCCCGCCGTCTTGCCGGATTGAAGGACGAGCTGGGCGGTGAATTGTTGATTGTGATGCGCGTGTACTTCGAGAAGCCGCGCACCACGGTCGGTTGGAAGGGTCTGATCAACGATCCGGACATCGACGGCTCCTGCAATATCAAGAAAGGTCTGCTGTTGGCCCGCCACACCTTGCTCGGTGTGCTTGATGAAGGATTGGCGGCCGCGACGGAGTTTTTGGAGCCGACCAGCCCGCAGTACATTTCCGATGCGGTGAGTTGGGGTGCGATCGGCGCACGTAATACCGAAAGCCAGGTGCACCGCCAGTTGGCGAGCGGCCTTTCGATGCCGATCGGCTTCAAGAACGCCACCGACGGCTCGATCAAGGCGCCGACCGATTCCTGCTTCGCTTCCGCGCAGACGCATACCTTCTTCGGCATCGACCACTTGGGCCGGGCCGCCGTGGTCAAAACCCTCGGCAATCCGGATTGCCACGTGGTGCTACGCGGCTCGAGCAGCGGACCGAACTACGATGCCGCCTCGATCGCCAAGGCCATGGAGACCATTCGTGGCGAGATGCCGGCCGACTCCGCGGCCGCGCATGGTTTGATCGTGGACTGCTCACACGGCAATTCCGGCAAGGACGAGCATCGTCAGGCCGAGGTCGTGTGCAATATCGCAGGCCGCATCGCGCAGGGTGAGGAAGGCATCACCGGCATCATGATGGAAAGCTTCATCGAAGGCGGCAACCAGAAGGCGGCTCCGCTCGACCAGCTCGTATATGGCCGGTCGATCACCGACAAATGCCTGAGCTGGGACACCACCGAGCGGCTCCTGCGTGAACTCGCCCACGCCGTCAGCGAACGTCGCTGGAAGTAACTCGTCAGCCTCCTTCCTCTGCCATCTCCCGCGTCAGAGGGAGGCCCACATGGAAAGGAAGATACATGACCGCAATCGCCATCATCGGCGCCATGGATGAGGAAGTCGCGCACATCGCGGCCGCTCTGGACGACGTCGCCGTCACCGACGAAGCCGGCCTCACCATTACACGCGGCACGTTGACGACCGACAGGGGCGCCGAATGCGACATCATCGCCACTGTTGGCGGCATGGGCATGGTGAACATTGCGGCCACCACGCAGCATCTGATCGACGTCGGTCATCCGGATGCCGTGATCTTCTCCGGCATCGCCGGCAATCTCAACCCGTCCCTGCATGTCAACGACGTGGTGCTCGGCGGTACCTTGCGCTATCTCGACACCGATATGCGTCTGGTCGGCCAGTGGAAGCCCGGCACCGCCGATGCCCCGGTGCAGGAGTTCCATTCCGACGAACGTCTGATCGCGTTTGCCGACCAAGCTCTGACCGACCTCGGCATCACGCATATCGTCGGCATCATCGCCACAGGCAACTATTTCGTTGACGATCCGGCCAAGGTCGAGCAGGTCGTGCGTGAGACCGGCGCCGACGCGGTCGAAATGGAGGGTGCCGCCGTGGCGCATGTAGCCGCCCGTAACGACGTGCCTGCGCTGGTCATCCGTGCGCTGTCCGACAACGCCGACACGGACTATGAGGAATTCAAGGCCTTCGACATCTCCGAATACGCCGACACTGCGGCGAGGCTTACGGTGAACATCATCAGGCGCATGTAGCCGCCAATCCTTACGTACCGCCAATCCTTGGCATGGTCGCCAGGCCCGACTCCTGACCCGCATATCGGCAGGGGAGCCGGGCCATCTCATATTCCGGAACCGCCGATTCCATGAAGATGAACGATGGGGAAACTTCCGATGGCATGCGGGAATCGCATGCGCGAATGCACCCGTCAACCCGCTACTGTTGAAGAAGAATACTGGATTATCGGAGGGTTAACGCATGACGTCAGGGCAATGGGTGCTCCTCGCCGTTGCGGCGGTTATGGTGATCGCGGCCGTTGCGTCGGTCGCATACCGCTTCGGCCGGGCTTTCGAAGATGGCCCGGCGCCGAACGATCCAAGCACGTTCGGGGCTTCGAAGAACACATCGCTGTTCGGCCCGCGCGTGCCCGTGCAACAGACGGAGCGCCAGCTGATTGCCGTCATGCCGGAGGCGCTGATCGTCACCGACGCGCTCGCTACGGTGCAATACGTTTCGCCGGGTGCACAGCGTTTCGGCTTGATCGAAGACAGTGCGATGACGCTTGCCGAGATCCGTGACATTCTGAAGCTGGTTTCCGCGGACAGCGTGGTGCGCGAACGTGAGTTGGCGATTCCTCTCGACCGCGCCGCCCGCGCCGCCGCGAAGAATACGAACGGCAAAGGGCTGGAAGCCGGCAAGACCCTGCCCGCCGACACCCTGTACCTGCATGTGCGCGTCGGACAGATAGCCGACGACAGTTTCGCGATTTTCATTTCCGACATGAGCGAGCAGCGTCGTTTTGAAATCATGCGCCGCGATTTCGTCACGAACGTTTCGCATGAGCTGAAGACTCCCGCAGGTGCGATTTCGCTGCTTGCCGAAACGATTGGCGACGCCGCCGACGATCCGGATGCGGTGCGGTATTTCTCGGGCCGCATTTCGAAGGAATCCGAACGATTGACGGAATTGGTGCACCGTCTGATCGACCTGCAGAAGGCGCAGAGCGCGGCCGCGATGCTGAATGCGGAACGTCTTTCCGTGTTGCGGATCGCGCGCGAGGCGATCGGTGAGAACCAGGTGAAGGCCGAATCGAAGCGTATCGGCTTGGCTCTGTCGCTGAACGGCAGGCCGGTGCCGTTGCGTGCCGGCATGGCGGGTGACGCCACCGCATCATCAGGCGGGGAAGCGGACGTGTTCGTCGATGCCGACCACGAAACCATCAAAACCGCCGTGAAGAACCTAGTGGAGAATGCCGTCAACTATTCCCCGATGAACACCACCGTGGCGGTCGGCATAGGGCATGAGGGCGGCAAGGTCACCATCCGTGTGGTCGATCAGGGCATCGGCATTCCGGCCCCCTCGCTCGACCGCATCTTTGAACGCTTCTACCGCGTGGATCCGGCGCGCTCGCGCGAAACCGGCGGCACGGGACTCGGTCTGGCCATCACCAAGCATTGCGTGCAGGATTGCGGCGGCACCATCACCGTGTGGTCTCGCGAAGGGGAGGGGTCCACGTTCACCATCACGCTGCCGGAGGCCGGGGATGCGCCGGAATCTCGGGGAAATGCGGAAACCAAGACTGAAGAGAAGCATCCAAACACTACAGAGAACACGGAGGAGAACCACTGATGACACGTATTCTGATCGTCGAAGACGAGGAATCGTATCGAGAACCGCTGGTCTACCAGCCCACTCGCGAAGGCTATGACGTGTCCGCCGCAGCCACCGGCGAGGACGGGCTGGAACTGTTCACCCAGGGAGGCGTCGATCTGGTACTGCTCGACCTGATGCTTCCCGGTCTCGACGGTACCGCGCTGTGTCGCAGGATTCGTGAGCAAAGCCGTGTGCCGATCATCATGTTGACCGCCAAAAGCGCGGAAATCGACAAGGTGGTCGGTCTGGAGATCGGTGCGGACGACTATGTGACCAAGCCGTACTCCTTCCGCGAACTGCTGGCCCGCGTCCGCGCGGTATTGCGCCGCAATCAGATGGTCGCCGAATCCGACAGCGCCTCCGATGATGATATTCCGCTCGTGTGCGGCGACATCTCGATGAAGATCGGCCAGCATGAGGTGAGCGTGCGCGGTGAGAACGTGTTCTTCCCGCTCAAAGAATTCGAGCTGCTGGAATATCTCATGCAGAACAAGGGTCGCGTAATGACCCGTCACCAGCTCATCGACCGCATCTGGGGTTCCGATTACGTCGGCGACACCAAGACGCTGGATGTGCACGTCAAGCGTGTGCGTTCCAAGATCGAAGAGGATCCTGCGCACCCGAAATACCTGACCACCGTGCGTGGATTGGGATACAAGATCGATGCCCCGATCGAGTGAGGGACGAGTAGACGAATACTGTTCATCTACCGTTCACCGATTTTGGCATCCGGCACCGCAAACGGCCAATAGGCTTGAAATTGTCATGAAGAACGATGGCGACACCAGACAATGAACCTAGCAACGTACGCCATCAGAATGTTGACAGAGGGAAAAGAAACAATGCGTAACTCCATTCTCGTACGCTCCATCGCCGCCGTGTCCGGCATCGTGATGCTGGCTTCCGTCGCGGCCTGCGGTGACAACACCGCCGCCACCGATTCCTCCTCGGCCAAGTCCAGCACCACGACCGAAGCCGTGTCCGGCAACTTCCAGGGTGCAGGCGCCTCCTCCCAGCAGGCAGCCGTCGAGGCTTGGATCGCCGGCTTCCAGGGCACCAATCCGGACGCCAAGGTCGCCTACAACCCGTCCGGCTCCGGCGCAGGCGTCTCCACCTTCCTGACCGGCGCCACCGCATGGGCCGGCTCCGATGCCGCCCTGAGCGATGACGAGGTCGAGCAGTCCAAGAGCGTGTGCGCTTCCGGCAATGCCTTCGACATTCCGGTCTACATCTCCCCGATCGCCGTCGTGTTCAACCTCAACGGCATTTCCGGCAAGGGCAAGACCCTGAACATGGACGCCGAGACCATCGCCAAGATCTTCGACGGCAAGATCACCAAGTGGAACGATGACGCCATCAAGCAGCAGAACCCGAAGGTCGACCTGCCTGATCTCGACATCACCGTCGTGCACCGTTCCGACAAGTCCGGCACCACCAAGAACTTCCTGAGCTACGTCAAGGATGCCGCCGGCGACGCCTGGAGCTACGAGCTTGGCGAGAACTGGCCGAACGAGGTCGGCCAGGGCGCCAAGGGCACCTCCGGTGTGATTTCCACCGTGCAGCAGGCCGACGGCACCATCGGCTATGCCGATGCCTCCCAGGCCGGTGAGCTCGGCACCGTGGCAGTGAAGGTCGGCGACGATTACGTGCCGTTCTCCGCCGAAGCCGCCGCCAAGGTCGTGGATGCCTCCCCGCTCGACGAGTCCGCCACCGGCGACAACCGCGTGGTCGTCAAGCTCGACCACAACACCACCGAAAAGGGTGCCTACCCGATCGTGCTGGTCTCCTATGATGTCGCCTGCCCGGCATACAAGGACGCCAACACCGCCAAGTTCGTCAAGTCCTGGCTCACCTATGTGGTCAGCGACGAAGGCCAGCAGACCGCTGCCTCCGCAGCAGGTTCCGCCCCGCTGTCCGACACCATGCGCCAGAAGGTCCTCAAGTCCATCGACGCCATCGAGACCAAGTGAGCGAACGGTTCCGGTGACCGGCAACTGATCGCATAATTCAGGCCGCAGCCGCAGCAAAACGTGGCTGCGGCCTGAAGCGGTACTTACGGTATGCCGTCCGGAATCCAATCGCAAGGCTCGTAAACATACGCAAGTTAAGGAGAACCCGTGAGTTCGCAAAGCAAAACGGCTCAGCAGCCGGTAAGCGGCAAGAACGCGGATAAGGTGTTCAAGGGCGTGGCCTACGCCTGCGGCATCCTGATCCTCGTGGTGCTCGCCGCCGTCGCGCTGTTCCTGCTGTTCCGTGCGTGGCCGCTGATCGGCGGCGACCAGAAGGCCAACAGCGCCACCATCAGCAACTTCACCGGCGGCAAGGCCACAAACTTCTGGGGCTACGTCGGACCGCTGCTGTTCGGTACCGTACTGATCTCCGCCCTGGCACTGCTGATTTCCTTCTTCGTGTCGGTCGGCATCGCACTGTTCATCTCGCATTACGCACCCAAGAAGCTCGCTACGGCGTTGAGCTATGTGGTCGATCTGCTCGCCGCGATCCCGTCCGTGATCTACGGCCTGTGGGGCGGTCTGATTCTGGTGCCGGCCATCTACCCGTTCTGGAACTGGGTGGCCAAATATCTTGGCTGAATCCCGCTGTTCCAAGGCCCGGCCGCCAATCCTTCCCGTACCGTCGCCACTGTGGCCGTGGTGCTCGCCGTCATGATTCTGCCGATCATCACCTCCATGTCGCGAGACATCTTCATGCAGACCCCGCGTCTGCAGGAGGAGGCCGCTCTTGCGCTTGGCGCCACCAAGTGGGAGATGGTCAAGCTCGCCGTGCTGCCGTTCGGCAAGTCGGGTGTTGTTTCCGCCTCCATGCTGGGCCTGGGACGTGCGCTCGGTGAGACGATGGCCGTGCTCATGATTCTTTCCCCGGGGCTCAACTACTCCATCAAGCTGTTGCAGGCCTCGCAGAACCAGACGATTGCCGCGAACATCGCCGCCCAGTATCCGGAGGCCAACGATCTTGGCGTTTCCGTGCTGATCGGCACCGGCCTGGTCCTGTTCCTGATTACCTTCGTGGTGAACTTCATCGCCCGTAAGCTCACCGAGAAAGCGAGTGCATGATGTCTGCCGCGCAAAACAACGCTTCGCCGATGGACGGCGCTCCCGTCATCGACTTCGACAAGTTCAAGCCGACCCGCTCCTTCACCGCCGCACGCAAGCGCAAGGATCTGGTGATGAGGGTCCTCATCGCCCTCGCTTTCATCGTGGCCCTGATTCCGCTGATCTCGGTGCTGCTGACCACCATCATCAACGGCGTCAAGCGACTGAACCTGAACTTCCTGAGCTATAACATGACCGGCGTGGTCGGCGGCAATCCTACCCCGTCCGGCGGTTACGGCGGCATCCTGCACGCCATCATCGGCACGCTGGAGATCACGTTCGGCGCCATGGTCATCTCCATCCCGATCGGCCTGATGTGCGCCGTGTATCTGGTGGAATACTCCAACCGTGGCAAGCTCGCCCGCGTGATCACCCTGCTCGTCGACGTGATGAGCGGCATTCCGTCCATCGTGGCAGGCCTGTTCGCCTTTTCGATGTTCACGATCCTGATCGGACCGGGCACCATCAACGGTTTCGAAGGTTCCGTGGCTCTCTCGCTGCTGATGCTGCCGACCGTGGTCAAGTCCTCCGAAGAGATGCTCAAGATCGTGCCGCACGATCTGCGTGAGGCCTCCTATGCGTTGGGTGTCACCAAGCAACGTACGATCACGAAGATTGTGTTGCGTACCGCATTGCCGGGCATCGTTTCCGGCGCGATCCTCGCCGTCGCGCGAGTGATCGGCGAAACCGCGCCGTTGCTGATGACCGCAGGCTACATCGCCTCCACGAACGTCAACCTCTTCTCCGGCCAGATGACCACCCTTCCGGTGTACGTCTACCAGGAATATTCCAAGCTCAACGCGAACTGCCCGGCTTCCGCCGACGCCTCGTGCGTGACCACCATCCCGATGGAACGTGCCTGGGCCGCCGCTCTCGTGCTGATCCTCATCGTGCTCATCCTCAACCTCATCGGACGTCTTGTGGCGAAGGTCTTCGCCGTCAAGTCGGAGCGCTGATCCCGGAGCCGTCGCGCAAGGCGCGGCTGAGGGTAGTCTGAAACTTAGCAAATAAATCATAAGGAACTCAAATGGGACAACGTATTGATGTCAATCATCTGAACATCTACTACGGCGACTTCCTGGCCGTGGAAGACGTGAACATCAACATCGAAGCCAACAAGGTCACCGCATTCATCGGGCCTTCCGGATGTGGCAAGTCCACCGTGCTGCGCACGCTCGACCGCATGCACGAGATCATCCCGGGCGCTCACTGCGAAGGTGAGGTGCTGCTCGAAGGCAAGAACCTGTACGACAAGGACATCGACCCGGTGGCGGTGCGCCGTGATGTCGGCATGGTGTTCCAGCGTGCGAATCCGTTCCCGACCATGTCGATTCGTGAGAACGTGCTTGCCGGCGTGAGGCTCAACAACCGCAAGATCTCGAAGTCCGACGCGGACGATCTGGTCGAGTGGGCCTTGCGTGGCGCCAACCTGTGGAACGAAGTCAAGGATCGCCTTGACAATCCGGGCATCGGTCTGTCCGGTGGTCAGCAGCAGAGGCTTTGCATCGCCCGTGCCGTGGCAGTGCATCCGCAAGTGCTGCTTATGGATGAGCCGTGCTCCGCACTCGATCCGATTTCGACCCTGGCTGTCGAGGATCTGATCAACGAGCTGAAGAACGACTACACCATCGTGATCGTGACGCACAACATGCAGCAGGCCGCCCGTATCGCCGACTACACCGCCTTCTTCAACCTGAAGGCCGTCGGTCAGCCGGGTCATCTCGAGTACTTCACCGATACCACCACGATGTTCAACAACCCGCAGAACGAAGAGGCCGAACGCTACGTTTCGGGACGTTTCGGCTGATCGGCAAAGCCAATCTGCCGAAACGTAGCGACGGTCCGGCGGGCCGTCGCAAGCTAGCTTGAGCTAGTCAGCGGATTGTGCTTCGCGAAGCGAAGTTCCGTAATTGCACGTTTCGGCTGATCGGCAAAGCCAATCTGCAAGGCTCCCGCAGGAATCCCACCTGCGGGAGCCTTGGCATACGCGCCTCCTTCTCGTGGTCTCCTACTCCTGACCTATGGCGATGCCTATCCGATAATCGTTGGAAAGCAAGGACTCGGTCCCGGCGACACGCATTGTTGAGAATCATTCTCATTTTGCGCTATGATGATTGCGATGCATAGGTTTGAGCAGGAAGAACATCATGAAGCGTATGGTACAAAGGGCGGTCTCGGTGGTTGCGGCGATCACCATGCTTTCGGCATTGGGTGCGTGCGGCGGCGGTCAGTCCGCGAATGGTTCCGATGAGGACGCCATCAACGTGGTGGCCTCCGTCAATCAATGGGGCACCGTGGCGAAGGCCTTGGGCGGTGGCAACGTCAACGTGACCAGCATCATCAATTCCACGAATGTGGAAGCGCACGACTATGAACCGACCACCGCGGACATCGCCAAGTTGCAGAAGGCGCAGGTGATCGTCGTCAACGGCGCCGACTATGACTCGTGGGCCGTGAAGGCGGCGAAGTCCACCAAGGCGAACGTCGTCAACGCGGCCGAGGTGAGTGGCAAGAAGAGCGGCGATAACCCTCATGTCTGGTTCTCCGCGCAAGTGCGCGAAGACACGGCCAAGGCGATCACCGCGGCCTACAAGAAGGCCGTTCCGAGCAAGGCCGATGATTTCGACAAGCTGTATGAGCAATGGCAGTCCAAGGAGAACGATCTCGCCAAGAGCATCGCCGAGGTCAAGAAAACCGCTGATGGGCTGACCTATGCGGCGACTGAATCCGTGGCCGATTATCTGGCGAGTGACCTTGGGCTGAAGGACGTGACGCCGACCGGTTATGCACAGGCCACCGCCAATGAAAGCGAACCGACGCCAACCGACATCAAGCAGTTCACCGACGCATTGGAATCCGGTGAGATCAAACTACTGGTCGTCAATACACAGGAGGAGACCGATCTGACCGGCAAGATCACGGACGCGGCGAAGTCCGCGAACGTGCCGATGGTGGAACTCACCGAACAGATGCCGGACAAGTATGATTCGCTGACTGCGTGGATGGAGGGTCTGATCGACGAATTCAGCGCGGCCATTCAGCAGGCGGGCTGATGCTCGTCCCTGCCGCGGTCGGTTTGGGTCGGGTCGGCAAGTCCCCGCCGGCCGTACGCATGAACGCGTCGTGAATGCAACAGTGCACATAACGGTGCATATCAACATGGGCGACTCACCGCACGGTGGAGTCGCCCATGTCGTGTATTCGGAAGCGATCCGGACTTGGAACGCCCGAGGATGACTACAGAATCGCAGTCACTACGAAGTCCAGGATGAACAGGATCGCCACTACCCAGATCACCGGATGTACGTCCTTGGCCTGCTTCTTGCAGGTCTTGACGATGCAGTAGGTGATGAAACCGCCGGCGATGCCGTAGGAGATGGAGTAGCTGAACGCCATGAACACGGAGGCGAAGAACGCCGGAATGGCTTCGGAAATGTCGCCCCACTCGATTTCCTTGAGCGAGGAGGCCATCATGCAGCCGACCACGACCAACACGCCTGCGGTTGCGGCGCTCGGCACGGCGGAAATGACCGGGGACAGGAATGCGGACAGGGCGAAGCAGACGGCTACGACCACGGAGGTCAGACCGGTGCGGCCGCCGGCGGCGATGCCTGCGGAGGACTCCACGTAGGTGGTGGTGTTCGAGGTGCCGCAGATGGCGCCGATGGAAGTGGCGATGGAGTCGGCGAACAGGGCCTTATCCATCTTGGAGGAGAAGCCGGAGCCGTTCTCAAGGGCCTCTTCGTCAGCGGCGGAGAAGATGCCGGTGCGGCGTCCGGTGCCGATGAAGGTGCCGATGGTGTCGAAGGTGTCGGACATGGAGAACGCGAAGATGGTCAGAATGATCATCGGCAGCTTGGCCACGTCGGAGAACAGCGCCGGGAAGCCGTCGGCGGTGAAGATCACGCCGAAGGTCTGCGGCAGCTGGGCGAAGGTCTCGGAGATGGACACGGAGTTGGCCATGGTGGTCTGACTCATCGGGATGCCGATGATGGCGGTCAGGGCGATGGCGAGCAGCATGCCGCCGCGTACCTTGAGTACGGTGAAGGCCACGGCCAACAGCAGACCGATGAGGAACAGCCAGATGGTCGTATTGTTCATGACGGCCAGGCCGGGGGTGGCCTGTACGGTGTCGCCGCTCTTGGCGTCGGCCTTGGTGGTGAAGGTGAAGAAGCCGACGTTCAGGAAGCCGACGTAGGCCACGAACAGGCCGATGCCGCCGCCGATGGCGTTCTGCAGCACTTCCGGGATGGCCTTGATGATCATCTTACGGATTTTGGTGACGGTGATGATGATGTTGATCAGGCCGCACAGGAACACCATGCACAGCGTCTGCTGCCAGGAGAAGCCGAGGCCGAAGCACACGGTGTAGGTGAAGAAGGCGTTCAGGCCCATGCCGGCGGCCTGCGCGTACGGAACGTTGGCGAACAGGCCCATCACGAGCGTGCCGATGATGGCCGCGATGATGGTTGCCAGGAACACGCCGCCCCACGGCATGCCGGTCTGCGACAGGATCTGCGGGTTGACGATGATGATGTACGACATGGCGAAGAACGTCGTCAGACCGGCCACGATTTCCGTGGATACGGTGGTGCCGTTCTCCTTCAGATGGAAGAACTTTTCCATATTCTCTATCTCTATCTTTCTTGGGTTGGTAGGAGCGGGCCGGCTTGTGCGGGGCTTGCTCCGGCGAGAATCGCGACTCGCCTGGAATCATAGGATTCCGAACGAGCCCAACCGTAGCACTTCCATGAGTCATGCACATTGCGTGAATCTTCCGAGAGAGGCTCGGGAGGCTCCTTCGGTTTTCGCTGGATTCCGATTGTCGGCCGGACACGACACGCCCGGAGCGGGTTAGTCCAGCGTCATCCGTAAGTTGTTCATCTGTAAACCACAGACCGTTGGTTGGAGTGTGCAAACACTCACGAAGTTTGGTTCGCCAAGCCAACGCAGGTTGAAGAACATACGCCCGTCAAGGGTATGCCGCTTAGCGGTCGAATGTTGCTCTGCCTGCGTGCAGGGCTTTTTGTTGCCCGGCAAGACGTTCCGAACCTCACAGTCAATGGCCGACTAAGGAAGGAACGCCATGAAGAGGCCCGAAAAGGAAGCGGTGGTCGCCCAGCTTACGGATAAGTTCCGTGACGCTGATGCTATCTACCTGACCGAGTACCGCGGGCTTACCGTTCCGCAGATCTCTGAACTGCGTGAAAAGCTAGGCCGCGATACTTCCTACACTGTGGCTAAGAACACGCTGATTCGCATCGCAGCCAAGGAAGCTGGCATCGAAGGTCTCGACGAGATCCTCGCCGGCCCGACCGCTGTGACCTTCGTGAAGGGTGACTTCATCGAAGCTGCGAAGACCCTGCGTGACTTCGCCAAGACCAACAAAGCACTGATCATCAAGGGCGGCTATGCTGATGGCACCGTCTACGATGCCGAAGGTGCTCAGAAGCTGGCAGACCTCAAGTCTCGCCCGCAGCTGCTCGCCGAATTCGCCGGCGACATCAAGGCTACGATGTCCAAGGCCGCGTACCTGTTCAACGCTCTGCCGACCAAGGCCGTGCGTACGATCGATGCGCTGCGCGAGAAGCAGGAAAAGGCTGCCTGATTTCACTGCGGCTCGCCGCGTGAATCGACAACTGAAAAGAAAAGATACAAATTTTAGGTGACGGTTACCTCTTCAATTTGACCCCGTCGCCAAGAATGAAAGGAAGCCATTATGGCTAAGTACACCAACGATGAGCTGCTCGAAGCTTTCGGTGAGATGACCCTGGTTGAGCTCTCCGAGTTCGTCAAGGCCTTCGAAGAGAAGTTCGACGTCGAGGCTGCCGCTCCGGCCGCCGTCGCCGTTGCCGCTCCGGGCGCTGCTGCTCCGGCTGAGGAAGAGAAGGATGAGTTCGACGTCATCCTGTCCGCCGTTGGCGACAAGAAGATCCAGGTCATCAAGGCCGTCCGCGCCATCACCTCCCTGGGCCTGGCCGAGGCTAAGGCTCTGGTCGACGGCGCTCCGAAGGCCGTTCTGGAGAAGGCCAAGAAGGAAGACGCCGAGAAGGCCAAGTCCCAGCTCGAAGAAGCCGGCGCTACCGTCGAGCTCAAGTGATTCGCGCGGCTTGAAGCCGCAATCACCACGCTTGGAGAAACCCCGTTTGCTGTATGGCAATCGGGGTTTTCCGCTATATGCGCAACCTTGGCAACCGTTGGTATGAGGCGGATTGCACGCGGTGGCTGTTCGCCGGTCGGGGAAACACAGGGTCGTCAAAGAGTGGGTGAGTATGGTGTGGCGGCGTGAACAGCAAGCAATCTCAAAAAACCAAAACCAAGAAGGATGCCGATGCCGAATATGCGGAAATGACACAGGGTCCGCTCCGCTCACTGATCATCAGGCTCGCCGTCCCGGCAATCATCTCCAATCTCGTAACCACCATCTACAGCCTGTCCGACACGTTCTTCATCGGACGTCTCGGTACCGCGCAATCTGGCGCCATGGGCATCGCCTTCAGCGTGATGACCGTAATCCAGGCCATGGGATTCTTCTTCGGCAATGGCGCCGGTAATTCCATGAGTCGCGAGCTTGGCAAACACAACGACGCACGTGCGGCCAGACTGCTCTCCGTCGGGTTTGTCGGAGCCCTTGCCTCAGGCCTGGTCATCACCGTGGTCGGATTGGCCACGCTACACCCGCTGGTGCGCATGCTCGGGGCGACTCCTACGATCGAGCCATACGCCGTAACGTATCTGATACCGCTGCTCGTCGCAGCTCCGATGATGTGCGGATCCTTCGCCTTGAACTGCCTGCTGCGCTATCAGGGCCTCGCTTCGCTCGCCATGATCGGATTGGTCACCGGTTCGGTGCTGAATCTCGTATTGGAACCGGTATTCATCTTTCTGCTGCACATGGGCATGTTCGGCGCCTCATTGGCGACGGCGATCTGCCAGACCATCAGTTTCGTCATTCTTGCAGCGCTCGGCATGACATACGGCGTGGTACATTTCTCGTTGCGGCAATGCCGGATTACCGTTCCGCTCGCCCGCGAGATCGCCGGTGGCGGACTGCCTTCCATGATTCGCAACGCGGCCGGCACGCTCGCCGTCACCTGCGTGAACATCGCCGCCAATCCGTTCGGTGACGCGGCCATCGCCGGTATGGCCATCGTCATGCGCATCATGCTTGGCGCGAACTCCATCATGATCGGTCTTGGACAGGGCTTCCAGCCCGTTTGCGGGTATAACTACGGCGCCGGCCTCCATCAACGGGTGATGAAGGGATTTTGGTTCTGCGTGAAGGTCGCGACCATCGCGATGCTTGCCTTCGCCGCGATCATATGGATTACGGCACCCGATCTGGTGCGCGTCTTCCGTGACGATGCCGCAGTGGTGACGGTCGGTACCGCCGCGCTTCGGTTCCAATGCTGCACATTGGCGTTGAACGGATACAACATGATGGCCAACACCATGCAGCAGACCATCGGCAAAACCGTTGCCGCCTCCTTCCTTGCCTTCTGCCGTTTGGGACTGTTCCTCGCGCCGACCGTGCTCATCCTGCCGCATGTGTTCGGCATCACCGGAGTGGAATGCGCCCAGTGCGTCTCGGATGTGCTGACGTTGATCTGCACCATTCCGGTGCACAGGCGCATCCTTGACGGATTGAAGCAATCGTAAATCGCGCTCTGAGCGGTCCGGAGGGCGAAAGTCACCACTACAATGGGGGAAATAGGCGGAAGTTGTCAATTTGACGCGTCATAATCCTCCATAACATGGTGAAGCATGACACAATGGCAGTAGTGTTGTGTGCGAAAGGAAGGCCGGAACGGTGAGCGAAGATCAACGAACGGCGCAGCAGTGGATCGTCGGGGTCGGTGAAAGCGACCTGAAAACGGTGAAATCCGGCGAAAGCGTCGAACTTGGACGCAAACCGCTGCGGCCGCTGGCGGATGACGGATATTCCCGTCTCGATATCGCGGATTCCAACAAGTCGATGTCGAAGCGTCATGCGGTGTTCGCCGTGGACGATAACGGCACCGCGACCATCCGTGATCTGAACTCCACCAACGGTTCGTTCGTGGTACGTCCGAACGGTGAACTGATGCGCCTGCCCTCCGATGTCGATTTCATGTTGCCGAGCTCGCCGATCACCATGCAGTTCGGTGATGTGAAGGTCACGTTCCGTCGTGAGCGAGTCGCTGCCGATGCCGAAGCGAAGCCGGCGGTGGCCGATCTGTTCGATTATGCGCTTGCCGATGAGGGACCGCAGGAGCCCGATGCGGCCGACATGTCGGTGGATGACATTCTAAATCTGCGTGCCGGCGAACCGACCGCGCTGTTCAACGCCCGTAATGTGGCCTCTCGCGTGGACGCGCTGCATAAGGCCGAGCGGCAATCCTTTGCGCCGGTACGCGCCGGCGAGGCCGAATATGAAGTACTGCCGTCGGTATCGCTGGTGCAGCCGCAGGATGAGGCGCACGATGATGCTCCGCGCGATTTGTTCGCCGATGCGCAGGCGGAAGCCGATGCGCGAGCCGAACGGGATCGGGAGGACGTCGAGCTGACCGACGCCATCGACCGTGCCAAGGCGCAGGCCGCCACCGTACAGGGCGTCAATGAGGCATTGGCCGCCGATGCCGCGAAGTCGGATGCGCTCGCACAATTGAAGTCCGACACCATTGCCGTGAATGACCTGTTCGGTGCCAGGAATGCCGATCGGCAGCAGGATGAGTCCGATGCCCGGCAGGATTCGCTGAATCTGCCGGAACATGGGCAAGACGAAGAGCAGAGCGAACCGACCCAAGAGCGGCAAGAGGAGCCGGTCGAACCCGTCGAACAGTCACAGCCGGTGCAGGAGACGGTCGCCGAGCGGGCTGAGCAGGCCGAATCATCCGACCGATCCGACGATGAGCGGCCTCAGGTAAGCGCCGACGACGAACGATTCCGCCCGTCGGCGTCACAGAACGATATCGAGCCGTCCATCGACGCGACCGTGACGTTCACTCCGGTATTCGAACCGGGATCCGTATTCGATCGCGTGTCCAAAGGTGGTTTCGTCAAGCAGGAGCAGACCATCGAGGTCGACGGCCTGACCTCCGATGAAGCCAAACGTACCGATGACTTCACCGTGCAGTTCGAGATGGCACGCCATCCGCAGTTGTTGCCGTTCCTCGCCATGAACCCGTCGCTGTACGATGATCTGTACGCATGGCTGTCGGCATTGGGCAATCAAGATATCGACGCAGCCCTGTCTCGCAATCCTGGGTATGCGGAATACCGTAAAGCGGTAGGGAAGTGAGTCAACACATGAGCGAAAGCAATGAGCGGTCCACCACTGCGCTGGACCGCATTCGCGGCTGGCGTGAGCAGTACCGTCTGGGATTGTCGCCTTCCCCGCTTGAAGACGTGACGCAACTGACCGCGCAGCTGGACCTGACGCATGCCCACCCCTCCGGCATCGCGCAACTGTTCGCCAGCGGGCATGTCACGTTGGATTCGCTGTTTCGCGACAACGGCATGCTGCGTGCGGCCGGCCGCCGCGTGGAACGCGTGATTGACGATCGTGAGACGAAAAGCCGTATCAGCGGTGTGGGCGAACTGTCGCTGGTCGTGGGCGTGGCCACATGGAAGGGCAATCAGGTACCGGTGCTCATGTACCCGGTCGAAGTGCGCCGGACCGGCAAAACCGCCGAAAGCGGCACCACCATCGCCTTTACCGGCCGCGTACGCCTGAACGCCTCCTTCGCCGCCGTCATGCGTGAACATAACGTTGCCCTTGATGAGGCCAAGCTGTTCGATGGCTCCAACTACGAGAGCGGCACTCCCGAAACCTCGGCGGTGTTCTCCGCCATCACCGCGCGCGCGACTTCGGCATTCCCGGATTTCGAGATTGAGCGTCATATCATTCTCGGATGCTTCATGGATCCGTCCACACAGATGCTGGTGGAAAGCCAGAAGATCATCGACCAGTTGGCGCAGGGACCTACCGGCAATACCGTGCTGGACGCGCTCGCAGGAGACAAGGCCGCCCGTGACGCGCTGAACAATGCCGATATCGCCGAATACAGCCCGTTTGATGGCGATCCGCACGGTGAATATGAGGTCGGCGATGTCAGCAACACCGTTCGCTACGCCGCACAGATTGCCGCTTCCGGGCATTCGCTGTTCGTTGACAGTTCCATCGGCAACAACACAGCCGAACAGGCCGCAGCCATCGCCTCGCGTTGCGTGATGAGCGGCCGGTCCGTGCTGTATGTGCCGTGCGTCACCAATCAGCGGCGTCGTTTTGCGCAGGCCATCAACGCCAATGAGATGGGCGGGCAACTGCTCGACATCGCCGACGACGGCGCCAACGCGGCCATCGACCGCCAGCTGATTGCGGCGGTCGGATTCCAGTCGGGCGTCGCCACCTCTCGTTTCGATCAGTTGGCGGACGAACTGGTGGGCGTACGTTCCCGCCTGACCCGATACTTGGGCGATCTGCACGGGGTCAGCCAGGAATGGGGCGTTTCCGCCTACCAGACCATTCAGAACCTGGCACAGATCGCCGTGTTGCCCACGCGTCCGACCACGCATGTGCGCCTGAGCAAGCAGGCTGCCCACGCCATCAGCGACAAGATGGAGGATTGGGCCGTCAAGATGCAGCGCGCCGGCGAACTTGGCGAATATTCGATCACCGAAAAGGACACCGCCTGGTTCAAGGCCTCCATCTATTCCGAGGAAGAGGCCGTCAGTGCTCATCAGCGCGTGGTCGAACTGCTGCGCAAGGTGCTTCCCGCCACCCGTGAACAGGTGGCCAGCACCGTGCAGACCTGTGGTTTCCCGATTCCGACCACCGCGCAGGAGTGGGGCCGCCAGGTCATGGTGCTCAAGAATCTGCGCCGCGTGCTTGACGTGTTCCAGCCGGAGATCTTCGAACGTGACATCGTCTCCATGATCGAGGCCACCAAGCCGAAGGCCGAGCGCAAGGCCGAAGGCAGCTCCATGGGATTCTGGGAGCGCCGCCGCCATATCAAGGAAGCCAAGGGCCTGCTACGTGTCGGCGCACAGGTGGAGAACCTGCATGACGCCTTGCAGGTGGTGGCCAAGCAGTCGGAACAGTGGCACATGTTCGTGCCGCACGGTGGTTGGCCGGTGCTGCCCGCCAAGCTTGACGACATTTTGGAAACCCAGGACGAGCTGACCCGCGATATGACGGCCCTGAATACGATTCTGGCCACCACGCCGATGGGCGGCAGCTTGGAGACCGTGGACTTCAATCAGGTCGAGGAGCGTCTCAAAGCCCTGTACGACGATCATCAGTCGCTTGACACCCTGCCGGAGCGTGCCCGTCTGGAACGTGAATTCCATGACATCGGGCTTGACGAGTTGGTGGAGGATCTACGCAATCGCGGCATCGACGACAATGCCGTGGCCGGCGAACTGCAGCTGGCTTGGTGGACCACGGTGTTCGAAGACATCGTGCGTTCCTCCGCGATCATCTCCAACCAGGACGGTTCGGCTCTGCAGGCCGCAGCGGATCGATTCGCCCAGGTGGATGTGGAGCATGTGCGCTCCGTCGGGCCCATGGTGGCGCAGGAATCCATGCGCCGGCTGTGCGACATGCTGTTCTCCCGCACGCAGGAGGCCAATCTGCTGCATACCACGCTTGCCGGTTCCCGCAGCGTGTCGTTGAATCGCCTGCACAAGGAGCATGCCCAGATCCTCGCCGCGGCCAAGCCGATTCTCATGGCCACCCCAGCCACGCTTGCCGCGGTCACCGATCCCGCTCCTCTTGCCGATGTGGTGATCGTCGATGCGGGTGCGCATATTCCGTCCGTGGAATTGATGAGCATCGTCTGCCGTGCGCAGCAGGTCGTGGTGATCGCGCATCGCGAAACCGTCACCTCCGACAGCGTACGGTCGCTGATCGCACTGCTGCCGAGTGTGAAGATCGCCGACCGTCCGGTTCGTCGTGCGCCGAAACTCGGTGCCTTCCTCGAATCCGAAGGTTATGGATCGCTGTCGCTTGACGTGGCTCGTGAGGGTTCTCAGGGCGAAGTCGCCTACCATTACATCGAAGAGGCCAACGGCGTGCCCGTCATGACCTCCGGACTGGTGGAGAGCAGCCAGCAGGAGATCGACGAAGTGGTTCGCATCATCACGCAGCGTGCCGCCTCGTTCACCATCGTGCCCGCCTCCTACACCCTGACGGTGGTGGCGCTCACCCATACGTTCCGTACCCGATTGGGGGCCGAGCTCAAGGCGATGGCCACCAAGAACAAGGCGATGGGACTGTTCCTGCGCCATGTACGTATCGTGGACATCACCGATGTCGCCGGAGCCCACACCACCGACGCCATAGTGGCGATGTGCTATGCGAAGACCTCGCATGGCCGCCTGTTGCAGCAGTTCGGTGCGCTTGAAGCCGAAGGCGGCCGCGGCATGTTATTGGATGCGCTGGCCGTTGCCGATCGTCATGTCGATATCGTCTCCGCATTCTCCTCGACGGACATGGATGACGAGCGCCTGCACCAATCCGGTCCGAAGATGCTCAAGACCGTGCTGCGCTGGGCCGAGCAGCTTGACGATCGTCCGGTACGCCCGTCGGAGAACGAGTCCGGCACCAACATCCTGTTCAACGACTTGGCCGACCGTATTCGTGCCCGTGGCCTGAAGGTCGCCGTCGATTACGGATTCGATCGCGGTACCAGGCTGCCGCTGGTCGTGGGATTGCCCGACAAGCCGTTCTCGTTGGCCGTGCTGACCGATGATGCCCAGTTCATGGGACTGCAGTCCACCAGGCAACGCCACCGCGTACTGTTGCAGGACATCGAATCGTTGGGATGGTCCGTGATGACCGTGTGGAGCGTCGGCGCGTTCGTCAATCCCGATAAGGAAGTCGACCGTATCGTGGCGCGTCTGAGCGATATCTACCAGGAGGGCAAGTGAGCGAAGCGGCTTCCGACAAGGAGCGTTCCGGGCAGGAGTCCGTCGACGGTCCGGCCGTACGAGTGGTATCCGGATACTGCGCATCTCGTCGCACTCCGCGCAAACATAAGCGTGTGGTACGACAGGGCACCGAGCTCTTCGATGCCGATGGCGTAAAGCTCGAACCGTCGGACGTGCTCACCGACCGGCAGCGTGCGGCGGATGACGACAAACGCATCCTCACCGAACTGCCCCCTCACTGGGGCGTCTTCTCCGAACGCGGTCATTGATCCCGGTCGTCCGCCCAGGTCGTTCCGGACGGGCAAGACGCGGCGCGTGAGTCGAAGCTACCGGGTGACGGCAATGATGGCGGCATACTCCTGTACTTGCAGCACGGCCGCCGCTTCATCCGGCGACATGGCGAACGTCGCCGTGGCCATGCCATTGGCGTCTTTGGCGGGCTTGCCGATCACCGTCGCCCGTGACGCAAGCTCGCGCAGCGCTCCGCCATCATCGCCGGCATCTCCTTGCGCAGGCACGGCGCCGGAAAGCGTCACTTCATCGCCGACGTCGAGCTCGTCGATGGAGCTGGCCAATCGCACGTCGACCGCCGTATGGCCTTGCGGAATCATGGGAGAGGCGCGTGCCATCGTTGCCGTGACGATGCCGCCGTCGGGAATGTCGATTTGCGCGACCATGCCCGTAACGTCATCAATCGTATGGAATGCGTTATTCCAGGCGGCATCGTATGGGATGTCTCTTACGGCGACGACGGAGGCCGTGATCGTGTCGCCGCGGCGGATGCGTTGGGTCGTCACGACTGCGGGACGGGTTTCAACCGTCGACCGCAGGCACTGCAATCCCAGGAACACCGCCAATCCCGCGCATAATGCAGCCAACAGGCGGCGCAATCGTGCGCTCCGAAGCGGATTCCTGGCCAGGCGGCGCATGGACGGCTGATTCGTCAGATTATGCAAACAGGTCATCATGCGAGCATGATGACCTGTGGGAATATGATCGCGCAAGCCGGATCAGGGGTTGTGGTCGAAGGATGGGGGTTATCCACATCATCGGCGTGTCGCGCCTGGCTCCGGGGCCCTGTCTACTTGGATTTATCCGTGCGGTAGAAGCCGGAACCCTTGAATTCGATCGGAACGGCGGAATAGACCTTACGCACCTGCTCCTCGCCGCACTTCGGGCACACGGTAATCGGGTCGTCGCTGAACGACTGCTGTTCGGTGAAATCGTAATTGCAGTTCTTGCAACGGTAATGATAGGTAGGCAACGGTTTTCCTCCACAACTTCAAACGGGGTTCACACGGGTTTCGTAACGTGACCATATCCTAGTACGCGCCCTGAGACGGCTTGATGGGGCATTTCACAGAATGTGCGCAGGCGATGCGTGACCGTCGCGTTCATCGAATGGCCATGTACCCGTCCGGGGTGAGCGCCGCATCGACGGGAACGTCGTGCGGCTCGTGCGGTATCGGCGTGCTTGTGGTCTCCCACGGCCAGCAGATCGCCACTACTCGCGCCTTGGCCGCCTTGTATTCCAGTGCGCGGTCGTACCAGCCGCCGCCACGGCCTAGGCGAATGCCGGATGGGTCCACCGCGAAGGCCGGTACGATGATCAATTCGGCATCGCTGAGCGTGTCTGGCCCGCCGGAGGGACTATCCGGTTCCTGCGGACGGCGCGTATTCGGCGAACCGTCATCGCCGCGAACGCTGCGCAACCCTTCCAGATCGTCGAGTTCGCTCCATCCGATGGTCATGCCGGATCCCAATCGGGGCACCAGTACGCGGCATTGCGCGTCAAGCAACGCCTGCAGCAGCGGGGCCATCGCAATTTCGCTACCCATGGAAACGAAGGCGGCCACCGTGGCGAAAGGGTGAATCAGACCTTCGTCACAGGCATGCAGGGCTATGCGCCGGCCGGCCTCGAGGCGTTCCTCGGGTGTGGTGCGTTTGCGTGCGGCGATGGCCTGATGGCGCATGGCCTGTTTCATGGAGCGCAGTCGTTCGGCTGCCTCCGGGGGCTCGGTCGCTTCGGTCGTGTCCATATCGCCTGTTGTATCACGACATGTTGTATGGAACGTGACGGCGGGGCGGTGGGTGGCACAATAGGTGCGTGACCGTTTTCCAAGCATTCCGCGACATGATATGTCCCATACGGGCCAATGCCATCGCCGTGCCGCAGTTCATACAGTCGCAGGCACTGCAGGTACCGATCCGGCTGCGTCCGCTTACTGCGGATGATGACGACGAATGGAATGAGGTGCGCTGGCGCAACGATGCCTGGTTGCGTCCGTGGGAGTCGGGCGATCCGTTGCACGGCCAGTCGATGTCGTTCGATATGTGGATACGGCGGTTGCGCAGTAACGAGCGTGACGGCACCGGGGTGGTGTTCGTCATGGAACATCAGCGGCGCATCGTCGGCCAGATTTCGCTCGGAGCGATTTGCTACGGCGCGATGCGTACCGGCGTAGTCGGGTATTGGGTGGATGAACGTTGCGCTGGGCGTGGATTCGCGCCGATGGCAGTGACGTTGTTGGCGGATTGGGCCATGTTCGACCCCGACGGGCCGCACCTGCATCGGCTGGAAATTGCACTGCTGCCCGAAAACGCCCGTTCCAGACGTGTCGCCGTCAAGGTAGGGGCGCATTTCGAGGGGGTGCGCCGCGCCTACATGTATGTCAATGGGCGGTGGCGCGATCATGAGACCTACGCCATGACATCCGAGGACGCCCCCAACGGTTTCACGGCCAGGCTGATGACTGCGTAGGCCCGACACGCCCGAAACGGATGTGGCCAGATTGTCAGAAAGTCACCTATTCTTGTGACCTATGGGTTATGAGTCGTTAAGCACGGTGGTCGTGCTTGCGATTGTCGTGATTCTCATGGTTGGATGGCTGCCCCGACGGACGGTCAAAGGCATGAAGCGAGTGATCGAACATCGCGAAGACCGGTTTTCGCCGTCGTTGCATCTTGTGGATGCCGATAGCGGGACGAGGTTCTCCGACGTGAGCACGCCGCAGGCGAAAGGGGCTATAATGCAGTCTTCCGAGGCTCAGGGGGGCAGGATGTCCGAAGAGCATATCGCCCAAGTGCGCACCCTTCGCCGAGCTGCGATCCGGCGACGTCGAATCATCGTCGTTGCGCTGGCCGTGACGACGATTGCGGTGATCGTCGCAGCGGTTGCGTTGCATTTCAGCGCATGGTTCGCGCTTATTCCGGCGGTCATGCTGGTTGCGGTGATGGCCCTTGGCGTGCGTGCCGCCAAGCAGGCGAGGGATTGGGAGCAGAAAGTCGCCCGATATCGTTCCCGGATGAGGAAGCAGGCCGCCGCCGAACGTGAGCGTGCGCGTGCCGAGCAGGCGGAACGTAGGAGACTGCATGATGCGGAACTGGCCGAAGCGCGCAGGATTGCCGAAACGCAGGTTCCGACCGATGTGATGCCGGAAGGGGAGATTCGCCAGGCCGTCGAACGCGGCAAGGCGGACCGTGATCGTGCGTTGAACAAGCGCAAGCAGGAGGCCGCGGCGAAGGTCGAGGTTGCGCCGGAAGCCACTCCGGACCGGCGGAACGCCGGTCTGTCCATTCATGACGAACGTGACAAGCAGCAGGATATGGCTGAACATGCCGAGGACAAGCCGGTTTCCAAGGAGATTTCCGTACCGGACCAATCCTCACAGGATTTGATTTCGTTCTCGCTGGGAGCTCCGCGCAACGGTGTGGAGGTCAGGCAGGCAGTGCCGGAAAGCATGGAAATCAAGTCCACCAGGCAGGTCGCCAAGGCCATACCGCCGGTCAGGCCGGTTGAGCAGGCCGAACCCGTCGAACCGTTGATCGTGCCTTCCGATGCCATGAGCGACATGGATGAAGATGAGAGCGGGGCGCGTGTCGAGGCTGGCGTGCAGCTCAACGAGGTCAGTGTCAAGGACTTTCATGATACGGAGGTCAGTGCCGAGGTGACGGCTCCCGATGCCACCTCCGATTCGCTTGGCACCGGTTTGGAAGCCATTCTGGCCCGTCGTGGCGCGTGAGGCGCATAAACGTGTCGAAGCCTGAAACCGCATGGTTTCAGGCTTTTTCATAGGGTTTCTCTCTCAGCATTAGCACTCGAGTTGGCAGAGTGCTAATAATCGCGCTAGAGTATATCCCAGCGCGAAAAGGACGACGCCGTAAGTGATCGTCAGCCTCTTGCTAGCGGGTCCCGGCGCGGTAAGTATCGATTTCTCTTAAGAAAGAGGAGGTCCACAGTGTCGATCTCACTCACACCGTTGGAAGACAAGATCATCGTCAAGCAGGCGGAAGCCGAGACCCAGACCGCTTCCGGTCTGTTCATCCCGGACAACGCCAAGGAGAAGCCGCAGCAGGGCGAAGTCCTGGCCGTCGGCCCGGGCCGTCGTAACGACGCCGGCGAGCGCATTCCGGTCGACGTCAAGGTCGGCGACAAGGTGCTGTACTCCAAGTACGGTGGCACCGAAGTGCACTATCAGGGTGAGGATTACCTCATCGTGGCCGCCCGCGATATTCTGGCCATCCTCGGCTGAGCGTAGCGTAGCGCCGTTTGTTCATGGCGAAGCCCCGTTCCTGTGTGGGAACGGGGCTTCGCTCGTTTTGTGGCTTCTGTGTTGCGGTTTCTCGATCGGGAATCGCTATTCCATCAATCCGGCTTCCGTGAGTGCGTGGTCGATGTCTCGGATCAGATCGTCGGTGTCTTCGAGTCCGACTGCAAGGCGGAAGAAGCCCTGATGGAACTCCTGCGGGTACAGGTATTGGCGTTCGTCGTCCTCTCCGAGGAACACGATCAGGCTCTCGTCATGTCCGAGCGAGACCGCCGAGGTGATGACGTTGAGCTTGGAGACGAACCGGTTGTGGCCTTCGTGGTCCGTATTGAGCCCGAAGGCGAGTACGCCGCCGTATCCGGCCGCCGGGTGGGCCTTCTGGCTGGTTGCCACGGTGTGTCCCGGGTGTGATTCGAGTCCCGGATAGCTGACGAACCGTACCGCGTCGATCCGTTCGAGATGTTCGGCGATGGCCTGTGCCGAGGCGTTGTGCTGCTTCATGCGCAGCGGGAGCGTTACCGTGCCTCGGTTGATCAGCCATGCGTTGAACGGGCTGATGATGCCGCCGTAGTTGACCTGGGCGGTGAAGCGGATTTCGTCGGTTCGGGCCTTGGTGGTGGCTATCATGCCGCCGAGGGCGTCTCCATGGCCGTTGATGTATTTGGTGAGGCTCTCCACCACGATGTCCGCGCCGAGTTCCAGCGGGCGTACGTTGTACGGCGAATTGAAGGTGTTGTCCACGCTGACGAGGATGTCATGGCCAAGCCGTTCCTGCGCCTCGCGGGCGATTGACGTCACGCTCGCTATGTCGGTGACCTTCAGGGTCGGGTTGGCTGGCGTCTCCAGATGAACCAGCTTGGTGTTCGGCTTGATGGCGTTGAGTACGTTGGCCGGGTCGGAGGTGTCGACGATGGAGGTTTCGATGCCGTACTTCTCGGGCAGAATCTGGTTGAGGAGCCGGTATGCGGCGATGTATGTCGTGTCGGAGAAGATTGCATGGTCGCCCCGGTTGAGGAAGGTGGTGAAGGTGGCGGCGAGTGCGGCCACGCCTGAGGCGAGCACGACGGCGTCCTCGGCTCCTTCGAGATTGGCGAGTTTCGCCTCGAGATAACGCTGGTTCGGGTGTCCGTTGCGCGTATAGAGGTTCACGTCCGAGCTTGACCAGTTGATGTCGCTCGGGTCGTAGGGCAGTGCGTAGGCGTTGGCCAGGGTGATCGGCCGTCGGATCGCTCCGGTCTCCTTGTCCACGCCGTTGCCGAGGTGGATGGATTTGGTGCCGAAGCCGAGCGGCTGGTCGTCGAATGATTGTCCGTGGTGTACGAGTTCTGAAGTCATGGGAAAAGTCTTGCAGAGGCTCGTTTCGTTTTGGAGACGAACATGTTACGTAAAAAGCGCGGAATTCCAACGATTATGAGTGGTCCGGCCATGTGCGACACGCCGTATTTGCGTTTATCGGAGGGGTCGTGGCATACTAAACGGGTTGCCGGTTGGGGTTCAAACCAAACAGGCAGCACGGCGGATTTCCCAAGCGGTCAAAGGGAACTGACTGTAAATCAGTCGCCTCGTGCTTCAGTGGTTCGAATCCACTATCCGCCACGCCTCGATAGCTCAGTGGTAGAGCACTTCCTTGGTAAGGAAGAGGTCGTGAGTCCGATTCTCACTCGAGGCTCTCATGGCGGGATAGCTCAGCTGGCTAGAGCGTACGACTCATAATCGTAAGGTCAAGAGTTCGAGTCTCTTTCTCGCTACAAAGGCCGACGGCATGTCGGTATAGCAACGAACCACAAGAGGTGAACTAGATGGCAAGCAAGAGCGCCGACATTCGTCCGGGCATCACGCTGGCATGCACCGAGTGCAAGGAGCGTAACTACATCACGACGAAGAACCGCCGTAACACGCCGGATCGTCTTGAGCTCAAGAAGTTCTGCTCCCGCTGCGGCAAGCAGACCGTGCATCGCGAGACCCGCTGAGCGAGTTCAACACTTTCAAACCCGACCATTTCGGTCGGGTTTTTGTTATTCTGGAGCACTATGACAAGTTTTGCAGATCTCACCACCATCGGCGTTGGCGGGCCCATCGCCATCTTCCTTGAACCCACTTCGCGTGTCGGCGTCATCGAAGCCGTTGAAGATGCGGATGCCAAGGGACTGCCGTTATGCGTAATCGGCGGCGGCTCCAACATGCTGGTGGCCGACACGCCGTTCAACGGTGTGGTCGTTCGCGACGCACGCCGCAGCATCAACGTGCTCGACGAAGCCGCTCCGGTGGAGAACGGCGAGAGAATCGTACACGTCAATGCCGAAGCCGGCTGCAACTGGGACGATTTCGTGGATTTCTGCGTCGAACTCGGTCTGGAAGGCGTGGAGGGGCTGTCCGGAATCCCTGGAACCGTTGGCGCATCGGTGGTGCAGAACATCGGAGCCTATGGCCAGGAGGTCGGTTCCAGCGTGCGCAGCGTGGAGGTCTGGGACCGCAAGGAGAAACGTACCTGCGACCTCACCGCCGAAGATCTGCGCTTCGGCTACCGCATGAGTGCACTTAAGGCCAGCATGTATGCGGCTCCGGCTACGCCGGCCGACGAATTCTTCCCGACCCCCCGATATGTGGTGCTTTCCGTCACCTTCGCCCTGCACCATAGCGATACCGGAGTGGTCGGCTATGGTCAGCTCGCCAAGGCGCTTGGCGTCGAGGTCGGTGATCGTATGAATACCAAGGATATCCGCAACGCCGTGCTTGCGGTGCGTGCCGCCAAGGGCATGCTGGAGGATTCCCACCGCTACCTTGCCGAACCCATGCGCGGTACCAAGAAGGCCGGGCTGGTCGCCATCGCGCATGACGCGCAACGTACCCAGGCCGGCAATGACGAGCTGGATTTCAATCGCCATAGCTGCGGCAGTTTCTTCATGAACCCGATTCTGACGATCGAGCAGGCGGCCGCCCTTCCCGAAGATGCGCCTCGTTTCGACGCGACCCTGCCGGACGGCGAGCCGAGCGTCAAGACCTCCGCCGCATGGCTCATCGATCACGCCGGATTCCACAAGGGCTTCAAAACCGCCGCGACCGCGACCGCTGGCCTGTCCACGTTGCACACGCTGGCGCTGACCAATCGGGGTGGCGCCAGCGCGGCCGACATCGCCGACCTCGCCAAAACCGTGCAGGATGGCGTCGAAGCGGCTTACGGCATCCGCTTGGTACCCGAACCGGTCGTCATCGGCATGGATCTCAAGTGACGCCAATGTGACGGTATCGTTCTATACTTGCCCCTTGTCGAGAGCGGCCGGAATGACCGGCCGTATGGAGGAAGGGGATTGCGGTGAACGTATTCCGTAAGAAATCCGTCGAGCAAACCATTGCGGAAACAGGCGAGTCGGGGCGTTCCCTCAAACGTGACCTCACTTGGTGGGATTTGGCCATCATGGGCGTGGCCGTGGCCGTCGGAGCGGGCATCTTCTCCATCGGAGCCCAGGCTGCGGCTTTCCACGCCGGACCGGCCGTGATCATCAGCTTCCTGATCGCGGGCATCGTGTGCGGTGCGGCCGTAATGTGCTACGCCGAATTCGCATCGATGATTCCGGTGGCAGGTTCCGCCTACACCTTCACCTATACCACGGTGGGTGAGATCATCGCGTGGGTGATCGGTTGGGATCTGATTCTGGAAATGCTCATGGCGGGCTCCGTCGTCTCCAAATACTGGGGCGTGTACCTGAATGACTTCTTCCGGTTGATCGGCTGGAACATCAATACCAACATCGCCATCGGATCGTTCAACTTCGACGTGGCGCCGCTGATCATCGTAGCCTTCTTCACCGCGCTGCTCGTGCTCGGCACCAAGATCGGCGCCCGCGTGGATGGGGCGCTGACCGTGCTGAAGATCGCCATCGTACTGTTTGTGGTGGTCGTCGGATTCTTCTATATCAAGGCCGACAACTTCACTCCGTTCATCCCGCCGAGCGAGCCCGCCGCATCCTCTGATTCCGGCGTGAGCGCCGTGATGAACCAGCCGTTGTGGCAGTGGGCCACCGGCATGACCCCGAGCATCTATGGCGTGGCCGGCATCATTTCCGGCGCGGCGCTCGTGTTCTTCGCCTTCCTCGGTTTCGACGTGGTCGCCACCACGTCCGAAGAGGCCATTAACCCGAAACGAAACGTACCGTTGGGCATCGGCGTGGGCATGGGCCTGATCATCGTGCTGTACACGCTCGTCGCCATCGTCACCACAGGCATGGTCTCCTATAAGGATCTCGCCAAGCAGGCGAGTCCGTCGCTGGCCACCGCCTTCGAAATGGTCGGTGCCAACTGGGCCGCCAAAATCATCAGCTTCGGCATCGTGATCGGTCTGGCCACCGTGGTGATGGTGCTGCTGCTGGGGCTTACGCGCGTGGTGTTCGCCATGAGCCGTGACGGCTTGCTGCCGCGTGGATTGAGCCATACCGGCAAGCATGGCACTCCGGTCCGTCTGCAGGTCATCGTGGGCGTGGTCATGGCACTGATCGCCGCATGCTCCGACGTCGACGTGCTTGCCGACATGGTGAATATCGGCACGTTGTCGGCGTTTACGCTGGTCGCGATTTCCGTTCCGATCATGCGCAGAAAGCGTCCCGATCTGAAACGTACGTTCAGGATGCCCGGCAATCCGTGGATTCCGATTCTCATTGCACTCGCCAATGTGTGGCTGATGCTCAACCTGAGTGTGCTCACCTGGATCCGTTTCGTGGTATGGCTTCTGGTCGGTTTCGCCATCTATTTCGGCTACGGCTACCGTCATGCCTGTCTCGGCACCGGCGAATTGGATGTTGCCCGAGAGCAAGAGTAGTCTGGAACAGTCAAGTTTGTAAGGAGGTAACCATGCCGTACGTGATCGCTCAGCCTTGCGTCGATGTCAAAGACAAGGCATGTGTGGATGAATGCCCGGTTGATTGCATCTATGAGGGTTCCCGCTCCCTGTACATCAATCCGAATGAGTGCGTGGATTGCGGCGCATGCGAGCCGGTGTGCCCGACCGAGGCCATTTTCTATGAGGATGATCTGCCCGACGAGTGGGCTTGGTACAAGGATGCCGCCGTCAGCTTCTTCGCCGAGGTCGGCGATCTGGGCGGCGCTTCCGCAGCGGGTCCGATCGGTAAGGATCCCGAACAGGTGGCGGCACTGCCCCCTCAGAATCAGTGAGACTTTCCGTCTCCATTTGCTTTGTCGAAGGCCGTCACGTCGAGTGGCGGCCTTTCGTCGTATGCTGGAACGAGTATCGCAGCGCACTGACGTAAGGAGTTCCACGGATGGGTTTTCATGAGTTTTCGTCACCGTACGATTGGTCACGGATCGCCTCCTTCAAACGTACGGCGAAGGCCGCATTCGGTGGCATGGTCGACTTGTCCGTAGGCTCGCCGGTCGACCCGGTGCCGGATTCGGTGCGCAAGGCGCTTGGTGCGGCTTCAAACGATCCGAACGCCTACGGATACCCGGTCACCGCCGGCACCGCCGATCTGCGTTCCGCCATCGCCGAATGGTTCGCGGCGGCGCGCAATGTCGATCTGACGGCGATTGATGCGGACGTGGTGCCGACCGTCGGCTCCAAGGAGGGGGTGGCGCTGATGGCCTCCCTGCTGCACTTGGGTGCGGGTGACGTGGTGGTGCAGCCGAAGGTCTCCTACCCGACTTATGAGATCGGCACCCAGTTGGCCGGTGCCAAAGTGCTCAAGGTCGATGACGTGGCCGATGTGGAATCCTGGAAGGATGTGCCGGGCGTCAAGGCCATATGGGTGAACTCGCCATGCAATCCGACCGGTGCGGTGCTCGCCGCCGAGCAGATGGCCGCAATCGTGGCGGCCGCGCGTGGCATCGGGGCCGTGGTGCTTTCCGACGAATGCTATGCGTTGATGCAGTGGGGAAACGTGGACGTCGAAGCGGATGCGGACACTCTCGCATCCACGCCATGCGCCCTGCGCCCGGATGTGTGCGGCGGCTCCGCGCAAGGCGTGCTTGTGTTGTATTCCTTGAGCAAGCAGTCCAATATGGCCGGCTATCGTACGGCGTTCATTGCCGGTGACAAGTCGTTGATCGTACCGATGACCGCGTATCGCAAGCAGATCGGGCAGATCATTCCCGGACCGGTACAGGCCGCCATGGCCGTGGGACTTCGCGATCTGGAGTCGGTCAAAGCGCAGCGCAAACGGTATGCGAATCGTCTCGGCATATTGGTGAGTGCGTTGCGCGCCTACGGGTACTGCACCGATATGCCCGACGGGGCCTTGTACGTGTGGGTGAAGGCCAAGTCCGGCGACTGTTGGAAAGACATGGAGCAACTTGCCCGGATCGGCATCATCGCGAGTCCCGGCGAATTCTATGGGGCTCCGGAATATTTGCGGTTCTCCGCCACCGCCGGTGACGCCGCCATCGCTGACGCCGCCGAACGTCTGGCCCGCTAGATGCCGAAACTGGCGATGTCGTCGCCGTATTTGCGCCGGACCGCGTCCAGCGCCTGCTCGGCTCCACGCAGGCGTTCGGTTTTCGGCTCCTTCCTGCGGGCGTCGCAATCCTGCGCCGTGTCTTCTTCCTCCAGCAGGTCCTCCAGCGACGGCTGAATGATGGCGGAACCGGCTTCGACCAGTCCGCTGGCGCTCATGCCGGCCAAACGTATCGGACGGGGCAACGAAATCGCATGCGCCGAGCCGGACTCCATGCCCATCATCCGCAACAGCAGGTCGACGCATTGCGGATACAGCATGCTCGCCGTATCCGTCGGCCGTTCCATGGTGCGTCCCTTCGTGGCGTAGCTCAAATCCGGAAAGCGCAGCTTCACCATCACCTTGCGTGCCATCAGTCCTCGCCGACGCAACGTGCTCGCCACCTCATCGCAGCAATGCCGCAACATCGAACATACCTGCCGCATATCCTGCGTATCCGTGTCGAACGTACGCTCCGAGCCTATCGACTTTTCCGGTGTGTACGGCGTGACCGGGCGGTCATCCAAACCATGTGACGCCATATACAGCCCGTGCGCGGCAATCGTCGAACCCGTGGCCTCGGCCAAGGTCGTTTCATCCATCCTCGCCACATCGGCAACCGAATTGATGCCCCACGTACGTAGCCGTCGTTCGAGTGATGGCCCGATACCCGGAATGCCACGCAGCGGCATCATCTGCACGAATTCGGCATGCCGGGCCAGGGGAATCATCAGCATGCCGTTCGGTTTGGCGTTCGTCGACGCCATTTTCGCAACCAGTTTGTTCGCCGCGATACCGACGGAACAGGTCACGTGGTAGCGTGCGGCGACCTGTTCGCGAATCCACGCGCCGATTGCGGAAGCAGTGCGCCAGCGTAGCAGTGCGCCGGAAACGTCCATATAGCATTCATCCACCGACACCTGTTCGATCCGATCGGTGATTCGACTGAACACCTCGGTGAAGATGCGTCGTGACATCGCGCGGTAATACTGCATGTCGACCGGCAGAAAAATGCCGTTCGGACACAATTGATGCGCTCGCGAGCTCGCCATGGCCGAATTGATGCCGCATGCGCGCGCCTCATAGCTGGCCGCCGACACCACCGACCGGTTGCCGGTGCCGATGATGACCGGCTTGCCCGTATATTCCGGGTGCCGTGCCACTTCCAGTGAGGCGTAGAAGGCGTCCATGTCGATATGTAGCACCGTACAGCCGGTCTCATCGTGACCCCAGTCACGTTTGGCTGCTGCGATTCGTGGTGCCGTGCTCATGGTTCCATGATAGGCGATTTCCGCCGCTGATTGAAACAGATGTTCGAACATGGTGTGATCGTCACATCGTGTTGCGTTGCGTGTCGTTGTTCGGCTGTTCCGTGAGTACGCTGGTGCCTCGTGAAGAGAGTCATCATGACGGCGCTGAACCGTCTGCCGATCGTCGTCATCGCCATTTGCGAAGCGGTGATGATCTATACCGCCACCGGCGTGGCCAAAGTGGCGTTCACCCAATTGGACGCAGTGTACGCCGCATGGTACCGCGTCGGTTTCATGGCCCTGATGCTACTGGCATGGCGTAAGCCTTGGAAGGCCGACAGACGCGATTCATTGCCGGGAACCCGCAGGGACTGGACCCTGCTGGCGGGTTTCGGCGCGGCTTTGGTGTTGATGAACACCATGTATTATGTGGCGATCAGCAATATGGATATCGGCATCGCCACCGCCATCGAATTCATCGGACCTCTTGGCGTGGCCGTCATCACCGGGCATAGTTGGCGCGAGCGCGTCGGCATCGGCATTGCGGCCTGTGGCGTGGTGCTGCTGGCCGGCATCTCGCTTGGCGGCGAGAACGGCGGCAGCTTCCTGATCGGCCTGATCGCCATTCTGATCGGCGGTTCCATGTGGGGCTGCTATATCGTGCTCGGAGGCAAAGTCGCGACCAAGGGTCATCCAATCGACATGCTGTGCTGGGGTACCGTGCTTGGTTGGCTGATGCAGTCGGTGTTCCTGGCTCCGGGCGCCATCGCCCATCTGGCAAGGCCCAAGGCCGACGCGACCTGGGTGCACGCCTCGTGGGGCGTTGCGGCGTTGCTGGCATTGCTGTTCCTGGTGTCGCTGTTCGGTTCGTTCCTGCCGTATCTGACCGATCAGGTGGTGATGCGACGCATTCCGTCCGCACGCTATTCCGTGGTGCAGTCCATCAATCCCGCCATGGCCACGTTCATCGCCCTCGCTTTCGGTGAGGTCCCGACATTGGGGGAGTGTGCAGGCATCGCATTGGTGATTGTGGCGGTGATCGTCACGTTCTCCGGAGATGAGAATCCCGCGTAGAGGCCGGGTCGTCAGATGGTCGCGGGCCAATTTTTCGTGCCGATGTGGTGTCAGTGTGCGTCTCGTGTCGTGCGAAATCACGCCAACGGCTTACGATTTTTCCGGTTTCTGGTGTTTTGCCTCCAGATAGATGCTATAGTTACATGCTGTTGCGTCGTGACAACGTCACAGTCACAACAGTGGAGTCATGCCTGAGTGGCCGATAGGGGCACCCTGCTAAGGTGTTAGTCGTGTTTAGCGGCTCGAGGGTTCGAATCCCTCTGACTCCGCGATGAGGGTTTTCGGAGCAATCCGGAAGCCCTTTTTTCATGCCAAAACGGCGGAATATCAACGTTTTCAGGCTATGGAACGCAAGTGGTGACCGTCCGTCGCATTCCACCGAAGTCAACGTTTCAGGTACCCCAACACCGCGGTTCGCCGCGCTTTTCGATATTCTTGAACAAGAGAGAATATCGAAGAAGAAGGGTACGGCCATGCGTATCAGAAAAGATGCCTTGCATGCATCCAATCCGGAATTGCTGACAGCCGGCAGGCGCAGGATCGCAATGGTTGCGGCAATCATCATCGCCGTGCTGGCGGTCGGAGGGTGGTTCGTAGTACAGCAGGTGCGCTCGCAGGAGACGACTCATGTGGCGGATCCGGCAACGACGTCCACGAGGCAATCGCAGGCAAAGGCGACGGCGAAGCAGACCGAGGCGACGGAACATCACGGCAACTCCCCGGATTGCCCGGATACGGACTGCATCGCCATGCTCGTCAACGGCGACCTGCTGTTCCATGAGGGGCTGTGGAATAATTTTGCGAGTGCCAACACCGCGGCCACCGATGGCACGGCCTTCGATTTCACCAGCCTGTTTGAGCCGATGCGTAAATATATCGATGCCTCCGACATCGCGGTGTGCGAGTTTGAGACCCCGATCGCCCAACGCGGCGGTCCGTATACCGGCTATCCGGTGTTCAACATTCCGCCGGAGGTCGCCGATGCCGCCAAGAACGTCGGCTATCGTGCCTGCACGCATGCGTCGAACCATTCATGGGACCAGGGTGCTGATGGCATCTCGCGCCTGTGGGACACCTTGGAGGCCGACGGCATCGCGCAGACCGGCTCTTACAAGACCGAAGAGGATTCCACCAAGCCGCTCGTCATCGACTCGCCGACCGGTGGCGGCAAACTCGGCCTGATCTCGGGAACGGTGTCGTTGAATGCGCAGACTCCTGATTTCGATTGGCGTGTCGATCGGTTGCGTGAGGCGAGCGATCCCAATCATCAGGCCGATATCGACAAAGCCGTGGCCAAGGCGAAGGCCGCGCGCGAACAGGGAGCCGACGTGGTGGCCATCGCCATGCACTCGGTGCAGGAGTATCTGGATTATGCCGATTCGTGGCAACAGTCCGAAGCGCATGAACTGGCCGATACCGGTGCGTTCGACGTGATCTACGGCGCCGGATGCCACTGCGCGCAGCCCATCGAGAACTACAACGGCACCTGGATTATCTACGGCCTGGGCAATGCGGTGACCGTGACCTCCTACATTCCCGGCAACGAGGTCAACAATCAGGGTGTGACCGCCCGCGTGCAGTTCGCCGGCAAGAAAGGCGTGGCCGGTTCCTGGCGCGTCAGCCGCATCGACTGGATTCCGACCGCCAACATGCGGCAGGGGCAGTACCAGTGGTGCTCGCTCGCCAGCGACCATCCCGACGGCACATGCTGGAACGACGCCGAGGATGCGAACCAACGGCAACGCATATGGAACGTCATCTACTCCATGGGAGCCGACCAGAACGTTGTACGGGAATGGAACATCACCACGGAGCAGACGACTTCTTCCGGGAAATAGCATTGTGACAGAATATGCCACGTAATCGTAACGTCGTCATCGTAATGTCGCCGTAAGTTGCGTGGAAAGGAACCATATATGGTCGAAATCGTTGAGACCCAGCCGGAACGCACCGATCTGCCGCTGGTCGTCATGCCGGTGGTCGTTGCATCCATGATCGAACCGTTCAAGCGGTGTTTCGGACTGCTGGAAAATGTTGCACGAGTGCGCATGTATGAGGATTTCACATTGGATGAGGACACCATCGTGGCCCGTTGCGACGGAGCCGACGCCGTTATGGTGATCGGCTTCCACTGCACCGACTCGATTCTCGAACGCACCCATGCCAAGTGCTACGCGTTTGGCGGCACTGGCGTGGCCAGCTACATCAATCTTGAGAAGGCCAAGGCGCAAGGCATCCGTGTCTGCAATGTGGTGCATTACGGCGACCATGCCGTCGCCGAACACACCATGGCATTGCTGATGGAGCTCACACGTCATGTCGGACAGCTTGACCGCGAGGTCAAGGCGGGCGACTGGGCCGGCAACGACGGCTACGAACTGTTCGGCAAGAAGCTCGGCATCATCGGCCTCGGCGGCATCGGCCAGACTGTGGCCCGTATCGCAAACGCCTACGGCATGAAGGTCTCCGCATGGAACTCGCATGTGCCCGAACAGGTGCTTACCGACTGCAACGTCACTCCGGTCGACGACATGAACGAGCTGATCGCCGGCAGCGACGTCGTGTCCATCCACATGCCGCTGCTCGACTCCACGCGCGGCATCATCACCGCCGAAAACCTCGAGGCGTTAAGGCCCGGCACCTTGTTCGTCAACACGGCACGCGCCGAAATCCTCGAACCCGGAGCACTGCTCAAGCGTCTGGAACGCGGCGATATTCCCGCCGCACTCGACGTATTCGAACATGAGCCTCTCGGCGCCGATGACCCGCTGTGCCGGATTCCCGGCATCGTGCTCACCCCGCACACCGCATGGCGCACCGATGGCGCATACGTCGGCATCACCGAGCAGGTCGTGCAGTCCGTCGCCGCATTCTTCAGGGGCGAGGATTTCAACGTCGTCGTCTGATCGTCAGGTCGGCTGAATCGGGTAGGTTGAAGGCATGCAGACCATACTTGATTCCGCCGATCGGCCGGCGCATGACGCGTTCGTCGAAAAGAAGTCGGAATTCATCGGTGACGCCTGTCATATCGATTCGTTGGATGATGCGCTCGCCTTCGTCGCGATGATTCGTGAGAAGCATCCGAAGGCCCGTCATGTTGCCTATGCCGCGGTCTGCGGCGGTTCCGACGGTCGTCTTGCGGAACGGATGAGTGATGACGGTGAGCCGTCCGGCACCGCCGGCAAGCCGATTCTCGATGTGCTGCGCGCCAATGAGATGACCGACTGCGTGGTTGCCGTCACTCGCTATTTCGGCGGAATCCTGCTCGGCTCGGGCGGGCTTATCCGAGCCTATTCGACCGGCGCGTCCATTGCGGTGAAAGCGGCGAGCAAGGCGAGGATCGTACCGTGCGGGGAATACCGGATAGTGCTGGATTACCCGCAGCTCGGCAGCTTCCAGAATCTGCTGGCGTCAGTGCAGGGCGAGCAGGTCGACGCGCAGTATACGGATCGCATCGCAATGCGTGCGATCGTACCGCAGGAGCATGCCGCGACCTTTGAATCCCGCATGATTGAGACGTTCAACGCGGCCGTCACGCCGGAATTGGTCGGTACGACCAACCGTCCGGTCAAGCTGTGAGCTTTCGATTACGGTATGGCGTAAGGTGAAGACTATGACTGATGCCGAGAACATCGAACATGCCGAGCATGCCGGAAACGACACCGCCGAACGGGCGGATGTGCAGGCGGTTCCCGCCGATTTCGAACCGTTGACCGCCACGTATGAGCGTCTTCGCCACTCCACCGATGCCGCCGAGCTGAGCGAATTCGCCCGACGTCCGTTGCCGGACCGTGCCGAACAGGCCGCATTCTCGCGTGCCACCGCACTGCTGGAGGCCGTGGCCGGCAATCCGCATACTCCGTTGGAGGATCGCATCTTCCTGGCCGAAACCATGCCGTTCCCGAACATTCTGGTCAAACTGTCCACCGACGAATCCGTTGAGGTGCGCAAGGCCGTGGCGGGCAACGCCGATGACAAGAACTGGCTGGTAGGCCGCCTCACCAAGGACGAATCCGCGGAGGTGAGGGACATCGCCCTGCGGAACAAGCGCACATCTTGGAAGATGCGCCTTGAAGGGGCGCAGGATCCTAACATGGATACGCAAACCCTTGACTTTCTCGGCGCGCTCGGCACCGAACTCGAGCCGAAAGCCCCTGCGGTATTGGCTTCCATGGTGCGTAGGGCAGTGGCGCTCAACCCGAACACGTCTCCGGCGATGCTCGCCAAGCTTGCCGAAGATCCCTCCGGAGAGGTGGTCCGGGCCGCGCAATCGCGTCGTGCATGACGAATCGTATTGAATACGTTGTCATTTCGTGAGGAAAGTACGCGTGGCGCACGTTGAAAGGTTCTAGACTGTTGCTTATGACAGAACAGACCGAAAACGCAACGCGTCTCGCCCGGCCGCTCATTCGTCTGGCCAAGTTGGTCGGCGTCGCCACCAGCTATGTGGGCATGAGCCATGATTACCATGAAATCGAAGACGATGTTCTGGTGGCGGTGCTCAAGGCGCTTGGTATCGACGCTTCCAACGATGGGGCGATCGAACAGTCCATGGAATCCATTCTTCGCGACTGCCGTTCACGGCTGGTGGCACCCACGGTGCTGCACACGGTGGGCAAGCCGAGCAAGGTGCTGGTCAACGTCGGCGTCCTCGAGGCGCCGCAGGCCAGCATCACGTTGGAGGATGGCAGTGAATTCGCGGGGAAGATCGCCTATGGTGCCGGTGACGGCTCCATCCATGAGATTGACGACACGTTCGTCTCCACTTCTTCGGTGATATTGCCGGAGGGCCTACCGGCCGGATACCATACCCTGCATGTACGGGTGGGGGAGCGCACCCAGGATGCAACCGTTATCAGCGCTCCGGAAAAGATCGAACTGCTCGATGACATGAAGGAAGGCTCCCTGTGGGGTTGGATGAGTCAGCTGTACTCCATCCGTTCCAACGGCTCCTGGGGCGTGGGCGACTATGAGGATCTCAAGACCCTGCTGGTCGAATCCAAGAGAAGGACCGGTGCCGACTTCATGCTCATCAATCCGATGCATGCCGCCGAACCGGTGCCGCCGTTGACGCCGTCGCCGTACCTGCCGATCTCCCGTCGCTTCATCAACTTCAGCTACATTCGCCCGGAATCCGTGCCGGAATATGCCACGCTGAACCCTGATGGCAAGAAGCAGGTCGACGAGTTGCATGCGCGTGTCGAACCGCTCAACGGCGATGCACAGGTCATCGACCGCGACGCCATGTGGCGGGCCAAGATGCACGCGTTGTGGATCATCTTCACATCCGGACGTACCGCCGAACGTCAGGCGCAGTTCAAGGAATACCTGGCCGGTTGCGGCGACGAGCTCGAATCCTATGCCACGTGGTGCCTGTGCTACGACAAATGGGGCGCGCCCAATGGCAGGCCCGACAATTGGGAGCGTATGTTCAACCGCGATTCCGTCGAGATTCGGGAATTGCGCGACCGGTTCCCCGATACGCTCGAGTTCTACCGCTGGCTCGAATGGGTGGCCACCGAGCAGCTTCATGCGGCGCAGCAGGCCGCACGCGAGGCCGGCATGAAGATCGGCATCGTCGCCGACATGGCCGTGGGCGTGCATCCGTCCGGCTCCGACGTGTGGTGGAATCCGGAACGTTTCGCCAAGGGTGCCACGGTCGGCGCCCCGCCGGACATGTTCAACCAGCAGGGCCAGGATTGGAGCCAGCCGCCATTGAACCCGATCGCTCTGGAGCGGACCGGCTACAAAGTGTACCGGGACATGGTGCATGGCATGTTCGCCAATGCCGGTGCCGTGCGCATCGACCATATTCTCGGTCTGTTCCGTTTGTGGTGGATTCCGGAAGGCAAGAAGGCCACCGACGGCACCTACGTGTACTACGATTCCGACGTCATGCTTGGCGTATTGGCGCTTGAGGCTTCGCGCGCCGGTGGCGTGGTGGTAGGCGAGGACCTCGGCGTGGTGCCGCCGTATGTGTCCAAGTCGCTGTCCGCGCATGGCATTCTTGGCTGTGCCGTGGAATGGTTCGAGCAGTTCGATGGCGAGTTCCGTGCGCCGCATGATTGGCGCCCGTATGCATTGGCCTCCGTCAACACGCACGACATGCCGCCGGCGGCCGGCTATCTCGAATACGGCCACGTCAAGCTACGTGAGCAGCTGGGCCTGCTGTCCGGGCCGGTGGAGGAATTCCGGGCCTCCGCGACCGCCGAGCACAACGCCATGCTGAACATGCTCGTCGAGGAGGGGTATCTCGACAAGGCGGCCCTGCGGGATGAGCTCGCCAACGAAAACGAGATCGTCGATGCGCTGTACCGCGGGCTCAAGGGCTCGCCATGCAAGCTCATGGCCGCATCCATCGTCGACGCGGTCGGCGAAAAGCGTACGCAGAACCAGCCGGGCACGAACAACGAGTATCCGAACTGGCGTATCCCGTTGGCTGACGGCAAGGGCAATCTCGTGCCCTTGGAAGAGTTGTTCGACCAACCGCGTCTTCAGGAGATTGCCGCCATCATGCGCGGCTGATTCCGGACGGGTCGGGTATGGGGTGTCCGCCGGTGCGATGCCGGTGGGCACCCCTTGCATTTCGTGTTGCCGAATGTCAAGGCTGGCGATACACTAGTAGATTGTTGTGTTTCCCTACGGGGTCCTTCAAAGCGCTTTTCCCACTCGCCATCGAGGACTTTCAGGGAGCCCACGGATAATGAGACCCGAAAACGGCACCATTGCAACGCCTAACCAACGTTCGGCGCGGTCGGAGGGTCCGGAACACAATATATAGAAAAGGTACATCGTGAAAACTTTCACTCCGAAGCCAGCTGATCTGACTCACGACTGGTACATCATCGACGCCACCGACGTGGTGCTCGGCCGTCTTTCCTCCCAGGCAGCCATCCTGCTGCGTGGCAAGAACAAGCCGACCTACGCTCCGCACGCCGATTCCGGTAACCACGTGATCATCATCAATGCCGACAAGATCGCTCTGACCGGCAACAAGATGGGCAAGGAACTGTACAAGCACTCCGGTCGTCCGGGTGGTCTGCGTCGCGATAGCTACGCCGAACTTCTGGAAAAGGATCCTGAGCGCATCATCCGTTCCGCTATCAAGGGCATGCTGCCGAAGAACCGTCTGGCCAAGGTGCAGCTGGGTCGCCTGCGCATCTTCCGTGGTGCCGAGCATCCGCACACCGCACAGCAGCCGCAGGTTTTCGAGATCGCTCAGGTCTCGCAGCAGGCTAAGTGAACCGAAGGGAGATAAGAAACATGGCTGAAAACACCAACAACTCCGCGGTTCTCGAGACCGAAGAGGAGCTCACCTCGTACACCACCGAAACCAACGCTGGCGCTGGCACCGGCACTTCCGCCATCGCTCCGGGCTACGGCACCGGTCGTCGCAAGGAAGCCGTCGCTCGCGTTCGTCTGGTTCCGGGCACCGGCAAGTGGACCATCAACGGTCGCACCCTGGAAGAGTACTTCCCGGCCAAGCTGCTGCAGCGTGAGGTCAACTCCCCGATCGTTCTGCTCAAGCTCGAAGGCAAGTTCGACGCTATCGTCCTCGTTGATGGTGGCGGCACCACCGGTCAGGCTGGTGCAATCCGCCTGGGCGTTGCCCGCGCGCTGAACGCCATCGATCGTGATGCGAACCGCGCCACCCTGAAGAAGGCTGGCTTCCTGACCCGCGACGCCCGCGTCGTGGAACGCAAGAAGGCCGGTCTGCACAAGGCTCGTCGCGCTCCGCAGTTCTCGAAGCGCTAAAGCTTTACGGCTTGTACGAAGCCCCTCGAAGGATTCGTTCCTTCGAGGGGCTTCCTCGTTATGAGTGCGGTCAGTCGGCGGATATCTGCCGCATCACGCTGATGCTCAACGCCGGAATCGTCCATAGGGTCGGATCATCAGCGCCTTCGGCATCATAGATGTCTTCGGGCACGGCTCCGTCGTTCACGTCGGCATGCCAGTACATCATGTTCAGACGATGCAGATGATCGCTGAAACGACCCGCCGGCTTGTTTTCCGATTCCTCATTCAGTTCGGCCACACGGTCCACCGACGTACCTTGGCCGGGGTATTCTCCTGAAACTTCGGCGGAGGACCACACCATCTCCCACTCCTTGTCGGCCGGCAGATGGAAACGGGAGATTTCGTCGGAACCGTTGATCAGAATCATCAGGCTCGATCCATCGGGAGAGAGCAGCTGCATGGCAAAGGTGCGTACCGCTGGATTCGTCCAATCGGCGTCATGTGGGGCATGGCCGCTCGGCAGGAACCAGTGCACACGATCGGAACGCTTGAGCAGTCCGATCTTGCTCAATCTGGTGAAGAAATCCTCATGATCATACAGATCGCGGGATTTGCGCAACGCAATCAGACGCGACACCAGATCGAACTGCTTGAGTTCCGGTGTCTGCTCGGTGCTGTACAACCAGTCCCAATCCAGCCATGTGGTCGGATTGTCTTGCATGTAGGCATTGTTATTGCCGTTCTGCGAATTGCCGAATTCGTCTCCGGAGAGCAACATCGGCGTGCCCAACGACAGGAGCAGCATGCCGAGCATGTTCGCCATGGCCCGTTCGCGCTGCTGAATGATGATGGGGTCGTCGCTGGGGCCCTCATAACCGAAATTGACCGAATGATTGTCGTTCGTACCGTCGCGGTTGTCTTCGCCGTTGCGCTCATTATGCTTGTGGCGGTAGCGCGTAAGATCGGCCATGGTAAAACCGTCATGGCAGGCCACGTAATTCACGGATGCGGTCGAGCCACGTCCGGGATCGGTGGCGAATAGGTCGGCCGAACCGCACAGACGAGTGGCCATCTCCTGCATGGTCACCACGCCGGATTCGCCGCCTCGATTACGTTTCACATCGGTCAGCCAGAACTTGCGTGTGGTATCGCGGAACCGGTCGTTCCATTCGGCGAACGGAATGCCGAACTGGCCGGTGCGCCAACCTCCCGGACCGACGTCCCAAGGTTCCATGATCATCTTCAGATTGCCCAGCAGCATGTCGGAGCGCAGGGCGTACAGGAACGGGTGGTAACTGGTGAAATCGCCGTCGAGACGGGCCAACGTGGCCGCCAGGTCGAAGCGGAAGCCGTCGATGCCGATGCGTTTGGCCCAGTAGCGCAGGGAATCCACCGCGAAGGTGACGACATGCGTGTTGGTGAAGTCGAGCGTATTGCCGCATCCGGTGGTGTCGTACAGGCGACTGATCTTCTCCTTGTTGCGCCTGTAGTAGGAGAGGTTGTCGAGACCGCGCCAGCAGATGGTGGGGCCTTCCGGACCGGATTCGCAGGTGTGGTTGTAGACCACGTCCATGATCACTTCGAAGCCCGCTTCGTGCAGTGCGCGCACCATGTCGATGACCTCTTTGCGAACGGCGGCCGCTCCCGCCTCCTGCGCGGCCCTAGTGGCGTACGAGGGCTCCGGGGCGAAGTATCCCAATGTGGAATAGCCCCAATAATTGGTGCGGCCGCGTTCCTGCAGGAACAGTTCCGGTTGCTTGGCCTGAATCGGCATCAATTCGATGGAGGTCACGCCCAGATCCTGCAGATAGGAGAGCGTCGAGGGGTGGGCCAGGCCCGCATAGGTGCCGCGTAGCTCTTTCGGCAACCATGGTGCGTTGGCGGTGAAACCCTTGACGTGCAGCTCATAGATGATGGTTTTGCTCCAAGCCACATGCGGATGCGAGGGCTCGCCCTCATGTTTGTTCGCATCGCGATCGTCGATGGCCACGGAAACCGGCATATGGCCCAGTGAGTCAACGGTGCTCATCGGGCCGAACGGCGAACCTTTGACCTTGCCGTTCATGATTTCGCATGCGTAGGCGAATGCACCCGGGTTAAGTTTCATCGAGCCATCGATGCCTTTTGCATAAGGGTCGAGCAGCAGCTTGTATGGATTGAAGCTCACGCCGTGGTTCGGGTCCCATGGGCCGTTCACGCGGTAGCCGTAATGCATGCCGTCCCATGCCTTGGGTATGTGCACGTACCATAAGCCGTAATTCGGGCCGTCCATCATGAACAGCGTCTCCCGCAGATTGAGCGAGGGGATGCGTCTGGTACAGATCTTCTGCGATTGCGCCTGTTCGATGAACGAGATGTCCGGCTCGTTGAACAGGCGTACCGCTTCGGCGTAGAAGGCACTGGGTTGGTCGAGGGGTTCAAGCACGCAGAACCACACCTGATCCGCCGTTTCGGAACGGACTACTGCGTCCGCGCCACCATCGTCGGTGAAGTAGAGACCAGGTCGGGTTGCGTAACGATGCAAGGGTGGGTTTCTCATAGACCTATTGTAAGCGACGACAGTCGTCAAACATTTGACGAAAGGGGTATGTCTGTCACATCGTTACGCACCTCGGCGTTCGGGCTTGCGTGCTCGTCGGAAAACGGCTGAATGCCGGTGGTGTGCATTGGTCGAGAAACTGCGACACACTTTATAAATAACTTTATGAAAAGAAATTTGCAAAACAATTTAAAAAAGCGTATAGTCATGGGCTATCAGGCGGAACAATCTGTCGGACATCACTTTCAAGGTGGAAAGGAACAATCATGAAGGCTCTGGTACTTACCGGCGTCAAGGAATTCGAGATCCAAGATCTGGCCACTCCCGAGATACTGCCGAATGAGGTGCTGATCAACACCGCATATGCGGGTGTGTGCGGTACCGATCACGATCTGTATGCGGGCCGTCCTGGCTCCGCCGCAGCCGTGCCGCCGATCGTGCTGGGGCATGAGAACTCGGGCGTCGTTGCCGCGATCGGTGCTGAGGTCACCAACGTCAAGGTCGGCGATCGGGTGGCCGTCGATCCGAACATCTACTGCGGTCAATGCGAGTACTGCCTTACTCAGCGTCCGGAACTGTGTGACCATCTGAGCGCCGTCGGCGTCACCCGTGACGGTGGTCTGGCCGAGCAGTTCACCGCTCCGGCCACCGTGGTCTATGCGCTGCCCGACAATGTCTCCCTGCGCGACGCCGCCGCCATCGAGCCCGTTTCCTGTGCGGTGCATGGCCTTGATTTGCTCAAGCTTCACCCGTACCAGAAGGCTTTGGTCATCGGTGACGGCTTCATGGGGCAGATTTTCGCTCAGCTGCTGCAGGCCTACGGTGTGCATCGGGTCGACTTGGCGGGCATCTTCGACGAGAAGTTGGAACGCAACAAGTCGCAGTTCGGCGTTACCGAAACCTACAATACGACCCGTGAGCAGATTCCGTCCGAGGCCTATGACGTCATCATCGAGGCCGTTGGACTTCCGGCAACGCAGGCGCAGGCCATCAGTGCCGCGAAAAAGGGAGCCCAGGTGCTGATGTTCGGCGTCGGCCCGCAGGAAGCCCATTTCGAAATGAACACCTATGACATCTACAAGAAGCAGTTGACCATCCAAGGGTCCTTCATTAACCCGTTGACGTTCCGTGACGCCATCTCGCTGGTGTCTTCGGGCAAGATGAACATCGGCGGACTGATCAGCCATGAGCTCGGGCTCGAAGAGGTGCAGGATTTCCTCGATGGCAAGATTTCCGGCGTTTCCAAGGCCGTCGTCGCAATCGGCGACTGACCTCATAAAGGGGTATGGCTCCCGGATGATCGGGCATGGCCGCCGTGTATCCTCTGCTGCGACGGCCATCGCTACCCCACCTACAAGATTGGGGGATACGGCGATGAGGCCGTGGCTCCCCATCCAAACCCTTAATGACGATTCGGACGATTTCCTCGATGTTGCATGGAAATCGAGTAAAGGTGCTCACATGATCGGTATTCTTGAACGACTGGGCGTTCCTCGTTCGTTGATGCTTGGTTTTCTTGCCGTCGCAATCTTTATGACCGGTGATGGTTTCGAACTGACGTTCCTGTCGAAATTCATGGTGGACCAGGGATTCGCCTCATCCCAGGCCTCACTGTTAGTGACTATATATGGCCTGTTCGCGGCGCTCGGTGGATGGTCCGCCGGTGTACTGGCCGAGATGTTCGGTGCGCGCAGGGTCATGCTGTTCGGTGCATGCTGGTGGATCGGCATCCATCTGCTGTTCCTCGGCGTTGCCATCCCCAGCCACGTCTACCTGTTGATCCTCGGTCTGTATGCGTTGCGAGGCATCGGGTACCCGCTGTTCATCTACAGCTTCGTAGTGTTGATGGCGCAATACATCTCCCCGGCTAGGCTGGCTTCGGCCACAGGCTTCTTCTGGACCTGCTTCTCCCTGGGCATCGGCGTGTTCGGTGCCTATCTGCCAAGTTTCATCATGCCGGTTTTCGGCGAATATAAGACCTTCTGGTTCGCATTGCCCTTCTCCGTCGTCGGCACGGTCATGTGCTTCTTCTTCGTGCCGAAGAATAAGATCGTCAAAGGTGAGGGCTTGAGCCGCAAGAAGCAGCTGAAGGAACTGACCGAAGGCGCCACCATCCTTGTCACGAATCGTAAGATCCTCATCTGCGCCATCATCCGCATCATCAACAATCTGCTGCTATACGGCTTCCCGGTCATCATGCCGCTGTACCTGTGCACCGCGCACAACGGTGGCATCAACATCTTCAAAACCGAGGAATGGATGCGCATCTGGGGATTCGTATTCGTGGTCACACTGATCTTCAACACCTTCTGGGGTTGGTTCATGGACCGTTTCGGCTGGGTGTGGCCGATGCGTTGGTTCGGGTGTGCGGTGCTCGCCGTCGGTTCCGTGGCCTTCTATTACATACCGCAATGGTTCGGTGCGAATGCGTTGATGATGATCGTCGCGGCGATCATCGTCGGTATCGGTACCTGCGCCTTCTCGTCGCTTCCGACCATCATGACGTTGTATGCCGGCGAAGGCAAGCAGGGCGCGGCTCTTTCCGCATACAATCTTGCCGCAGGCCTCACCACATTCGCAGGCCCCGGCATTGCGACGATATTGTTGCCGACCATCGGCTATGGCGGTGTGTGCTGGACCTATGCCGCGCTCTACGTGCTGGCATTCGTGCTGACGCTGTGTATCCGCCCGAAGCAGCCCGGCTTCGACGGCCACGGGCATCGCATCAGGCATACGGCTTCGCCAAGGGTCCTCGTGGAAGAGATCGAGAAAGTCGCGCAGGCCGCCGCCTGATTCGCCGATCAGGCGGCGTGGCCGCAAATCTCGTCGATGAAGATTTGCACGAAACGCAATGCCGCACCGATTTCGTTCTGGTTGTCCAGGCACAGACTCTTACGTAGCGTGAAATGATCGGTGTGGAAAGCGCTGCGTTCCTCGACGAGTCTTTTAAGGGTGGTGACATCGTCATCGTCGAGATAGTGCGCGGCTTCGCCGCCGATGATGATATCGCCGGCCAACATGGATCGAATGTTGCGGATGGCTTGCGCCACGTTGCCAAGCCATCCGTTAAACCGTTGCCGGTGCTCCTGTTCACCCTGTTCAAGTACGCTGAAGAAGCCGGATAGGCTTTCGCCGTCTTCGGTCAGGGCCTCGGGGGAGCAGTAGACATCCATGCAACCGCGCTGCCCGCAGTAGCATTCACCTCCATCCGGCACCAGCGTCATATGCTCAATGGTGCCATTGCAGAGATTCGGCCCTTGGTAGAGTTGGCCGTCAACGATGACGGCTCCGCCCGGACGCATTTCGAGATACACGCATACGGCATCGGTGAGCGAATGGTCAAACCACAGTTCGGCCATGGCCGCGGCATCGGAATCGTGGATCATGATGCATGGAAACTTCACGTTTTGCGCGATGACGTCAAGCCGAAGTCCGGTATTGCCCATGATATTGCCGAAGGTGATGGTCTGTCCGTCCGCGGAGACGATGCCTTGGATGCTGAAAGCCACACCGAGAACGTTGTCGTCGTTCCTCTCGACGCCTGCGGCGAAAGCGTTGATGATGACGCCCATCTGTTGGTAGTAGATGTCAGTGTTGTGGTAGGGCAGGAGCTTGAACTTGCGCGAGATGACGTTGCCGCCAAGGTCGACCGCGCACAGAGTCAACCCGTTGGCACGCATGGTCACGCCGATTGCGATCTTCGCCCTGCAGACGAAGGCGAAGGTCTGTGCCTTGCGTCCGCCGGTGGATTCGAGTTGCTCGCCTTTACGGATGAGGCCTTCGACTTCCAGCGTGCGTAGATTCTGTGTGATGGTGGGCAAACTCAGGTTCAGTTCGCGTTCCAGCATCTGCTTTGTGGCAGGGCCTTTGGAATACAGGTACGCCGTGATGGCGCGTTTGTTGAGTTCCTTGACGGATGCGGGAGGCGTCGTCTTCATCATTGAGCTCCATTCGTATTCCATGATGCAAAGTCTGGGAATTATTCTACTTTAGAAAAGTGTTTTCAAGAAGTTGTGGTGTTTTGTATAAAAAAATAAATAGCTTTTCAAAAAGCTACTCGGAAAAACATTGTTCGTGTGTGTGTAATAGATGGATATTTCGAACAAAACATAACAAAATAGTTGATTTTAGCGTTGGTGTGTGCATTTCAAGCGACAAAATAAACATAAATAGCAAAGAATTGAACATCAAGCGCACGACACGACGCGTACTATACAAGCGCGGATAACTTAGGTAGATTGTGACTCAGGTCACAACGGTGCCCGGTAATGTATCCGTCCGATACGGATGGATGAGGAATAAACGAATACCGCTTTGCAAACCCAAGAATCGAGGAGGACTTCAAGTGGCAGACGCAAAGAAGAAGGAAGAGCCGACCAAGCCGACTCCGGAGGAGAAGCTCGCCGCAGCTCAGGCCGAGGTCGATGAGCTGGTGAATAAGGGCCTGAAGGCGCTCGACGAATTCGAGAAACTCGATCAGAAGCAGGTCGACCGCATCGTCGCCAAGGCCTCCGTCGCCGCCTTGAACAAGCATCTGGTGCTCGCCAAGATGGCCGTTGAGGAAACCGGCCGTGGTCTGGTCGAAGACAAGGCCACCAAGAACATCTTCGCGTGCGAGCATGTCACCAACTATCTGGCTGGACAGCGCACCGTCGGCATCATCCGCGAAGACGACGTGATGGGCATCGACGAGATCGCCGAACCGGTCGGCGTCGTCGCCGGCGTGACTCCGGTCACCAATCCGACCTCCACCGCCATCTTCAAGTCCCTGATCGCGCTCAAGACCCGTTGTCCGATCGTCTTCGGCTTCCACCCGGGCGCGCAGAACTGCTCCGTGGCCGCCGCGAAGATCGTGCGCGACGCCGCCATCGAGGCTGGTGCTCCGGAGAACTGTATCCAGTGGATCGAGCATCCGTCCATCGAGGCCACCGGCGCCCTGATGAAGCATGACGGCATCGCAACCATCCTCGCCACCGGTGGTCCGGGCATGGTCAAGGCCGCTTATTCCTCCGGCAAGCCGGCCCTTGGCGTCGGTGCCGGCAACGCTCCGGCCTACATCGACAGGAACGTGGACGTGGTGCGTGCCGCCAACGACCTGATTCTGTCCAAGCATTTCGACTATGGCATGATCTGCGCCACCGAGCAGGCCATCATCGCCGACAAGGAGATCTACGCTCCGCTCATCAAGGAGATGAAGCGTCGCAAGGCCTACTTCGTGAACGATGAGGAGAAGGCCAAGCTCGAGCAGTACATGTTCGGCTGCACCTCCTATTCCGGCCAGACCCCGAAGCTCAACTCCGTGGTACCGGGCAAGTCTCCGCAGTACATCGCCAAGGCCGCAGGCTTCGACATTCCGGAAGACGTCACCATCCTCGCCGCCGAGTGCAAGGAGGTCGGCGAGAACGAACCGCTCACCATGGAGAAGCTCGCTCCGGTGCAGGCGGTGCTGAAGTCCGAAAACAAGGAACAGGGCTTCGAGATGTGCGAAGCCATGCTCAAGCATGGCGCAGGCCACACCGCGGCCATCCACACCAACGATCAGGCCCTGGTACGCGAATACGGCCAGCGCATGCACGCATGCCGCATCATCTGGAACTCCCCGAGCTCCCTTGGCGGCGTGGGCGACATCTACAACGCCATCGCACCGTCCCTGACCTTGGGTTGCGGCTCCTACGGCGGCAACTCCGTGTCCGGCAACGTTCAGGCAGTCAATCTTCTCAACATCAAGCGCATCGCTCGGAGGAACAACAACATGCAGTGGTTCAAGATTCCGGCCAAGACCTACTTCGAGCCGAACGCCATCAAGTATCTGCGCGACATGTACGGCATCGAAAAGGCCGTCATCGTGTGCGACAAGGTCATGGAGCAGCTTGGCGTGGTCGACAAGATCATCGACCAGCTGCGCGCACGTTCCAACCGCGTGACCTTCCGCATCATCGATTACGTCGAGCCGGAGCCGAGCGTCGAAACCGTCGAACGCGGTGCCGCCATGATGCGCGAGGAGTTCGAACCGGACACCATCATCGCCGTCGGCGGTGGTTCCCCGATGGACGCCTCCAAGATCATGTGGCTGCTGTACGAGCACCCGGAGATCTCCTTCTCCGACGTGCGCGAGAAGTTCTTCGACATCCGTAAGCGCGCCTTCAAGATTCCGCCGCTGGGCAAGAAGGCCAAGCTCGTGTGCATCCCGACCTCGTCCGGCACCGGTTCCGAAGTCACGCCGTTCGCCGTGATTACCGACCACAAGACCGGCTACAAGTACCCGATCACCGATTATGCGCTGACCCCGTCCGTTGCCATCGTCGATCCGGTGCTGGCCCGCACCCAGCCGCGCAAGCTGGCTTCCGACGCTGGCTTCGACGCGCTGACCCACTCCTTCGAGGCCTTCGTGTCCGTCTATGCCAACGATTTCACTGATGGCATGGCACTGCACGCAGCCAAGCTGATCTGGGACAATCTGGCCGAATCCGTCAACGGCGAGCCGGGCGAAGACAAGATCAAGGCTCAGGAGAAGATGCACAACGCCGCCACCATGGCGGGCATGGCCTTCGGCTCCGCCTTCCTCGGCATGTGCCATGGCATGGCCCACACCATCGGCGCCCTGTGCCACGTGGCCCACGGCCGTACCAACTCCATCCTCCTGCCGTATGTGATCCGTTACAACGGTTCCATTCCGGAGGAGCCGACCAGCTGGCCGAAGTACAACAAGTACATCGCTCCGGAACGCTACCAGGAAATCGCCAAGAACCTTGGTATCAATCCGGGCAAGACCCCGGCCGAAGGTGTCGAGAACCTGGCCAAGGCCGTCGAGGACTACCGCGATAACAAGCTCGGTATGAACAAGAGCTTCCAGGAATGCGGCGTGGACGAGGATTACTTCTGGTCCGTTCTCGATCAGATCGGCATGCGCGCCTACGAAGACCAGTGCGCTCCGGCGAACCCGCGTATCCCGCAGATCGAGGATATGAAGGACATCGCCATCGCCGCCTACTACGGCGTCAGCCAGGAGGAGGGCCACAAGCTGCGCGTCCAGCGTCAGGGCGAGGCCGCCACGGAGGAAGCCTCCGAGCGCGTGTGAGATCCGCGTGAAGCGCACCGTATATATGGACCACAGCACGTCCATGTATATATAAGGAGTAATCCGTAAGGAGCCCGGTCGGGAACGGTCCCGCCGGGCTCCTTGGCATTGCCACGGTCTTCCGTGATGATGGGTATCCGCCGACAGCATGGATTCCCGGCGAGAGCGATATGGCGTGGCTTTGAGCGTAATGGGGCTGGATTTCATTGTTGTTTTTTCGTAGCGTAGTGGAATGACCGATATTTCGAATCGACGACCTGCGCAATCACGAAGACGCGGAGGATTGCGCTTATGGCTCCCCGGGCAGCCGGGTGCGCTCATGATGGTGCTTTCCCCGGCCGTTGCGGGAATCGTGGCCGCATGGGCGTACCGTGGATTCGCGTGGACGCCTTGGTGGTTGCTCATCTGCTGGCTGTTGTGCTACTGCGTGCAGTTTTCCGCCGCGCGTTGGTTCAAATCGCATGGTGCCCACCGCTGGATGCTGCAGCCATTGGTGTACTGCATCGTGCTTTGCGCGGTCGGTCTGCCGTTTGTGGTGCTGCATCCGGGGATTCTCGCTTGGGCTCCGCCGTTTGCGGTGCTTGCCGCGATTTCGTTCCGTGCCTCGTGGGTGCGCAAGGAGCGTTCGCTATGGTCGAACGCCGCGGCGGTGTCGGCCTCCTGCCTGATGCCGATGCTGACGTTCTGCTATGGCGTCGATACGCCTGACATTCCGTATCTCAGCATACCCGGGATATCGTTGTTCCTTACGTTTTTCATGGTGCAGTTCGGCTCGGTGCTGTTTGTCAAGACGATGATTCGCGAGCGGGGGAGAAGGTCGTACATCGTGGCCTCCTGGATTTGGCATGCCGTCATGCTGGCATGGTGGACCTTCGTCGGTAACGGATATCTGATCGCATTGGCGGCGATGCTGCTCATACGGGCCGTCGCCCTGCCGATGATTGCACGTCGGCGTACGGTCAGGCCGTTGGCCGTCGGCATCACCGAATTCGTGACGAGCACGGCCTCGCTGATACTCAACATCTGCGCATTGCTTTGATGGCATTCGGCGACACGCCAGAATTTCTTAAGGCCACCCCTGATGCTTAAATAAAGAAGTTGCCTGATTTTAGGGCTCGCAAATTGGAATTAAAAAAGCGAGCGTGGCACAGAGATTCACGTAAGTGAGCATCTGCATGGCTACGCACTGATGTGGTATGACCACGGGGCTGTATGGCTCTGTGGGTCTTCTGCGCCGGTGCCCTTTGAGAAGCAGGCTGGTAAACAGTAACTAACGAATCGCTAGAAAGGGCGGAAGGCAATGGCGGGACAGAAAATCCGCATCAGGCTTAAGTCCTATGACCATGAGGTCATCGACCAATCGGCGAAGAAGATCGTCGAAACGGTGACGAACGCGGGCGCAACTGTGGTTGGCCCGGTTCCGCTCCCGACCGAGAAGAACGTGTTCGTCGTTATCCGTTCTCCTCACAAGTACAAGGATTCTCGCGAGCACTTCGAGATGCGCACTCATAAGCGTCTCATCGACATTGTGGACCCGACCCCGAAGGCCGTGGACTCCCTTATGCACATTGATCTGCCCGCAGATGTGAACATCGAGATCAAGCTGTAAGGGAGGAGGGAACCATTATGTCTAATCGCACTGCACTGCTGGGTAAGAAGCTCGGTATGTCTCAGGTCTGGGACGAGAACGGTTTCTTCGTTCCCGTGACCCTCGTTGACGTGTCCACCAACGTGGTGACCGCCGTCAAGTCCGAGGAATCCGATGGCTACAAGGCCGTTCAGCTTGGCTACGGCCAGGTTGATCCGACCAAGGTGACTAAGCCGCTCGCCGGCCACTTCGCCAAGGCCGGTGTCACCCCGCGTCGTCACCTCGCCGAGGTCCGCACCGATAATGCCGAAGAGTTCGAGCCGGGTCAGGAGCTGACCGCCGAGCTGTTCCCGGAGGGTACTCTGGTCGACGTGACCGGTACCACCAAGGGCAAGGGCTTCGCCGGCACCATCAAGCGTTGGGGCTTCAAGTCCTATCGTCGTACCCACGGCTCTCACAAGAACGAGCGTCGTCCTGGTTCGGTCGGCGCATGCGCCACTCCGAGCCGTATCCTCAAGGGCAAGCGTATGGCCGGTCGCATGGGTCATGTGACCAACACCGCGCAGAACCTCACCATCGTCTCGTCGGATGTTGAGAACGGCGTTCTCGCCATCAAGGGCGCCATTCCGGGCCCGAAGGGTGGCATCGTTCTCGTCCGTTCGGCAGTGAAGGGAGCCTGATAAATCATGGCAAACGTTACTCTGAACGTCACCGATAAGCAGGGCAAGGCCGCCGGCACCGTTGAGGCACCGGCCGAAATCTTCGGCTTCTCCGCCGAAGAGGTCCAGTCCCGCATTCCGCTGATCCACCAGGTCGTCGTGGCTCAGCTCGCCGCCGCCCGTCAGGGCACCCACGCCACCAAGACTCGTGGCATGGTTTCCGGCGGTGGCCGCAAGCCGTGGAAGCAGAAGGGCACCGGTCGTGCTCGTCAGGGCTCCATCCGTGCACCGCAGTGGTACCACGGCGGCACCGTGTTCGGTCCGCAGCCGCGCGACTACTCCCAGCGCACCCCCAAGAAGATGAAGGCCGCTGCTCTCAAGTACGTGCTTTCCGATCGTGCCAATGCAGGTCACGTGGCAGTCGTGGACTTCGGTGTCGCCGAAGCCCCGTCCACCAAGGCCGCCATTGCCGCTCTTACCCCGGTGACCGAGAACAAGTTCACCACCGTGGTGCTCTCTCGCGAGAATGTGAACGAATGGCTCTCCGTTCGTAACATCCCGACCGTTCACCCGATCTTCGCCGATCAGCTCAATACGTACGATGTGGTCACCGCTCAGTACGTTGTCTTCAGCAAGGAAGGCTTCGACGCCTTCATTGCCGCGAAGACCGAGCCGGCTGCAAAGGAGGCCTGATTTTCATGGTCGCTATTCACAAGCCCGCACACGACATCATCCTCAAGCCTGTCGTTTCCGAGAAGAGCTATGCTCTGTCCGATCGCGGTCAGTACACCTTCGTGGTGGCTCCGAACGCGAACAAGGTGCAGATCAAGCAGGCAATCGAAGAGATCTTCAATGTCAAGGTGACGAACGTCAACACCCTCAACCGCGCCGGCAAGCGTCAGCGCACCCGCAACGGTTTCGGCCAGCGCGTCAATCAGAAGCGCGCCATCGTGACCGTCGCCGAGGGCCAGACCATCGACATCTTTGGTAACTGAAGGCTAGCCGAGAAAAGTTAAAGGAAGAACTAGATTATGGCTATCCGCGTTTATAAGCCGACGTCTGCAGGCCGCCGTAACGCGTCCGTCTCGGATTTCTCCGAGCTCACGCGTTCCACGCCTGAGAAGTCGCTGGTTCGCAAGCTCAGCAAGACCGGCGGTCGTAACTCTTACGGCCGTATGACCTCCCGTCATCGTGGCGGCGGTCACAAGCGCCAGTACCGTCTCATCGACTTCAAGCGTTGGGACAAGGACGGCGTGCCGGCAAAGGTCGCTCACATCGAGTACGACCCGAACCGTTCCGCCCGCATCGCACTGCTGCACTATGCAGATGGTGAGAAGCGCTACATCATTGCTCCGGAAGGCATCAAGCAGGGCGACGTCATCGAGACCGGCGCTCAGGCCGACATCAAGCCGGGCAACAACCTGCCGCTGCGCAACATCCCGACCGGTACCGTGGTGCACGCCATTGAGCTCCGCCCGCTGGGCGGCGCCAAGATTGCCCGCTCCGCAGGTGCCGCGGTGCAGCTCGTCGCCAAGGATGGCGCTTACGCCCAGCTGCGTATGCCGTCCGGCGAAATCCGCAACGTGGACGCTCGCTGCCGCGCCACCGTTGGTGAGGTCGGCAACTCCGACCACGCCAACATCCAGCTCGGTAAGGCCGGTCGTGCACGTTGGATGGGCAAGCGCCCGATCACCCGTGGTGAGTCCATGAACCCTGTCGATCACCCGCACGGCGGTCGTACCCGCGGTGGTAAGCCGCCGGTCTCTCCGTGGGGCAAGGGCGAGGTTCGTACCCGCCGTCCGAAGAAGGCTTCGAACAAGATGATTGTTCGTCGTCGCCCGAATGGTAAGAACCGTAAGTAAGGGAGTGTCGAGTAGATGACTCGTAGCATCAAGAAGGGCCCCTTCGTCGACGCCCACCTGCAGAAGAAAGTCGACGAGCAGAACGAGAAGGGCACGCACAACGTCATCAAGACGTGGTCCCGCCGTTCGATGATCACCCCTGATTTCATCGGACATACCTTCGCCGTTCACGATGGTCGCAAGCATGTTCCGGTGTTCGTCACCGAATCCATGGTTGGCCACAAGCTCGGTGAGTTCGCCCCGACCAAGACCTTCAAGGGTCATGTGAAGGACGACAAGAAGGCACGCCGCTAAAGGAGAGTAAGGACACATGGAAGCTAAAGCAATCGCTCGTCACGTCCGCGTGACGCCGCGCAAGGCTCGCCGTATGGTCGACCTCATCCGAGGCAAGAAGGCGACCGAAGCCATCACCATTCTGAAGTTCGCTCCGCAGGACGCATCTCTTCCGGTGCGTAAGGTCCTGGAGAGCGCCATCGCGAACGCTCGCGTGAAGGCCGATAAGGCCGGCGAGCCGTTCCGCGAGAACGACCTGGTCGTGAAGGAGACCTATGTGGACGAAGGCGTGACGCTCAAGCGTTTCCGCGCTCGTGCACAGGGCCGTGCCGCTCGTATCAACAAGCGCACCAGCCACATCACGGTCGTCGTCGCTAGCAAGGAAGGAAACCGCTAAAGATGGGTCAGAAGATCAATCCATTTGGCTATCGCCTGGGCATCACTGAGAACCATCGTTCCAAGTGGTTCTCCGATTCCAACAAGGCCGGCGAACGCTACCGCGACTTCGTTCTCGAAGATGACGCCATCCGCAAGGCCATGAGCAAGGATCTCGAGCGTGCGGGCGTGTCCCGTATCGTCATCGAGCGTACCCGTGACCGCGTGCGTGTGGACATCCACACCGCTCGTCCGGGCATCGTCATCGGCCGCCGTGGCGCCGAGGCTGAGCGCGTTCGCGCCAAGCTCGAGAAGCTCACCGGCAAGCAGGTCCAGCTCAACATCTTCGAAGTGAAGAACGCCGCACTGGACGCCCAGCTCGTCGCTCAGGGCATCGCCGAGCAGCTGACCAACCGCGTGACCTTCCGTCGCGCGATGCGTAAGGCTCAGCAGGATGCCATGCGCGCAGGCGCCAAGGGTATCCGCATCAAGCTCTCCGGTCGTCTTGGTGGCGCCGAAATGAGCCGTTCCGAGTTCTATCGCGAGGGTCGCGTTCCGCTGCAGACCCTGCGCGCCCTGATTGATTACGGCTTCTTCGAGGCCAAGACCACCTACGGCCGCATCGGCGTGAAGGTGTGGATCTACAAGGGCGATATGACCGAGCGTGAGTTCGAAGAGCAGCAGGCACAGCAGGGCAACAACCGCCCGGGCCGTCGCGGCGATCGCCGTCCGCGTCGTGGCCAGCGCAATGCCGCCCCGCAGCAGAACGCCGCAGCCGAGGCTCCGGCCGCCGCTGAGGCTCCTGCCGCAACGGAAACGAAGGAGTGAGCTGAGAAATGCTTATCCCAAAGAGAACCAAGTATCGTAAGCAGCACCGTCCGGTCCGCCGTGGCATGTCCAAGGGCGGCAATGAAATCGCTTTCGGCGATTTCGGTATCCAGGCTCTGGCTCCGGCTTATGTGACCAACCGCCAGATCGAGGCCGCTCGTATCGCCATGACCCGCTACATCAAGCGTGGTGGCCGCGTGTGGATCACGATCTTCCCGGATCGTCCGCTGACCAAGAAGCCGCTGGGCACCCGAATGGGTTCCGGTAAGGGTACTCCGGAATTCTGGATCGCCAACGTCCGCCCGGGTCGCGTTATGTTCGAAATCGGCGGCGTGTCCGAGGAAGTCGCTCGCGAGGCTCTGCGCCGCGCAATCGACAAGCTCCCCATGAAGTGCCGTGTTATTGCTCGTGAAGGCGGTGACATCTGATGGCAGTCGGAACTGCAGACTACACCATGAAGAATCTGAACGAGAAGACCAACGAGGAGATTGAGGGCTTCCTCAAGAAGTCCAAGGAAGAGCTGTTCAACCTGCGCTTCCAGTCCGCCACTGGTCAGCTCGAAAACACCGCCCGCCTCAAGGCGGTCAAGCACGACATCGCCAGGATGTACACCATCCTGCGCGAACGTGAGCTCGGCATCAGCCAGGCCCCCGAGGCGACCGAAACGAAAGCTGAGGAGAAGTAATGGCTGAAGAGCGTAACTTCCGCAAGGTTCGTCGCGGTTACGTCGTGTCCGATAAGATGGACAAGACGATTTCCGTCGAGCTCGAGCAGCGTTCGACCCACCCGCTGTATGGCAAGGTCGTTCGTTCTACTCGTACGGTCAAGGTCCATGATGAACACAACGACGCGCATATTGGCGACCTCGTGAGTATTATGGAGACTCGGCCCCTGAGCAAGACCAAGCGTTGGCGTCTCGAGAGCATTATCGAGCGCGCTAAGTAAATAAGTTCGGCAAGGCTCCGTGAGTCACCCCGCCTGCTTCAAGCAGGCGGGGTGCTTGGGGAGAACCAGCTCGGCTAAGGAGAATCAATGATTCAGCAGGAAACGCGGCTTCATGTCGCCGACAACACGGGTGCGAAGGAAATCCTCGCCATCCGAGTGCTCGGCGGATCGAAGCGACGCTATGCCGGCATCGGCGACGTGATCGTCGCCTCCGTCAAGGACGCCATTCCTGGCGGGTCGGTCAAGAAGGGCGACGTCGTCAAGGCTGTCGTCGTCCGTACTGTCAAGGAGCACCGTCGTGTGGACGGCTCCTACATCAAGTTCGACGAGAACGCCGCCGTCATTCTCGGCTCCGGCCGTGAACCGAAGGGCACTCGTATCTTCGGACCGGTCGGTCGTGAACTGCGCGACAAGCGCTTCATGAAGATCGTGTCCCTCGCCCCGGAGGTGATCTGACATGGTAGCCAAGATCAAGAGCGGCGACCTGGTCAAGGTCATCCGCGGCAAGGACCGCGGCAAGGAAGGCACCGTCAAGCAGGTGCTCAAGGACGACCGTCTGATCGTCGAAGGCGTGCAGATCGTCAAGAAGCACGTGCGCGCCACGCAGCAGGGCCAGCAGGCCGGCATCGTGGCTGTCGAGGCTCCGATTCATCGCTCCAATGTGATGGTCATCGATCCGGAGACCAAGCAGCCGACCCGCGTGGGCGTCATCGTGAAGGAAGAGGCTCGTGACGGCAAGGTGAAGACCGTGCGCGTGCGTGTCGCCAAGAAGTCCGGAAAGGAGCTGGCATGACCGATACCACTGTCGAAGCGCCGGCAACTCCGCGCTTGAAGCAGAAGTACATCGAGCAGATCGTGCCGGAGCTGGAGAAGGAATTCAACTACTCCAACCCGATGCAGGTTGCTCGTGTCCAGAAGGTCGTCGTCTCCATGGGCGTCGGTGCCGCGGCTCGCGACTCCAAGCTCATCGAAGGCGCCGTCAAGGATCTCACCCTGATCACCGGCCAGAAGCCGAAGATCACCAAGGCCAAGAAGTCCGTCGCACAGTTCCACCTGCGCGAAGGCCAGGCCATCGGCGCCTATGTCACCCTGCGTGGCGAGCGCATGTGGGAGTTCCTGGATCGCCTGCTGACCCTCGCTCTGCCGCGTATCCGCGATTTCCGTGGCATCAACGGCAACCAGTTCGATGGTCAGGGCAACTACAACTTTGGCCTCACCGAGCAGTCCATGTTCCATGAGATCGATCCGGATTCGATCGACCACCAGCGTGGCATGGACATCACCGTGGTGACCAGCACCAAGGACGACAAGGAAGCAAGCGCGCTGCTCAAGCACCTCGGCTTCCCCTTCAAGGAGAACTGATATGGCAAAAACCGCTCTTAAGAACAAGGCGGCCGCTAAGCCGAAGTTCAAGGTGCGCGCGTACACGCGCTGCCAGGTCTGCGGTCGTCCCCACTCCGTCTACCGCAAGTTCGGCCTGTGCCGCATTTGCCTTCGTGAGAAGGCCCACCGCGGCGAGCTGCCCGGCGTTACGAAGTCCAGTTGGTAAATATCGACGCTGAAGGTCCGCGGCCCGATCGCCATTAAGGCGTGAGGGCGGCGGAAACCATGGCGAGAAAGGGCGTTAGCCCAAATGACAATGACAGATCCGATCGCAGACATGCTTACGCGTCTGCGTAATGCGAGCGCGGCAAAGCACGAGACCGTGGATATGCCGTACTCCAAGTTCAAGGCGAACATCGCCGAGATCCTGAAGCGTGAAGGCTACATCAAGGACTTCACCGCCAAGGAAGCCAAGGTCGGCCAGACTCTCGAGGTCACCCTCAAGTATGGCCCGAACGGCGAGCGTTCCATTCAGGGCATCAAGCGTATCTCCAAGCCGGGCCTGCGTCGTTACGCAAAGTCCGATGCTCTGCCGATGCCGCTCGGTGGCCTTGGCATCGCAATCATCTCGACTAGCTCGGGACTGCTGACCCAGAAGGAATGCCTCGACCGAGGCATCGGCGGCGAAATCGTCGCTTTCGTTTGGTGAGAAAGGAGAGCTGAAACATGGCATCGCATATTGGTAAGCTCCCCGTCGCCATTCCTGCTGGCGTGGAAGTCAAGATTGACGGTCAGTCCTTCAGCGCCAAGGGCGCCAAGGGCTCCGATTCCTACGAGATTCCGGAAGGCATCACCGCGAACGTCGAAGGCAACGAGATTGTTCTCGTCCCGGTCGACGATCTGCGTCCGACCCGTGCAAAGCACGGTCTGGCCCGCTCCATCATCGCGAGCATGGTCAAGGGCGTGCACGAAGGCTATGCCAAGACTCTGGAAATCGTCGGTACCGGTTACCGTGCCCAGATGAAGGGCAAGGGCATCGAGTTCTCCCTCGGTTATTCCCACACCATCACTGTCGAGCCGCCGGCCGGCATCGAGTTCGAACTGCCGAACCCGAACCAGGTGATCGTCAAGGGCATCGACAAGCAGGCTGTCGGCCAGTGCGCCGCAAACATCCGCAAGCTTCGCGCTCCGGAACCGTACAAGGGCAAGGGCATCAAGTACTCGGATGAACACATCCTGCGCAAGGCTGGAAAGGCTGGTAAGTGATATGAGCGTCCAGATTTTCGGTAAGGGCAAGAAGGTCGCACTCCAGCGTCGTCACGCTCGTCTGCGCAAGCGCATCAGCGGTACCCCGGAGCGTCCGCGCCTGGTGGTCTCCCGTTCCAACCGTCACATGGTTGCCCAGATCATCGATGACACCAAGGGTGTCACTCTGGTGAGCGAATCCACTCTGATGAGCGACTTCGCTGGTTTCCAGGGCACCAAGACCGAAGCCGCCAAGAAGGTCGGCGAACTGATTGCCAAGAAGGCTCAGGACGCTGGCATCACCGCAGTGGTGTTCGACCGTGGTGGCAACAAGTATCATGGCCGCGTCGCAGCTGTCGCTGAAGGCGCCCGCGAGGGAGGTCTGGCACTGTGAGCGACAACGAAAAGGAAACCCAAGTGGCTGAAGAAACTCAGAACACTCAGGCTACTGCCGAGACCAACAACGAGGACCGCAAGTCCCGTCGTGGTCAGCGCGGTGAGGGTCGTCGTGGCGAGCGTCGCAATCGTCGTGAGGAATCTCACGAGAACGAGATGCTCGATCGCGTGGTGACCATCAACCGTGTGTCCAAGACCCATAAGGGTGGCCGTACGTTCAGCTTCGCCGCCCTCGTGGTGGTCGGCGACGGCAACGGCACCGTGGGCGTCGGTTATGGCAAGTCCCGCGAGGTCCCGGCTGCAATCGCCAAGGGCCAGCTGGATGCCAAGAAGCACATGTTCACCGTTCCGCGCGTCAAGGGCACCGTCACCCATCCGGTGATCGGCCACGATGCCGCCGGTACCGTGCTGCTGCGCCCGGCTGCTCCGGGTACCGGCGTTATCGCCGGTGGCGCTGTCCGTGCAGTCATGGAATGCGCTGGCATCACCGACGTCCTCACCAAGTCGATGGGTTCCGCCACCGCCGTTAACGTGGTGCGTGCTACCGTCGATGCTCTCAAGAAGCTTGAAGAGCCGGAAGAGATCGCAGCCCGTCGTGGCATGTCCCTCGAAGAGGTGGCTCCGGACGCCCTGCTGCGTGCTCGCGCCGAAGGCATCGCCGAGGCTCGCAAGGCTCGCGAAGAGGCACAGGCCAAGGCCGCTGCCGCTCAGAAGGACGGTGAGTGATGACTAACCTGAACATCAAGCTGCACCACGGTCTGGTGAACTCCACTCCGAAGCAGCGTGCTGCGGCTCAGACTCTGGGCCTGAACAAGATTGGCAAGACCGTGACCCGCGAGGATACTCCGGCCCTTCGTGGCCAGCTGCTCGTGTTGCGTCACCTGATCACCGTTGAGGAGGCTGACTGATTATGGCAGATATTCTACAGATGCATGACCTGAAGCCGGCTCCGGGCGCCAAGAGGGATCGCATTCGCGTCGGCCGTGGTGAAGGCTCCAAGGGTAAGACCTCGGGCCGTGGCGACAAGGGCACCAAGAAGCGTTACCAGGTTCGCCCTGGCTTCGAAGGTGGCCAGCTGCCGCTGTACATGCGCCTTCCGAAGCTGCGTGGCTTCAAGAGCCCGTTCAAGAAGGAATATCAGGTCGTCAACGTTGCGGCTCTCGCGGAACTGTTCCCGCAGGGCGGCGAAATCACCGTTGCCGATCTGGTCGCCAAGGGTGCTGTCCGTAAGGGCCAGCCGGTCAAGGTCCTGGGCGATGGCGAGATTTCGGTTGCGTTCACCATCAAGGGTGTCAAGGCTTCCGCTTCCGCCAAGGCCAAGATCGAGGCCGCAGGCGGCTCCATTTCCGAGGACTGATTCCACGGAGTGAAGCTGACTTAGGTTTACATGAGTGAGGCTTCTCCCACATGATTGTGGGAGAAGCCTCACTCATTTCGTGGGCCGGTTCCGGGCCACGAAAAAAATAAAAAACAGACAAAGGGTGGAAAAATCCACATATCGGTAGACGCCGTACGCTAGACTCGTGCGGTAGAGTCTGTTTTGCATGGGTGCGCGGGCGCGCACGTCGTTGGAAGGAATCCCAGTTGAGGACGTTAATCCAGGCCTTCAAGACCAAGGAGTTGAGGAATAAGATCCTCTTCACCCTTGGCATCATCATCATCTATCGTGTTGGTTCATTCGTCCCGACCCCTGGTGTCGACTATACGGTCGTGCAGCAGTGCGTCGGCAAGATGAGCAGCACGTCCGAAAACTTCATCGGCCTGGTGAACCTCTTCTCCGGCGGTGCAATGTTGCAGCTGTCCATTTTCGCGCTGGGCGTCATGCCGTACATCACCGCATCCATCGTCATCCAGTTGCTGCGTGTGGTGATTCCCCGCTTCGAGGCCCTGCACAAGGAAGGTCAGTCCGGTGAGGCCAAGCTGACCCAGTACACCCGTTACCTGACCATCGGTCTGGCGGTGCTGCAGTCCACCACCATTCTGGTGACCGCACGCTCCGGCGCGTTGTTCAACTACCAGTGCTCCCAGGTCGTGCCCGACGGTTCCGTGTGGAACCTTCTGGTCATGGTGCTCATCATGACCGGCGGTACCGGTCTGATCATGTGGATGGCCGAGTTGATCACCGACAAGGGTCTTGGACAGGGCATGTCCATCCTTATCTTCATGTCCATCTGCTCCGGCTTCCTGCCGCAGCTATGGGAGATTGGCTGGGGCACCAAGGGCACCGACGGCAACTGGGGCAAGTTCGCCACCGTCGTAGGTGTGCTGCTCGTCATCATGATTCTTGTCGTGTACGTGGAACTTTCCCAGCGCCGTATCCCGGTGCAGTACACCCGCCGCATGATCGGACGTAAGATGTACGGTGGCTCCTCCACCTACCTGCCGCTGAAAATCAATATGTCCGGCGTCATTCCGCCGATTTTCGCATCCTCCATCCTGGCCATCCCGACCCTGATCGCGCAGTTCGGCAATTCGGACCAGTCTTGGGTCAAGTGGATCAACTCCAATCTGGCCAACACCACCTCCGTGTGGTACATCGCCTTGTACGCGCTGATGATCGTGTTCTTCTGCTTCTTCTATACGGAGATCACGTTCAACCCCGATGAGACCGCTGACAACATGAAGCAATACGGTGGCTTCATCCCGGGCATCCGCGCCGGCAGTGCCACCAGCCGCTACCTCAACTACGTGATGAACCGACTGAATACCGTCGGCGCCGTCTACCTGCTGTTCGTGGCACTCATCCCGACGGTTCTCATCATGGCGCTGAATCTCAATACCAAGCTGCCGTTCGGCGGCACCACCATCCTAATCATCGCGGGTGTCGGCCTCGATACCCTGCGTCAGGCCAAGGCCCAGACCGAGCAGTTCCAGTATGCGGGCTTCCTGTTCGAGGGCACTGACCACCAAGAGGGCAAGTAAAGAAAGGGAATATCAACGATTATGCGACTGCTGATCATGGGCCCCCAGGGCGTCGGCAAGGGCACTCAGGCCGCACTGCTGAGCGAACACTATGGCATTCCGGCAATTTCCACGGGTGACATCTTCCGCTACAACATCAAGAACAAGACCGAGCTTGGTGTGGAAGCTCTGACGTATATCAACAAGGGCGAGCTGGTTCCGGACGAACTGACCAACAAGATCGTCAAGGATCGCCTGGCCATGGATGACGCCAAGAACGGCTGGATTCTTGACGGCTACCCGCGCAATGCCTCTCAGGTCGAAGCCCTTGACGCCATTCTCGCCGATCTGGGCACCCCGCTTGACGCCGTGGTCGCCCTTGACGCCGACCATGACGTGCTCATGGAACGCATGAAGAAGCGTGCCGAAATCGAAGGCCGTTCCGACGACACTCCGGAAGCCATCGCCAAGCGTCTCGACGTCTACGCCAAGGAGACCGCTCCGCTGCTGTCCACCTACGGCGAGCGTGGTCTACTCAAGACCTTCAACGGCGTCGGTTCCGTCGAAGACATCCAAGCCACCATCGTGGCCGAACTGGGCTGATACGGGCAGTACGGCAGTACCACATTCACAAGGAAACGGGGATTACGACACGCCGTGTGTGTCGTAATCCCCGTTTCCGTGTATTCTTGCAAGTTGGTGTGTCTTCGGGCACGCGTAGTAATCGCCAAGGAACGGAACGAGGCTCATGGCTAAAGACGGTGTGATTGAAGTCGAAGGACAGGTGGTGGAAGCACTGCCGAACGCGATGTTTCGTGTTGAACTCGAAAACAAGCATATCGTGCTCGCAACCATCTCCGGCAAGATGAGGAAGAACTACATCCGTATTCTGCCGCAGGATCGCGTTGTGCTGGAAATGAGTCCGTACGATCTGAACCGCGGTCGTATTACGTACCGTTACAAGTAAGGTACAAAAGCAAAGGAAAACCATGAAGGTCAGCCCTAGTGTGAAGAGGATCTGCGAGAACTGCCGCGTGATCCGTCGTCACGGCCGCGTCATGGTGATCTGCATCAACCCGCGCCACAAGCAGCGCCAGGGCTGAGAGTAGATCCAGCGGCACAATAAGTACAGGCGCTGAGTCACAGTTCGCGTCAGCGAGCTGAGCCCCGGGTACGCAGGCCCGGGCCGGGAAACCGGACGACTTGGTGCAAGACCTGCGGAACACAGAAGGAATCGCAATGGCACGTCTTGCCGGAGTCGACATCCCCAATGAGAAGCGCATCGAGATCGCCCTCACCTATATCTTTGGTGTGGGTCGCACTCGTGCCAAGGAAACGCTTGCCGCGACCGGTATCAACCCGGACATTCGCGTCAAGGATCTGACGGATGAGCAGCTGATCACGCTGCGTGACTACCTCGAGGGTAACTACAAGATCGAGGGCGATTTGCGTCGTGAAATCGATGCGGATATCCGTCGTAAGATCCAGATCAACTGCTATCAAGGCCAGCGTCACCGTAAGGGACTTCCTGTGCGCGGTCAGCGCACCAAGACCAACGCCCGTACCCGCAAGGGCCCGAAGCGTACGGTCGCCGGAAAGAAGAAGGCCACCAAGTAATTCGGTGGCGGTGAGTCTAGGCCACGAGACATACCGTCTCATCGCATAGACATCAAAGCAAATTCGTTATTAGGAAACGAGGGTCAATGGCAGCTCAAAAGCAAGCCGCGCGCAAGCCGCGTCGCCGCGACCGCAAGTCGGTCCCGGTTGGGCAGGCGCACATCAAGTCCACTTTCAACAACACCATTATTTCGATCACCGACCCGTCCGGCGCAGTCGTGTCCTGGGCGTCCGGTGGCGATGTCGGTTTCAAGGGCTCCCGTAAGTCCACGCCGTACGCCGCTGGTATGGCCGCCGAATCCGCAGCCCGCAAGGCTATGGAACACGGCGTCAAGAAGGTCGACGTGTTCGTGAAGGGCCCGGGTTCCGGTCGTGAAACCGCTATCCGTTCCCTGCAGTCCGCCGGACTCGAAGTCGGCTCCATCACCGACGTCACCCCGCAGGCACACAACGGCGTTCGTCCTCCGAAGCGCCGCCGCGTCTGAGCACTAGAAGAAATCATCGATCCAAAGCCGCTTATGGCCGGTGAGTGCACCACCGGTCCGAAGCTGAAAGGATAACCACAGTGCTTATCGCACAGCGTCCGACACTTACCGAGGAATCTCTCAACCCTCAGCGTTCCCGCTTCACCATCGAGCCTCTCGAGCCTGGTTTCGGCTACACGCTTGGCAACTCGCTGCGCCGTACCCTCCTGAGCTCCATTCCTGGAGCGGCTGTGACTTCGGTGCGTATCTCCGGCGTCCCGCATGAGTTCACCACTCTGCCGGGTGTTGAAGAGGACGTTACCGAGATCCTGCTGAACATCAAGGGCATCGTGCTCACCAGCGAATACGATGAGCCGGTTGTCATGTATCTGCGCAAGAGCGGCAAGGGCGAAGCCACCGCGGGTGATATCACCCCGCCGGCCGGCGTCACCATCGCCAACCCGGATATGCATATCGCGTCCCTCGCCGATGATGGCGAACTCGAGATCGAGTTCACCGTCGAGCGTGGCCGCGGTTACGTTCCCGCTCAGATGAACAAGCAGGACAACGCCGAGATCGGCCGTATCCCGGTTGATTCGATTTACTCCCCGGTGCTCAAGGTGAGCTATCGCGTGGAAGCCACCCGCGTTGAACAGCGCACTGACTTCGACAAGCTCATCCTGGACGTGGAGACCAAGCCGGCAATCTCCCCGCGTGATGCAGTCGCATCTGCTGGTTCCACCTTGGTGGAGCTCTTCGGCCTGTGCCGTGAGCTCAACACCCAGGCTGAAGGCGTCGAGGTCGGCCCTGCCCCGGTGGCAGAGGAGACCAACCCGGAGATGGCCGTTCCGATCGAGGACCTCAACCTCACTCAGCGTAGCTACAACTGCCTGAAGCGCGAGGGCATCCACACGATCGGTGAGCTGGTCGCCCACACCGAGCAGGATCTGCTCGACATCCGCAATTTCGGCATGAAATCCATCGACGAAGTCAAGGAAAAGTTGCAGGCTCTTGGCCTGGCTCTCAAAGCTTCGCCGCTCGGTTTCGATGCCAACAACCTCGAAGGCGGCACCTTCTTCTCGCCGGAAGACGAGTGATTTACCGCTTTTGACCTAACCGCTTCGTCGAATTCGGATGTTCGGGCGATTGCCCACCTGAATTCGACGGGGCTTTTCAAGGAGAAACAATGCCTACACCAAAGAAGGGTCCGCGTCTGGCCTCCAGCCCGGCTCATGAGCGCCTGATGCTCGCGAACATGGCCACCAGCCTGTTCCAGCATGGTCGCATCACCACCACCCTGCCGAAGGCCAAGCGCCTTCGTCCGCTGGCCGAGCGCCTGATCACCCTGGCCAAGCGTGGTGACCTGCACAACCGTCGTCGCGTGATGCGCGTCATCCGCAACAAGTCCGTTGTGCACAAGCTGTTCACCGAAATCGCCGAGCAGATGGAGCAGCGCGAAGGCGGCTACACCCGCATCGTGAAGATCGCCCCGCGTCGTGGCGATGCCGCTCCGGCAGCCATCATCGAGCTCGTCACCGAGCCGGTGAGCCCGAAGCAGGCTGTGGTGAAGGAAGCTGAAGCCGCGACCAAGGTTGCCGCTGAAGAGGCTCCGGTTGCTGAGGCACCGGTCGTCGAGGCTCCGGAAGCCGCCGTTGAGGAAGCTCCGGCCGAGAACGCCGAGTGATTGCTTTCCAGCTGATCGTAAGGGCCGGGAATCGAAAGGTTCCCGGCCCTTTGCTATGCCCGCCCTTTGATAAGCTCAATGCGTGAGATTACGAATCGACTTGGCATACGATGGTGGCGGCTTCTTCGGTTGGGCGAAGCAGCCTGATCGGCGTACCGTGCAGGGGGAGATCGAGCGCATACTGCACACCGTGTTGCGCGTGCCCGTCGATGATGCGGGGGAACCTCTCCGTCTGACCGTTGCGGGACGTACCGATACCGGTGTGCACGCCTCGCATCAGGTATGCCATCTGGACATCTCTGAAACCATACTCGCCCGTTGCGTTGGGCACATGAATGTGCCGCCAGTGGTTGCGTTGACGCGCCGGTTGCAGCGTATGCTGCCGAACGACATCACGATTCATGGGATCAACGAGGCTCCCCAAGGCTTTGATGCCCGTTTTTCCGCGCTGGAACGCACCTACGTATACCGCATTGCCGATCGGAGCAGCGAAATTGATCCGAGGATGCGCGGTTTCGTCCTGCACGTCGACGACGATCTGGATCTGGAAACCATGAACCAGGCCGCGGCCATGACCATCGGCCTGCATGACTTCGGTTCGTTCGCCACGCCAAACCCCGGCGGCACCACCATACGTGAGGTCAAAACCGCCTACTGGAGGCGCATACCGCAACGTCCGCTCGTTGACGGCGAGATGACAATGGGGGAGCGTTACCGTACGCCGTCAATGGAATCCGGTCTCGCCTGCTTCACCATCGTGGCCGACGCATTCGCCCGCAACATGGTGCGATCGCTGGTCAACGGCTGCGTACAGGTCGGCATCGGCAAACGATCCCTCGATTGGTTTGCGGACAAGATGGCCACACCGCTGCGCGAAGGCTCGACGGGACCGATCGCACCGCAGGGGCTGACATTGGAGCATATCGAATATCCCGATGACGATCAGTTGGCGATTCGTGCCGAAACGATTCGCGCGAAACGTACCTTATGACGAAGGAGCCGTTCCGGCCGATGGATAGGGGGTCGTTGTGACGATTGTGTTACGGGGATTTAACCTGTCCGTTGCTGAGATGTGGATGTAACAATTCCTCGTGGTTTTCGGTAACCGACAGCCGTTACCGTCGCTTCTACTACGGCATGGTCCTGAAGATTGGCATGCGTTATTAGGGGTATGAAGGAGCGTGGAAAGATGATCGAATCGGCTGCACGTAAATTGGCGACGGAACTGGTCAATCGCAGGGAATCCATCAATCGCGAGCTGAGCCGTAACGGCGTACGCTTCGGCATCTATAAAAACGGTGAATACCACGACCGGCTGTTCCCGTACGATCCGGTGCCGCGCATCATCGAATCCGACGAATTCGACGAAATGGAAGCGGGGCTCAAGCAGCGCGTCAACGCGCTCAACGCCTACCTGCGTGACATCTATTCCGACAAACATGCCATCAAGGACGGCGTCGTGCCGGAGGAATACGTCTACACCTCAGCGGGCTATTTTCCGCAGGTCAATGGCGTGACCCCTCCCGGCGGTGTGTTCGCGCATATCGCCGGTGAGGATCTGGTGCAGGGGCAGGACGGCAAATGGTGGGTGCTCGAAGACAATCTGCGCATCCCATCCGGAGCCAGCTATCCGCTGTTTGCGCGTGACATCGAACGCAGAATCACCCCGAGGCTCTTCCGCGACGTGCATGTACGTGACAACCGTGACTATCCGCGACTGTTGCGCAAATCCATGGACTTCGTTTCCACGGAAGGCATCGCCGTCGTGCTCACTCCGGGCCGCTACAATTCCGCATTCTTCGAGCATGCGTATCTGGCTGAGAAAACGGGCGCCGCACTTGCATTCCCGGAAGATCTCGAGGTCGTCGACAACAAGTTGTTCTTCCTCGACTATTCCGGCAAGCGCCACCGTGTAGGCGTGGTCTATCGCCGTCTGTCCGACGAATATCTTGACCCGTTCGCCTTTAACCCCGATTCCGTGATCGGTGTGCCGGGAATCCTGTCGGCATACCGTGCCGGCAACGTCGCCATCGTGAACGCCCCCGGCAATGGTGCTGCCGATGACAAGGCCATCTACTATTTCGTACCGGCCATGATTCGTTACTATTTGGGTGAAGAGCCGATTCTGCAGAACGCGCCGACCTATATGCCGATGTTCGAGCAGGATCGCAAGGAAGTGCTTGACCGGCTGGGAGAGCTCGTCATCAAGGACGTTGCTGAGGCCGGAGGCTACGGCGTGATCTTCGGATCGTCGCTCGACAAGGCGCAACGTGAGGAGATGGCCGATCGCATCAAGGCCGAACCGCGCCGTTTCATCGCGCAGGAGGTCATCCAGTTCAAGGACATCGATGTGGTCGATCCCGAAACCGGTGAGATGAGCCCGCGCAAGTGCGACCTGCGCGCCTTCGTGGTGACCGGCAAGAACACGCACGTGTGGTATTCGGGCCTGACCCGATATTCGTCGGTGCCCGGACAGATGATCGTGAACTCCTCGCAAGGCGGCGGCTTCAAGGATACGTGGGTGCTTGCCAAGGATACCGGCGTGGAGCACGATTCCGCACCGGGCTCCGAAAGCATCAACCTGCTGGCACAATCCCGCAAGCATTCGCTGGCGCTCGTGACCGCTTCCAAGGCCGACAATCTGTACTGGCTGGGACGGTACACGGAACGCGTGTTCACCACCTTGAACCAGTTCTTCCCCTTCTACGACCGCGTGATGGACACCGATGTGGACGCTTTCCGCCCGTTCGCCCGCGCACTCGACCTGCCGGAGGACTTCCAGGATTTCGACGCCTTCATCCACAGCTTCTTATACGACGAGAAGAATCCGGATTCCGTGCGCAGTGCCATCGTCTACGCCTTCAACAACGCCGTAATCCTGCGTCCGGAACTCAGCTCCCGTCTGTTGCAGTATGTGGAACTCGCCATGAGTTCCATCGTGGAAGCGGCCGATCGCGCCGCCTTCGACGAAGATATCTACAAGCATCGTGACATCGCCGACAACATGCTCGCCTTCTGGGGCGGCGTGGAGAACTCGCCGGTCGATCCGACGCTGAAATCCTTCATCTTCGTGGGCAAGTACCTGGAGCGTGTGGACCTGTATACGCGGTTCGGCTACTCCATGGAGGAGCTCAAGGCGCCATTGGGCAAGCTTGCATCCTATATCATGCCGTTGAACGGCCTGCCGGTGCCGCAGTGCTTCGCCGACGGCCTGCGCTGGTTGGTCGGGCAGCTTCCGTCCCGCGGGTATGCCGATCTTGCCGACACGCTCGGCACGTTGCTCGACGATTTCGATGAACGCATATGCACGAATGATCTCAAGGATTTGGGAATGCTGAACGCCATGAATATGGACGCCAAACGCGTGTAGTGAACAAGGGTTTGCCATGGGCCGCTCAAGTCGTGTATAACGGCTTGAGCGGTTTCGCTGTGGTAGGGTGGTACAAGGATTTTTCGCTGGGGAGACGATGTGAAGAAACTGGTGTTTGACTATGAGATGAAGCTCTCATTCAGCTCGCCCGTAACCGATCATCGGTTCCAATTGCGATGCATTCCGACTACGGGACCGCGTCAACAGGTTGTGGACGTGGAGGTCCGGATCGAGCCCGAAGTGGAGCTCGACACCACTGTAGATTCCTTCGATTCCGTGGTGATGACCGGTTTTATTCCCGAACCGCATACCATGTTCAACTATTCGGTGACGGGCATCGCCTTCGTGGACAACGAGCATATCAAGCCGGAGATTCACAAGCCGTTGTATCGTTTCAACTCCGCACTGACCATTCCAGGGCCCGCCGTCAACGCGCTTATCGACGTGTGCAAGGCGCGCATCGCCGCATTGCCGGCCGGCGGTTCGCCGATCGATCAGGCCCGCGAAGTGATGGATGAGGTGTTCAAGTCCTTCGTGTATACGCCTGCATCCACTACGATCCGCACCACCGCGGAGGAGGCGCTCGCCCAACACAAGGGCGTATGCCAGGATTACGCCCATGTCATGCTGTCGGTCTGCCGTCATGTCGGATTGACGGCGCGCTATATCGCAGGCCTGCTGGGCGGCGAGGGTGCCACGCATGCTTGGGTGGAAATCTATCATGGAAACCGCTGGATCGGTTTCGACCCGACGCACAACCGCATGGTCGACGACAATTACATCACCATCGCGCATGGTCGTGACTACCGCGACTGCATGCTCGACATCGGCATCTTCTCCGGTTGCAATGTGGAACAAAGCCAGTGGGTGAACGCTTCCGTGCACGAGCAGGAACTGTAGCGTCTTTCGCCGGGACATGGCCGCAAAGGCAAACAAAAAAGGTTGAAACACCATTGTTTCAACCTTATCTGTTGGCGGATGAAGCGAGATTCGAACTCGCGGAGGGGTTCGCCCTCACACGCTTTCGAGGCGTGCTCCTTAGACCGCTCGGACATTCATCCATATGCTGCTTGCACGCAAGCAACTTGTCCATTATGCCACAGCATCGAGGATTGTCAAATTCCATTGGCGGGTCTTGCGTGTGGGCGCGTTCGTCGGCGTGCCGTCAGTCGAATAGGGCTTCATCGAAGGCGGGATACCCCCAATACAGCGCCAGCTCCGCGCGGTCGGCAATGAGAGCGGCCAGCGTACCAAGCGATGCCTTGCGGGATGCGTTGGATGACGTTCCTTCGCCCGTAGCGTTGGAGCTTGCGGCAACGGCGCTGATTTCGCTGCGCGCACAGTTCATTTCGATGACGGCGCCGGTCGGGGCTTTGAGTCCTGTCGCCCCGTCGACCATGGTGTCGGGATTGGCGAGCAGCGTCGCGGCATCGTACACTTTGTCGCGATGGTCGTCATCGTTGCCGGCGAGGGAGATCAGGCGTTGCGAAGTCGTCTTATGACGGTCGCTGAGGTCGAGGGAGACGTTGCCATCGGAACGTGCGGCGAGAATTTCGGTCGCGAATCCCGCGGCATCCTCGGCCTCGGCCATCGTCGACAGCGAATCGTCGTCGAGGTCCAGCGAGGAAACGTCATCGAGACGTGACGGCGTCACCGGATCGACGGCTATGCCGAGGCGGGTCGCCAGCGTCCGGACGATATGACGGGCTTGCGCGCCGCGCATCGTGCCTTCGCCGAATCGTGCGGAACACTGCGTGGCGGTTTCGATCCAATCGTATGAGGCCTGTCGCGCCGACAGATACCGTTCGACGATGTGCGTTGACGTATCGTTCATGCGGTCGCTGTTGCTCGAAGCCGACAGATAGGCGCTTTCGCAGGCGCTGAGCCTACGCTCTGACTCGGCCCTTCCGGCGACGCGCGGCGTTGAGCATGCGGACGCCCCCATAGCGAGGGCGAGGATCGTGGCTATGGCACAGGCACGTCTGGTAAGCGGTGAAGCCGAACGATGAAACGGGTGACGTGTCTGCATGAATCATTACACTAATAGTTGACTGTGACCATTGGGCCAAGCGCTCGGAATAACTTCATATAGGAGGTCTTGAAGATGGAACTGGACCTGGCAGGAATGCACCAGCTCGCAGCTGGTCAGGGAATCGATCCCGAGACGCTGGACGCCGCTCTTTCGGAAGCATTGCGACTGGCATATCTGAAAACCCCGCATGCGGCGAAGCATGCTCGTATCGAGCTTGATCCGCGTGCCGGAAGCTTTACCGTATGGGCCCAGGATGAGATTCCGGGCGAACCGACCGAGGAAGATCCGCATCCCGCGCCCACATTGGGCGAGGAGTACGATGACACCCCGCACGATTTCGGCCGTCTGGCCGCCGCGACCGCGCGTCAGGTAATCAGCCAGCTGTTCCGCAAGGCCGAGGATGACAAGGTGTTCGGCGCGTTCTCCGGTCAGAAAGGCAAGCTGATCACCGGTATCGTGCAGCAGGATGCCAAGGATACCGCCAACGTGCATGTTGCCGTCGGCGATGTCGAAGCCTTGCTTCCGCGCCGTGAGCAGGTGCCGGGCGAACGCTATCGCCATGGCGAGCGTATCCGTGTGTATGTGGTGAATGTGGCCCGCGGCCTGAAGGGACCGGAAATCGTGGTTTCCCGTTCCCATCCGGAGCTGGTGCGCCGCCTGTTCGAACGCGAGGTGCCGGAGCTGGTCTCCGGTGCCGTGTCGATCATGGCCATCGCCCGCGAGGCCGGTGCCCGTACGAAGATCGCCGTGCGCGCCAATACCGAAGGCGTCAATCCGAAGGGTGCCCTGATCGGCCCCGGCGGTGCCCGTGTGCGTGCCGTGATGGAGAATCTCGGTCCGGAAAAGATCGATATCGTCGATTGGTCGGCCGATCCGGCGAAATTCGTCGCCGCCGCGCTGTCGCCGGCCGTGGCGACCGGCGTGCAGGTGATCAGCGAGAAGAACAATACCGCGATCGCCTTCATTCATGATGACCAGTTGTCGTTGGCCATCGGCAAGGAAGGCCAGAACGCTCGTCTGGCCGCCAAGCTGACCGGCTGGAAGATCGGCATCGAATCCGCTGAGGCGCATGCCAAGAAGATGCAGGAATCGGCCGGGGAAAGCGCCGAATAATCATCATTTGAGCATGCTTTGAGCCTGTGGGTGTACAATCCACAGGCTCGAGTATGCTGGACTCGATAGTCCAAAGCATGGGGGTGGAACGCCCTTATGCCGGGAAAAGACGAGGTATCACGAACATGGTTGCACGATGAGACGGAGCAAGCTCGCCGTGAATCAGTAGCGGTCGCGCTGGTATGCGCGGCCCGGGATAGGAGAAATTGAGTGCCGAAAGCACGCGTATATGAACTTGCCAAGGAATTTGGCGTAGACAGCAAAACCGTTTTAAGCAAACTTGAGGCGATGGGCGAATTCGTGAAGTCCGCTTCGTCGACCGTGGAGCCGCCAGTCGCCCGCAAGCTGAGGAGCGCGTTCTCGAACAATGCGTCGGGCAATGCGTCCGAATCCAAGAAACCCGCAGCACCGGTCAAGAAGCCGGCGTCGCCGACCCATACGGCGCCATCCGAGGTCAGGCCGGCCGCGCCGAAGCCCGTTCCGGCGGCCAGGCAGACTCCGAGGGCGGAAGCCCCGAAGCCAGGCAGCCCCTCCGCGCCGAAGCCGGGCCAGCGTTCCGCGCATGCCGGTCGTCCGGGCGATCAGCGTCAGCATGGCAATCGCCAGCAGGGCGGCAATGCGCCGCGTCCGCAATCTTCCGCAGGCATGCGTGGCGGCAAGTCCGCTCCGGTGCCTGGTCCGCACGCACCGCGCAGCAACAATCAGCAGCAGGGCGGTGGCAACAACGCCAAGCCGCATACTCCGGGACCGCGTCCGGGCAACAATCCGTTCAGCCGCAAGCAGGGCATGCATACGCCGACGCCGGGTGACATTCCGCGTCCGCACCCGATGGCGCGTCCGAATGCCAATGGCAACGAAGGTCGTCGTGGCGGTCGTCCCGGTCAGGGCGGCGGCCAGCGCGGTGGCTTCCGCGGTCGTCCGGGACAGGGCACCGGTGCCAAGCCGGGGCAGTGGGGCCAGCATCGTCCGGGTCAGGGCGGCGGCCAGCGTCCGGCAGGTGGCGGCAACCGCTTCGGTGGTAGTGGCAATACCGGCGGCTATCAGGGCAACAGCGCTCCGAGCAGCAGCCCGGCACGCGGCGGCGGCCGCGGTCGCGGAGGCGCCGCAGGCGCATTCGGGCGTCAGGGCGGCAAATCCTCGAAGGCACGTAAGAACCGTCTGGCGAAGCGTCAGGAATTCCAGGAGATGAAGGCCCCGGTCATCGGCGGCGTTCGCATTCCGACCGGTAACGGACAGACCGTCCGTCTGCGTCAGGGCTCGTCCCTGGCCGATCTGGCCGAGAAGATCAACGTCAATCCGGCGGCCCTTGTCACCGTGCTGTTCCATCTTGGCGAAATGGCCACGGCAACGCAGTCCTTGGATGAGTCCACCTTCCAGATCCTCGGCGAGGAAATCGGCTGGGACATCAAGATCGTGTCCGCCGAAGAGGAGGATAAGGAGCTGCTGCAGCAGTTCGACATCGATTTGGATGAAGAGGAACTGCAGGAGGATGAGGATCTGCGGCCTCGCCCGCCGGTCGTCACCGTCATGGGCCACGTCGATCATGGTAAGACCCGACTGCTCGACACCATCCGCAGCACCAACGTCATCGCACGCGAAGCCGGCGGCATCACGCAGCGTATCGGTGCATACCAGGTCACCGTGGATCTTGAGGGTGAACCCCGCAAGATCACGTTCCTCGATACCCCGGGCCACGAAGCCTTCACCGCAATGCGTGCCCGCGGCGCCGAACTGACCGATGTCGCGATTCTCGTGGTCGCGGCCGATGATGGCGTAATGCCGCAGACCGTGGAGGCCATCAACCACGCTCAGGCCGCACATGTGCCGATCGTGGTCGCCGTGAACAAGATCGATAAGCAGGGCGCCAACCCCGACAAGGTGCGCGGCCAGCTCACCGAATACGGTCTGGTGCCGGAGGAGTATGGCGGCAACACCATGTTCGTTGACATCTCCGCCAAGCAGGGCACCAATGTCGACAAGCTGCTCGAAGCCGTGCTGCTCACCGCGGATGCCGAACTCGACCTGCGCGCCAACCCGGATATGGATGCTCGTGGCGCCACCGTGGAAGCCCGACTCGACAAGGGTCGTGGTGCCGTGGCTACCGTGCTGGTACAGTCCGGTACGCTGCATATCGGCGACGCCATCGTGGCGGGAACCTCCTATGGCCGCGTGCGCGCCATGCTTGACGAGAACGGCACCGCCATGAAGGAAGCCACTCCGTCCACTCCGGTGCAGGTGCTTGGTCTGACCTCCGTGCCGACCGCAGGAGACCTGTTCCTGGTCGCCAGCGACGACCGCACCGCACGTCAGATCGCCGAGAAGCGTCAGGCTACCGAGCGTGCCGCTCAGCTGGCCAAGCGCCGTAAGGTCGTTTCGCTCGAGAGCCTCAAGGAGCAGTTCGCCAAGTCCGAGGTCGACATGCTCAACATCGTCATCAAGGGCGATTCCTCCGGTTCCGTCGAGGCGCTGGAAGATTCCTTGATGAAGATCGAGGTCTCCGACGAGGTCGGCATCCAGGTGATCCATCGCGGCGTCGGTGCCATCACCCAGAACGACGTCAACCTGGCTACGGTCGACAAGGCCGTCATCATCGGCTTCAACGTGCGTCCGAACCGTCAGGTGGCGGATCTGGCCGAGCGCGAAGGCGTGGAAATCAAGTACTACTCGATCATCTACAAGGCGATCGAAGACATCGAAGCGTCCCTCAAGGGCATGCTCAAGCCGGAATTCGAAGAGGTCGTCACCTCCCACTCCGAAATCCGCGAGATCTTCCGTTCCTCCAAGTTCGGCAACATCGCCGGCGTCATGGTGCAGGACGGCGAGGTCAAGCGCGGTACGAAGTGCCGTATTCTGCGCAATGGCATCGCCACCGTCAACGACCTTGAGATCTCCTCGCTGCGTCGTTTCAAGGATGATGTCACCTCCGTCAAGGAAGGCTATGAGGCAGGTATCAACCTCGGCTCCTTCAACGACATCGAGATCGGCGACATCATCGAGACCTTCGAAATGCAGGAAGTCGAGCGCAAGTAGTCGAGTCCTTTCGACAGCTTGCCTGACAGGATGAAGGGAACGCCCACAGTCGGATTTCGGCTGCGGGCGTTCCGCAATAGAAATACGAACTTATAAGGAAACCCATGGCAGGAACCAATCCCCGCGCCGCACGCATTGCGGCGCTGATTCAGCGCGTGATCGCGTCTTCGATGGAGGCGCAGCTGCATGACAAGCGACTGTCCAACGTGACCATCACCGAAGTGCGCGTGACCAACGATCTGCAGATCGCCAAGATCTACTGGACCCAGCTCGGCCATGAAGGCCGTGAGCAGGGCGAACGCCGCCGTGCCCAGCAGGCCCTGAACCAGGCCAAGGGACGTCTGCGTTCGCTCGTAGGCTCCAAGGCCGGTCTGCGCCTGACCCCGCAACTTGAGTTCATCTTCGATGAGGTGCCGGGAGAGGCCCATGAGATCGAAGACATCCTCGCCATCGCGCGCAAGCGTGACGAAGAGCTTGCCAAGGCCCGTGAGACTGCGCAGTATGCAGGCGACGCCGACCCGTACAAGCATGATGAGCCGAACGATGACGACGATTTCGATGAAGATGACGACATCGAAGTCGAAGATTGGGACGATGACGACGAAGAAGCCTGAGATTTCCGGCCTGCTCGTCGTGGATAAACCGCAGGGTGTGACCAGTCACGACGTGGTCGCGGCGATACGTGGCGCCCTGCATATGAAGCGTGTCGGGCATGCCGGCACGCTTGACCCGATGGCCACCGGCGTGCTGGTGATCGGCTTCGGCAACGCCACCCGACTGCTCAACTACATCGTGGACCATAGCAAGACCTATCTGGCTACGATCCGACTCGGACAACGCACCGCCACGGATGACGCCGATGGCGAACTGCTGGAACCGTCGGCACCGATTGCAGAAGCCTTTCCATCCCGCGAGACCGTGGAACGGGTCATTGCGGAACGGTTCACCGGGCGTATCGAACAGGTCCCGAACTCCTATTCGGCCATTAAGATCAACGGCCAGCGCGCCTACGATCTGGCCCGTGAAGGCAAGCAGGTCGAACTGAAGGCCCGGCCGGTAACCGTTGAGGAATTCCGCGTTGACGCCGTGCGGTACGGCTATGCGTCAACGAGATTTGCGGATGCGCCGTTGACCGATGCGCAGGACATCGGTGCAGGGGAGCGGTGGCATCCTGTCTCGGCCGCTCCGGATGTGCGGCCGGTCATGGAACTGGACGTTGCGGTGAGTTGCTCCGCAGGTACCTATATCCGTGCGTTGGGGCGCGATTTGGGTGAGGCGCTTGGCCTTGGCGGATACCTGACCATGCTGCGCCGCATTCGCATCGGCGACTTTACCGAAACCATGCCGAACATCGTCACCGCGCACACCGAATCCAAAACCTTCACCAATCGGGAAGGCGCGGAAGTCACACGTAATCGTGCCGTAATCGACGATGCCGAGCATCTGACCGACCGTGCACTCGGCATGGTCGACAGCGCCAAAGCGTCCATGCCCATGCTGCGAATCAGCGATCAGGAGGCGACTGACCTGCGCTTCGGCCGCAGAATCGCCCATGACATCCGTGAGACTACGGCCGCATACGTGCCCGAAACCGGCGATCTGGTGGCCATCATCGAGCGCGCCAAACGAGGCGAAGCCAAGCCGGTGGCCGTATTCGTACAACAACAAGAAGGACAACGATGAAGATAATCACGCTGACGCCAGACGAAAGCGGCATGGTCGACTGGCCCACCTTAAGCAACGACAAGAAGTCCGTACTGACCATCGGCTCCTTCGACGGTATGCATCAGGGCCATCAGGCGGTGATCCGCCGTGTGGTGGAACTGGCCCGGAAGGAACGTTCCTTCTCCGTGGTGGTGTTGTTCGAGCCGCGTCCCGCCATGGTGCATGGCTATGCGGCCAAGCATGACGGTCAGGAACCGCCGGTCGGCATGCTCGACACCCAAGCGCTGACCAGTGTCGATGAGCGGTTGCGCAGCATCAACGCACTCGGCGTGGATTACACGATCATCGTGCACTATACGCTAGAATTCGCGGCGAAATCCTACCGGTTCTTCCTTGGCCAGATGGTCGGCAAGCTCGGCATGCGCGCGCTCGTACTCGGTGCAGACGCGGCTTTGGGAGCCAATCGTGCCGGCGACGTGAAGGCCATCGAGAATCTGGCATTGGCAACCGGCGTATTCCAGCTCGACGTGGTCGACGATCATGGCCCGGGAGAGACACGGGTGCCGGCCAATGCCAAGCCGGTTATGCCGGCCGACCATGGCGAGCCAGCCGACCCGTTGGAAGGCGCCACCAAGGCGGAACGGCGTGCATGGAGCAAGAAGCATCAGGCCAAGGCCGTGCGCGTGTGGAGCTCCACCAACGTGCGGTACCTGCTCGGTCAGGGCCGTATCAAGGATGCGGACGCCATTTTGGGGCATATGCATGCTGTGGAAGGTACCGTGGTGCATGGCGAGGAACGCGGACGCACCATCGGCTTCCCGACTGCGAACCTGAGCCAGGATGTGTTCGGCTATCTGCCGGTTGACGGCGTCTATGCCGGATGGCTGGTCGATTTGGGCAAGGCGGGAGACGAGGCCGGGAAACCTGCGGACGGCATCGCCACCGCATACGATTCCAGCTCCATGGATGCGCGTCTGGCACCGCATTCGCCATATCGTTGGCCAGCCGCAATCTCCATCGGCACCAAGCCGACGTTCAACGAAGCCACCGGTATGCATGAGCGCGTGGTCGAAGCCTACGCCATCACCGACGACTGGCTTGATCTGTATGGTCATCAGGTGCGTGTGGAATTCGCCGGATTCCTGCGTCCGCAGATCAGGTTTGCATCGGCGGACGATCTGGCCGCTGAGCTCAGGCGCAACGTTGAGGAGACGAAGCGCCTCACGGCGTGACGAACGTTAACCATGTCCACGGTCGAACAGGGGCGGACACCCTACGGATGGGTGTCCGCCCTTACGTTCTTTCGACTGGACGGTAACGCCGTCAGCTCCTGAAATGAGAGAAGAACTCTCGGGTTTCGGGATCCTGGGATTCATCCATGACCTGTTGCGGCGTGCCGTTTTCGGCGATGACGCCGTGGCGTAGCAGTACGATGCGGTCGGCAGCATCGTGTGCGAAACTCATCTCGTGCGTGGCCATGAGAATCGTGGTGCCCTGTTCCTTGAGTTCGGCCACCATGTCAAGCACCTCGCCGACCAGCATCGGATCGAGTGCCGAGGTGATTTCATCGAGCAGCAACAGTTCGGGATTCGTCATCAGCGCACGGGCGATGGCCACACGTTGCTGTTGGCCGCCGGACAGCTGATCGGGATAAGCTCCCGCCTTGGCGCGCATGCCGATGCGGTCGAGCAACTCCAGCGCGCGTGCCTCGGCCTTGGCCTTGCTCCAATGATGGACCTTGGTCGCAGCCAATGTGACGTTGTTCATCACCGACATGTGCGGGAATAGGTTGAACTGTTGGAAGACCACGCCGATGCGTGAACGGATCTCATCCTGGCGCACGCGCGGATCGGTGATGTCGGTGTCCGCCAACCAGATCTGGCCGTCATCGACACGCTCCAGCAGATTCACGCATTTCATCAGCGTCGACTTGCCCGAACCGGAAGGACCGAGCACGGCCACGACCTCATGCTGATTGACATCGAAGGAAATGCCCCTGAGCACTTCGTTGCCATTGAAGGATTTGCGGATGCCGTCAAGACGCAGCACCGGGGTGTTGGCATTGCTCATACTGTGCCTCCGCTCAATTCGCGCTTGCGCAGACGTGCCGTATACCAGTCATTCAGCAGGATGAACGGCACGCTCATCAGAATGAACAGCAGGCTCGCCACCACATACGGCGTGAAATTGTAGGTGCTGGCCACTTCGATCTGTGCGGCGCGTACTGCGTCGACGGCACCCAGTACGGAAATCAATCCGACATCCTTCTGCATGGAGATGAAATCGTTCATCAATGCGGGAGCCACCTTGCGCAACGCCTGGGGAATCACGATCATGCGCGTCGTCTGCCCGGCAGTCAAGCCCAGGGAACGGGCCGAAGCGCGTTGCGACGGGTGTACGTCGTTGAAACCGGCGCGCAGCACTTCGGCCACGTATGCGGAATAGCCCATGACCACGGCGATGGTGCCCAGCAGCGACGGATCGATGCGTCCGAAGATGCCCAGGCCGGGAATGCCGAATCCGATGAGGTACAGTACGACGATCATCGGTACGCCGCGCATGATCGTCGTATACAGTGCGGCAAGTACCCGCAGCGGGAACAACACCGGATTGTTGCTGGTGCGCACCAGGGCGATCAGCGTGGCGAAGATGGCTACGCCGATCAGGGCCACGACCAGCACCTTGACGTTCAGCCACAGGCCAGCCAGTACTTCAGGCAATGATGCTGCGAAGTATTCAGGGGAGAAGAACGTCTCCTTGACCCGCGGCCAGCCGGGGGACATCTCCAGTCCGACCACGATGATGGCAGCCAGCACGATGGTGCTGATCAGACTGGTGATGACCGATTTCAGCTGTTGCCGTTTGCGGTATGCGCGTCGGGAAAGCTCAACCTCGCTGGTCTGGTGGCCAGCGAGGTCGTCCGGACGGTTATCCGAAATACTCATGAACGGGATCCTCGTGACGGGGGATTACTTGAGTTCCGTCAGATCGGTGGTGTATTCGGCAAGCCACTCGTCCTGCAGCTTCTGCAGGGTACCGTCCGACTGCAGTTCGTCCACGGCCTTGGAAGCGGCGGAGGTGAGCTTGGAATCCTTCGGCAGCACGATGCCCATGCCGTTCGGATCGGTGGAGCCGGCGATGCGGCCGACGACCTTGGCGTCCTTGACTTGCTCGGACTGCACCATGTACACGCATTCCACGGTGCTGGTCACCAGGGCGTCGATCTGGTTGGCGTCGAGTGCCTGGGCTACGGCCGCGTCATCGTTGAAGGTCTGCACGTCACTCTTGATCTTCTTGGCATACTTGTAACCTTCAGTGCCCACCATCGCGCCGATGGTGGCGTCCTTCAGATCGTCCAGGCTCTTGGCATTGGCGTATTTGCCGTTCTTCTTGACGATGATGGCCTGCGAGTCGTTGTAGTAGCTGCTGGTGAAGTCTACGGCCTTCTTACGCTCATCGGTGACGCCGAACTGCTGGATGTTCATGTCCCAGTCCTTGGCGCCCGGTGCGATGGCGGTGTCGAAAGTGGTGCGGGTCCATACCACGTCGGACTTCTTGAAGCCCATCTTCTCGGCCACGGCGTAGGCCACGGCAGCCTCATAGCCTTCGCCGGATTCCGGCTTGTCATTCATGACCCACGGCTCATAGGCCGGGTCGCCGGTGGCGATGGTCAGCTTGCCCGGATTCACCGTCTGCTGGGTGATGTCGGAGCTGTCGGAACTTGCGGAGGCCGAGCCGGAACCGTTGCCCGAACCGCATGCCGCGGACAGTGCCACTGCTGCGACGGAAACGATCGCCGCCGCGGCACGCATGAGATGCTTACCCGAAAATGCCATGTTCTTCTCTTTCTTCTTGTGGATCGTGGTGCATTGCTTCTCTATGGATGATGCTTGTGATGCCGGGATACGTCATGGTGATGCGCCCACACTATAACGTATCGTGATTTTCGAAATGCGTCGATCGGTATTACGGTATTCGATAACGGATTATTCGAGGGTGAAGCCTTCGAACACGAAACCCGGACTCACCACGCAGGAGACCAGTGCGTCGCCGGAGCCGGGCACGGTGCGTTGCCAGACTCCGGCCGGCACCACCGCGTGTCCGCATACCGCGGCATCATGCCGATCGGAGGCGAGGTCGGAACCCAGCACGATGGTTTCGAGCCGGTCGTCTGCGGCAGGCCCGTCGCCATCGCCGCCCAGCTGAAGCGTCACCGGGGCGGGACCGTGCCACAACCAGATCTCGTCGGCATCGACCTTATGCCAGGCGCTGGCGTCGCCCTGCGGCAACAGGAAATAGATCAACGACGCCAACGGGCGTGCGCTGCCGCCATCGATGTGCGGCGATTGCCAGTCCCGTATGTACCAGCCTCCTTCCGGATGCGCTTCGAGACCAAGTCGTGACACCACCGATCGCGCGTATTCGCTCATATCCTCCAACGCGACGCTCATAGCCGCTCCTTTCCGCCATTCCTGATGATGTTGCCCGTGTTCGTTCGTGACCGGTGTGCGCCTGTGGCCTACCGTTCTTGCCGTATATCGAATATGCCGTCGTTATGCACGACGTTGCCCGAGATGATGGTTGCGCGGTTCGTGCCGGCTCCGTGCCGGACGAAATCCTCCAGCGTCCGTTCGATGGCGTATGGAGAATCGATGCCTACGGGAATGTCGAAGAACGCCAGATCGGCCGTGGCTCCCGCATTGATCTGGCCGATGCGTCCCGCTCCCACATGCATGCCCATCTCTTCGGCACCGCCGATGGTAATCATGCGGATGATGCGGTGGGTCAGATCGTCACGCGTATAGCCCTGTTCGCGTGCCAGATCGTAGATCATGGCCGCATCGTCGAGCACGTCCAGACTTGGCGAGCTTGACAGCGAATCCGTGCCGACGGCCAGCAGGTTGCCTTCTTCCAGATATTCGCGGATCGGAGCGTCCCGGCCGGTCACGGTGATGCGGTTCGAACGTGGGCACAGTGCCACGCCGACGCCACGCTGCCGTAGGATGCGCCGATCTTCCGCATCGGCCCACACGCCATGCGCGATATGCACGTCGGGACCAAGCGAACCCAGCTGGTCGACGAATTGGATGGCGGAGGCGCCTTTGCCGGCGGCCCTGAGCTGCTTGTAGCTGGCCCATTGGCCGTCGCGCCAGTCGGCTGCCGAATACGTGGTGAGCGTGGTGTCGCGCTCGCCGGCCTCCATCGGCGTTTCGGCCAGGTGGATGTGCAGGCGCATGTCCAGTTGCCGGGCGATGTCGGGCAGATCCACGAACGGTCCGGATTCCAAGGTGTATGGTGCATGCGGGCTGATACCGATGCTGGGCAGGCCTTCCTGATGCATGTGCCCGAGGTTGTCGATGAGTTCCGGAATGCCCTCGGATTTCCAGTCGCCGTTATGCCACCCCATGACCTCCCAGTAGGCGATGCCATGCATGCCTTGCGAGGCGAGGGCACCCACGGCCTCGGGGTCGGTCACGATGTCGGCCGCCGCCGTGGTGCCGGATTGGACCATCATGCGTGCGCCCCGATAGGCGGATTCCTTCCATGGGCGAGTTTCCTGCAGTTTGGCATACACCGTGTTGAAACCGATCTCCCAAGCGCGGAAGCGGTCATAGGTGCCACGGCCCACTTCCGCCATGTCGGTGTACTGCAGGTGGGTATGCGCGTTGATCAGGCCGGGGGTGATGATGCCGTTCCAGTGGTGTTCGACGACACGTCCGTTGGTGGCCATGTCGTGTTTCAGCTCGTTGAACACCCATCGGCGGGTGCCCACATGCACCACGCGGCTTCCGGCCACGGCCACGGCACCATCCAACACCACCGGTCCGGTGACGGGAATGACCATCGGTGAACTGTAGACGGTCACCGAGTCGAGCGGTTGCGGATGCGCCGCCAGATGCAGCGGACTGTCGAGGGACATGCCGTTACTCCTTCTCATTCTCCGCGAAGCGGGTGAGTGTCCAATCATACCCGTTGTCGGCCACGGCATGGCTTGCCCGATAGCCTCGCGTACGTAACGCGATATCGGCGATGTGACGGTCGATGTCGCGTCCGAGGCGTTGCAGTCCGGGCTGCAACGTGCCGCGATGCCTGAGCAGATGGGCCACGGCCGATGCCTGCACCGCGAAGCTCAGATCCATGATTTCGATCGGATTGCCGCCTCCGACGGTGTAGTTGACGCCGTCGCCTTCCGAAATCAGACGAATCACCGGGCCATCGGGCACCGCCAGATCGCGGAGCTCTCGCTTATTCTCGGCATGGAATCCGTCAATCTGATCCAATGCGATTTCATTGGCGATGCCGCCGATCACCGACAGCACGGCGTCCGGCTTCATCCGCCGCATATGCTGCAGGGTGATGGTATGGCGCACGCCGGTCGCGGAGACGACGATGTCCGACTCGCCGATCGCCTGATCGATGTCATAGGCGCGGAATCCGTCGAATACGGCCTGCAGGGCGACCACGGGATCGGTGTCGCAGATGGTGACGTTGGCTCCGAGCGCACGCACACGATGGGCGAAGCCCCGTCCGACCGGACCATAGCCGACCACGCTCACATTGCTGCCGGCGAAGCAATCGGATCCGAGTATGCGCTGCAACGTGGTGATGCAGGTTTCGCCGGTGCCATGAGCGTTGTCGAAACCGGTTTTCAGCATGCTGTCGTTGACGGCGATGACGGGAAAGGTGAGCGCCCCGGCATCCTGCATGGCCTGGAATGCGCGGATGCCGCTGGTCGTCTCTTCCGCCACGCCGATGATATGACCCATGAGTTCCGGCCGTTCCATTGCGGCAAGACGGGCGAAGCTCGCACCGTCATCGATGATGATGTTCGGCTGAATCTCATCCAATAAGTCAAGCGCACCCTGATGCGCCTGAGCCGGCGTCCAATCAGGATCGTATGCGACTGGAATGCCTTCTGTGCGTAGCTGTGCCGCCACACGCTCGTCGTTGGCTTCGGAACCGCAGTAGGCGCCCACGATGGCGCCTGCGGCCTTCAGCTGTCGTAGCAGCACGGCGGTCTTCGGCTCAAGAATCAGACAGACCGCGATACGGATGCCGGTGAAATCGACGTCCTTGCGCATCTGACGCATCAATGCGTCAAGTACGAGCATGTGTTCCTGTGCGAATCGCATCGCTTCGGCACCGGTCAGTTCACGCGCGTCGACCACGTCGCCGAGCGGCATGGTCGCGTCGATGGCGTGACCCGTCTGCATTTCGGCGGAATCACGGGAGGGAACCATGCCCCAATCCTGCGCCTGTGCGAGGTCGGCTTGGTCGATGCCGCATGACGCTCCGCCATCATGCCCGATGTAAAGCCGTGTGCCGGCCAATGAACGGTTGGTCTTCTGCGAATATGCTTCAGCCCATGCGCTGAAACGGAACGGTTCCATGGGGTCTCGTTACTCCTTAATCCTTCTGATGGCCGGTATGCAAGGCATGTCTATTTCAGCAGGACGCCGAGCGCGTCCTTAAGCGTATCGGCTTGGACGATGGTGAGTCCGGGGACGGTGACGTGCTTGCGCAACGTCGGCACTACGGCGGTGGTGAAGCCCAGTCGTGCGGCCTCGCGCAACCGGTATTCCAGACGGGGAACCGGACGAACCTGGCCGGTCAGCGAGATTTCGCCGATGGCACAGGTCGTGCGTGCGATCGCCTTGGATTTCGCGGCGCTCGCCAACGCCGCCACAATGGCCAGATCACAGCCAGGCTCCTTGGCGAGACCGCCTGCGATGGTGGAGATGTACAGGTCGTTCGCCAACAGATTGATGCCGCCATGCCGGTACAGTACGGCGACCAACATGGCGATACGGTTGGAATCTACGCCGTTCGCCGCGCGTCGGGGTGTCGGCAGCACGGATTTCGTGACCAATGACTGCACTTCGATCGGCAGACTTCTGTGACCGTCCAGCGTAAACGTCACACAGGTGCCTTCCACCGGAACGGAACCATTCGAGGACAGAAACAGTCCGGAGGGGTCGCTCACCTCTTCGATGCCCTCGCCGCTCATGTCGAAGCAGCCGACCTCGTCGGTAGGGCCGAAGCGGTTCTTCACGGCGCGCAGCATGCGCAGCGCCGTCTGGGCGTCACCTTCGAACTGGCACACCACGTCGACCAGATGTTCCAAGGTACGCGGTCCGGCGATCGAACCGTCCTTCGTGACATGGCCGACCAGCAGTACCGGAACGTCAAGCGTCTTCGCGGTGTCGATCAATGCGCTCGCCACTTCGCGCACTTGGGTGGAGCCGCCGGAGATGCCGTCGACGTCCTGCGAAACGATGGTCTGTGCGGAATCCACGATCGCCAGCGCCGGCCTGACCTGTTCGATCAGGCCCAATACCGTAGCCAGATCGGTGGTGGCGGCCAGCAACATGTTTGGTTCGATCGCATTGATGCGGGAGGCGCGCATGCGCACCTGTGCCTGCGATTCCTCGCCGGAAACATACAGGACGACGTTGCGGTCACGATGATTGGCGACCTCGCGCGCCACATTGCCCGCCGTTTCCAGCAACAGCGTCGATTTGCCGATGCCGGGCTCGCCTGCGATCAGCGTCACCGATCCGGGAACGATGCCGGAGCCCAGCACACGGTCGAATTCCGAAAAGCCGGTGGGGATTCTGGACATGTTTTCCGTGCCGATTTCGGTGATCGGCCTGGCGGCGGAGGAGGGTACCGCGCCCGATTGCGTGCGCGACGTGCGCCCAGGGGCGGCGGTGCGGGAAGCGGCGGAAGGCCGTGCCTCATGAAACTCCTCGATGGTGCCCCACTGGCCGCATTCCGGGCAGCGGCCGTACCACTTCGGTCCACTCCAGCCGCATTCTGAGCACAAAAACTGCACGGAAGTCTTCGCCATAACGTTGACATTACGGAGGTTTTAGGACATTGCGCGTCTTATGGCTGTGAAAGAATTAAGCGTATGTCTAATACGCAAACCTCTTCCTCCCATGGCAAGCTGATCGCCGCCGTCGTGGCGGCCGCCGTGGTCGTGGTGCTCGCTCTGGTCTCCGCGTTCGTCTGGCCGGGCTGGGCGTTGAACAAGAACGATGCGGCGACGTCTTCGCAGTCGTCTTCGCAGAATGCCGAATCGAATGCCAAGCCGACCATCGACGCAGTGGCACTTCCGGACGGCTCGAGCGAACTGCTCAAGGCCATGCCGGACACGGTATTGAATTTCGCCCGCACCAAGGCCGACGCCAGCAATACTTGGAGCGGTGCCTCCCCGGTCGAGGAATACACGTTGACCTATTCGACCGGTGACGCCTCCAAGGACGTCACGCTCGTCGTGGCGCAGTGGACGCAGCAGGATGCCGCGAAAACGCAGTATGACGCCCTTGCCAGCGCCATGACCGGCAAGGAGTTGGGTAGCGGCAACGTGAAGGTCAGCGGCGAGCAGACCGGCAGCTATTCCTTCAAGTCCGACCCGGATGATGAGAACAAGGCAGTGGCGCTATGGCAGAACGACACCGTGGTGTTCCAAGCGACGGGTTCCAAGGAGTCGGTGCAGCGTTTCTATCAGCAGTTCCCGCTGTAGATTCCGGCATGATTCCAGTATGCGAGTGTGCCTGTGCGCATTCGTCCCCGAAGCAGTGTAGTATTGGGCAAGTTGCAAACTTTTACCCTTTGACCAAGGAACGGAGGCTGAGATGGGCTCGGTCATCAAGAAGCGCCGCAAGCGTATGAGCAAGAAGAAGCATCGTAAACTGCTTCGCAAGACTCGCCACCAGCGCAAGTAGTCTTCAGGCGCGTACGAAGCGTTCGCAAAACAAAATCCCGCGACTCCTTTCGGAGCGCGGGATTTTTGCTATGCAAAGACTCACTTGTTGGAGTTGGTCATGACGCGCGGGCCGTTCGGATCGCCGACGATGACCTGATCGACCATGTGCAGGAACAGGCCGTGCTCCACCACACCGACGGTGGTGATGAGGTCTTCGGCCAGATCCTCCGGATGGTCGATGCGCTCGAGATGCAGATCGACCACATAGTTGTTCTCGTCGGTGCGCACCGGCTGGCCTTCGGCGTCAAGGCGCAGCACCGGCTTGTAACCACGGGATTCGAACTTCTTGATGACCTGGCCTGCGCCGAACGGAATCACCTCGACCGGCAGCGGGAACTTGCCGATGGTGTCGACGACCTTGGACTCGTCGACGATCCATACGATCTTGTTGGAGTTGGTGGCCACGATCTTCTCCCACAGCAGGGCGGCGCCGCCGCCCTTGATGCCGTTGAAGTCCTTGTCGACCTCGTCGGCGCCGTCGATGGTCACGTCGATATGGTCGACGTCATCGATGTCAACGATCTTGATGCCGTAGCCTTCGGCCTGCTCCTGGGTGCGGCGGGAGGTGGTGACGCCCGTGAACTCGAGACCCTCCTCCTTGACGCGACGACCGAGCTCGTCGACCAGGAAACGTACGGTCGAGCCGGTGCCCAGGCCTGCGATCATGCCGCTCTGAATCAACTTGGCAGCCTCGATGCCGGCCGCCTTCTTCAGTGCATCCTGCTGTGCCTTGTCCATAATGCTCCTTCGATATGGGATTAAGACCGGTTCCATACTATCGGATGCGCTGATTTTTGGCGGCTTGAGCCATGTCATGGGCGCCACGTTCGGCATGCGGACGGCAACGAAAAAGTTTTCACATAGTGTTTCACGGTGTATTAGGCGTGCTTCACCGCGAACGGGGCCTCATCCAGTACCAGCGTGCCATCACCCATCACATAGCCTTCCACGGCGATATAGCCACGAATCAGGCGTGGCTTGCCGTCAAACGTCGGACTGGACTCCGGCGGGGGAGTGAACCGTACCGTACCCGACACCGCAAGTCCTGACGGGCTGGGCCGATGTGGCAGTTTCGGCAGATTCCGATCCGCCGGGCCGCTGGAAGTATCCGCATCGTCCGCCTTCGGTGACTGCGACACGGTTTGCGTGCCATCGTCCGCCGTGCCACCGTCCGTCATGCCGTCGGCGGTATGCTGCAAAACCGTTGTCGCCGCGATGTCATCATCCTTCGCAGCGGGGGTCTCATCGTCGTCCTTGGGGAAACAATCCGGCCTGACCAGCAACTCGGCAAGCGATTTGCGGGGTGCATCGGTGGCCTCCGTGGTCTCGAGCGGCCGTGTCGGTTCCTCGATCGCCAGTGTTTCGGTGGGTTCCTCAACCGGTTCGGGGGCCGGATAGCCTTCCGGTTCGACCAGCATGTCGGCAATCGATTTCGCGGATTTGCGAGGAAGGGGCGTCGTGCCGCTTTCGCCCCGGCCGAGGTGATACTCCTTCGTGCCGATTGCGCCGTCAAGCAGCATCCTGGCATCCTCCGGAACATCGGTGCCTTGCGAATACTCGGAGGCCAGCAATGACTGCCAACCCTCCAATGGCAGGTATCCTTTACGAACCTTCGAACGGCAATCATCCGCGTAGGTGCGTGCCAGCTCATCGACCTTCTCGTTGCCGGCGTTGCCGGCATGACCTTTGACCCACACGAACTTCACCGGGCCGGGACGTTGGGAAATCTCCGCGTCGATCGCCTTGATCAGCGCCGCGTTCTTCACCGGCTTCTTCTGCGAATTCTTCCAACCGTTCTTCTTCCAGCCGTGCACCCACTTGGTGGAACAGTTGATGGCATACTGCGAATCCGTTTCGATCACCAACGGTTCGGAACCCGGATGCGCGCGCAACGCCTCCAGTACGGCGCACAGTTCACCAATCTGGTTGGTGCCGTTCGTGGCGCCGCCGGCATCGCAGTCTCCGGCATGGTCATGGCCGGGAGTGCCGCCCGCATTCAGGTCGTGATCGGCCCAGCCCCAACCCATCGGGCCGTTCGGGTTGCCAAGTGCGGAACCGTCAGTAGAAACCGTAATCGTCATGCCTCTACCCTACGGAGGCCGCGCGACTCGTATCGGTTCAGACCTTGTCGAGGCACAACATGACCGACGCCTTGAACATCTCGCCATCGTATTCGAATGCCACCGTGCCGCCGTACCGTTCGGCCGTCTCCCTCACCGTCATGGTGCCCAGGCCGTTGCCGCCATGCTTGCTCGAGGCGAAGTCGCCATCGACCTGCGTGACGGAGGAATCGTATGAATTGTCGACGACGATGAACAGCGAGGCCGGAGGTCCGTCGTTGTAACGAATGCGTACGCGCAGCTTCTTATCGCCGTCGCTCTGGATCATGATCGCCTCGACGGCATTCTCCAGAAGGTTGCCGACCAGCGAGCACAGTTCCGCGTTGTTGATGCTGATGTATGACGGCACCGCGGCCTTGACGTCGACGTCGGCGCCTTTGTGACGGGCCCAATCGCAGTAGTAGACCAGCACCGCATTCAACGAGGCGTGCTCGCAGTACTGCATGGGATGTTCGGGGGCAAGCAGCCGGTGTTTGGCCATCTGCTCAAGGTAGTCGCGGATGCCGTCCACGTCGTTGGCCGCGGCGAGCGTCTGCAGGGTCTGAATATGGTGTCTTGTATTGTGCCGGATCTGTCTCGCTTCGCGGATGCGTTCGTTCATATGCTGCAGCTGTAGGGTCTGCATCGCCGCATAATGCTCCCGCTTGGTCGCCTCGAGCAACCGTTCGGACTGCCTGATCATATACCAGATCAGCAGATAGGCCAATGCCATGAAGCAGGAGTAGGCGATGGCGATGGTGAAGGCAAGTGCCCGTACGTGCTCTTTCATGACCGAATCGTTGTCGGCGGGCAGGCACCAGACCACGATTGCCGTTGAAATGAACGGGAACAGCCAGATGAGCTGCCAGAAGGACGGACTGATGGCGGGACTGTTGAGCGTGGATGGGATGGAGTCGCGCAATGGATGCCATAGGCACAGCGGCGCGAGGATGTCGAGTATGAGCTGATTGATGAATCCCGGCCAGCCGACGCGCAGGTTCACCGACTGCTCGCCAAGCACGGCCACGTCCATGACCAGCGACAGATAGTAGATGATCGCCACCACGTAGGCGGCGGTGCTGCATAGGAGCATCACCTTGGAGACGGTCAGGTTCGTCACCTTGCTGAACACCAGTACCGCGACGATGCCGGTCGGAAACACCGTCCATAGCGTTGGAATCCGGAACATGCCGCATATGAAACCGGACAGTATGAACCATATCGTGCCAGCCGCCAGAATGATGCCGCCGGTGAGTTTCGGATTCTCCATGCGGTTCCACATGGCCATCAGGCACAGTATGAGGCCCATCAGTGCGTTGATCTGTTCGCCGATGGCGAAGAACATATCGGAAGGTGCCGTGGCGGCGACCAGTTCGATCAGATTCATCACTGCTCCGATCTCATGCGGGTGAACGTGTATTCCGCGTATTTGCGGCAGGTGGTGGTCACCGCGGTTTTGGTGATGGGAATGCGCTTGCCGCCCTTCATCACGAATTCGGCGTTGCTGATGCCGGTCACGTAGTCGAAGTTCACCAATACCCCGCGTGCGGTGCGGTAGAAGTTGTCGAAGACGGTGAGACGCCGCTCCACGTCGGAGAAGTTCGTGCGGATCTTGCTGCAGGTGCCATCGGCGAACGTGAACTCCACATAATGCGCGTTGGACAGGCAGTAGACGATGAGACGGCGATCCATGTTGATTGCGGGATTGCCGAATGCCACCTGCCAGGCCGCATCGGCGGCATGCGACGGTTTGTCCGTCGACAGATGCGTGACGCGTGGTCTTTCGCTCAGGGTTTCGTAGGCGCGATCCATGGTCGCGTCGAAATTGGCGCGGCTGATCGGTTTCAATATATAGCCTGTCGCCTGCACCTCATAGCCGAGCACGGCGAAGTCACTGCTGGATGTGATGAAGACGATGGGGCAGTCATCGCGTTGCCGTCGCAGGAAGCGTGCGATGTCCAGGCCGGTCGGTGCCGTCGCGTCGGTTTCGTCGTCGGTCAGGTAACAGTCGAGCAGCACCAGGTCGAAACGGTTGGATTTCCAGCTCTCGATGAAATCGTCGGTGCCGGTGAAGGTGCCGCAGTCAATGTCAAGATCGTGCTTGTCCCGAAAATAGGCGGTGCACATGGTCTTTACCAGCTGTCGTTCGGCAGGATGGTCCTCGACGATTGCGACGCGCATCATGTACCTCCCTTGGCAATGAGACCGAATCCCGGGTTTGTGTTCAAGCGTAACCGTCTCGGGTGATGTTAGGGGACCGCTTCGGGTGTGTGTCATGCCAGAAGACGGTGTTTCGTGCCAGAGGTTCCACGCATGAACAAGCCCGTCGGAGGATTTCCGGCGGGCTTGTTCGCAGTGTGGATCCCTATGATTACTTGGATCTATCGGTTAATCAATCGGCCAGTGCCTTGTCGACGACCTCGGTGGCCTCGGCGAGCACCTTGTCGAGCGCCTCGGGGGATTCGAAGGATTCGGCGTACACCTTGTAGATGTTCTCGGTGCCGGACGGGCGAGCGGCGAACCAATTGTTCTTGGTGGTGACCTTCAGGCCGCCGATCTTGGCATGGTTGCCCGGAGCTTCGGTGAGCTTGGCGGTGATGTCTTCACCGGCCAGCTGGGTGGCTTCGACGTCGTCGCCGGAAAGCTTGCCGAACTTGATCTTCTGCTCAAGGGTGGTCGGCGTGTCGACGCGCTTGTACCAGCTTTCGCCGAAGCGCTCAACCTGCTCCTGATGCAGCTGTGCCGGGTTCTTGCCGGTCTTGGCGGTGATCTCCGCGGCCAGCAGGTCCGGAATCAGGCCGTCCTTGTCGGTGGTCCACACACGGCCGTCCTTGCGCAGGAAGGACATGCCGGAGCTTTCCTCGCCGCCGAAAGCGACCTCGCCCTTGAACAGCGGATCCACGAACCACTTGAAGCCGACCGGAACCTCAACGAGCTTGGCGTTGATGGAAGCGGCGACGCGGTCGATCAGGGAGGAGGAGACCAGGGTCTTGCCGATGCCGGCGCCCTCCGGCCAACCCGGGCGGTTGCCGCCGAACAGGTACTCCACGCATACGGCGATGTAGTGGTTCGGGTTCATGACGCCCCAATTCGGGCACACGATGCCATGGCGGTCGGCGTCCGGATCGGTGCCGCCGACCAGATCGTACTTGTCCCATGCGCCGTTGTTCAGCGAATCGACCAAGCCCTTCATGGCATATGGCGAGCTCGGATCCATGCGGATCTTGCCGTCGTGATCGATGGTCATGAAGCTCCAGGTCGGATCGACCTGCGGGCGCACCACGTCGATGGTCAGGTTGAACTTCTCATTCATCAGCGGCCAATAGTTGACCGAGGCGCCGCCAAGCGGGTCGATGCCCAGGCGCACGCCGGAGGAACGAATCACGTCGAAGTCGATGACGTTCTCCAGATCGGAGACATAGTGGTCGCGATAGTCGAAACGCTCGACCAGATCGGACTTGACGGCCTGATCGAACGGCACGCGTTTGACGTTGCGGAAATCGCCGAGCAGTTCGTTGGCACGATCGGCGATGGCATTGGTCACGTCGGACGGAGCCGGGCCGCCGGTGACCGGATCATACTTGAAACCGCCGTCGGTCGGCGGATTGTGGGACGGGGTCACGACGATGCCGTCGGCCAGGCCCTCGCCGGTGAAGCGCTGGGTGCCGTCGGCGGCGCGGTTGTGCGTCAGGATGGCCTGGGACACGACCGGGGTCGGCGTGAAGTCGTCGCGTGAATCGATGCGCACGGTCACGCCATTGGCGACGAGCACTTCGATGGCGGTCTTCCAGGCGGGCTCGGACAGGGCGTGGGTGTCGCGGCCGATGTACAGCGGACCGGTGACGCCGGCCTTCTTGCGGTATTCGGCGATGGCCTGCGTGATGGCGACGATGTGGGCCTCGTTGAACGAGGTCTTCAGAGACGAACCGCGGTGACCGGAGGTGCCGAAGGAGACACGCTGTTCCGGAACGCTGGGATCGGGGACGACGTCATAGTACTTGCCGATGACCTCGTCGACGTTGATCAGATCTTCTGGGGTGGCGGGCATTCCCGCATTATTTGCAACCATAGCCCCATTCTGCCACGCTTTGGGGCGATGCGCGCGTAAGCGCCATATTGTGTTCAACGGATTATGGCGAAGGATTCACGTTGCAGGCTTCGCTGCGGGATGATTTGCATGCGATGGGGGAATGGTGTATCGTGCTTAGCGATTCGACTAATGCAGGGTTGCTAGTCAACTGAGAGACGCAAGACCTGAGGTATGGCATGCTTTGCTGTATCTCGGGTCTTTTTTGTTGCTTTCGAGCAGCGTTGCATGAGTCGGGACGGTTGTATCCGAGAAGGAAAGGAAAGCAATCAGGATGGCTGACTCACTCGCATCGCAGATCATCGCCGCCATCGGTGGTCCTGAAAACATCCGCAGTCTGACGCACTGCGCCACGCGACTGCGTTTCGAACTGGTCGACGCAGGCAAGGTCGACCAGAACGCCCTTGAACACATGAAGGGCGTGCTGGGTGCGGTTCCGCAGAGCGGCGACCGCTTCCAAGTGGTGATCGGCGGTGCCGTGGCCACTGTATACGAAGACATCATGCATCTGCCTGAAATGGCCAATGCAGGCGGTGCCGTGGCTTCCGGCAATGCCGCAGGTGATGGCGGCAAGCCGATGAGCAACGCCGAGGTGAAAGCGGCGGCCCGTTCCAAGGCGCGCGGCAAGGTGGCATGGCTCGATTCCTTCTTCGAATACCTGTCAGACTCCTTCCGCCCGATTCTGGGCGTGCTGCTCGGCGCCTCCATCATCATCGCGCTGGTGAACCTGCTGATCTCCCTCGGCGTGATCCCGAACGATGAAGCATCCGCAGGCTGGGTGTTCGTCAAGGCCATCTGGAAGGGCGTGTTCTACTTCCTGCCGATCATGGTCGCCTACAACGCCTCCAAAAAGCTCAAGGTCGACCCGTGGCTGGGCGGCTCCATCATGGCGATGCTCATGACCCCGCAGTTCATAAGCCTGATGAACACCAAGACCTTCGGCTCCACCGTGTGCGTGGAGAATTCGGCTCTCGGCACCACCTCCTGCACCGCCAACATCTTCGGCCTGCCGATGCAGCTGAGTGACTACAGTGGCAACGTATTTGTGCCGTTGCTCATGGCCGCGGTGCTCGCCCTCGTGTACCACGGACTGAAGAGGATCATTCCGGACAGCGTACAGCTCGTGTTCGTGCCGTTCTTCTCCATGATCATCGTGGGTGCGCTCACCGCATTCATCATCGGTCCGATCGGCGTATGGGCCGGCAACGCCCTCGGCATCGGCCTGGCATGGCTCAACAACTACGCTCTGTTCGTCTTCGCCGTCCTGATTCCGCTGCTGTATCCGTTCCTGGTGCCGCTCGGCCTGCACTGGCCGCTCAACGCCCTGATGCTCATGAACATTCAGACCCTCCGCTACGACTTCATCCAAGGCCCGATGGGCGTGTGGAACTTCGCCTGCTTCGGCGCCACCGCCGGCGTGCTGTTCCTGTCCATCCGCGACAAGGACAAGGACATGCGCGCAACTTCGCTGGGCGCTCTGGCGGCCGGCCTGCTCGGCGGCGTTTCCGAACCGTCCCTGTATGGCATCCATCTGCGTTACAAGCTGGTCTACAAGCGTATGCTGATCGGCTGCGGTCTCGGCGGCATCGTCATCGCCGTGCTCAGCTGGTTCTTCCCGTCCGTCACCGCCTCCGGCCAGGTCGTGCATGGCGTGACCACCACCGCGTTCGCCTTCACTTCCCTGCTGACCATCCCGGTCTTCAACCAGATGTGGGTGTATGCGGTTTCCATCGCCGTGGCCTTCCTGACCTCCTTCATCCTGATCATCACCCTTAATTACCGCACCCCGGAGCAGAAGGCCGAAGTGCTGGCCCGAGCCGCCGCGGAATCCAAGGTCGAGTCCGCTCCGGCCGCAGCCGCGCCGAAGGGCACCCCGGCAGCCATCAAGGTGGCCGAGGCGACCGCCGACGCCGAAGCGGGTTCCGACGAAGCCGCCGCGGCGATCGCACAGGCTTCCGCCGACACGGTCAACGCGCCGATCGCAGGCCACGTCATCACGCTGGACGATACCGGCGATCCGGTGTTCGCCTCCCGCGCGCTCGGTGAAGGCGTCGGCATCGAGCCGACCGCCAGCACCGTGGTGGCCCCGGTCTCCGGCGTGCTGCAGACCGTTGCGGAAACCGGTCACGCCTTTGGCATCAAGACCGATGACGGCATCGAGGTGCTCGTGCACGTCGGCATCGATACCGTGAAGATGAACGGCGAAGGCTTTGCCGTGGCCGTCAAGGCGAACCAGCATGTGCATGCCGGCGACCTGCTCGTCACCGTTGATTTTGATAAGGTTAAGGAAGCTGGGTACAGCACCACCACGCTGATGACGGTGCTCAACACCGTTGCATTCGCCTCCGTTACGCCGAAGACGGGCATCGACGTCGAAGCCGGCGATGCGGTGATCGACATCCAGCGCTGACCTTGCAGTCACTGTAGGAAAGGGTCGATGTGGACGTTCTTCGTGTATTCAACAACAATGTCGTGCTGGCCAAGGATGGCGACCGTGAGGTGATTCTCACCGGTCGTGGCATAGGCTTCCAAGCCAAACCGGGCCAACATGTCGACGATGCGAAGATCGTCCGCCGATTCGTTCCTGCGGACGGCCGGGATCCCGACCATATGGCCGAACTGTTGGCCGGGATCCCGCCGGAGATCATTCGACTGGTTACCGATGCCATGTCCCGTACCGGGCTTGCCGAGCAGATCGAGGCGCAGCCCACACTGGTCATGGCACTGGCCGACCATATCTGCGGCGCGATCCAGCGGTCGCAGAAAGGGCAGACCATCGAATACCCGCTCGAGGCGGAAGTGCGTTCGCTGTATGCGGGCGAATACGCCAAAGGTGAGGCGCTGGTCAACGCCATGAACGATTATCTGGGTGGGGCGTTGCCAGAAGGCGAGGCCGTGGCGCTTGCCCTGCATCTGGTCAATGCCGGCTTCTCCACCGGAGATCTGTCGAACACCTACACCATGACCGGCGTGATTCAGCAGATGCTGTCGGTCATCGAAAACACCTACGACGTGACGCTCGACCAGCACAGCGTCAATGTGGGGCGCTTCATCACACATCTGCGGTATCTGTTCGTCCGTATCTACCAGCATCAGCAGCTCAGCGACGAGCCGCAGCCAATCGTCGATACCATCATGGCATCATATCCGCAGGCGACCGCCTGTGCGAGGCAACTCGCCATCGTGGTAGGCATGCGGTTGAACGCGACGCTGACGGAAGCGGAAATCGCCTATCTGGCGCTTCACATTTCCCGCGTCACAGCCGATGCGGCCAAGGAATCGTCATCCGAGGAGACGACTTCCGGCACGCGTACGCATAGCGCCTGACGTTCCACGCTGAACCGGATATGCTTCGTCTCAGGAAGCATATCGCCGTCGACCTGCGCCAAAACGGGCTTTTCCAATGTGATTTCGGCGCTTACGCCCTGAATCTGGTCCACCGTGGAATTCGTGGACAGCGGACTCTGCTGTGCCTTGCCGGTGATCGTCTGGTGCAGTACGTCGCCGAACAGGTTGGCCCAGCCCAGAATGCCGCCGGAGGTGTCGATGATCTCGTAATCGAGGATGCCATCGTCGTAGACGGCGTCCGGCATCAGCGAGAACATGGGAATCTGGCCGCAATTGCCCGCCATGAACGTGCGGAAGGACAGGCCGCGCGTGGTATGCGTGCTGCCGTCCTCGCTGGTGATGGTCACGTCGCCATGGTATTTCGGCGCGAACAGGTTCTTGACACCCGACACGAAATACGCCAGCCAGCTGATGTTCTTCTTGAGTTCAGGATCGGTGTCGTCGATCATCAGGGCATCGAAGCCGATGCCCGCGATGATCAGGAACGCGTGGCCATGATCGGTGGTTTCGTCATCGAGCAGGGTGAGACGGCCGACGTCCACTTGGCGGGAGCCATGCGAGGTGGCCACGGTCAGGGCGGCGTCGATGTCATCCACGGGAATGCCCATATTGCGCGCGAACAGGTTGCCGGTACCGATCGGCACGATGCCCAATGCATGGCCGGTACCCGACAATGCACTCGCCACCGTACGCACCGTACCGTCGCCTCCGACGGCCACTACCACGTCGGCACCGCGATTCAAGGCCTCGAGTGCGCAGACACGGCCGTCCTTGTCGAGCTGCGTGTCGATGAAGTCCACCTGCGTAAGGCCTTTCGCCTCGCAGAATTCCCTGATATGCCGCTTGCGCTGGTCGGCCTGCGGCTTCGAAGGGTTGATGACGAATACGTAATGCACTTGGTCGTCGCTGCGCTGGTCAAGCTGACGCGCCAACTTGTGATGTCTGTACGCGCGCACGCCGAAGAAGGCGGCGCCGCACACTGCGGCCACGCCGATGACGATGAGCAACGAGATGATAACGGGCATAGGCATGTCTCCCATTGTCACCGAAAATAGGTCGAAAATGTGAATTCGACGCGACAAAATCGACGAAAACTGCACGTTGCACGCAAAAACGGATGGTACATGTTCACTGTCGGCTTGCGGCACTAGTCTTAAAGGCATGCTTGATATCCAATTCATTCGTGAACATGCTGACGTTGTCAAGGAATCCCAGCGTAAGCGTGGCGAATCGGTCGAACTTGTCGACGAGGTGCTACGCTCCGACGAGGTTCGCCGCTCCTCTCTGAAGGAATTCGAAGCTGCCCGCGCGCAGCAGAAGGAGATCGGCAAGAAGGTCGCCGCGGCCCCGGCCGACGAGAAGGCCAAGCTGATCGCCGAAACCAAGGAACTGTCCCAGAAGGTCTCCGAGTACAAGGCCGCCGCCGATGCCGCAGCCGAAGAGTATACGACCGCCATGTGGAAGCTGTCCAACATCGTCGAGCCGGAGGCTCCGGAAGGCGGCGAGGACGACTACGTGGTCGTCAAGAAGGTCGGCCAGATCCGCGATTTCGCGGCGGAAGGCTTCGAACCGAAGGATCATCTGACCCTCGGCCGTGGCGTTGCCGGCATCGATATGGAGCGCGGCGTGAAGGTCGGTGGCTCCCGTTTCTACTTCCTGCGCGGCCAGGTGGCACGCATGCAGATCGCCATGCTGACCATGGCCGTCGACCAGGCCGAGGAGCACGGTTTCACCTTGGCCATCACCCCGACGCTGGTGCGCCCGGAAGTGATGCGCGGCACCGGCTTCCTCAACTCTCATGCGGACGAGATCTACCGTCTGCGCGAGCCCGACGAGCAGTATCTGGTCGGTACCTCCGAGGTGGCGCTCGCCGGCATGCATGAGAATGAGATCCTCGATCTGTCCGACGGCCCGCTGCGCTACTGCGGTTGGAGCTCCTGCTATCGCCGTGAAGCCGGTGCCGCTGGCAAGGACACCTCCGGCATCATCCGCGTGCACCAGTTCGACAAGGTCGAAATGTTCGTCTACACCAAGCAGGAAGACTCCTACAAAGAGCATGAACACCTGCTGGCCATGGAGCAGGAGATGCTCGGCAAGGTCGAGGTGCCGTACCGCATCATCGACACCGCCGCCGGCGACCTCGGCTCCTCCGCGGCCCGCAAGTTCGACTGTGAGGCCTGGGTGCCGACCCAAGGCCGCTACCGCGAGCTCACCTCCACCTCCAACTGCACCGAGTACCAGGCCCGTCGCCTGAATATCCGTGAGCGTATGGAGGACGGCAACACCCGTGCCGTCTCCACGCTGAACGGAACGCTTGCCACCACTCGCTGGCTGGTCGCCATTCTCGAGAATCACCAGCAGAAGGACGGCTCCATCGTCATCCCGCAGGCCATGCGTGCCTACATGGGCGGCAAGGAAGTCATCGAACCGACCAAGTGGGAGGCCTGATTTCAGGCATTGCTGAATTTGGCATGCGATTGAGATAAAAACGGCGTCAGCGTGGTGCTGGCGTCGTTTTTTGATTCACAATTCGGTGTTTCGCTACGGATCTTGGCTGGGAATCCTCTTTTTCCGTTTTTGGATGGACGAATCGAGATTGTCGTCTCACGACGCTGTTTATGTGTGTGCGATGCTGAAGATTTCCGAATGCTGTGCTATATTGACGTTTCGTGCATTGCACATTGGACAGATGTCTGAGCGGTCTAAAGAGACGGTCTTGAAAACCGTTGAAGGGCAACCTTCCGCGAGTTCGAATCTCGCTCTGTCCGCCTTTGGGCTTATTGGATTTTTCAGTAAGCCCTTTTTCTTTTTGAAGGTGGTTGATTCCTGACCTTATTGAGGGAAACAAGGGAACTCTTACGATTCCTGCAGGGACCGTTCCTGCAGGAAGATATTCGGCGGTGGTGAGTTTCTCCAACGACGCGTTCATCGGAAACCATGACTACAATCCTCAGATTGTGGATTTGGGATTGCAGATCCGCGCAGGTAACGACGAAGGCGAGGAGCTTTCGAGGGATGCATTCAGATACACGTATTCAGATACCAATTTTCTTGATAGAACTTTGAGTGTTACGACGGATGGCGGTGCTCTTGTGTTCGGCAACTGGGATTCCCCGGGATTGGGCCAGGGTGCGGTATCGTGGGGTGTCGCGCCAAATATCGACAAGATCGTGTTCTATCCCATTGTGGCTGGGGAGGTTGTCGGACGCTCTCTTGGATGATGGGCGATTTAAGAACGTCGTAGTTTTGTGAAAACGATACCAAGGCATTCCCGGTTCGGTCTAGAGGTCGGACTGGGAACGCCTTCTGTGGGAACTGCGTAAATCCAACGTTTGCGAAAGCGGGAAATATGTTGCTCTGATTTGACGTGAAAACGTTATCGAAGTACACTTAAGTCATCGAATAAAAAAGCTCGCATTTATTGCAAAGTTGTAGTGCGGGTGGGAATGTTGAATCAACTGTCTTGCTTGATAACGTTATCGGGTGAATATACAGAATGACCTTGCGAAGGAGCGGTCCCATGGAAAGGCAATATATGTGGGGAAACGATAGCGTGTCTCTTGCCTTCGAAGTGAATGCGGACGAGCATGTATCGCTTTCCCGCATCGTCTTTGGGATGGTGGAGAAGGTTTTTGCACAAAGGCTGCCGCTTGCGGAAATCATCCTCTCCGGTACGGGACATTGGATCGCATGTGATCGGCTGATACATACGACCATCGGCAGGGATTTGGTCCTTTTGTCGTTTGATGAGAGGACTAAGGGGGAGTCGCGATGTCTTGACGTCAAAATGAGGGATGAGCAACATGCTCTCGATGTGGTCGTGACATATGTGATTTCTCCGGGAACGTCCGTGGTCTGCGCATATGCGACGGTTATCAACAGGGGGGCGGGGCATGTGTTTCTTGAGTCGGTGACCAGTGCCGTTCTTCCTATGGGGTCGATGTCTAATGATGAGACCTGGAAGAAGGAATGGATCCTGCTTGAAGGTCATTATGATTGGCTTGGCGAGGGGCGTTGGTCCTATACGAAATGCTCGGATCTGTTCCCAGTGCTTCGTCAGGAGCTTACGAATCATAATCCGCGCAGTGAGCATGCTGTCGTTTCCACGGGAACATGGTCTACGGGCGGATCGGTGCCGATGGCGTTCTTGGAGAGCCGGGAGACGGGCAATGTGTGGGCTTTCCAGGTTGAGCATAATGGCGCATGGCGTTGGGAAATCGGCGACAACACAGTGGATGGATACTTCGCGTTGTCCGGCCCTACGAGCGTCAATCATTCATGGATGAAGGATTTGGGGGAAGGCGAGTCTTTCGCGACTGTGCCGGCGTCGTTCGTCATGGGTGGGGACATGCAGACCACCGTTGAGGAAATGACGAAATACCGGCGAATCGGAAGGTTGGTCGATGAGTCGTCCGCTGTTTCCCAAGTGATATTCAACGACTATATGAATACGATAAATGGCGACCCGACCACGGAAAAGTTGTTGCCGCTGATTTCAAGCGCGGCGCAGGTTGGTTGCGAGGTCTTCGTCATAGATTGCGGCTGGTATGACGATTCCGGCGATTGGTGGCCGAGCGTCGGAGAGTGGAAGCCGTCAAAAACCAGATTCCCGGGGCCTAGGGGAATCGGGGAAGTGATTGATGCGATTAAAGAGGCGGGAATGGTTCCCGGTCTCTGGCTGGAGCCCGAAGTCATTGGAATCAAATCACCTGTTGCGCAAGAGCTTCCTGACTCTGCGTTCTTCCAACGCAACGGGCAGCGTGTGGTTGAGCAGGAGCGGTATATCCTTGATCTGCGCGATGAGTCTGCCCGCCGATATTTGGATGGCGTTGTGGATCGACTGATCGGTGACTATGGCGTTCAGTACTTCAAAATGGATTACAACGTCTCTCCAGGGGCTGGAACCGACTACCACGCTGATTCGGTGGGGGATGGATTGCTTGGCCATAATCGAGCCTTCCTTGATTGGGTTGATGGTCTGCATCGTAGATATCCGAAATTGATTCTTGAAAATTGTTCTTCAGGTGGAATGCGTGAGGATTTTGCCCAGACGTCCAGATTCCAAGTGCAATCCACATCTGATCAGCAGGACTACCGCTTGTACCCGGTTATTGCGGCGACGGCTCCGTTGATGGTACTGCCGGAGCAGGCTGCCAGTTGGGCGTATCCGCAGGCCGAGATGGATGCGGAGCAGACGGCGTTCAATATCAATACCACGTTCTTGGGGCGTTTCTTCCTTTCCGGATACATCAATCAAATGGAAGAGTGGCAGAAGAACATTATCCAGCAAGGTATTCAGGCCTATCGAGAGCATGTGCAGCCGATGATTGGGGAGTCGGTGCCCCTCTGGCCGCTTGGGTTGCCATCGTGGGATTCTGCGGTGGTGGCGTTGGGTGTGAAGGCCTCTCGGCGGACGATAGTCACCGTGTGGGCGAGGAACGCTCCGGAAACGGTGAAGGAGGTTGCGCTCTTCTTGCCACACTTACACGGCGAGGGCGTTCAATGCCGAACGATTTTCCCGGTTGGTCCCGCTTTTGATGAATGGGATGCCAAATGGTCAGAAGCTGATTCGAGTCTTATCGTGTCCATTCCGCATGGAATGTATGCGTCAAGATCTTTCGAACTCGTTGAGAAAGGCGGTGAAACCCTTCTTTCGTAGTGAGTTCGTATGAGTGCGTTGCACGAACACAATGGATTGTAATAAAAGAGAAAAGAAAGGTGATATCAATGAAGATGTTCACAAAGGCCCACGTTGCGACGGCGGTCGCTATGGGAGCGGCCCTGTCGATGGTTCTTTCGGGATGTTCGAACCCTACGGCCGGAGATGGCAATGGTGATGTGGATACCTCCGCGAAGGATTACTGGCCGTCTGCCACACAAAAGCTTGACGGTGTGGAATTGACCATGTGGGTTGCACAGAATTCCAACAAGATTCCGGTCAAGGTCGTCAATGATTTCGAGAAGGCAACTGGGGCCAAAGTTAAGCTGGAAACGATTCCTGACCCATATGAGCAGAACATCCAGACCAAGATCACAACGGGTGACACTCCCGATCTTGCTTTCTGGCAACCCACTCAGTCCATGCTTGCTGGATTCATCGCCCAAGACAAACTACAGAAGCTGGATAACGCACCTTGGGTGGACGATTATACGGACGGCATAGCCGATGCCGGCGGCGTAGTCGATGGCACTCGTTATGCGGCACTGGTATCCACTCCGCCAGTGATGGGTGTTTTCTACAATAAGAAAGTCTTTGAGAAAGCCGGCATCACGGAGATTCCAAAAGGTTGGGATGAGTACGTGGCAGTAGCCAAAAAGATCAAGGATGCCAATATCGACGGAGTCGAATCTCCGCTGTTCGAGATGGGTGGATCTCAGTGGGGAACCCAGTACTCCGTTCAGATTCAGCTTGCCGAGGCTGCTCAGGACGGCTTGTGGGATCGTGTTAATTCCGGTAAGGAGAAGTTTACGGACAAGACGATTCAGACTGCCATCGACAACTACAAGCATCTCTTTGATGAGGGGTTGTATAACAAGAATGCCGGTTCGGCGAAGGACACCGATGAGGCTCAGGCCCTTTGGGAAGGCAAGGCAGGCATGATTGTCTGCGTGAACTCCTTGTTCAACCAGATTGCCGCGTTGGCGGACAATGACAAGGCGGCACTTGATGAGAACATAGGTTTCTTCCCGTTGTCTGCCAAGGGCAACATCGGAACGGTCATTCCGGAACAGAATAACTCGGTGGTCGCATTCAAGACGAGTGATTCCAAGAAGGAAGCCGCCGCACGACAGTTCATCAATTATTGGATGACTGAGGATTATGAAACGTTCGTCAAGGATCAGGGCATTGTCTCCGTTATTAAAAACGTGGACACGCCTGACAATGTGCCGCAGGCATTGCTTGACTCGGCAGATTCCATCAAGGATTCCGTCGGTTCCATGCAATCCTTGGCCGTGGCGAATCCGGATCTCTATATCAACTTGGCCGATATGATCAATGGCACCAAGTCCGCAACCGATGTAGCGAAAGCGACTCAGGATCAATTTGCTCAACTTGCAAAGGCGCAAGGGATCAAGGGGTTCTGAAAGAAATCCAAGTAATTACGGTGGGGCACCGCAAATCTGGTGCCCCACACCCATCAGCCACAATCGATAGGGGAAGAACAATGTCAGCACAAGCAGTGGCACGTGCGGTGCCCAGACCAGAGAAGAAGAAAAGAAACAAGAGTCAAAAGGTGCTTATGCGGCAGAACTATCCAGTTCGTTATCTCATTCCGGCTTATGTGATGCTACTCATCTTCTTCTTTGTTCCGACTATTCTCAACCTTATTTACGCCTTCACGAATTGGTCTGCTTATTCCAAGACGATATCGTTCGTAGGTCTTTCCAATTTCGTAGATCTCTTCAGGTCGGGAAATCTGCTGCGTGACCTCCGTATTACACTAATCTATGCTTTGCTGGTCGCGATCTTCCAAAACACATTCGGATTAATGCTTGCGGTTTTCCTTGAGGAGGACACTAGAATCAATCGCTTCGCTAGGACTATGTTCTTCATTCCCGTCATCATGTCCGCTTTGGCGGTTGGCTATATCTGGCAGGCGGTACTCAAGTCCGATGGGGCTTTGAACCAGATTCTATCCTTCCTGCTTGGTGCGAATATCGATGTGGCGTGGCTGGGATCTACGATATGGACGATTATCGTCGTAGCCGCAATCCATGGATGGAAGTGGATGGGACTGTCAATGCTCATCTTTCTGGCTGGGCTCAAAACCATCGATTCTGACGTAATAGAGGCGGCGGCCATTGATGGAGCGACCCGTAGGCAGACCTTCTGGCGTATCAAATTTCCGCTTCTTGCACCGGCTTTCACTTTTAATGTGGCGACGTCTTTACTTGGCTCCATGAACGGTTTCGACATCGTTCAGGCAACAACGCAGGGCGGTCCTGGAAGCACTACCGAAATCATCAATATCTTCATCTGGAGAACATTCGGCCAAGGACTGTATTCGCAGTCCACGACGATGAGTCTTGTTCTGTTCATTATGGTTATGATCATCGCAGTGCCGCTCATTTGGTATCTGCGCAGAAGGGAAGCGAAAATCCTATGACATCCGCAACGTATGGCGCAGCGCCCAAGACCAATGATTCCGTCACGGTCAATAGACCTTCCAAGGGGCATGCCATCTTCCACGCCATCATGGTTTTCGTGGTGATGATAGTACTTCTCGGCATTCCTTTCTGGCTGTTGGTGGTTACAGCAGGGAAAACTCAAGCGGAAGCTGTGGTCCCTAATATGAGTCTGCCAAGTCAGTGGCATCTTCTGGAGAACTTCAAAACGGTATTGGTGGACGGTAAAATGATTGCCGCGTTCTTCGGATCCATCGTTGTTACCGTTCCGTCGGTGTTCCTCGCACTGCTGTTCGGTTCGATGGCCTCGTGGATTCTCGCGAGACGGACGACCAAGCTGCTTGCCGTTGTGTATGCGTTGGGCATCTCCGGTCTGATTCTTCCTCCGGCCGTGGTCACTGTGATGATGCTGCTGAAGATCATCGGCCTGTCCGGCACCGCAGTGGGTATGGTCGGCGTATATGTGGGCATCTACATGTCGACGGTAATTTTCTTCGTCACTGGTTTCATCCGTACCATTCCGGTGTCGCTCGAGGAAGCGGCGCGTGTGGATGGTGCTAAGCCGATACGAATCTTTTTTACCATCATTCTGCCGTTGCTCGGTCCTACTCTCGCTACCGCGACGATTTTGGTAACCCTGTACATCTGGAATGATGTGTTTTATTCGCTGTTTATCCTGTCGGGCAAGATGGATCTCCTTCCTTTGAATCTGTATAACGTGGCTAGCGCCGGCTTATATCTCAACAATTGGCATTTGATTTTCGCTTACATCATTTTGATGAGCCTCCCGCTCCTGATTATTTTCGCGCTGGCTCAGAAGAAGATCATTAGCGGCATTACAGGCGGAGCCGTGAAGTAGATTTGTGGGTGAGATATCGATACCCACCTACAAATCCGTCCAGTAGTATTTTCGGTGCTTTTCATCATTGAATTTGGAACTATATGATGAATAGGTACGGATTTTCTAGTGGGACGCGATGGCGAAAGGGGAAGTATGGCCCGGGGTGCAAGGCAGACGAAAGCAGCCTCAATCAAAGATGTTGCTGCCTTGGCGCAAGTATCGGTTCCTACGGTATCGCGCTACCTCAATGATCGGGAGCGCGTTAGCGACGAGAAATGTGAGAAAATCGCCAAAGCGATAGAAATGCTAGGGTATAGGCCGAATCCAATCGCTCGAGCCTTGGTGAAGGAGCGGACAAAATCGATTGCGGTTCTGTCTACGAATACGACGCTGTACGGCCAATCGCACTGCATTGAAGGCATTGAAGAAAGTGCAAGAGCTGCCGGGTATTCGTTGGCCATCGAGATTTTGTCGGACACCAGCCGTAGCAAGCTTAGGGCAAGTGTGCAATCAAGCTTGGATCAAAATCCTGCGGGTGTGATCCTTCTCAACTTCGATCAGGTGGGCAACGATGCGTTCGCATATCTGCCATCCGACCTCCCCACGGTACTGATTGCCGGTGGGCGGGAGAAAGAGACGGCCCAGATTTCATTGTGTGAGAGGGAAAGCGGGTATGAGCTGACTAAGTATCTTCTTTCACTGGGCCACAGAACCGTATATCACGTGGCGATTCCCGGTGATGGCGGTGATTACACGCGTCTTAGCGGATGGCGCCGAGCGTGCGAGGAGGCCGGCGTGCCGACCACTGTTCCCATTGAAGCTGGATGGAATCCCGAGAGCGGTCGTGAGATCGGGCGAAAACTCGGTGCCGATCCGGAGGTAACCGCGATTTTTGCGGGCAATGATGAGTTGGCTATGGGCATTATCCGTGGTCTGAATGATGCCGGGCGCAAAGTGCCTGAAGATGTCAGCGTTGCTGGATTCGATGACCATCCGATTGGGAGTATCTGGAATCCGGAACTTACTACGATAAGGCAGGATTTCCGTTTGGTGGGCATGAAATCCTTTGAGCTTCTTGAAGCCAAGATCAATGACCTTGTGGAGGGGAACGGACATACGGAGAACTGGAATCGTTATGTGGAGATTCCAGGTGAGCTTATTGTTCGTGAATCCACGAGGAGTGTGCGTTAACGACAACGGTGACTGAGCATCTTGAGTGAGTTGAACTTTTCAGGGTGGCAAATGAGTGCCCCCTGTTTGTGCGTATTTGATGTTGTGAATCCTGGTTCGATTGGTGGGCGTCTTCTCGGTTTGCGGATGAAATTGTCGTCACATTGGAACCCCAACCGGAACGTACCGTAAATGAGACTGTGCTGCTGCGCCGCTGATGGAAGCGGTTATGGGGTAATGCGAACAACTCCTATACCGTCGGCGTGGCCAGCGTGGCGCTGTCGGTCACGCCGACGGGATTCATTACCCCTCCTTCTTTCGGTCTTCCGCCAAAGCTTGGGTATATCGGGTCCTGTTGTGAAATCGACGAGATTCCGGCGTTCGTCACAATCGCTGTATACAATGAATTCCGCAACTTTGCCTCCCCCTCGGAAGGATGACATGACAATGCTGAGTCTTGGCTACTGCATCTTGGGCGTCATGCTCTGCATTGCCACCTTTTTTCTGGCCAAAAAACACCCCAACCGCATTTCGAACGGATTTATTCTGGAGCTGGCCGTCATTCTTCTTCTCGAAAGCCTCCTTGGTCTGATGGCAGCTCACATGGGGGCATCTCCTTGGCTGATGGGCGTAGCTTACGTCCTCGCATACATTCGTCCGGTTCTCTTCGTAATTCTGGGATTCGCCCTGTTGGTCAACGGCATCATCGGGGTGCGGCGCGAAGGTTTCTCCCTTACCAGTGCGCTTCCCTTCGCTTGGGGTATCATGTTGCTCTTTTCCGGTTACTGGTTCCTTTGGGGGCCGGGGCAGGGCATGTCGGGCTCGGAGTTTTACGTCCGCGTTATGACCTTCGTGAGCATGATGGTGAACTACATTCCTATCGCGCTCTTTGGTGTCTGGTTCTCGAACGACATCTGCTATAAGTCCGGCAAGGCTCCTGAAACCGAATACATCATTGTGCTGGGTTGTAGCATTCTCGACGACGGCACGGTCACGCCGCTGCTGCGGGGGCGCCTGGATGCGGCGATCGCGGCTTGGGAGCAAGGCGGACGTCGCGCAACAATCATCACGTCCGGCGGTCAGGGCCATGACGAGGTGATTTCCGAAAGCCGTGCCATGGCCAACTACCTGCTTTCGCAGGGCGTACCGGAAAGCAGCATTCTCTTGGAAGACAAGTCCTCAACGACCGAAGAGAATCTGAAGTTCTCGCATGCCATCATGGATGCCCGCGGTGGAGCCGCACATTGCACCATTGCCACGAGCTCCTACCACTGCCTGCGCGCCGCGATGTTCGCACGACGTCTTGGCATCAACGCAAGCTGCGTAGGCGGACACACGGCGGCCTTTTTCTATCCGGCGGCGTTCTTCCGCGAATATATCGCCCTGATTATGCGTAACCGTCCTGCCGTCATCATCTTCTTCGGGCTCGTTGTCGTTCGCTTTGCGCTCATGCTGATGGATATCGTTCCGGAAGGCGTCTTCTTCTAACCGGAGGTGGACGCATACGGGAGGACCCGTATGGGTTGGTGAGCCTGCCGAGGCAAGTGTGTTTGGCCTGCAACGTCGTGGGGAAGAGCATTGGCCTGTCCATATGGAACATCAACGACGAATCCGACAAGACGATGCCAATGCATAAGTTTCATCATCCGGCGTAGGTGACGGAGCCTTCACCGGCAAGGCAAATAGTCAATCCACGCCGTTCGTGACTCTCATCCATGTCGAGTCCCGTGGTAACGAGCCATTAATTTTCAGAGGGCTTTTCTTTACTGGCACGTAACAGTGCGGTGGTGAGTGTGACGGTCGATTCCGGCACAATCTTGGGTAATAACAACGTGAATCAAAGGTTTTTCGATAAGAGACCTTATCGTTGGTTGTTTTTCCGAAGCGTCATGAATCGAGGTCACTATGGCACAGCAGATCACCAGCCTGCTCGACGACCCGACACAGACCGTCAGCCTCGACACGTTCAGTGGGCTGACCAAAGGGTGTCCGGCACCATTCTGGTTGTTTCAGGGAGTATGCGGCGCATGGGGCATCGACCATTCCCGCGCCCAGCTCAATCTCATCACCGTCTCCGAAAACGCAACGTTCCTGCTGTTGCTTGACGGCGAGCCGCAAGGCGTGGTGCGCGTCTCACAGCCCGGCTACGTGGGCGGACCGGAGGCCGTCGCCTCGGAAATCAGTTGGCTCAACGCGTTGCATGACATCGATGGCATCAGCCTGATCAATCCGGTACCCACCGTACGCGGCACGTTCGTGACGAAAATCAACGACCTCAACGGAATCGGCTGGACGGTCATCTCGACCAAATACGTGGAAGGCACCGTGCTGGAGGATCTCGACAATCCCGCACCTTACTACGAGACCATCGGCCAGTGGGCGGCGAAGTTCCACGAACAATCCCGTAACTGGAACAAGCCATACGGCTTTACCCGTTTCAACTGGGACCTGTCGAACATGGTCGGTCCGGCCCCGCGTTGGGGACGCTGGGAAAGTGCGAATCTCACCGATGACGAGAGGGCATTGTGCGACACCGCCCTATGGAAGGCCATGGACGTGGTGATGAAAGTGCCGCGGACCAACGACACCTGGGGACTGATCCACGCCGACCTACGTCCCTCGAACGTAATCCGCGGCGACGATGGCAGACTGACGGTCATCGATTTCGACGACGCCGGTTACAGCTGGTACCTCTACGACTATGCATCCTCCTTGAGCTTCATCGAACATGAATCCTACGCGCCCGACCTCGCCAAGGCATGGGTGAAAGGCTATCAGGCGGTCGCCGGAACATTCACCGACGACGAACTGCACATCATGTCGGCATTGTCGATGATCCGCCGTCTGCAAATGCTCGGCTGGACCACCAACCATCGTGAGGACGCACTGCCTGACGGCCTGGCGGCTCAACAAGCCCCCGGCAGCGTGATGTGCGCCAAGCGGTACCTTGACGATCCGCTATGGCTGTTGCACTGAACGGCAACGCGCTCCAGGAATTTGATAACTGAATATCCAACCGAATCCAACAACCACAACTGAACGAGGAAATCAATGGCATAACTCGCCGAACAGTAAGAGAGGAAGGCGATTGCAATGACGGCATCAACCGTTTCGGGAAGCTCCATAGGCAGCGTGACCTATGTGGAAACCGACAAGGACTATTTCAAAAAACGTCAACTCAAGCGGACCGCGGGAGCATTCGGCCTATGGGCCATCGGCATCGCGGCAGTCGTTTCCGGCGACTTCTCCGGATGGAACGGCGGCATAGCGCAGGCCGGCTGGGGTGGCATGCTCGTGGCCGCCCTCGTGGTGTACCTCATGTACGTACTCATGCTCAATTCCATCAGTGAAATGGCCTCCGCCATGCCACACACCGGCGGCGCATACTCGTTCGCCCGAGCGGCCATGGGGCCATGGGGCGGCTTCTTCACCGGGCTTGCGGAAACCGTGGAATACGTGATGACCGCCGCCACCATCGTCTACTTCTCTTCGGCATACGCCGACGCGATCCTGTCCGACCTGACCGGCTACTCGCTTGACGACCACGGTTTGCGCTGGATCTGGTGGCTCGGCCTGTATGTCATCTTCGTGGTAGTCAACTGGCTCGGCGCCGAAACCTCATTCCGCTTCGCCGAAGTCGTGTCGATTGCGGCGCTCGCCATCGTAGCGCTGTTCGGCATCGGCGCGTTCGTAACGGGCAAGGCCGACTTCTCCACACTGCTCAACATCACGCCGACGGACGGCAACTCCGCATTCCTGCCGTTCGGACCGGGCGCCATCTTCTACGCCATGCCGTTCGCCATGTGGCTGTTCCTCGGCATCGAACAGCTCCCGCTGGCCGCCGAAGAGGTGCGCGAACCGGAAAAGAACATTCCGAAGTCCTCCCGCCTGTGCATCTTCACCCTAGGTCTGTCCGCACTGATCATCGTGTTCCTCAACCCGGCCGTGGTCGGATCCGAGGCGCTCGCCGGTTCCGATGAGCCTCTACTTGACGGGTATCGTGCGATTCTGCCCGGCAATCTTGCCGCGGTGCTCTCCGCCTTCGCGCTCATCGGCTTGCTCGCTTCCATCCAGGGCATCATGTTCGCTTACGGACGCAACCTGTATTCGCTGTCCCGCGCAGGCTACTATCCGGCGTTCCTGTCGCTGACCGGCAAGAAGAAAACGCCGTATTGGGGCCTGATCGTCGGCGCCATCATCGGCTTTGCCGCGCTGTTCATCATCGCCTACGGCGGTTCCGGCGCAGGTTCGGTGGTACTTAACATCGCCGTATGGGGTGCCGTGCTGGCTTACCTGCTGCAGATGGTCTCCTACGTGTTGCTCAAGAGGAACATGCCCGACATCAAGAGGCCGTTCACCAGCCGCTTCGGCGTACCGGGCGCGGTGATCGCGGGACTGCTGGCCTTCTGCATCTTCGTGGCGGTGTTGCTCAACCCTGACTACCGCCTAGCCGTCTACACCATGGTGGCCATCTACATTCTCGCCACCATCTTCTTCGCGGTCTACGGCCGCAAGCATCTGGTGCTCTCCCCGGAAGAGGAGTTCGCGGCATCCGGAGGCAAAGCCGAATACAAGACCGAGGACTGAACGGCAACACCTCATCGGATAACGGCATGCATCGCGTGGAATTCATCAATGCGGGCATGCCGTTTTCCATGGAGTCGAATCTCGGCAAAAGGTCAACCAAATACGCAAAAAATGGCGGAAATGGTTTGTTTCCGTACTGTATCAGTCCCTCAACAAAGCTGCGTTACCGTTTGGGTAATGCCAAGGAGAGCCAACGAAAGAAGGAATCATGGCCACTCGATCAACCATCATGGACACCAACAGCTTCCGTCCGGAGATGGCGGACGCACTCGATCCGGCAACGCGCAAGCTCACTGAGGAACGCGACGTACTCGGACCGGCTTACCGCCTGTTCTATCGCAATCCGGTGCATCTGGTGAAAGGCGTCGGGTCTCATCTGTGGGATGCCGACGGCGAGGAATACCTCGACGTGTACAACAATGTGGCATCCGTGGGCCACTGCCATCCGCGCGTGGTCGAGGCGCTGTCCAAGCAAGCCTCAATGCTCAACACCCACACCCGCTACCTGCACGAGAACATCCTGCATTATGCGGAAGATATCCTTTCCACCATGCCCGACGAGCTTGACCGCATCATGTTCCAGTGCACCGGCTCCGAAGCCAACGATCTGGCCATACGAGTGGCCCAGACCTACACCGGCGGCGAAGGCGTGATCGTGACGCACGAGGCCTACCATGGCAACTCCGCCCTGACTTCCAAGCTGTCACCGGCACTCGGTACCGCACAGACCTTGGGCCTCACAATGCGCATGATTCCCACCCCCGACACCTACCGTCTCGAAATCGACGGGAAAGCGGCCTCCGAATGCACCGCCGAGGAATTCGGCAACTGGATGGCGGGTGAGGTACGCAAGGCCGTGGCCGATATGGAACGTCATGGCATCAAGTTCGCGGCACTGCTCGCGGACTCCATCTTCTCGTCCGACGGTGTGTATCCGGATCCGGTCGGTTACCTGAAGCCGGTCATCGATACCGTGCACGAGCTTGGCGGCGTGTGGATTGCCGACGAGGTGCAGCCCGGCTTCACCCGTACCGGCGACGCCTTCTGGGGCTTCGGGCGCCAGGGCATCGTGCCGGATCTGGTCACCTCCGGCAAGCCGATGGCCAACGGTCTACCGACCTCGCTGATGGCGGCCCGGCACGAAGTGCTCGAACCATTCGCCGGGTCCATCCCGTATTTCAACACCTTCGGTGGCAATCCGGTATGCATGGCCGCGGCCCAGGCCGTGCTTGACGTGATGCGTGACGAAGACACCATGGGCAATGCCAAGAAGGTGGGCAAGGTATTCAAGGATGCCGTCGCCTCGCTCATGCCGTCTCATCCGTGCATCGGCGACGTGCGCGGCGCCGGTCTGTACATCGGCTGCGAAATCGTCAAGCCGGGTACCAAGGAGCCAGATCAGAAAGCGGCGCTCGATATTCTTGAAACCCTACGTGACAATCACATCCTCACATCGGTGTGCGGCCGATATGGCAATATTCTCAAGCTGCGTCCGCCACTGGTGTTCAGCGAATCCGACGTGGACTGGTTCATGGATGGATTCACCAAGACACTCGAAACATTGAAACTGTAAAACGAAAGGAAATGCAGCAGGGAGGGCACGGATATGGAAGATCGCATCGACGCAGGCCAAGGAAGGCTGGCGACGAGTGAGCTGGTCTACCGTATCCGTGCCCTTATCCGTGACCGGGAACTGCAGCCGGGGGAGAGACTCGGTTCGGAACGGGCGCTCGCACAATCACTCGGCATCAGCCGTTCCGACCTGCGTATGGCTCTGGCGGTATTGGAAGCCTCCCATGAGGTCATCCGCAAGATCGGCCGTGCAGGTGGCATCGTCGTGTCCGACGGTCGGCTGGAACGTAACATCAATACCGTTGAATCGTTGCCGACCATTGCAAGACGGCAAGGCATGCGGGTCTCGTCGAAGGTGTTGCAGGCTGTGATCGCCCCGGCTTCGCCTTCCGACATACGGTTGCTGAAACTGCCCGGCGAGCATCCGATGGTCTACGACATCACCCGTCTGCGCTATATCGAAGACCAGCCGCTGTCTTTGGAACGTTCGCACCTGCCCGCATATCTGTTTCCGATGTTCCTGACGCGCGATCTGACCACGCCGTTCTACACGATGTTCGAGCGTGACTACGACGTTCGCCCGTATAGCGTGGACGAGACGCTGGAATCGGTGGTCGGCGACGCTCAGGAGAACGAGTTGCTCGAAATCGAGCCGGAGACGCCGCTGATGCGCATCCATAGAATCGCGTTCACCGCCGAAGGAACGCCGTTCGAGCGGGCCATCGACGTATACGTCGCGGATCGTATGCGCTTCACCATGCATCATTCCGGTTACGTGCGGCTTTCCGCCACGCATGGGTCGGCAAAATGACTGAAATGGGTTGATTGCCCGGCTGGGTTCGATGCAATCCAACTGATTCCGGTTAAAATCAGCTGATTCCAACGGAAATGATCGATTCACAACGAATACTGCCGTATCTGCACCGGTAAGTGGTCCATTCCCGTAAAAACTGTCTTATCTATGATGTTCAGTGATGGATTTCGACCGGTTTCTGTGGGAATCAGGTGGTTTTTGGGGGAATGGACCACTTACCGGCGGGAATCAGGCGGGAATCAGGCAGGGCGTCGGAAACGGGACGATCGGATCAGACGATGCGACGATCGGCGGCCCAACGGGTGAGCTCGGTACGATTCGACAGCTGCAGCTTGCGCAGCACGGAGCTGACATGCGTCTCCACGGTTTTGATGGAGATGAACAGCTCGGCCGCCACTTCCTTGTAGGTGTAGCCGCGTGCGATCAGGCGCATGACCTCCTGTTCGCGATTTGACAGACGGTCCAGCTCATCGTCGTGAATCGGGCCGTTCGCACCACCGGCCGCCATGCCGCCGGAAGGCGCACTCTGAAAGGCGGAAAGCACGAATCCCGCCAGCTTAGGCGAAAACACGGCATACCCTTCGTGCACCTGTTTGATGGATGAGATCAAGTCGTCGCCGGAAATCGTCTTGGTCACGTAACCTTGCGCTCCTGCGCGGATTACGGAACCGACGTCCTGCGGCGAATCCGATACCGACAGCGCCAGAAACACGGTATTGGGGGAGTAGGCCCGTGACCGGGTGAGAATTTCCGCGCCGCCACCGCCTTCGCCGCCCGGCACGTGCACGTCAAGCAGTACCACATCCGGCTTGGTCTGTGCGATCATCGCCACTGACCCCTCGACATCCGGCGCCTGCCCGACGATGTTGAAGTGCGGTTGTAATGTGGCGATCACGCCCGCGCGGAACATCTCATGATCGTCGACCACGGCGATGCGGATCGGCTGCTCCTGCTGCTCGTTCATTGCTGCTCCTTGATTTGGCTTGCGTCGGGTTCACCGGCTTTGGATTGCCTGGCGACGATCGGCATATGCATGCGTACCTCCGTGCCCCATTTCGGTCGCGACACAATCTCCACTGTACCGCCACGTCGTTTGATACGTCCGATGATCGACTCGCGGATGCCCAGACGATTCGCGGGAATCGTAGCGATGTCAAAGCCTTCGCCGTGGTCACGTACGAACACTTCGACCATGTCATCACCCGCTTCGCAATACACGGAAATCGGTTCTCCGCCGTGGGTCACGGCGTTGATGAGCGCCTGCTGCGTGGCGTCGAGCAGCGCGTCGGTCTGCGCGCTCGGCTGTGCGTCGCCTACCGTCACCACCTCGATCGGCTTGCCATGCGTATCCTCCACTTGCGCCGCGATCTCCTTCAAGCCGGCGTTGACGGAACGATCTGACGTAGTGCGTTCCTGATACAGCCATTCACGCAGCTCACGCTCCTGCGAACGGGCCAACGAGAAGACGGTCTGCTGGTCGTCGGCATGCAGTTGGATCAACGCCAACGTCTGCAATACGCCATCATGCAGATGAGCCGTCATGTCGGCGCGTTCCTCCTCACGTTCCTTCAACGCGCGTTCGGTGCCGAGGTCGCGAATCAGCGCGACGATCCATGGTACGATCGCCAGCATCCCGCCGACCAGCAGTGCCAGACCCGCGATGATGAATGTCCATGTCGGATGGCTTGAACCGGGCAGGTAGCGCACCTGGCCGAAGATATAGACCACATAGCCGATGAAAATCAGTGCGATGCCGCCAAGCATCGTCCACAATTGACCTTCTTCCGCGTTGTAGCGCAGCCAGGATACGCCGATGCCGATGGCTCCGAACAGTAGCGGAAGAATGAGCATACGGTCGATGCCGCTGAGCAGCATTGCGCAACTGATGGCGAGCAGCATCAGGCCGGTCAATGCGATCAACGCGGGTTTCGGTGCGTTTTTCAGCAGATGTTCCAGGCTTTCCCCGGAGGATCGCGTGTGCTCGACATCGTCGACATCGTCGGTTTGCATGCCGTCGAATTGCGATTCGTCCGTCATTGCGCGCGTCGTATGCCGCGCGATGCCTGCGTATGGCGCGTTGCCATGGGAGAGGGGTGACCGGCTGATTGGCTGCTGTTCGGCCAGCCAGTATGCCTGCTGCACGGGGTCGCCCAATGGAACGGTCAGCCATAGGAAGACGTAGGCGATGACGCCTGAACCGAACGCAAACGTCGAGGCGATGGCGATCAGACGAATCAGCCCGACCGACACGCCGAGATGCATGCTGATGCCTTTGCAGACGCCCGCGAACCAGCGTCCATACTGCGGGCGCATCAATGGCAGGCGGGCGGGTCTGATCGGCGCGGACTCGTGCGGATCGCGATTGGCTAGGCAGTAGCGGGCATACACCGAACTGGCGTAGTCATACTCGTATTGCGTATATCGCGGTGCTCCATAGGACTTCATGGTTCCATTGTGCCGTGTGGGGGATGCCGAATCGGGGCTTTTATCTCGTGTTCAGGGCAGATTCAGGGTGTTCCCCGATAAGTATGGCAGTCGCGGGTTGGTGTAATGGAACCATGAGCAATGTACACCATGATCCGCGAAGCAACCAGTGGAACGCGCCGCAGCGGCCTGCAGGCCAGCCGCAACCCTCCTCGTCCAACCGGTTCTTCGCATGGATTCGAAAAAGTCAGCTGAAGCGAGGGCGCGACCGTTGGGTCGGCGGTGTCTGCGATGGGCTTGCCCGTCGTCTTGGTTGGAATGTGGCGTTGGTGCGTGCGCTGGTGATTCTCACCTCGCTGTTCTTCGGATGCGGCGCCGCCTTCTACGGCATGGCCTGGTTCCTGCTGCCGGACGAGACCGACGACCGTATCCTGTGTGAGGAACTGATCGCAGGCCACTGGGATTGGAGCTGTATCGGCGTGTTCGTGTGCATGGCGATCGCCATCTGCCTGCCCGGGGCGGGCTGGGTGGCCTTTGCGGTGGCGGCACTCATATTGTGGCTGATAGTAAATCGGCAGACCTATGTGCCGGCTTGGCAGCAGCAGGCGCAGTATGGTCCGGTACCGCACAATTCTTACGTTCTCGGCGCGCAGGGTGCCGCCGGGCCGATGCCACCGCAGGCCCCACCGTTCGTGGCGACAATGGACGGACCGAAGCCGGTTTCGCCGTGGTATCAACGTGGCATGCCGCAACAGCAGGGAGTCCCGCCGTACGATTCCGTCTATCGGCAGGGGCCTGCGGGCGGTACGGGTGACGTCCCGCCGCAAGCCCATGTGTCGCAGCAGCCGATGAACGGGCCGGCCGCGTTCGCCACGGCCAACGTGCCGCCGACTTTCACCGCGCCAGCCGCCCCGATCGAACCGCAGCCGCGATACGGGCGCAGGAAGCCGGCCGGGCCCTTCCTGGTGCTTATGACCTTCGGTCTCGCACTGCTCGCGGTCGCCGGACTGTACTGGTATGACACGTTCGACGGTTCCAAGACCAGTCAGAACATCATTGCGGACAAGCTGCAGGTGACGACGCTGGTTGCCGGTGGATTCTGCCTGCTGATGGGCGTGATCATCATCATCCTTGGAAGCATGGGCCGACGTGCCGGCGGCCTGCATCCGCTGACGTGGCTCGCCGCGACCATGGCCGTCATCATGGTGATATGCACCGGAACCTATTCCATCTGCTGGTACAGGTTCAAGCAGAACGACACCTACCAGACCGTCGCGCTTGCAGGTACCAAGGTGATGGGCTCGTCCGCCGCGCAGATGAAGCGATACGGCAACGGCATCGCCGTCGTCGGCAACGACTATGACAGCGACATACTGCACATCGACCTGAGCCAGTATGGCAAGAACAATGGCTCGCACAAGGTCAGGCTCAACGACGGCACCATGGGCGACAGCACCTGCCCGACGGGAACGATCAATATGACCGTATCGAGTGCCCAAGTGGTGGTGACCATTCCCGATGGATGCTGGTGGACCCTCGGCGGGTACGAGGACGAGGATTACGACGAGTACTCCGTTCTGGATCACATCGGAGGACCGTCCGAAATCAACATGATGGATGCCGGCGGCGCCATCGACGGTACGCTCTCGTTCGGTTCGGACTATCGGTCCGACGCCATGGCGGGGCAGCGGGCCTTTGATACGACGGACCGCGACACAGGTTGCCGGTTCATGCATCCGGACGATTCCACGGATTCGGACGATTCGGATGATTCCGCCGATGCCACGAGCGGTCAACGGTTCGACTCCCCATTCAAGGACGCCGATACCGACAAAGCCCTGAACAAGGTCTACGCCCAGCATTGGTACTGGCCATGCCTGGCCGGGGAAAGCAAAGCCCCGAAACCGGATCTGACAATCAACCCGCATGTGACCATCGGCGGCAGCGTCACCGTACAGTACGCTTCGCAGAACACGCTGCCGACCTTCAATGGAAAAGAGACGAAATGACCGACGATGATACCCGTGTAATGCCGGTGAACGACACGGCACCGGAAGATGAGCCGACTACGGTATTGCCGACCGACGCGCAGACGACCACGATGCCGACCATGGAAGACACGCCGGATTCGGCGGCGACCGTGCCGACGTTCGAACAGCCGATGGAACCTGCCGGCCATCCCATGGGACAGACCGCAATGCCGGTGAGCATCACCAAATCGAACGGCGATCTGGTGATTCGCCCCTCAGGTCCGTCAGGCGCGACCATCGCCCTGGGCGTGTGCATCGCGCTGATCGGTGTGGTGACGGTGATATGGGGCTTGCAATCCCCGATGAATCTATGGGGAGTCGATCCGCAACTGTTCGTCGTCGGCACCATCGGCGGGCTGGGCCTGATACTGATCGCCGTCGCGTTCGCATGGGCGATCGTCAAACTGGTGCAGGAAGCCAAGGCCGAACGCAAGGCCTCCGAGTCCGCCGATGGCGCGGCCGACCCTCACGACAGTCGAGCATGATGCGGCAGTCAGCCGAATAATCCCCAGAATGCCAGCAGCGCCAACGACAGCGCGGCCGACAGCATCACACACGTGGCCACCGCGACATGGCCGAATCCGACACCCGCTTTTCCATGATCGTTTCGGATTCCCGCCATATTGCGGTGGCCATCATGCGTATCCTCATGCGTATCCACGAGATGCGCGTGCAACGGCCAAGCCGATTCCTGACGGCGGCGCGCACGAACCGCGAACACGCATTCGACCAGCAGCCACGCGAAGGCAATCAGACTTACGATGGCGCCGATCACTATGTACTGCCAGTATCTGGCAAGCAACGTCGAATCATTGGTGAGCGTGATGGCATCCCGCACCACGGCAAACAGGTAGGCGAGGAATATGCCGGTCATGCCAGCGGCGAGTATGGTGTTGACGGCCAACGCCATGCGCAGCGGACCGGCGAAACGACGGGAATCCTGCGGGCTGCGGGACATGCCGACGATCAGCAGTATCAGCGCACCGACAATCGCAGCCAACGCGAGCAACAGGCATGATGCGATGCCGCCGACGAGCACGTCCAATGTCTTGATCAGTGCGGGCTTGGTGCTGAGCGGTGCGGCAATCCGCTGATTGGGCTGCGCGCCGGCGATCATCGGCGTGGCCCAGCCGTCGGCCGTCGTGCCGGCTGCGACGGCGTTGATCCAATCCTCCAGATCATGCGTGTAATGCTCCTCCAACGGCAGCCCCGGCACGGTTGCGTTCGAACCGGTGCGCATCTGATGATTCGCATCGAAATAACGCAGCGTCACGTTATCGTTGCCGGCTTCGTTCGCAGCCTGCATGAGCAATCTCGCACCTTGCTCGATTGGCATGGCACTGTCTCGCACGCCATAGTTGATGAGCAGTGGCATGGTCAGCGACGTGCGGTATTGAGCGGCATCGAAATCCGCGTATTCCAGGCCGATGGATTTGAGGCTCAGACTGGTGAGTCTTGGAATGATCCCCTTGACGGCATCCGGTGCGCCCACGGTGGTCAGATAGCTGGTGGCGGCGAGCGTCATCTGCTGCCGACCCGATACCACCGGGGAAGAGGTGAGAATCGCGAATGCGATGTCCTGATGTTCCTGGGTGAGCACGGTGGCGATCCATGTGCCTTCCGACTCCGCATACAGTCCGGTTTTCGCCGGATCGACGCCAGGCCATTGCCTGAGCGTCTCCAATGATCGTGCATAGTCGTGCGCACTGGACACATAGTCGCGATGCAACGCCGAATAGTTGTCAAGACGTTTGTCGGGCACCAGGGTGGTGATGCCGGCGGAAGCCATGGCGTTGGCGATATCGCCATATGCCTCGGCGGATTTGCCGGTGCCGGAACCATGCATGAGCAGGCATGCCGGATGGCCGTCGGGAGCGCCGATCGGTTCGCGGACGATGGCGTTTACCGTCACGTTGGCTGCAAGCGGCACCGTGATGTGCGTTTCCTTGGTCTGATAGGTGCCTTCCTGCGGGGTTTGCAGGTCAGTCGCGCGAATCGCGGTATCGGCGGATTCGACCGCGATGTGGTCGGTGAACGGCCCGACCCGCCATTGCGGGGTCATATCCCTGCCCAGAGCGCCCAACAGTACGAACAGTACGACGGATGCCATCGCGGTGGCCGCCACGGTAACGCCGATCCTTTTCAACAAAGCATGCACGTTAGGTCACTTTAGGTCATATTTCTTGATGAGGAAACCCTCGGTGCCGGGGCGGATGGGCCCGCCCTACAACGACCAGCTCTCGGCCCGGCAGCGAGCCTCGTAGAATTCGCGATACATGCCGGGCTCCGCAATCAGCTGGTCGTGGGTGCCACGCTGCAGCATGCCGCCGTCGCGTCCCATGACGATGATCGTGTCCGCATTGCGGATCGTCTCCAGCTTGTGCGCGATGACGATCACCGTCGACGTGGCACGCAACTGCGCCATGCACTCGTTGATATGAGCCTCGTTTTCCACGTCCAACGCACTGGTCGCCTCGTCGAACAGTACGATCGGCGCCTGCTTGAGCACGGCGCGCGCAATGGATACGCGTTGGCGCTCGCCGCCGGACAAGGATTTGCCGCCTTCGCCGACGTTCGTCTGCCAGCCGTCGGGCAGGCGTTGCGCGATTTCGCTGACGCCCGCCAACTCGGCCGCGCGCATGACCTCATCATCCGACGCTTCCGGCCTGCCAAGGCGGATATTGTCAATCAGCGTGCCATGGAACAGGTACACGTCCTGGAACACCATCGACAGCTGCGCCACGACATCCGACGCACGTTGATCGCGCACGTCGAGTCCGCCCACGCGCACCGTGCCGGCGTCCACGTCATAGAAACGGGCGATCAGCTTCGCCATGGTCGTCTTGCCGGAGCCGGACGGGCCGACGACGGCAAGCATGGAACCGGGCCGTGCGGTCCACGACACATCGTGCAGCACCGGTGCGGAAGCGGTGTAGCCGAAGCGAACACGATCGAACTCGACCGCGCCCGGTCTCGTCACCGGCTTGGGGTCGGCAGGTTCGGGCAACGGTCGCTCACGCATGACGGACAGGTAGTAGTCCAAAGACTTGCGTGATTCCTCAATGCCGAGCAGCATGGCGAACATGTCGTTGACGGTGTTGGAGAACCGTAGCGAAACACCCATGCAGGCGATGCCGACGAGCGGGGAAAGCGCGCCCTGCAACGTCAATGCCGCGCATGCCATGATCATCGAGACCGGCAGCAACTGGCTGGCCATGCCGTTGAGCAGATTCGCGGCGACGCCCCAGCGCAGCGATCTGCGTTGACCCGCGGTGCGGGCATCCAACGCATCCGTCAACGGCTGGTATGGATGGCTTGCTCCGCATGAACGGAGCGCGCCTTGGCAGGTCGCGAATTCCACGAGTCTGCTTGAAGCTTCGAAATCCAGGGCAAGCATGGCGTCATCCCCGCGATGGAGCATCATCGAAGACAGTTTGCCGGCGCCCCACAGGAGCGGCAGCGGAATGATCAGCGTCAGTCCGATGCGCCAATCCCACAGCAGCATGGCCACGCACAGGGTAACGGTGCTTGCGGCGCCGGTTACCATCGGCGAGATCAGATGCGCGAATGATTGGCCGATGGACATCAGATCGTGTGTCGCGAAGCGGGAGAGTCGGCCGGCGGTGCCTTTGGCGAACCAGCCAAGCGGCAATGATGCGATTTTGTCGCCGATGCCATGCAGTGCGATGGCGAGGAAGTCAAGCGCGGAATTGTAGGAGATGACGGATTTGAAGTAGTCGATGACGCCGGACAGCACTGCGAGTATGGCCAGTACGGCCACCCACTGCCAGAAACCCAGTCCCATCACGGTGGATGCGCCGCCCAGCGTCTGCGCGGCGGGAATGATCGCGGCGAACGTCAGACCGGTGACCACACCGGACATGACGGACAACAGCATCGCTTTGTCGAATCCGCCGACATGACCGGCCAAGGCCTCTCTCAGACATTGCAAAGTGCTGGTCTTACGCATGGTATGCGCCTTCCTGTGCTGCGATTCGATTGTGTCGTGCGACGGCATCCAACGCGCGTACGTGCGTTTCGTCGGCAAGTTGCTCGTGTGTGCCGCAGGCGACGATTTCGCCGCGATCCATGACGACCATCTGATCGGCGCCCACCACGGCGGATGGCTTATGTGCGATGACGATTACGGTCCGGCCCGCGACCAATGCGTTCAACGCCTGCTGAATCTGCGCTTCCGATTCCGGATCGACGCTGGCCGTGGCCTCGTCGAGAATCAGGATCGGCGTGTCCTTCAGCAGCGCACGGGCGATGGCGATACGTTGCTCCTGTCCGCCGGACAGGCCGACCCGACCATCGATCACCGTGTCGTAGCCGTGTTCGAGCGCCATGATTTCGTCGTCGATGAATGCGGCCTTGGCTGCGGTGCGGATTTGTTCCAGCGTTGCGTCAGGACGCCCCAATGCGATGTTGTCGCGAATCGATGCGCGGATTAGCTGCGGATCCTGGAGTACGAAACCGACGGTGCGATACAGTTCCTCGGAGGTGATGTCGCGAAGATCGACGCCGCCGATGCTGATCGATCCTTCGGCGGGATCGTCAAAACGGGCAATCAGCGTGGCAAGCGTGGATTTGCCGGATCCGGATGGTCCGATGAGTGCGGTCATCGTGCCTGCGGCGACATTCAGACTGACGTTGTCAAGCGCCGTGGTGGGGCCGTAGGCGTAGGTCACATGGTCGATGGCCACGTCGTAGCCGTTCGGATGTTTCGGTTGCGTCGTCTCGGCGAGCGGCGTTACGCGCAGATTCCGTTCGATGCGCAATGCCGCAGCGCCGGCGAGTTGATAGCTCCACTGCATATTGCCGATCGTGGTGATGGTGGATGGCAGCATCATGGCGGTCAGCGTGGCGGCCAACACTTGCGGCGCGGTCACATAGCCGGCCTGTACCAGCAGCATGCCGACGGCGAGATTGATCGCGGTAAGCAGGGCGGGGGCGATGAATGCCTCGGCGATCGCACACCAACGAACGAGCGGCCCGCACCAATCGTTGTACTGTTTGATGAAGTCGTCGGCGGCGCGCTCGTATTGCCGCAGTGAATGGCCGCTGCGGCCGAATGCCTTTACCACGGCGATGCCACTGGCGAATTCGACCATCGTACTCGACACGTTGCTGATCTTCGTGTCCATCAGCGCGGTCTTCTCGCTCATGCCGGCCATGCTGAACATCTGAATGCCAAAGTATAGGGGCAGCGTGGCGATGGAGAGCAGGGCCAGACGCCAGTCCAGCACTACGATGTAGGCGAACAATGCAAGCGGCGTCACCGTGGCCGCGGTGCCTTCCACCGGCCAGTGCGCGACCAGTGCATGCAGTGTCTCCACGTCGTCGTGAATTGATTTGCGGATCATGCCGGATGTCGATGCGTTGAATGTGGAAAGCGGTGCCCTTCCAAGGGAATCCGCCATGGCTCGGCGAATGCCGGCACCCAGCGTGCAGTCGGCGAAATGCGTGATGGACAATGCCGCGAAATAGAGGAAGCTGCGCAACATGTATGCGCCGACCAGGATGAACACATACCGCCATACGGTGTTCGCATCCGGCTGCGTATGCTGTTGCCAAGCGCGCAGCAGCACGTCTCCGATACTTACCAGCGCCGCGTAGGGCGCTACGCTCAGCAGACCTGAGATCGCGGCCAGCGCGCGCCCGCAATTCAACCTGCCTTGGATGGGCTTCATGGCTCTGTTCAAGGCGGCCTTGCCCTCCACCGCCTTTGCCTTGTCTCCGGTTTGCGCCGTGGACTCGTCGGCGACGTCATCTGCCACGGTTGGTTCCTTTCTATGCGCCCATCTCCTTGCGCGGGGATGTTCCGATGGTGATGTGCATCATAACGTAAAATGAGAATGATTCTCAATAATAATATAACATGATGCCTATCTCGAAACAATTTCAGGCAGTCTTGCAAAGCTGGATTTCAGGCATACTCCACCTTTGGAAAGACTGCCTGAAAATTGTCGTCACGGAAAAACCGTGACGATGTTCATCGTGGCAATGCTTGCGCAGAAAGTCAATACCTTGGTATCGAAAACCATGAAAAATTCCGAATGGTGATGTTCCGGCCCGCGACTGCCGGAATCATCATCGGGGTCAGACGTGGACTTCGCGCATGCGCTCCATCGCCTGCGTATCCGTCTCATAGCGGCGCGTGTAGGTTATCAGGAACATGACCGCGATGATGGCGATCGGCATGCCGGAAAGTCCGGTGTAATGGTAATTCATGGCCGTGGCGGTCAGTGCGGCACCGCCGACGATCGAACCGACCGCGTTGCCGAAATTGAAGGCGATTTGCACGGCCGCGCCGGCGATGAGTTCGCCACCGCCTTGCCCGGCCTGCACCATCAGCAACTGTTGCGGAGCGGAATTGAAGAACAGGGCGAAGCCGAGCACGAACGTCAGCATCGCCGTGGACATCCGGTTTCCCGGAATCAGGAAGACCAGCAGCAGACCGACCACCGCAATCGACTGCGACAATGCCGCCGTCGCGGCCGGCTTCCACAGATCGGTCAGGCGTCCGCCGGCGATGCCGCCGAGCACCATGCCGAAACCGGCCAGCACCATAAGCAGGGGAACCGCGGAAGACGACCATCCACCGGTCTTCTGTAGCCAGGGGGAGATGTAGCTCCACCAGCAGAAGATGCCGGAATTGCCGCAGAACACGGCCAACAACACAAACCATGGGCCCGGGTGAGTGAGGAACCGGAACTGGCCCTTGATGCCGGCATCCTTGATCGGAGGCACGAACGGCACCCAGGCAAGCGTCAGCAGCATGGTCATCGCGGCCCAAGCGGCCAAAAGGCCGAATGCCACACGCCAAGACAGCATTTCGGCGAGCAGGGTGCCGGCCGGTACGCCCAACATGTTGGCTACCGTCTGACCGGTCACCATCATCGAGACGGACTGCGCCTCCTTGCCCTTATCGGCCAGGGTTTTGGCGATCAGCGTGGCCGTGCCGAAGAATGCGCCGTGCGGCAGTCCGGAAATGAAACGGGCTGTCAGCAGCATGGGGGAGTTCACGGCGACCGTGCTCAACGTGTTGCCGACCAGTGCGATGATCATGAACAGGATGATGAGGTTCTTCGGCGGCACCTTGCGTCCGAACACCAGGATCAGCGTGCCGAAGCATACGCCGATCGCATAGGCGGAAATATAGTGTCCGGCGGCTGGAATGCTCACATTCATAGCGGCGGCGGTCTGCGGCAGTATGCCCATCATCACGAATTCGGCGGCGCCCAGAATGAAGGCGCCCGAAGCCAGGGCCAGAATGCTTCTCTTCAAGGTCTCTCCTATAGGTACGGGCATACAGCGTGCGCGAGTATGTACAACGTTTGAACCAAATGTCATTTTAGGAATACCGTCGACCAGTGCGGCATGCGACGACACCGGTGTCGTGCGTATGATTTGACGATTTGTGCGCCTGTGGATTCGGGGGCCTCGGATTGCGTTTTTCCTATAATGGATCAGGTGATGCACATAGCCGTGGTCGAAGACGATGACGAATGCGCGCAGGCGGTGACGCAGTGCCTGGAGCGCTTCTCGAGCGAGCACGGCGAACCCATCGAAACCACGGTGTTCCGTGATGGCGCGGCAATCGTGGAAGACTATCGGCCGGTCTACGACATTGTGCTCATGGATATCGAAATGCCGGGCATGGATGGCATCTCGGCCGCGCGGGAAATCCGAAAAACCGACCGCGACGTGGTCATCATCTTCGTCACCAACATGGCGCAGTATGCGCTCAAAGGCTACACGGTGCAGGCGCGCTCCTACATACTGAAGCCGGTCAACTACTACGGGCTTTCGATGGAACTGCAGGAGGCGATCGATTACATCAATCGCAACCGGCGCCAGAACGGACGCGCGTTGCTTCTGCCAAGTGGCGGAGGCATTGACAGGGTCAACCTGAGTGACATCACCTATATCGAAAGCCAACGGCACAACCTGTTCATACATACCACCGGCGGTGTGCTGCGCATACGTGAGTCGATGAACGCCATGGAGGCGAACATCGACGATCCGGCATTCGTCCGTTGCGGCGTGAGTTTTCTGATCAATCTGGCGTGGGTCAGCGGCATCACGGAAGGCAGGGAAGTACTGGTCGGCGGCGACCGGGTGCCGATCAGCCGGCAGAAATACAAGGATTTCATGGCGGCGCTGAGCGCATATCTGGGAGGCATCCATGATTGACGTGCTGAATCTGCCATCGTTGCTGCTGTGCGGCATCGCGGTGGAGATGGCGTTGACCCCCGCGGTGCTTCCAACGATCGGGCCCCGCGACATGCGGCAGCGCAACGGCGTGCGCCTAGAACCGCCGGCCGGCTCGCGCATGGTCTGGTATATGGGCATCGTGATCGGATTGGCGTTGTCTATGGCAGTCGTGATCTGGGCTAAGGAGACGCTGGTCGACTTCGACACGAATTCCACCGCATTGGAGGCGCCGATCTGCCTGGCCGTACTGGTGGCGTTCGCCGTGGTGCCGTTGCGCAGTGGCGTGGCGCAGGGCATCTATGAGGCGATATGGGCGCAGGTGATCGCCTCCCTGAGTTTCGAATGCATGGACTGCGCGACCATGTGGCTTCCCGATCCCATGCGCGTCATCGCACTCGGGATGCTTACGCCGATCGTTGGCGTGGCGCTGTTCGCCGCGGTGCGGATGCGGCTGCTGCCGCAGTTGAGGGGCGGTCGCGGCGGTGTCGTAGGCAAACGCAAACTGCTGTTCGCGGTGACGCTGTGCATCATGTTCCTGCTGCTGTCGAACTATCAGATCATCTTCCTGTTGCTCGGTTCGCGTGAGCACACCTATATGATTCCCGCATTCCGCATCATGGTCGAACTGCTGAGCCTGATTACGCTGTACCTGCAGAACGACATCGAACAACGGCAGCATGCGCAGATGGAACTCAATCTGGTGCAACGATTATGGCAAAGCAAGCAACGGCAATATGAGATCTCCAAGGAGACGATCGACCTGATCAACCGCAAATGTCATGATCTCAAATACCAGCTGGCGGCATTCCGCACCATGCAGGACGACGCGGAGACCGACCGGCGGTTGGGCGAAGTGGAACGGTCGGTGATGATCTACGATTCCGCAATCCAGACCGGCAATCGTGTGCTCGACGTGGTGTTGACGGAAAAATCGCTGTACTGCGAAGCCGAGCACATCACCCTGACCTGCATGGTGGATGGCGCGAAACTCGGATTCATCGATCAGGCCGACCTGTATGCGCTGTTCGGCAATGCGCTCGACAACGCCATCGAAAGCGTGATGAAGCAACGGGATCCGGCCAAGCGTGTGATTCAGGTGTCGGTCTACCCCGACAACGGCTTTCTGATGATCCGCATACGCAACTACTGCGACGAACCGATCACGCTGGTCGACGGCCTGCCGGCCACCAGCAAGAAAACCGACAAGGGCTATCATGGCTACGGATTGCGCGGCATCCGTTATACGGCGGAACAATATGGCGGCACGATGAGCGTGAAGATCGCTCCCGATTCCTTTACCCTGCAGGTGGTGTTGCCGCTGAATTGAAAAGGTGCGAACCCGGGGCAGCGGGCTCGCACCTGTGTTGGTTACGGGCTGTCGGAGGATTCCGTCAGCGCTTGATGGCCTTGAGCATCACGTTTTTCAGCATGCAGGCCACGAATATGACGAGGCAGACGATGAATGCCGTAAGGCATGGCCCCATGACCGTCTCGTTCGTTCCGGAGGTGAGAATGTATCCGATCGACCAGCTCAGAATCTGCACGTTCGCCACGGCGAGTACATAGACTACGCCGGCGAGAATGCCGATGGAACTGCTGGCCACGATCAGCAGCAGCCAGATGAGATTGAGGATCGGGGAATCTTTGAGATTATGCTGCGCATTCATTGCGGTTCCTTTCGAGGATGCATCCGTTACTTGCCGGAGGTGGTGACGATGGGCTGCCCGGGTGCGCACCAGGCGCGTACCGGCAGGCAGATGAACAGGGCGAGCGTCACTACCGCGAGCACCACGTCGCCGACAATCCACATCCATTCCCAGTTCACGTCATACTTGCCGGAGACCTCGGAGGCCTTGGAATTGGCGTATACGTAGAGGATGTTCTTGGCGGCGCGTTGCATGTTGCGGATGCCGGCGTCGCTTTTGAGAATGGCGTCGGTGTAGCCGCAGTCGCCGCTGGCGCGGGTGAGCATCATGTCGTTGCCGGCCATGATGGCATAGTCCGGAAGCATGTAGTAGCTGCCGCCGGGGCCGACGCCGTCGGTGATGATCTTGCCTGTGAAGCCCCATTCGTCACGTGGCAGTTCGGTGCACAATGCCTTGGTGGCGGAGCTCCAGGAGGTGCCGATGCGGGAGAGTTCGGTCATCAGGCCCGTGCAGTCGGCGTTCTTGATGGCCAGTTCGAACGGACGGGCGTAGACCTCGCGCAGAGCCTGCTCGTTGCACCAGTTGGCGGCACCGTCTCGATTGGTGTCCTGCGTGTTGAGCATGTAGTGCTTGGCGTATACGTATGCGCCTTCGCCCTGCATGCCGCTGACTTCGGCCGCGCCCATCAGGCCGGAGAGGGTCGGATCTTCGGAGAAGTATTCGAAGTTGCGGCCGCCGAATGGGGAGCGGTGCGTGTTCATGGCCGGCGCGTACATGCCGACGATGCCCCAGGAGAGCGCCTCATCGGCGTAGGTGGAGCCCATCTGCTTGACCAGTTCCACGTTCCAGGTCATGCCCATGAGCACTTCGGAGGCATAGGCGTTCATCTTGGTGCCGGAGAAGTTGAAACCGTTGAGTCCTTGCGGGCCGTCGATGTCGGTGGTGGCCTTCTTGCCGACCGATTCGATGGCGGAGGTCTGCCAACCGGCGTTGCCGGTCAGTTCGACGAGTTCGTCGACGCTCATCTGCTGCACGAGCTTATCCCACTTCTCGTCGTTGTAGTCCACGCCGGTCATGTCGTCGACCTTGAGGCCGTTGTCGGCACCGGTGGTCGGCGTCGCATTGTCGGAGGCATCGGCATTGTCGGAGGTCAGTACGGTGGAACCCGGCCCGTTGGCCTCGAGGCGTTCCTTGACCTTGGCCGGGATCGACGTCGGATTCAGGCGGCGTTCGACTTTCGGGAAGGTGCCCGCCAGATCCGCGCGCGACAGATAGGTCACGTTCGTTTCGAGCGAGCCGGCGTCCTGGAACTCCTGCTGGGAGGTGGCGGCCACCTTGTCGGTGGAACGCTTGCCATCATGGGCGTCGTCGTAGGTGATGGTGTTTTCCACCGTGTAGGTGAAGGTGGCGTCGTCGTTCTTCACGGTGTGACTGTCGGTGCGCAGGGTGAAGGTGTAGTCGCCTTTGTCCATCACGTAGGCTCCGGTACCCTTGTAGTCGAAGGAGGCCATGTCGTCGAAGGTCATGGTCAGTTTCACTTCGTCGGATTCGCCGGGCTTGAGTTCCTTGGTCTTGACGAACGCGCCGAGGTCCACCGCGGACTTTTCGATGCCGCCCTTGGTGTATGGGGCGCTGTAATACAGCTGCACCACGTCCTTGCCGGCGACGTCGCCGGTGTTGGTCACCTTCACGGTGGCGGTCACTTCGCCGCCCTGACCGTCGACCTGGTAATCCTCGAGCTGCCAGTCGAAGGTGGTGTAGCTCAGGCCATAGCCGAACGGGTACTGCACGATGGAATCATAATCGCCGTAATCGTAGACGGTGCCGTCCGAGGCGGTAATCACGGCCTTGTCGGCTGCGGCGGTCTCATACCAACGGTAGCCGGTGTAGATGTTCTCTTCGAAGTAGAAGTACTTGTCGCTCATCTGTTGCTGGTAATCGGTGTAATAGCAATCGCCCATGTTGTAGTAGGACGGGGCGCTCTTCACGTCGTAGGCGTAGGTGTCCACGAGATGACCGCTCGGATTGACCTTGCCGAGCAGCACGTCGGCCACGCCGCGCATGCCGGTGGCACCGGGGCCCGCGATCTGCAATGCGGCATCCACACCGGCATCTTCAAGGAAGCCGAGTTCCATGGCGTGCGACGAGTTCACGAGCACGATCACGTGTTCGAAATTCTTTTCCACGGCCTTGAGCAGGTCGGTTTCCGCGCTTTGCAGTTCCAGATAGCTTTTGCCGGCGTCCCCGCCGATCAGGCCTTCGCCGGATTCGCTGTCTGTGACGCCCATATCCATCGGCAGGTCGCCGCCTTCGCCACCCGCACGGGAGAACACGACTACGGCGGTGTCGCTGTACCGCTTGGCGCTGTCCATCATGTCGAGCACATCGGTGCATTTCGCGTCGTAGATGTTGTAGTCGCCGCCGTTGGGGGAGAACACGTTCCAGGAGCCTGCGCTCTGCGACTGCTTGGTGTAGTAGTTCCACAGATCCTCGTTGATGCTGAGGCCTTCGGCTTCGAACGACTGCTTCAACGTGTCGTTGTAGGAGGCGCCCGACGTGGAGCCGGAACCGGAGCCACCGTACACCAGGTTCACGCTACCGTAGCCGAACACGTTGATTTTCTTGGTGTCGAGCGGCAGTGCGCCGTTGGTGTTCTTGAGCAGGGTGGCGCCTTCTCCGGCGATTTCCTGTGTCAGATTGCGTGCCTTCTGATAGGTGGCCTCGTCGCCGCCTGCGCTGATCTGCTTGTTGAGATCCAGCGTGGACGAAATGGTGTTGGAATATCGGCTGAGCGCCACGTTGGCGACGATCATCACCATCGTGAGCAGTACCGTCAGTACCAGACCGAAGACACCGAATCGCTTCGATATGGGATGGAAGAACTTCCTCTTCATCATCACTCCCTCAATATGTCCGTTTGATTGGATTCAGCGGTCGGGCCGTTGCACTGCATCGTGCATGACGGTTGCCGCTGATGATTCCATTTCAGCTGAGAATGTGTGATTTCGTGTTCCGGCCGGCACTTTCGGTACGTTCCGCGGCACGTTTGGCAATCATGGGATGAGGGAAAAATGAAAAGGCGGAACCGAAGTTCCGCCTGTGTTGTGGTCGGGCTGGCGGGATTTGAACCCGCGGCCTCTTCGTCCCGAACGAAGCGCGCTACCAAGCTGCGCTACAGCCCGTTTTGCAACAGTTGGATATGTTACACGAATGAGCCATGCGCGCAAATCCGGCGTGTCGTGTGTTGTGTATTGCCATCTCGTTACACTGGGGGCTTATGACTGAGACCAACGAATCCCAAGAACATCAGAATGAAGAGGCCCCCGTTCCCGTTATGACCACGGTAGAACGCGCCGAAATGCTGCTGCGGCAGGATGCCGCGATTCGCGCCAAAATCAACGACGGCGCGACCTTGGATGAGGCTGTGGATCCGAGCAACAAGGAATTCGGCTCGCTGGCCCACCCGGAGCAGGTGCAGATGCGTGTGGCCAAGCGCGCCATGATGCTCAAGGAGGGTATCGCGCCGTATCCGGTGACCCTCGATGTGACCGACACCATCGAAGCGGTGCGTGCCAAGTACGATGGCAAGCTCGAAGCGGGCGACGAGACCGAAGACGTGGTCGGCATCGCCGGCCGCGTGCTGTTCCTGCGCAATGCGGGCGGCCTGTGCTTCGTGCAGCTGTCCGCCGGCGACGGTACCAAGATTCAGGGCATGATCTCCAAGAAGGAGATCGGCGCCGACTCCCTCAAGCAGTTCAAGCAGCTGGTCGACCTTGGTGACCATCTGTTCATCAAGGGCCGTGTGATCGCCTCCAAGACCGGTGAACTGTCCGTGTTCGCCACCGAATGGGCCATCGCAGCCAAGGCATTGCAACCGCTGCCGGCCCTGCACAAGGACCTGAACGAAGACACTCGCACCCGTAAGCCGTACATCGGCATGATCGCGGACGAGAAGATCCGCAACATGGTGCGCAACCGTTCCAAGGCCGTCGCCTCCCTGCGCAAGACCTTCGCCGACCATGACTTCATCGAGGTCGAGACTCCGATGCTGCAGACCGTGCACGGCGGTGCCGCCGCCCGTCCGTTCACCACGCACATGAACGCCTTCGACCTGGATCTTTACCTGCGCATCGCGCCGGAACTGTTCCTCAAGCGTTGCCTGGTAGGCGGCATTGACCGCGTGTTCGAAATCAACCGCGATTTCCGCAATGAAGGCGCCGACGCCACCCACGCCCCGGAATTCACCATGGTCGAGGCCTATCAGGCCTACGGCAATTACGACACCATCGGCGCACTCGTCAAGCAGCTCGTGCAGGACACTGCCATGGACGTGTTCGGCAGCCACAAAGTGACCTTGCTCGACGGCACCGAATACGATCTCGGCGGCGAATGGAAGACCATCAGCATGTACGATTCCCTATCCGAGGCGCTGGGCGAGGAAATCGTGCCGAACGGCGGCCCGGACAATCCGGGAACCTCCGTGGAACATTTGGGCGAGATCGCCGACAGGCTTGGCGTGGAACGCGACGACGTGGAGAACCACGGCAAGCTCGTCGAACACCTGTGGGAGCACTTCTACGAAGACAAGCTGTACGAGCCGACCTTCGTGCGCGACTTCCCGGTCGAAACCTCCCCGCTGGTCAAAGGCCACCGCTCCAAGGCAGGCGTAGTCGAGAAGTGGGATCTGTACGTGCGTGGCTTCGAGCTGGCCACCGGCTACTCCGAGCTCAACGATCCGGTCGTGCAGCGCGAACGCTTCGTGGCTCAGGCCAAGGCGGCGCTCGCCGGCGATGAAGAGGCCTGTGACATTGACGAGGACTTCCTCGAGGCCCTTGGCGTCGGCATGCCCCCGGCAGGCGGCATGGGTATGGGCATCGACCGACTGCTCATCGCACTGACCGGTGCCACCATCCGCGAGACCATCACCTTCCCGCTGGTGAAGCCGCTGAATTAATGCGAGGCATTAATAAGTAACGGGCTTCACGCGAGGCGAAACGGCTGACGGCCCACCGGGCCGTCAGCCCGCCAGAGCCATCCTTACAATCTGAAGCCACTGAATTAATGCGGAAATCGCGGTCGGCCTGTTCTCTCGCGACGGCAATTCCAAGGCATATCTTCGTCTCTGCGTTCTGCGAGGTGTAGCGGGCTCTTCGGGAGGGAACGGCTAAACTCCCACATATGGGGATGTTCTTTCGCCGGGGGAGTGCGGTATGCTCAGCTTGGTACATCAGAGCCTGTGGGGGTAGACGATATGTTTGGTTATAGAACAATAGAGGCTGCTGATGACGAAAGAATCGCTCAAATCATTCGTTCAAATTTGGAAAACCTCCATTTGAACATTCCGGGAACAGCATATTTTGATCCCGAATTAGATCATTTGAGTGATTACTATAATAGCCATTCGGATAAACGCATCTATTTTATCGCATTTGATTCTGAAGAGGATATTGAAAAACAGATTGTTGGCGGTGTTGGCGTAGCGGAATTCGATGGAATAGATGATTGCGCCGAACTTCAAAAACTCTATTTGGATGATTCTGCCAAAGGAAAAGGCTATGGAAAAGAACTGATGCAGATAGCCGAAGATTGGGCAAGGTCTGCAGGTTACAGAAAATTGTATCTTGAAACCCATACGAATCTTTCGGTGGCTTTGAAATTGTATGAAAGAATGGGTTTTCATCGAGTTGAAAAGCCATGTTCGACACAGCACGGCGCAATGAATCGTTTCTATGTAAAAGAACTGTAAGATGTCGGCAAATTACGGCTTATCACGCTTGTGCATAGCAGGATCTGTATCTGGAAATTGGAATTATCGATAATAATCGGCATAACGCTTGATTGGCTTTTTTGTTCTGCTGCTGCCTATGCTCATCAAGCTGAAAATACTACGGAAGATAGAAAATATACTTTGGGTAAACAAAGATAAACCAAGCGACCCGTATCTTGCATGCATGTGAGGGCAGGGCATGTCCGGGAATGTGGTCAAGACCTACACCAAACATGCCGTGGCGAAATTCAACGCCAGAACGAGAGGCCGGGCGATCGACATGTGACTCACCGAAAAATGGGAATGCTTGAAAACTGAATCCCGCGCGTAACCCTAGAATGGCACTCATGAAAATGTCGATTTGGATTCGCGGCGCTCGTTTGAAGACCCTGCCATTGGCGATTGCCCCGGTGATCATCGGAACCGCGCTGTCATGGAAGGGCGTGTTCGTCTATTCGCAGGGTGGTGACATACTGCACGAGCCGTGTCCGTTCTTCGGAGGCCAACATGATCTGAGGGAGACGAAACTCGGTTCGATGGTCGGTACATGCCAGACATCCCTGTCATGGTTCGTACTGGTGGCGGTGCTGTGTGGTTGCGTGGCGCTGTTCCTGCAAATCGCCGCGAACTTCGCGAATGACTACTCCGACGGTGTGCGCGGGACGGATGAAGGTCGAGGAGCCGATATGGAGCCGGGCCGCTCCTCCGCCGGAACACTGCCGACCCGTGACACGCCGCGTGGCCCGGCCCGATTGGTCGCTTCGGGCATGAATCCCAGGGCGGTGTTGGCGGCGGCCGGAATCAATGCACTGATTGCCTGCCTGTGTGGCTTGGTGGTATGCGCGTTGACCGGATACTGGTGGTTCATCTTGGTCGGCTTCGCCTGTCTCGTGGCTGGCTGGTGCTATGTCGGCGGCAAACATCCTTATGGCTACCGTTGCCTGGGTGAGGTGTTCGTCTTCGTCTTCTTCGGCCTCGTCGCCACCTGCGGTACGATGTTCGCCCTGTCCGGAACGGTTTCGCTTTCCGGTGTCTGGGGTGGGTGCGCCGAGGGTTTCGTCGCGGTGACGGTCCTGTGCGTCAATAATCTGCGCGACATCGAATCAGACCACGACCATGGCAAGCATACCTGGATGACGGCTTTGGGGCGGTCGAAGGGAGCCGTCCTGACCATCTCATTGCTGACGATGGCCTCGGCCATGGCGATCCTGTTCCTTCTTGTGCTTTGGCGGTCCACGTTCGTCGCGAAAAGCGTTCCAGCAGTATCAATCGTGCCGATTGCGGCAACCCTCATCATGTGCGCGATCCATGCTGCGGCCATCGCGGCCATCGCGAAGGAGCGCTATAAGGCCGCGTTGCCGCTTTGCTCCCTGGGATCACTCGTGCTGGCCGTGACGTTCGCGGTGTCGTCGATGTTCATGTAGCCGGTCGATTTGCGGTGCATGGGCGGGTCTGCAAGTGACCATCGCGGTCAATCGGGCAGAGTGGAATCCTACCAAAATCAGATTGTTGCACAAACGTAACCGGAATAATCGAGAAACCGTTCGTTTTTGGGCGGCAGGGGCGGTAGACTGGCAAGCATGACTTACAAACTAGTACTGCTCCGTCACGGACAGAGCGCATGGAATAAAACCAATCAGTTCACCGGCTGGGTCGACGTCCCGCTGACCGAGCAGGGTGTCGAGGAAGCCAAGAACGGCGGCCGTCTGCTCAAGGAGAAGAACGTCCTTCCGGATATCGTCTTCACCTCGATGTTGCGTCGCGCCATCAACACCGCCAACGTGGCTCTGGACGAGGCCGATCGCCTGTGGATCCCGGTTCAGCGCAGCTGGCGTCTGAACGAGCGCCACTACGGTGCTCTGCAGGGCAAGAACAAGACCCAGATTCGCGAAGAATACGGTGACGAGAAGTTCATGCTGTGGCGTCGTTCCTACGCCACCCCGCCGCCGGAGATCGATCCGAACGACGAGTACGCCCAGAACGGCGATCCGCGCTACACCGGCGATCCGGTTCCGGAAGCCGAGTGCCTGGCCGATGTGGTCAAGCGTGTCGAGCCGTACTTCAAGTCCGACATCGAGCCGCAGCTCAAGGCCGGCAAGACCGTCCTGATTGCCGCCCACGGCAACAGCCTGCGCGCCATCGTGAAGATGCTTGACAACCTCTCCGAAGAGGAGATCGCCAAGGTCAACATCCCGACCGCAATGCCGCTGCTGTACGAGCTGGACGAGAACTTCAAGCCGATCAAGCCGCGTGGCGAGTATCTGGATCCGGAAGCTGCCGCTGCCGGTGCCGCTGCCGTCGCCGCCCAGGGCCAGAAGTGAGCCTGAGCCGCTAACCGCATTCGGCAAACGAAGGGCGGGAATCCACAGTGTGTGGGTTCCCGCCCTTCGCGTTCTCCTCAGCATTGGCAGAACGCGGGCAAGTGAACGATTGCGGCTGCGCGGTCGTACAGGTGCGTATCGAAACCGCACAGCCTTATAATCGGCCTGCCTGCCTCCTGATCTGACCGGTTCGGATCAGACCACGCCATACTCTTTGAGTAGCATGGCGATGTCGGTATGCTCCAGTTTCTTCAGTATCTGCTTGAGCACGGTCTTCTCGATGACATTGAGATTCATGTCGGTGATCGGCTTGCCGTCGCGTAGCATCACCGTGGCGTTGAGCAGATTGCGCACGTCGTAGACCGAACCCCACACTTCCGGCACGCCTCGATCCACGTCGCACAGTGTGTACACCGCCTCCATGCCGGTGCGCATCGAATATTCCGTGGTGAAAATCGTGTCGCGTGGGGTCTCCGCGAACTGGCCGAGGAATGCGAAGTTCACCGCACCGTCCGGCACCACGTCGGGGCGGTCACCGGCGGAACGCGGCATGAAGAACGCGTCGATGTATGGCATCATCACCGGAACCGTGTTGGCATGGTTGTGCGCCAGGTCTTCGATCTTGTCGGTTGGCACGCCCATATGGTAGAGCCACTCCTCGCAGATCTCCTCGCCGGTGCAGTCCTGCATCGGCTTCTTCACATAATTGCCCGGCTTGTCGGGGAATAGTCCGTATACCCACACGCACAGCTGATCCTTCGGCTGGTCGCGGAACTGCTGCTGGCGGTTCAGGGTCCAGCTCATCAGCCAGTTGGAATCCTCCACGGTTACGATGCCGCCGGTCACCACATGGCCGGTGAACGGATCGCGCTTGCAGATCTTCTGGATGTATGGCGGGATCTCCATGTCGAGCGTGGTGACGGTGGCGCTCATCCACTTCGAATGCTCGGGATCGCCGCAGAATACGTCCGGATGGCCAAAGCTCGGATCCTGCTTGGCGATGCGGCGCCACATGTCCCAGCCACCACCGGGGCGGATCTGCGGATCCCACTTGGCCGGTTCGGTCTGTGAGCCCATTGAGGAGTTTTCCACGCAGCCGCCGTTGGTGATGAACACCAGATCGTTGTCGCTTAAAGCGATCGAGCGGGTCGCGCCGTCTGCTTCGGTCAGGTCGATGCGCGTGGCCATTTTTCTGGTCGGCGAGCTGTGCGGATTGCGTACGAACGTGCCGGATTCGGCCTGCTTCTTCAGAATCGTGTCCTGTCCGACGCCGGTGTGCGGGCGCGCAGGGCCCATGCCGCCGCCGATCTTGAACTCGACGTTGTCGACCTTGACGTTGTAGTGGAATTGCACGCCGAAGCCTTCAAGGTAGGTGATCATCGGGAGGATCATTGACTCGTACTGGTTGTAGCGGGTGAACCGCAGGGCGCTGAAGTCAGGCAGGCCGCTGATGTGGTGGATGTAGCGCTTGATGTACAGCTTCATCTCCAGCGCACTGTGCCAGTTCTCGAAAGCGAACATGGTGCGCCAATACATCCAGAAGTTCGAGTCGAATACCTCGTCGTCGAAGAAGTCGGAGATCTTCTTGCCGTACAGTTCCTCGTTCGGGGTGAAGAACAGTTTCATGATCTCCATGGAGGCCTTATCGGTCAGGGCGAACTTGCCGTTCGTGCCGGCGTCGATGCCTCGAGCCCTGGTGGAACGGCATAGCGAATAGTTCGGATCCTCTTTGTTCAGCCAGTAGTACTCGTCCAGTACGGACACGCCTTCGGTTTCGATGGAGGGGATGGAGCGGAACAGGTCCCACATCACCTCGAAGTGGTTGTCCATCTCTCGGCCGCCGCGCATCACGTAGCCGACGCCTGGAATGTTTGCGCCGTCACAGGCACCGCCGGGCACCGCGTCTTTCTCGAACACATGAATATGATCGCCGGGCATCTGTGCGTCGCGCACCAGATAGCAGGCCGCACTCAGTGCCGCAAGCCCCGTGCCGATGATGTAGGCGTTCTTGGAGTCCACGCCCTCCGGCTTCTTCGGGCGGGCGAATGCTTCGTAATTGCCGTTGGAATAGTACATGACTGCCTCCTTTGGATGTCACTGCCTTTTATTGTGCCGCGGCATCGCGCAAAAGTATATAGGCAGAAAATAGACAGGATGTGTGGTTCTAGGCATGCATGTGCCATTTATAAGCGAAATAGGTGGCCTCCACGGGCGTGGAGGCCACCTATTTCGCTTATAAATGGCGGATCAGTCGATATCAGTACCTTCGTCGCGGCTCGGCTCCTTGGTCGGGTCGAAGCCGGAGACGATGAACACCACACGACGGGCCGCGGAGACGGCATGGTCGCCGAGACGCTCCATGAAGCGGCCGATGAGCACCACGTCGATGAGCTGCTGGTTGGTACCCTGCCAATCTTCGGACTGTGCCAGTTCGAAGGTCTTCTTGTGCAGGGCGTCGAGCTTGTCGTCGCTGAGGATGATCTGCTCGGCCACCTGGGTGTCACGGTCGGAGAGCATGGAAACCACGCGATCGGCGGTCTCGTTCAGGAACGCCTGCATTTCGGCGAACAGCGGCTGAGCATTCTCCGGCAGCGGAGAAGCCGGATAGGTGCGGCGTGCGGCTTCGGCGATGTGGCGGGCCAGATCGCCCATGCGCTCAAAGGTGGCCGCCAGTCGCAGGGTGGAAACGACCACACGCAGATCGGTGGCGACCGGATTCTGCTTGGCCAGCAGCTTCACGCACTGGTCGATGACGCTGGATTCCAAGGCGTCGATTTCGATGTCGCCGTCGATGACGGCCTGTGCGGCTTCAAGATTCTGATTCAGCAGCGCGTCGCCGGCACCGTTGATTGCCTTGCGAACGCCGTGTACCATGCGATCGAGGTCATCGGCAACAGCCTTGAGCTCTTCGTTGAAAATAACGCGCATATGACTTGCCTTTCATAACGATTTCACGAATATGGGTCTGATGCAACCTCTCCTAAGTCTATTAGCAAACCGTGGATTGCACAGGCGTTCCTCGTGTTGTTCCGACAAAGTTCACCGGCGCGTTCACCGTATGTTCACGCGGCAGGTCATGCACGGGCATGTCGGGTGACTTAAGGGGAGTGTGCGAGAATGAAAGCATGTTGGAATCCCTGAGCACGTGGTGGCGCTCACTGCCGCACCGCGATGATAATACGCGGAACACCGATGAAGATACGTTGGATGACTCCACGAATGCATTGCTTTCCATGCTTCCGTTGGCTTCCATCGTGGTCGATGATGCCGACGAGGTGGTGCGTGCGCACCCTTCGGCCTACACGCTGGGCGTGGTGCGTGATGATGCCATCGTCGAGGAGTCCGTGCTCAGGGCTGTGCGCGAGGTGCGCAGGGAGGGTGGCAAGAAGCAGTTTGACCTGACCACCACCACTGCGCATGTGGCGCAATCGGCGCCGAGGGCCGGCAAGCCGACCACGCGCGAAGCCGCCAGGCAAGCGCTGATCGGGCAACGCAAGGATGAGCCGGCGGCCTCGGTGTCTCGTCCGAATTGGCTGAAGGTCATCGTCGGCAGACTCAATGAGAAGTTCGTGGTGGTGCTGATCTCCGATGTGAGCGAAACCATCCGCTTCTCCCAGGTGCGTGACTCCTTCATCACCAACGTATCCGAGCAGTTGCTGAAGCCAACGCAATCCCTGGAGCGGCTTGCCGACACGTTGGAACGTGACGGTGCCAACCAAGACGGTGTTCGGGAGAACGCGGCGCAACTGCGCCGGTCATGCACGCATTTGGAGCACATGGTCTCCGATCTGCTGTTGCTCATCAAAGCGCAGGAGCCGATTCTGCCGACCTCTGATAATCGCATCAACGTCATGGCGCAGCTCGAAGCGGTGGCGGCCAGCCATAAGGAGGAGGCCGCACGGCGTGGCATCACCATCGATGTGAGCGGTGACGAATCGTTGGAGACCAATGGTGAGGCCGAGCAGATTCAGACCGCGCTCGCCAAGCTTGTGGAGAACGCCATCATATATTCGCCGGACGGTGCGAGCGTCAATATGACGGCCAAGCCCGACGAGGACGGCGAGCGGGTGGTGATCCGGGTGCTCGATCGCGGCATCGGCATCGCCGACAAGGAGCAGGAGCGCGTGTTCGAGCGCTTCTACCGTGGTGGCAATCAGAATGGGCACTCGCAAGACGGCATCGGTCTGGGCCTGGCCATCGTCAAACATATAGCGCTGACGCATCACGGTTCGGCGTCGGTGTGGAGCAGCCCGGGGCAGGGGAGTACGTTCACCTTGACGCTGCCATTGGCGCGGGCGGCGCGGAACGTGCGGAACTGACCGGCGCTACTCACCGAGCCTGCGGTAATCCCAGCGGTCGAAATGCTCCCATAGGAGCATGAGCACGCCGATGACCGTGCCCGCCGCACACATCGTCTGGCCGCGTTCGACATCGAAGCCGAGCGCCAGCAGAATCATGCAGATGACCAGTCCGACGGCCCACAGCGATGTGCCGACCATGAACACCTTGCGTAGGTCCACGCGTACCGGCTTCGGTGATGGCTTACGTACGCTGGGGTCGATGATCGGGGCTAATTTCATACGGTCACCATACAACGCGGGGTAACCTTGTAGGGTGGAATCGTGAAATAGGCGGAAGGAACGCGGTGTTTTCGATCAGCCCGGTACCGAAGCGCTATGCTTGGGGCTCGAAAACACGGTTGCAGGATCTGTTTTCGCTACCGGCGAACGGTGAGCCGCTGGCCGAGATGTGGTTCAGCGGTCATGAGGAATCCCCCTCCGAAGTGGCGTTGGGGCCGGGCGTGCATGTGCCGCTGCCGCATGCGATTCGCAATGCGCCGGGCATGATGGTCGGCCCGACTTGTTCCGAACGTTTCGGTCCGGTATTGCCGTACCTGTTCAAAGTGATTTCCGCACGGATTCCGCTGTCGATGCAGGTGCATCCGGTCGGTTTCCAGGCTCGTGCCGGCTTCAACGCCGAGAACGTCGCGGGCATTCCACTGAATTCGCCGTTGCGTTCGTTCAAGGACGTGAACGAGAAAAGCGAGATGGTCGTGGCGCTGACTTCGTTCCAGGCCTCGGTCGGGTTCGCGCCACGTGCCTTTGCCCTGCGGAACTTGCATGCCGTCGATCATCCGCTGACCCGCCGCATGGAACATGCGTTGGGAGGCCACCCGCGGCATCATGAGCACTTGGAAGCGGCTGATTTTTCTGAGGCTGATTCACGCATGCCGCTTGCGTCCGTGGTGTGGCCGACTTCCTATATGAGGACTTTTCGAGCCTTCCATGCCGCGATTACGGCGGATGGCGATCAGGCGGCGGGATTGTTGCAGGCGTTGGTGCATGCGCGAGGATCGGTGGCATCGACGAAGTCCAGGATGGCGTTCGATTATGCGATTGCTGCGGCGCGGGCTTTTCCCGATGACGCCAGTGTGCTGACGTTGCTGATGATGAACCCGATTTCGCTGGATGAGGGCGGTTCCGTGTTCATCCCGGCGGGTACTCCGCATGCATACATTCAGGGTACCGGCGCGGAGATCATGACGAATTCCGACAACGTGCTGCGCGCCGGCATGACGGTGAAGCACCGGGACATCGATAATCTGCTGCAGTGCCTGAACTGTGCGTCCGCCGGGCCGATCGACCCTTCCGACGCGCGGCTGGGTACGTTCGTCATGCGAGACATCGTGCTTTACCGTCCGCCGGTCGATGAGTTCATGCTCGCCTACGGTCATGTGGACGGTGCGAGACGGCCGTGGCCGATACTCGATCGTATGGTGCAGCGCTACGGCAGACTTGCCGATTACGTAAGGGCCACCCGCCAGCCATTGCCGCATCGTGGTCCGCGAGTGGTGCTGTGCACCGAGGGCAGGGTGCTGTGCGACAGTGAACGGGATTCGCGCGTGCTCGCCGCCGGTGAGGCGGTGTTTGTGCCGGCGGGCGAAGGCAGGCTGTCCGTCGATGCGGTTCAGGCAACGAAAAAGCCGGAGGATTCCTCCGGCTCGTTCATCGTGGCTTCCACCCCGTTTTAGAGGTGTTCGACCACATAGTCGATGCAATGGATGAGTGCGGTCACGTCGGCCGGTTCCACAGAGGGGAATACGCCTACGCGCAGTTGGTTACGCCCCAGTTTGCGGTAGCCGTTCGTGTCGACGATGCCGTTTTCGCGCAGTGCCGCCACCACTTGGGAGGCGTTGATGGACTCATCGAGGTCGATGGTGACCACGGCGTTCGAACGTGCGGCCTTGTCGGCAACGAATGGCGAGGCGTAATCGGAATGCTCCGCCCATGTGTACAGCAGCGAGGCGGACTTGGCGCAACGTGTCGAGGCCCATGCCAGGCCTCCGTTGTCGTTGAGCCAGCGTATCTGGTTCTCCATCATCACCAGCGTGGCCACGGCGGGAGTGTTCAGCGTCTGATCCTTGCGAGAGTTCTCGATGGCTGAAGTGAGCGACAGGAACGGTGGGATCCAACGGCGCACGCCCGGCAGGTCCACGCTTTTGGCGATGCCGTAGGCACGTTCGATCGCGGCGGGGGACAGCACGGCCACCCACAGCCCGCCATCCGACCCGAAGGCCTTCTGCGGGGAGAAGTAGTAGGCGTCGGTCTGCGAGATGTCGACCGGCAGGGCACCCGCGGCGCTGGTGGCGTCGATCAGCGTCAGTGCACCCTGTTCCTTGGAGCCCGTGATGCGTCTGACCGGCGCGGACACGCCGGTGGAAGTCTCATTATGGGCCCAGCAGTAGGCGTCCACATATTCGGTGAGTTCCGGCAAACGATAGGTGCCCGGTTGCCCGGCGAAGATCTCCGGTTCTTCGAGGAACGGCGCCGACTGCGCGGATTTGGCGAACTTGGTGCTGAAGGAGCCGTAGGTGCCGAAGGCGGCCTTGCGGGTGATCAGCGAAGCGCAGGCGATGTCCCAGAAGGCGCTGGCCCCTCCATTGCCCAACACGATCTCATAGCCGTCGGGAACCTGAAAGAACTCCGACAGGCCTTCGCGTATGGAGGCCACGATCTGTTTGATGGGCGTCTGCCGGTGCGACGTGCCCAGCAAGTGGCGGGCGCCGTCGTCAAGGGCTTGGATCTGTTCGGGGCGGATCTTGCTCGGTCCCGAACCGAAACGTCCGTCTTCCGGCAGCAGTTTGGAAGGAATGGTCACGGTATTCGTCATGGTTCCTAGGGTAGCCAGATATAAGGATTGAGCGTTGCGATGACCGCTAGGCGGACTCAGGATGATCCGTTGGTAAGGGGGATTGATTCCGAGGTAAATCTTGGCCCCGGTGTAACGTGTCCTATCGTGACGGTTTTGTAGCTCCACGTGCTCGAGGGCGTGTGGGTTTAGGTACATCCGCGAGGAATCCGCAAGGAGTGATTGATTTATGAGGCATGCGGCGCATAAAGCTGCCCGGGTTTCGGATGAACGTTTCAGTGCTGCGAAGGCACTGTTCACGTCGAGCCGTGGTTCCCACACCGCCAAGGCCGTGCGTATGGTTCAGCTGGCTAATGGCGGGGGCGCCGTTGTCGGACTGGACCCGGCGGTTGCCGAAAAACTGAACGAAGTGGCTCCGATGACCCGTCGCGCCATGCGTGAGGCCGCTCGTGCGGCGGAACGCCGTTCCACGATTGTAACCTCCGCCTCGCTGGCCGCCTTAGTGGGCACCGCTGCCACGGCGGTGGCGCTTACCCAGCAGAATTCGATGAATCTGTTGGTGGCCGATGCGGCTACCACTACTACGCAGCTCAAGCGCGTATCCGACACTTCCGCAGCCTCCCGTTCCGAGGAACGTACCGCCCTTGACTCGCTGGTCGATTCCTCTGACGCCTCGCAGACTTCCAATAACGGTGAATGGCAGCTTGGTGACGCCAACACGATCGCCGACGTCAGCCAGCTTTCCAAGTCCAAGGCCAGCAATCCGAACGTTGCGGTGCTGATGGATCAGGATTCCGAGTCGTTGCCCGCCGGATTCGATTCCGAACACGCCACCGGCGATTCCGGCAATGCGTATGAATTCAGCCAGTGCACGTGGTGGGCGTATGTGCGTCGCCATCAGCTCGGCCTGCCTGCCGGTTCCCACTTCGGCAATGGATGCCAGTGGGCCGCTTCCGCGAAGGCCTTGGGCTATTGGGTCGACAATACCCCTCGCCATGTCGGTGACATCATCGTGTTCGCCGCAGGCCAGGAGGGTTCCGACTCCTATTACGGCCATGTCGCCATCGTCGAGAAGATCAATGACGACGGTTCCATCGTCACTTCTGAGTGCGGCTCCGTGATGAACGGTAAAACTTACTCCCGTACGCTCACAAATGTGAACGATTTCCAGTACATTCATTACTGATTCGGTTTTTGTAGTCAGCTTGTCGTACACTTGGTTGTTGATGAAGAATCTGACTAAACGTTGCTCAATGCTTACCGCTATCGTCGCCGCTACCGTGCTGTTCTCCGGTGTGGCGCCCGTGGCCCTTGCCGCTGATGATGCAGCAGGCCAAGGTTCTGTTGTCGCTACACGGTCGTTCCCCAAGGTGAGCGCCGTGAAGAAGAACATTCTGGCTGAATCCACCTCCACCGAAGTCGAACAGGATTCCGACTGGGGCGGCGTGGAAAGCCTGGACGTCCCGCAAACCAAGTCTCAGGCCGAAAAGGATGCCGAGGAGCGTGCCGCTGCCGAACAGCAGGCCCGCGAACAGGCTGCCGCGGCAGCCCAGCAGCAGGCTTCCCGTAGCTCGGACCGTAGTGATTTGACCACGGACAATTCCAGCAACAGCACTTCCACCGTCACCGTGACTCCACCGGACGGCACGAGCGTGTCCAGTCTGCTGTCGTTTGCCGGCCAATTCGTCGGCAAGGTGCCGTACGTGTCCGGCGGCAACACCCCGTCCGGCTGGGACTGCTCCGGTTTCGTGCAGTATGTGTATGGACAGATGGGCGTTTCCCTGCCGCATTACTCCGGTGCGCAGGCAACCGCGGGCCGCGCGGTCGGTAGCCTTGCCGAAGCGCAGCCGGGAGATATCATCGCCAACTCGCAGCATGCCGCCATCTATGTCGGCAATGGCATGGTCATCAACTCACAGCTGAACGGTACTCGCTACGATCCGATCGCTTGGGTCTTCCCGGGCAGCTACAGCATTCGTCGTATCTTCTGACGATTCTTGACTTTCGCTGAAGGCGTATCCCCATGACTGGGGATACGCCTTTGTGTTGCATGGACGATTGCAATTCAGTCGCGTCGCTACTGTCGGACACGCATGTCGCGCGGTATTGTTGTGGCTAGAGGCAGTGCACAGCGGCGCTGTACTAGTTCAAGGAGGTCGTCCATGATTAACGACAAGGCAATTCTCGTTGGCGTTGATGGTTCCCACGCCAGCTACAAGGCCACATGGTGGGCAGCGAACTATGCGAAGCATGCTGGACTGACGCTGCAGATCGTTTGCGCGTACTCGCTGCCGAGCTACGCGGCGGTGTCGTTCGACGCCACGTATACGGCGATGGGCGATGACAACGCGGCACACAGCGATGCTCAGGAGATTCTGTCGAAGGCCAAGGCCATCGCCGATGAGCAGGGCGTCGAGGCCGCGACGTTGATCGTTACGGGAGATCCGGCATCGGTGTTCGTCGAACTGTCGCGCAACTACAATCTGATCGTCATCGGCAATCGTGGCAAGGGCGGCTTGGCGGAGCGTCTGCTGGGAACCACCAGCTCCAGCCTGCCGGCCTACGCCTATTGTCCGATCGTGGTCGTGCCGTACACCGACGACGATGGCAATCTGATGCATCTGAACAACACCATCACCAAAGTGGCCGTCGGCTCGGATGAATCCAAGTGGGGTCTGAAGGCGCTCGAGATCGCCGCCGACTTCGCCGATGCCTGGGGCGCCGAACTTGACGTGATCTCTGCGGTGCCGAATATGAAGGGCTCGGAGGATGAAGGCGTCATGGCTTCCTTCAAGGAGGATCTTGACGTGCGTATCAAGCCGCTGGAGGAGTCCCATCCGAATCTGACGATCAACAAGCAGATCGTGCCCGGTCCGGCGGTCGGCGCGCTGACCAAGGCCAGCTACGATCATGACGTTGTGGTGGTCGGTTCTCGTGGCCGCGGCGGTTTCACCGGCCTGCTGCTGGGCTCCACCAGCCAGGGCCTGCTGCAGCATGCCGTCGGACCGGTCTACGTGGTGCCGCGCAAGTATGTGGAGGCTGCGGAAAGCCGTCTTGACACGGTGCCGAGCTCCCCGGCCGATGTTGCACCGAAGTCGCTTGACGATATCAAGGGCGTCGAGGAGGTGCCGGTCACTAAGGCGGAGCCGGAGGTGGTCGAGGCCATTGAGACCAAGATCGACCCGGAGCGCCAGTAAGGCGCCGGTGAGGCGGTAGCGCCTCCGATCGGGGCATGACAAAGGGCTTGCGATTTCCGTTGTGATGGGAATCGCAAGCCCTTTGCTTTTGCCGTTGTATTGCTCTTGTCCGGAGACGTGGCTTAGTGCTTGACGGTCACGTTCATGCGCACCGGAGTCGGCTCGACGTACGTGTGCTTCACCGTGCATCCCTTGTCGATATGGCGGGTGACGCGCTCCTTGAGCTTGTCGGCGTCCTCGTCGCTCAGTCCCGCAGCGGTGGCGTCGATTTCGACCTGTTCGTCGAATCCGATGTAGGCGTCGTTGTCGGCGTCATAGGTGCCGTCGACAACGATTTTCGCGCCTTCGCCCTCGCCCAGCGTGTGTTCGATGGCGAACTGGCTTGACAGCGCCGCACAGCCGGCCAGAGCGATCTTCATCAGATCGCCGGGAGTGAATTGGCCACGGCCCTTGCCGAACTTGATATGGGCGCCGTCCTCGCTGAATGCATCCCAGGAACCGTCTTTGTTGCGCTCGACCCACAGTCGCTTGCCCATGGAAACTCCTCATCGTCTTACCGGGAGCGCCGTTCGCTCCTCACCTCTACTAATGTAATCCATATGGGTTCGTTTGCTGCGAAACGTTCCGAAAAGCATAAGGAATCGCCATGTGGACGGGCCTTGGGCGAATAGACGGCATGCGAAGCTTCTGGCTGTTAAGCTGTGAGACATGGCTTTGACATCGGAACAACTTGCAGACATTCGCACTCGTATTCCCGCACGCCCCGATACCGACATTCCCATGCCGTATGAGGATCTCGTGCGCAGGATCATGACGGAGGGCACCTTGAAGTCCGATCGCACGGGCACCGGTACGATCAGCCTGTTCGGCCAGCAGATTCGTTTCGATCTGAAGGACGGTTTCCCGTTATTGACCACGAAGACCGTGTTCTTCAAGGGGTTGGCCTACGAATTGCTGTGGTTCCTCAAGGGTTCCACCAACGTGCGCTGGTTGCAGGAGCATAACGTGCACATCTGGGATGAGTGGGCCGATGAGAACGGCGATCTTGGCCCGGTATACGGCGCGCAGTGGCGTAGCTGGCCCGCACCCACGCCGGACGATCCGAACCGTACCATCGACCAGATCACGAACGTGCTTGATTTGATCAAGCATCATCCGGATTCGCGCCGTATGGTGGTGTCCGCTTGGAATCCGGCCGAAGTGGAACATATGGCCCTGCCGCCATGTCACGCGCTGTTCCAGTTCTATGTGGCAGATGGCCGACTGAGCTGCCAGCTGTACCAGCGTTCCTGCGACATGTTCCTTGGCGTGCCGTTCAACATCGCCTCGTATTCGCTGCTCACCCTCATGATGGCGCAGCAGGCCGGTTTGGAGCCGGGGGAGTTCGTATGGACCGGCGGTGATTGCCATGTGTACGACAATCATGTCGATCAGGTGCTTGAGCAGTTGGGCCGCGAACCGTATCCGTATCCGAAGATTCGCATTCACGAGGCCGAATCATTGTTCGATTACGATTACAGTGACTTCGAAATCGTCGATTACCGGCACCACCCCACCATCAAGGCGCCGGTGGCGGTCTGAGCGTCTGCGCCAGCCGCTAGACTACTGACCCTAGTCCAATCTCAAGGAGTGAATGAAATGGAGCATGATAGTAGCCGCAGTGGCTATCACGAACCCGAGCCCGGACATGCCGGGCTTGAGGACGAGGAGGATTGGGGTGACGATTTCCCCAAGACCTTCTCGGTGAATCTGATTTGGGCGCAGGCCCGCGACAAGGAAGGTCGCGACGGCGCCATCGGATTCGAGGGCGGCATGCCTTGGCGTCTGCCGGAGGATATGAAGCATTTCACGGAGCTTACTGTCTCACATCCGGTCATCATGGGCAGGAGAACGTGGGAAGCGTTGAGCCCGAAGTTCCGCCCGTTGCCGAACCGCGACAATATCGTGATTTCGCATGATCCGGCATATTCCGCGCCGGGTGCGACCGTGGTCGACACGTTGGATGACGCGCTCGACCTGGCCCGTCAGGAAGCCATTCCGGATGACGGTCTCGACCGTAGCGAAATCTGGATCATCGGCGGAGCGCAGGTGTTCCGCGATGCGTTGCCGTTTGCCGACAAGGCGTATGTGACGCAGATCAGCATGCATGTCGACGCCGACACCTATGCGCCCGACATCGCTTCGCTGGCGGAATCCGGTGCGTGGCGTATGGCCGAGGAAGGCGTGTGGCAAGGCACGCAGAAGGGATCCGACGACATTGCCGGATTCCGCTTTGTGACGTACGAGAAGAACCGCGAGGAGTAAATCTATCCATGTATACCGTGATGACCGTGTGCACGGGCAACATCTGCCGCTCTCCCATGGCCGAAATCATTCTGCGCACCGAATTCGAACGTCGTGGTCTGGCCGACAAGGTCAACGTCGAATCCAGTGGCGTCAGCGATGAGGAGTACGGCAATCCGATCGACCGCCGTGCGGTGAAGGTGCTGAAGGAACGTGGCTACGAGCTGCCGGTGCATCATTTCGCGCATCGCATCACCCGTGACGAGATCGAACGCACCGACCTGTTCCTGCCGATGACCGCCTCGCATATGCGCGCGTTGCTCCGTCAGCTGCCGCAGGCCAAGTGCGACGAGGTGCATATGTATCGTAGCTTCGATCCGAATCTGCCGAAGCCGGCGGCCGGGTATGAGAGCGAAATCGACTTGGTGGACCCGTGGTATGGCGGGGCGCACGAGTTCGAAGTGGCCATCGACCAGATTGAAGAGGTCGCGCCATATATCGCCGATTGGGTCGAACGGCAACTGTAACGACAAAGAAAGCCTCGGAGAAATTCCGAGGCTTTCGTATTGGTGGTGGCTCCGAGCGGCATCGATCCGCTGACCTAACGATTTTCAGTCGTTCGCTCTACCAACTGAGCTACAGAGCCGTGAACATTAAAAAACCCGGCATGACCGGGCTATGTTCGCGACCCCGGCCGGACTTGAACCGGTGACCTCCGCCGTGACAGGGCGGCGCTCTAACCAACTGAGCTACGGGGCCGTTGCTGCTGATCGTTTCCGACTGGCAACAGATAGATATCTTACGGCAAAGTCGACATCGCGCAAATCACGGCGTGTCATCTTCGCCGCGGGCGTCAGGATTGCTGTTCCGATTCCAGCTGATTCAACAGATCCTCAAGTTCCTGACGATCCTGATTGTCGAACGGGGAATCGTAATTGTCGTCGCTGTAGCTGGAACTGTTGAAATCCACACTTCCGAACTCCCGCTGCATCAGATTGATGAAGGCGTTGACGAACAGCATGACTACGATGATGTTGATTAGCATGATGGCTGCGCTGACGATGATGCCGGCAACGGCCATGCCCTTGCTGCGTTCGCCGGATTTGTTGATCTGCACCATGGCGACGATGGAAATGATCAGGCCGGCCAGCGGTATGAAGAACGCCAGAACGAAGCCGACGATGCACAGATTGTTCCAACGCTGGTCCACGGGCTGTTCATACGGTTGATACACGCCCTGCGGAGGGTAGGACTGGCCTGGTTGCGGGGCCTGCTGATACGGATTCTGTGCGTATGCCGACTGGCCGAATGCTGGCTGGCCGTATTCCGTCTGCGGGGGCTGGGGAACGTCCGGCTGCGATGGCATGGTCTGGAAATTCTGCGGAATGGCTTCTGTGGGCTGATCCTGCGGCTGCTGCGGCGCAGGGCTGTTTTGATAATCACTCATAAGGCAAGTCTATCCGATGTCGGCGGCAATGGCACGATTATAAGGAAAGAGCGAAAAAACGAACGGATGCCGCATGAGGGGAAAACTTCCCATGTGGCATCCGTTACAGATGTTGATGCCGTGCGTTGTTCACGGCATCATGCTTTCGGCGGCCTTGGATGGCCTCAGTCGGCTTGCTTCCAGGTCTCGACGTCGATGTGATGCTCAGGATTGGCCTGCCAGGCATCCCAGGCGGACTTCACGATGTCTTCGACGTCGTACTTGGCGTGCCAGCCCATTTCCTCGTTGATGCGCTTCGGGGAGCCGATCAGGTGCGGCGGATCGCCGGCACGGCGGCCCATGACGGCCTCCTTGAACGGCAGGCCGGTGACCTTCTTGACCTCGTCGACGATCTGACGCACGGAGGTGCCTTCGCCGGTGCCGACATTGAAGGCGTCGTACTTGCGCTCATCGCGGTCCAGATACTTCAGGGCGGCGATGTGGGCGTCGGCCAGATCGGACACGTGGATGTAATCGCGCACGCAGGTGCCATCCGGGGTCGGGTAGTCGTCGCCGAAGATCGCAGGGGCCTTGCCCTTCTTCAGACGGTCGAACAGCATCGGGATGAGGTTCAGGATCGCCGGATCCTCAAGCTCGACCGGGCCGCAACCGGCCACGTTGAAGTAGCGCAGGCCGCAGAAGCGGATGCCGTACGGCTCCTCGCAGGCGCGGGCCATCCACTCGCCGAACAGCTTGGTCTGGCCGTACGGGTTGATCGGCAGCATCGGCACCACGTCTTCCGGCACCACGTCGACCGGCGGCACGCCGTAGGTGGCTGCGGAGGAGGAGAACACAAGCTTCTTGGCGCCGGAATCACGCATGCCGATAAGCACGTTGAGCATGCCGTTGATGTTCTGCTGGTAGTACCACAGCGGCTTTTCGACGGATTCGCCGACTTGTTTGCGGGCCGCGAAGTGGATTACGGAATCCACGCCCTCGGCCTTCATGATCTCAGCGAGGCGCTCGCCGGCGCCCGGGGCGGCGATGTCCATGCCGTAGAGGCGGGAGCCTTCGATGCGGGTGGGCTTGCCGTAGCTCAGGTCGTCTACGACAACGACCTGTTCGCCTGCCTGATGAAGAGCGTGGACGACATGGGCGCCGATGTAGCCGCACCCACCGGTGACGAGAACTGTCATGTTCTGGCCTTTCCTATGTTGAGCTGTGAGTGTGCGGGCATGCGGTTGCGGCGAATACGTCGAAAGCATGACCGCTGTTCACTTTTGCTCAGGTTTGTTACCTTTTGAACAATTTGAGTATAACACGTGAACATGAACGCACATAATCGGTTCGTTCCTGCGTTTCCTCTATAAATTAGGGTATGCAAGAAGTGATGAACACGCCGACCGATGGTCGGGAATCCGACGCAAACGCGCACAATGAACACCGTCCGGCGCTGTACGGGCGCAAGGTGCTTTCGTTCGTACGCCGTTCCGCAAGGCTGGACGCGCGTCTGCAACGCGCATGGGATGCATATTCGGATGCGTATCTGCTGGATGTCAATGCGGGTGAGGGCTCGCTCGATGTGCGTAAGGGCTTTGTGCTGGATGAAGCCTATATCCGCGAAACCTGGGGCAACGGCAACCCGTTGGTCGTGGAAATCGGCTCCGGGCAGGGCGAGAACATCGTAGCTGCGGCGGCCGCCGATCCGCAGACCAACTTCCTGGCGTTGGAGGTCTATGACCCGGGTGTGGCGCATACGATGCTGTTGGCTGGTAAGCAGGGGCTCGGGAATCTGCGCATCGCACAGGTCAATGCGCCGGAACTGTTCAAGGTGGCTGCGGATGGCGCAATCGCCGAAGTGTGGACTTTCTTCCCCGACCCGTGGCCGAAGATGCGCCATCACAAGCGGCGTATCGTGCAGCCCGAACTGGCGGGCGAGATCCATCGTACGCTGCAGGGCGGGGGAGTGTGGCGCATCGCCACCGATATCGAGGACTATGCGTTGCATGTGCACGAGGTGATGGACGGACTGGAATCGTTCCGTAACGACGGCGACGTGACCGTGAGTCTGCCGGTGGAGCACGTCGGCAAGGGCAATGCGGATGAGGCGGCCGGCTTGGAGCATGCCGATTTCACTGAGTCCGCACGTTTTGACGGGCGTGTGCTCACCAACTTCGAAAAGAAGGGTCTCGCCGCAGGTCGGGTGATTCATGATTTCACCTATCGCAAGGTCTGATGATTACGGGGTGAATGCCGCGATGACGTTCAGCCTTGCCGTTGCAACGATTTTCAGGGCGACACGCCGGAGGTTGCATGTCGTTGAGATTCGCGTATAGTAGGGCGAGTTGTCACGCGGAAACGCTGAAAGCGCCCCCTTCGTCTAACGGTTAGGACACCAGACTTTCAATCTGACAACGAGAGTTCGACTCTCTCAGGGGGTACTTACCTTGGTAACAAGGTGGCAATGGCCCCGTAGCTCAGTTGGTTAGAGCGCCGCCCTGTCACGGCGGAGGTCACCGGTTCAAGTCCGGCCGGGGTCGCTGGAACAGAAGAACGATTTCGTCTGTTCATGGCTCTGTAGCTCAGTTGGTAGAGCGAACGACTGAAAATCGTTAGGTCAGCGGATCGATGCCGCTCGGAGCCACCACAGCAAGCCCGCAAGTGTGCGGGCTTTTTTGTTTTCCCCTATCGATATGCAGCCTAGCGGGCGAAAGCCCCCGATAATGTGAACACGCCGGAGTGGCAATCGTTCTTTGTGTGATAATCCGTGGTTTTGGGCATGCCCCCTCATTGTGGCAATGTCATTGCCCCTTTATTGGATGGGAGGCACAGAAAAACCTGATATAGGGAGTGAAGCATGGGTCATCAATACAAAATAACGGGGGGGGGGTATAGGTTTGTCGCCTCCCTGTTGGCCGTAGTCGCTCTGATAGTGGCGAGCCTTATCCCGCCATCGGTGCACGTCGCCAAGGCCGACGACGATGCATCTGCCGCATCGGTGACTCCTACGGCGTATGCGGCTAACTATGGCCAACTGGTCAACGCCATCAACGGGAGCCAGAGTGCAGTGATCGCCATTACTGGCAATATCGCCTTCACTGGGCAGATCACCTTGAACCAAGGTAAGAAGATCACACTGGTCTCCGATGCCAGCGCATGCGGCACAGCCTGCGAGCTGAACTACGCATCGGCCAGCGACTTCTCCTTGTTCAATGTCATTGGTGATTCAAGCCTCACCTTTGGCGGTGGCACGGAGGATACCAACAAGCTCAGTTTCAGCAACCACAGCAATGGACGTCTGGTTCAGGTCGGTTCCGCTAGTGACAAGGGAACTGTGACCATCAACGGTGGTACGTACAACAAGAACGGAAGCATCAGCAACACGACCGGTGACGGCAATATCGCCTACGTATTCAAAAACGGCAATCTGACCATCAATGATGGTGATTTCAAAAACAACTATGCGAGTGCCGCTTCAGGCAGCACGACCATCGGTGTCACTAGGTCGGGCGGTGCGGTTGTGCGTTCGTCCGGAAGCGTAACCATCAACGGTGGAACGTTCTATCAGAACTCCTCCGCCGGTCCGAATAGTGAACGAAACGATGAGAATAACCTTGATTTCCACGGTGGCGGTGCGATTTGGAGCGACGGTACCCTTATCGTCAATGACGGTTTATTCAGTGCTAACAAAAGTTACGCGAAGCATTACAAAAAATCCGGCAAGCGACCCATTGGTGGCGGCGCAATCTGGGCTGCCGGACGTTTGGTGGTCAACGGCGGTACGTTCCAAGACAATTGGCAGATGGACAACAACACCGAACTGTATGCGACCGGCGGCGGTGCCATCTACTTCGGTGATGGTACGAAGGGTAAGTCATACAACGGCAGCATGGTCATCAACGGCGGTACGTTCGACTCCAATCGTTCCATGCAGGACGGTGGTGCCATCTTCATGGCGTGGGACTGCAGCGCCGTATTCCAACAGGGTACGTTCATGAACAATTGGTCCAACCGATTGGGCGGTGCCGTATACACTGAAGAGGATTCGACCAGCTACGTGACCAATGCGGCCGCATATGAGAATCATGCCGGCCACTTCGGCGGTGGTTTGTGGCTGTGCCCGTCCGGTAAGGGCCTTACCAGCGAACACGGCGGTATGGCGCTGTTCGCGAATGAGGCGAACGTCAAGTACGACCGTACCGAAACCGGCGTCTTGGTTGCCAATGATAAAAGTGGTAAGAACTATGATAATCCGAATTCTTACCAGTATGGAACAACAGGTGCCGGTGATGATTTCTCCATCATGTACCCGAGCAAGAGCGGCCAAACGAATTACTTCCAGCTGTCGGTCGAATGGTTCACCGGAGATATCATAACCTGGCACGACGATGGGCAGCCGACATCCAAAGCCAATGGCTATCTCTACACTGCTGACGCATTGAGCGTCAACGCTATGTCTCGTCCGGATGGCGGCGTCGGATATACGTCGGATACTAAGCTTGACCCTGGCGGTTCCAATGACTTCGGATATGGTTTGAAGGTCACTGCGAGTATGCATGCACAACAGAATGCCATCCACCAGGCGTTCATAACCTTCACGAAAAACACGGCTCGACTGTCCGGTGGCGCGTTCGGCTCCAACGGCGTAGTGGACTTCGTCAAGGTGTATGACGTCAACTGGAGCAAGGTCAGCAGTGTGGGTACCAGCAAGAATCTTGCCGGCTCCAAGTGGGTGCTGGCCGCCAATGCGGGTTCCGGCCCTCACAACCTAGATTTCGGTAATGTGGCGAATTGCTCTGCTGATGATTCCGGCTCGCTCACTCCGAGTGAAGGCGTGTGGTGCTTTGTTCCCACGGACACCACTGACAGTTACTATGCTGCGTTCAAAGGAAAGTATGTGACGATTGTGTCCGACAACGGCATTCTTGACAAGAACAACGCCAACGGTCAATTCAGAGTCAAAGGCCTACGAGTCGGAACATACCTCATGAAGGAATATCAGGCTCCGGATTGGTATGAGCAGTCAGGCAAGACCTACACGTTCACCATCATTGCGGACACTCAGGTGACCATTTCTGTCTACGAGGATGACGGTAAGGACACCGGTGCTGTGAACGGCAATGCGATTGCCAACAAGCCTTACGGCGCGGTCAGTTGGGGCAAAGTGGATTCCACGGACCAGCTGACGGTGTTGGCGGGCAGCAAGTGGAAACTGCAGGATGCCAACGGCAACGATATTCAAGGCGCTGACAACATTACTGACTGCACCGACCAGTGTTCCTCCTCGTTGGACAATCCGTACCACGACGTGGATTCGGGTGAAGGAACGTTCAGGCTGACATATCTGCCACTCGGCACGTACAGGCTTGTCGAGACCAAGGCTCCGGACGGCTACGACCTGCCCGATGGCGCAACGGTGTACTACACCTTCACCATCAAAGAGAACGATGACCGCATGAACGCCAAGCTTTACAAGGCGGATGGCGTCACTGAGGTCACTGAGAACAAGGTGCCGAACGACCATACGAAGGGCAGTGTCATCTGGTACAAGACCGACTCCACCAAGGAAGGGAAAGGGGATGACGCCCGACTGAAGGGTTCCGAATGGTCCCTTACCCAAACCAAGGACTGGAACCGCGATATCGCTACCGAAGAGCGTACGGTCATTACTGTGACCGACTGCAGCAGAGATACGGGATGCTCCGCAGCATCGAAGGATCAGGCCAAGGAGGCGGGCAAGTTCCAGCTGAAGGATCTTGACTGGGGCACGTACGAGCTTGTCGAAACCAAGGCTCCGGCCGGATTCTACAGGTCTGAGACGATCTACACGTTCGTCATCGACAAGGACCATACCGCCCCTGCCGAGATTCAGATCAAGAACGGCACCGATCCGGTGACGGGCAACATCATCACGAATACGCCGGTCACCGTCAGCAGTCTGCCGTTCACCGGCACCGGTAGCCAGACGCCGCGCATGTTCCTGCCATACGTGCTGGGAACGGTCGGCGCCGGTCTGGCGGTCGGTCTTGGCCTACACGTGGCCCGTCGACGTATGGCACGGCAGGGCTGACCCCATTCATCCAAATCGTTTTCCCTTCGCTTCCGCCGCAGCCAGCGGCGGGGCGGGGCTGAACTTACCCAAAAACAACATAAATTGAAGAAAGAAGGAAGCGAAACCATGACATTCAGGAAACTTTTGGCAGGAGTGGCCGCAGCGGCCACGCTCCTGTCGGGTATGGCGTTCGGCGCCGGCAGTGCAATGGCCGGCGAAGTCGAACCTGCGACCATCACTCTCAACGGTGAGACCGGCGCGGTGAAGGGCCACACCTACAAGGCCGTGAGGATTGGCTCGTATGACCATGCATCCTTCGTCGAGAAGGATGATGGCGTCACCTATGTCGAAAGCCTTACGGTGAACACCGAAGCCGCAGTCGCAACCGGTGCGACGACCGCTCTGAATGCGGCAGTGGCCGAGGGAACCACTTGGAATACCGGCGATTACCAAGACAATCCGGTCGGCTATGTCGCGTCGGAAAGCGGCTACTTCACCAGCAGCCCCAACAAGCCGTGGAGCGGCAATCTGCGCAACTTCGTGAGCTCGCTGGTCAGGCAGGCGGATTTCCAGGCCGTGCTGGCGACTGCCACGGCATACACCGCCGGCACCGACAGCGACACCCTCACCATCAGTGGACTTGAAGAAGGCCTGTACGTGGTGGTCGACACCACCGTCAGCAACGCTGAGAACGTTGACCATACGCAGACTGATTCCATCCCGATGCTTGTGGGCACCAAGGTGAGCGGCAAGGACTTCGAAGGCCAGACGCTGGGCGTGGTCAACGTCAAGAACCAGACCACCTACATCGACAAGGTCATCGTCAAGAACAACAAAGAGTGGGTCGGCACGACCGAACGCGTCGGCGACACCGTGACCTTCAAGCTCACCAGCCGGGTTCCGCTGACCGTCGGCTACCTGAACACCGATGAGAAGCCGTACCGCTTCTCCATCGGCGATACCATGAGCAAGGGCCTGACCTTCCAGCAAGTCACCTCCGTAACCATCGGTAAAAAGACGCTGACCGAGGCCGATGACGGTGCCACCGCCACCGCCGACCAGTACCAGCTGACCACCACCGCCAACCAGAAGTATGATACGACCGACACCGAAAGAAAGGCGACCTCCCTGAAGTTCGACCTGTCCAACGCCGTGTATGCGGCTGGCCAGAACGCGGTTGACAGCAAAGTCGATGCCAAGGCCGAAGACACCATCACCGTCGTATACACCGCCATTCTGAACAAGGACGCGGTCCATGCCGTGAATGGTGCGAACCCGAACAAGGTCACCCTCGACTACACCCACAACCCGGACGACAACACCGAGCACCACGTGCCCGGCCCGGAAGTCAAGGTGTACACCTATGACTTCGGCTTCCTCAAGGTGAAGGCCGACGGCCAGACCAGCCTCGATGGCGCCAAGTTCGTCATCAAGCAGGGCGACCAGTACTTCAGGTTCAACACGACCACCGGTCTGTGGGAGAACGGCACCAAGGGCGCTGATCCGGTGGATGCCGACAAGTTCACCGGAACCGACGGCGTCTTCGAGTTCAAGGGTCTCGCCGAAGGTACCTACGACGTTGTGGAAACCGACGCTCCGGCCGGCTACCTGTCCACCACCAAGGCCAAGTTCCAGGTGGTCATCACCTCCACCAACAAGGACGAGGACGGTAACGTTCGGGGCACCGGACACGAGATCAAGTTCGTGAACGGCAATACCGGCTTCAACCTGCTGACCAACCTCAATGAGGACGGCACCGCCAAGGATGGTGGCGCGAAGGTGAAGAACCTGAAGTCCATCACCCAGCTGCCGCTCACCGGTGCCGCAGGCATCGCGATCTTCGGTGTGATGGCCGCCCTGGTCATCGGTGCCGGTCTCGCGGTCGGCATGAAGCGCCGCGGCATCGCCAGCCGTCTGGCATGATCGGGGCCTGAAACCCCCACGTCGATCATGACCGTAACGCCGCCCCACACGGCCCATCCAGGCCGGTGGGACGGCGTTCCCGATTCCCAAGGGCCGCGAATGGCGGCATGCGTCGGAAAGGAAACCCATGGCACAGCAGGAGCCGGTGCGACGGTACGACACGTTGTCGTTCGACGAGGCGTTGGACGTGTCGGACGTGATGCGCGAACGACGCACATTACGACGCATATCGCAGGTACTTGCCGTGCTCACGGTATTGCTGATCGGCGGCGGTCTGCTGCTCGGCGCGTACCCGTTGGCCCTGCAGTGGAAGTCAAGCCGTGAACTGGCTTCGCAAAGCGAGCAGGTGAGCGAAAAGGTCGACGGATGGCCCTTCCCCCAAGCGCGCGACCAACTGCGTGCCGCCACGGAATACAACGCCAAGCTGGCGGCCAGCGGTCAGCCGGTCCTGGGCGAGGCGGTCGATCCATTCGACATCGCCAACGGCAGCAGCCAGGCTTCCAGCCAATCCGACTCCAAGGCATCCAAGGACGCCGAATACCAAAGTCTTCTGGATACCGGCAACGGGGTCATGGGAGCGGTCGAGATCCCGAAGATAGACGTCGATCTGCCTATCTACCACGGTACGGGAGAAGACCAGCTCGCCATGGGCGTCGGGCATTTGTACGGCACCAGCCTTCCCGTGGGCGGGACGAGCACGCACACCGTCATCACCGGCCATCGCGGACTGGTCAGATCGCCCATGTTCACGCGGCTCGACGAGATGGTGAAGGGCGATTTCATCTACCTGAAGGTCATGGGCGAGACCTTGGCCTACCAAGTGGACGACATCAGCGTCATCAAACCGGATGACACGTCGAAGCTGCGCGTGGTCGACGGGCAGGATCGGATCACGCTGATGACGTGCACCCCGTATGGCGTGAACACGCACAGGCTGCTCGTGTCCGGGCACAGGGTGGACATTCCCGAACCGGCACCCGACCCGACCGACCTGCATGATTGGCGGACCATCGGCATCTGGTCATGCGCAGGCATACTCACGGTCGGCTGGCTGCTGGTCTGGCTGGTCGGTCGGTTGCGTCACGGCGTATGGCGGCGCATGCGTCATGCAACCCGTATCTATGTCCGCATCCAACGTTCCGGCCGGCAGGCGAGTGCGAAACATCGTTAAGGAGGCACGATGAGCAAGGATTTCACCAGAAAAGAAGTCGAATATCTACGGTCCGTTCCCGCAGTCAAAAAGGTCGCGAAGAACCGGATCACCTATGCGCGTGCATTCCAGTTGTACTGCATGGCCAGATATCTGCGGGGCGACGGGCCGACCGCGATTTTTCGCAGCGTAGGCCTCGACCCGGATGTCGTCGGGCGGAAACGCATCGAACGTTGCATCGCACGGTGGAAGCAGGATGAGCAGTTGATGGCGGAAGCACAGCAGATGAATCCCGATGCGGCACCCGACGTGCGTGACAGGATCATTCTGGTGCAATGCAGTCAAATCAAGGAACTGACGCAGCAACTGTCGGAATTGCAGAAGCGTCTCGCCGACCTCATCTACGAGGTGAATGCGCAGGATGCGGGAGCCCTGCCTACCGACGATTCCGATTCGCTCTGATAGACAAGCGGAAGGTGAGACCGCATGCAAAGATCATGCAGGTAACGTACCGAAACTTTTTTGGGAACGTTCACGGAAAATTTGGTGTCGTTGTTTCGGAAATCCCCTTAACGGGGTTTATGATGATTCTCGTCGGGCTGCAGCGACGATGGCTGTAGCCCCCGAACACAGTACCTTTGCTTAAAGGAGAGCACCTATGGTCTATCGCATGATTTTCAACCAGACCGCATACTTCGGCCGTGGCGCCATCAAGGAGATCCCGGGCGTCGCCAAGTCCCATGGCTTCACCAAGGCATTCATCGTCACCGATCCGGTACTGCTTGAAACCGGTACCGCCAAGAAGGTCACGGACGTGCTCGACGAGGCAGGCATGCCGTATGAGGTGTTCAGCAACGTCAAGCCGAACCCGCCGGTCGAATGCATTCAGGACGGCGTAGCCAAGTTCGCCGCATCCGGCGCCGACTTTCTGATCGGCCTGGGCGGTGGCTCCCCGCAGGACACCTGCAAGGGCATCGGCATCATCACCGCCAATCCGGAGTTCTCCGACGTGCTCTCGCTTGAGGGCGTAGCAGACACCAAGAACCCGTCCGTACCGATCTTCGGCGTGCCGACCACCGCCGGCACCGCGTCCGAAACCACCATCAACTATGTGGTCACCGACACGGCCAACAAGCGCAAGTTCGTGGCCGTCGACCCGCATGACATCCCGATCGTCGCCTTCGTGGACCCGGATCTGACCGATTCCATGCCGCGCGGACTCAAGGTCGCTACCGGCCTCGACGCCCTGACCCACGCCATCGAGGGATACATCACCCCGGGTGCGTGGAGCCTGTCCGACTGCCTGTCGATGCAGACCATCCGCATGATCGCCAAGAACCTCGCCAAGAGCGCCGACGGCGACATTCCGGCTGGCGAACAGATGGCCTACGCCTCCTATATCACCGGCATGGCCTATTCCAACGTCGGCCTTGGCCTGGTGCACGGCATGGCCCACCCGCTGGGTGGCCGCCTCGGCGTGGCACACGGCGTGGCCAACGGCATTCTGTTGGCTCCGGTCATGGAATACAACAAGGACTTCACCGGAGAGAAGTACCGTGACATCGCCGATGCGTTCGGAGTCGAAGACGCCTACACCGGCGATCTCGACAAGGTGCGCGAAGAGGCCGTGCAGGCCGTACACCAGCTCACCGTCGACCTGAAGAACCCGACCACCATCTCCGAGGTCGGCGCCACCGAGGCCGATCTGGACGCGCTCGCCAACGACGCCTTCCACGACGTGTGCACGCCGGGCAATCCGCGCCAGGCCACGCAGGAAGACATCCTCGCCATCTACAAGAGCCTGATGTGAGCCCGATCCTCACGATATGAGCCGATCATGGCACGAATCGTGAGGATTCGACGTCGATAATCAATCGTGGCGCGTATCCCATGAATCCACCTCGGAAAAAATTCGGGTGTGCCTTCACGGGATACGCGCCACGATTCCTTTGGACGGTCGGAATGCATGCATTCACGCCGGGATTGTGGGGCCGTAGGGGGATGACGGCTTACTCGTGCTTTTCGCTCCACTCCTCATCGGTGGGAGTGTCATCATATAGCTCGCGGCCCTCCTGCTCGGCCAACTCCATCTGCTCGTTGATCCATGCGGCCTCGGCCGGATTGATATCCGCCGTGTCAAGCACCTTCTGCCACACCGGATACAGCATATGCATCACCGGATAGAGCGCAGTGATGAGAATCTCCGGCTTATGCTTGCGCGAATGCTGCGGATGCGCATTGAACGTGTTCTTGAACCGGCGCATATAGTTCAGGAACGACGTGGGGGAGGTGTCCATGCGGCGCGCGCTGATGCCGGCGATCATGCGCGGGCAATACACCGTCTTCATATCCTTGCCAAGCAGATGCAACGAAATATCGATATCCTCATGCATCACATCGGACTTGTCACGGCACACCTCACCGGCAATCGCATGCCATGCGGACGCACGCAACGCCATATTCGAACCAAACAGCAACGGCTGACCATCATCGGCCTTGTAAATGCGCTTACGGGTGGAATTGTCACTGCGAAGCCCGAAATGACGACTCGGCATATCGTAGTACATCACCGGACCGGTGGCGCCCATGGCCTCCGGATCCTCGGTGAAGATGCCGGCGACCACCTCGACCCAATCCGGGCGGATCATGCAGTCGGCATCGAAACGGCCCAGCACATCACCCGTAGCATGGTTCAGGCCATAATCACGCGTGGGAATCAGCCCCTGCTCCTCATCCTGATGCAACAGGCGCACCGGAGCCTCGGGATGATCCTTCATGAACTGCTCGACCACGGCGACGGTCGAATCGGTGGAGCGGTTATCGACGACAATCACCTCATGCGGCATCACGGTCTGCCTAGTGGCGTTGAGCAGGCAATCGTTGATACGCTCCGCTTCATTCCATGCAGGGATGATAATTGAAACGTTCAGCATGCCTACAAGAATATGTGCCAGTCCGTACACGGTGCCTGTCGCTACAATAAGGAGCCATGAGCGAACGCGTACGGCACATGAATGAAACGACGGACGATACGATGGCTGCCGAAGACACCACGAATACGGCGACAACCATGGCGGATGACGGGCAACGCTGGGATCTGGGCACCCTGTTCCCTGCGAAGGGCGATTCCAGAAGACCACCGGAATGGCTAGGACGCGCCCTGCTGTACATCGCCATCGCCATCGTAGTGTTCAGCTTCTGCTGGCGCTCCTGGGGGCAGATCGCGTATCTGGTCATGGACATCGTGGTATCGCTGTTCCTTGCGCTCGCAGTGGAACCGGTGGTGGTGCCGCTGGTCAAGCATGGCTGGAAACGCGCCTTCGCGTCGCTGTTCGCGCTGGTGCTGCTGGCGGTGATCCTATGTACGCTGTTCGGTCTGTTCGGCAACATGTTCGTGCAGCAGGTGATCGCCATGATCAACGGCCTGCCCGACCTGTACAAGCAGATCTGCGACTTCGTAAGTCAGTACACGAATTTCGAACTGCCGGAGATCAACAGCCTCGGCAGCGAAATCCTCAAGAACATACAGACCTCCTGGGTCACCGATTTCGCCGGCACGGCCCTGAGCACGGTATCCGGCCTGTTCTCCTTCCTGCTGAACCTCATGACCATCGTGATGACCACGTACTACATCTCCGCAGCAGGCCCGAAACTGCGTCGCGCCGCCTGCCAGTGGATGGCGCCGGCCGCACAGCGCCGCTTCCTGTTCGTCTGGACCGTCAGCCAGGGGCAGATTTCATCCTTCCTGTTTTCCCGCGCGATTCTCGCATTGCTCAACGCCACCTTCACCGCCATCTGCCTTGAGGTCCTGCATGTGCCGTATTGGCTGCCGTTGGCGCTGTTCTGCGGCGTCACCTCGCAGTTCATCCCGATGCTCGGCACCTATATCGGCGGTGCGCTGCCGGTGCTGTTCGCATGGGGCAACCGTGGCATCTGGTACGGCATCGCCGTACTCGCATTCATCTGCGTCTACCAGCAGATCGAAAACCTGATCTTCGCGCCGAAGATCTCGCAACGTACCATGAACATCAACGATGCCGTCGCCTTCCTCGCCGTGCTCGCCTTCGGTTCGCTGTTCGGCGCGCTCGGTGCATTCCTGGCGCTACCGGTCACCGCTTCCATCCAGACCATCTTCCGTACCTACACCAAACGGTACGATCTGGTCGATTCCCCGCTGATGAACGATCCGGTTCCGGAAAAGAAGTCGAAGGTGGTGGAAGGCGCCGAGGCGATCAGCGAGCGTGTGCTGCATCACATACCGCGTGCCGTGCAGGGTTCCACCGCACATGTGCCGATTTCGGACGAGGTGCGTCAGCTGCAGGAACAGGCGTACAATATCAGCCCGTCAGATGGTTCGGATGAGGCTGACGATTCACAGACGGTCGCCATCCCGAAGAACGCGCTTTCCGCCCAAGGCGGCAGGCCGTTGAAGGGAACGGCCGACGCGGACGACGCATCCGACGACAATCCGAGAAGTAGGTGGCGCTAAATGGTACTGCTGAGCGTACTGGACATAATCCTGATCGTCGTCGGCGGCGCGGGCATGGTCTATCAGGCGGTGTGCATTCTCATCTCCCTGTTCACCAAGCCGGTCAGGTTCCCCGAAGCTCCGATGGACAAGCGGTATGCCGTGCTGATCTCCGCACGCAATGAGGAGAACGTCATCGGCAATCTCATCACCTGCATCCAGACGCAGACCTATCCGAAGGAGCTCATCGATATTTGGCTGGTGGCCGACAACTGCACCGATGCCACCGCCGAAGTGGCGCGCGGCATGGGCTGCCATGTGATCGAACGGTTCGACCAGCGGCTCATCGGCAAAGGGTACGCGCTGACCTACCTGCTCGACCGGATGAACGAATCCGGTGCTTCCGACCCGTATGACGCCTTCTTCGTATTCGATGCCGACAACAAGCTTGACCGGAACTACTTCGAAGAGATGAACAAGGCGTTCCAGTCCGGCTTCAAGATCCTGACCAGCTACCGTAATTCCGTGAACCTGTCCGACAATTGGGTGTCTTCGGGTTCCGCATTGTGGTTCATCCGTGAATCACGATTCCTGAGCGCCTCGCGCATGTGGCTCGGCAACAGCTGCCACGTCGGCGGCACCGGCTTCATGTTCTCGCAGGAGATCATGCGCCGCAATAACGGGTGGAAGTTCCATCTGCTGACCGAAGACCTTGAATTCACCATGGACTCCGTGTTGCACGGCGATCGCATCGGCTATTGCGGCACCGCGATCCTGTACGACGAGCAGCCCGTCACCTTCTCGCAAAGCTGGCGTCAGCGCCTGCGGTGGAGCAAGGGATTCCTGCAGGTGTTCCGCTACTATGGCCCGGCCCTGATCAAGCGGGCGATTCGCGAACGTGATTTTTCCGCCGTTGATTTCACGCTGCTGCTGTGCCCGTTCACCGTGCTCGGCATAGCCCGTATTCTGCTCGGCCTGCTGTTCGCGCTATGCGGATTCGTGACCTGGCAGAGTCAGCTCAACTCGCTTACCGGATGGACTTCCGGCATTGTGATGTCGGTGGTCGGCATGATGGGATTGGCGGCGTTGACCATCATCGTGGAACGCGATCATGTGGGAGCCACCAACAAGGAACTGTTCGCCTATGTGCTGAGCTTCCCGATCTACATGTTCAGCTATGTGCCGATCTCGTTCCAGGCGGTGTTCTCCAAGGCCGAGTGGAAGCCGATCGAACACAAGGGCTGAAGTCCATCTGCCGAAGGGGCGCCTTCGCCATGCGTTGCGCTTTCCGCTATGCGCTGGACGACAACGTTTCGCTGATGGCATGATGTACGCAGTGCGTTCACCGTGGGCATAATGCGCACGCCGTTATGAGGCTGATAGGGTGGTGGCATGAGTTTAGACAATGTTTCCCCTTCTGTGGGATTTGCCCCGGCCGTTCCCCTAGATGGCTCCGCAGCGGTTTCGATTCGCGGTCTGTTCAAGCGTTTTGGGCAGAAGGTGGCCGTCAACGGATTGTCCCTCGACATTCCGGTGGGTTCCTTTTACGGATTGGTCGGACCGAACGGCGCCGGCAAGACGACCACGCTCAACATGGTGACCGGCTTGCTCGTGCCGGATGGCGGTGCGGCCATGATTCTCGGGCGTGACGTATGGCGCGATCTGAACGCAGTGAAGCGTTCCATCGGCGTGATGCCGCAACCGGACCAGATCTTCGACAGGCTGACGGGCCTGCAGCTGCTCGTCTATGCGGGCATGCTGCGCGGCATGAAACGCGACGAATCGGTCAAACGTGCCAACGATCTGCTGGGGGCGTTCGACCTGACGGGTGCCGCGAACGTGATGGTCGCCGACTATTCGGCCGGTATGACCAAGAAAATCTGCCTGGCCAGCGCCATGATCCATAGTCCGCGCGTCCTGGTGCTCGACGAGCCGTTCGAATCGGTCGATCCGGTCTCCAGCGCGAATCTCAGGGACATTCTCATCGAATACGCCTCCACCGGCGGAACCGTCATCATCTCATCGCACGTCATGGCGCTTGTCGAGAAGATGTGCACGCATGTGGCCGTCATCAACAAGGGTCAGGTCTGCGCGGCCGGCACCGTGGAGCAGGTCGCGGCCGGCGAAGATCTCGAGGACCGTTTCCTGCAGCTGGTCGGCGGCCGTCATGCGGCGGCGCGACTGTCGTGGCTGGACGGTGGTGCGCAGTGAACGCCGTCGGTACCATCATGAGATTGCGCTGGGCGCTGATGCGGGCGACCATGCGCAAATCGACCATGATGCTCGTCAGCTACATCATCAGCGCGATATTCGGCGCCGGCGCAATCGTCGGTTCCGTGGCGTTGGGTCTTATGCTCGGTCCGCTCATCGGCGGCACCGACGGCATGATCTGGCAGATCCTACGCATGGTGATGGTGCTGTGCGGCGCCTTCACGACAGCCATCGTGATCATCGTGCAGATCATGTATTTCGGTCAGGGCACGGCCATGAATCCGCAGAAATTCGAACTGTACGGAATCGATGACCACACCTTGGTCAGCGGCCTGTTCCTATCCGGTCTGACCGGTCTGGCCACGATCTGGGGCGTACTCGTCATGCTCGGCCTGGTGCCGATCTACCAGTCCGCGGGTGCCATCGGCATCGTGGCGGGCATCGTCGCCGTCCCATTGGCAATCATCACCATGATGGTGCTGTCGAAACTCGTGATCTCGCTGCTGACCACGTTGACGAATTCCAGCAGCGGCAAAAGCACGATTTCCATCATCACCATCCTGCTGTTCGTGCTGCTGTGCCAGGTTCCGGGCATGGCGATGAACAGCCAGGATCTGGATCATTTCAGCCTCAAGCCGTTCATGATGGTTGCGGACGTGTTCTCGTGGACGCCGTTGGGTGCGGCGTTCCAGCTGCCGTTCGACGTGGTCGCCGGTTCCTGGGGCTTTGCGGCGCTTCGCCTGCTGATACTCGTCGCCACATGGGTGGTGTGCTACCTCGGCTGCCTGTGGTGCCTGAAGAAGGACCGCACCATCGCCGGCTCCACCGCGCATGCCGTTTCCTCGAAGGGCATCGGCCTGTTCTCCACGATGCCGGATTCCCCGTCCGGCGCGATTTCGGCCCGTTTGCTCACCTACCTGCGCAGGGATCCGCGACAGGCGCCGATGATGTTCATGCCGTTGCTGTTCATTGTGGTGTTCACCATACAATCGCACGGCATAACCGCGATGGTATGGCAGTCGATCATCTGGGCGGGTCTCTTCCTGGTGCTGCTTGAAGGTAACGGCCTGTCCTATGACGGCCGGGGCTTCACCATGGAGGTGATCAGCGGCGTTCGCGGTGTGGATGACCGCCACGGCCGCGTGCGGGTCTATATGGTCATGCTGATCGCCTACATCGCGATACTGATGGTCATCGTCTATGCGATCACCGGCGACTGGCGCAGTACCGAAGGGCTGATCATGGGATTGGTCTTCGGCTGCATAAGCCTGTGTCTGGGATTCTGCGGACTGGGCTTGGCGGAAGTGGTCTCCTGCGTGTTCATGTACCCGGTACCGTCCATATCGCGCCCGTTCTCGTCGCCGCAGGGCAGGGTGGGAGCCCAGATGCTGTTCCCCTTCCTGCACATGTTCGGCATGATTCTGCTGTTGCTGCCCACCGGCATCGTTGCGTTGGCGCTGGGATTGACGGGCAATTGGGAGCTGTATTGGCTGTTGGCCCCTGTTTCGCTGGTCAACGGCATCGCCGCGCTTGCGATTGGTACATGGCTTGGCGGTAAGCTGTTGGAAGCTCGGATGCCGAGAATCCTCGCCACTTTGGACTCCTTCGCATCCCTGCAACAGTAAGGACGGATCTTTGTCGGATTGAGGGGGAGCGGTCGGTGACGCGCAGAGCAGGAGCATTCCAGCAGAGGACGATTCGCCGCCGCGTCACCGTATTGCTTTCCGTGGCCGTCACCGCGGCATTGTGCCTGGGGTATGTGGCAGGCGACCTGTATGACGTGTTGCCGGGCGTCCTGACGCTCAACGAGGTGGAACGTGCCACAACCGCGGAGCCCCGTACCGTAATGTCCGCTTCGAAGGTCGTCGGGAATCTGGATTCGTCGATCGCCGTGGATGCCACCGCCGCACGGCGGCTTATCGACGAATTCGCCGCGACCGAGGGCATCGGCGGCGACTATTCCATCGCCATCGCCGACGCCAAGGGCGAGGTGGTGGCCGAAAGCGGCATCGACGAGACACGGGTGCCGGCTTCCACCATGAAAACGTTGACCGCATACGCCGTTGCGACCACACTCGACATGGGCAGCACCCTCGCCACGCAGACTTATGTGGAACAGAAACAGGACGGTACCGCGAATCTGGTACTCGTCGGCGGCGGTGACATGCTGCTTGGCGCGGGGAACAGCGATTCCGCGCACGTCAATGGGCGGGCGGGGCTCGGCACGCTGGCCAGCGACACCGCGCGGGCGCTGAAGCAGCGTGGCATCAGCGAGGTGACCCTGCGCTATGACGATTCGTTGTTCGGCGATGATCGTTGGCCGTCCGGCATCGCCGAACTCGACACCGAACACCTGTATTATGCGCCGGTCTCATCCATGGCCGTGGACGGCGCGCGGCAATGGGACGGCGCGAATCCGCAGAATCCCGATGTGTTCTCCACCTATCCCGCCTTGAGCATGCAGCCGGCGTTGGATGCCGTGCAGACGTTCCGGCAACGTTTGGAGGAGCAGGGCATCACCGTGCAGGGTGATGTCGAACAGGGCGTCGCACCGGCGGAAACCAGCCCGATCGCACAGGTGCAATCAGCCTCTCTGAGCGAGATCATGGCATTCATGCTGCGGCATTCCGACAACACCCTGGCCGAGGAATTCGGCCGTCTGCTGGCCATCGATAGAAAAACGGGCAATTCGCCGGCAGGCGCGGCCCGAGCGGTCAAGAGCGTTCTGGAACAGGCGGGAATCTCCACGAACGGATTGCGTATGATGAACTGCTCCGGCCTTGCGGAGGAATCCAAGGTCACCGTGCGCACGTTGCTTGAAGTGCAGCAGCGTAATCTCACCGCCGGGACCGGTGCCGCGGCTGCGGAAGGATTGTCCATCGTAGGATTCGTCGGCACCGCGGCCGACCGGCTGAACGACGCCTCCGAAGCGGGTCTGCTGCGTGTGAAGACCGGCAGTCTCGACGGTGTCACCGCCATGACCGGCAACGTGTCACGCACCCGCGGGGGAGCGCTGACCTTCGCCGTCATCGTCAACGATCCCGACGATATGCAGGCCGCGCGCGACGCCATCGACACGTTCATCGCCGGTTTGCCGAAACTGTGATGCCCCATGGTGTACTCCCCACGACTGCGTAAGGCCATAGGGCATCTTAACGCCGCGCTGGTCGACGCCGGATTCGGACTGCAGGACGCGCGGTTCGCGCGGCACGGCGAGCATGAACCGAATGCGGACGCGCCATTGATCATGGTCGCATGTTCCGGCGGACGGGATTCCATGGCGCTGGCGGCGGTCTGCGCAACCGTATGCGCCAGTCTGGGATTGCGCTGCGGTGCCATCATCATCGACCATCAACTGCAGAACGGTTCCGCCGAGGTAGCCGCAAAGACCGCCCGTCGTTGTGAGGCGCTGGGCCTTGATCCGGTACGTGTGCGTGCCATCGAAGTGCACGGCAACGGGCAAGGCCTTGAAGCCGCAGCCAGGGAAGCCCGATATGCCGCCATCGTCGAGGAATGCTCCGATGCTGCGGCCGTGCTGTTGGCGCATACGAAGAACGATCAGGCCGAAACCGTGCTCATCGGACTGCTACGTTCGGCCGGGCTTGACGCCATCGCCGGCATGGAAGGCTCGTTCAGTCGTGACGGTGTAACGTTCCTGCGCCCTTGGCTGGATGTGACAAGGGAGGAGACCACCGGCATCTGCGAGGATCTGGGGCTCGAATGGTGGGACGATCCGACCAACGGTCCCGACGCGATCCGGGAAGACGGTTTGCCGCCGAACGGCCCATTGCCGGCGAACTATCCGTTACGCTCACGCGTACGGCACGATCTGATGCCGTATCTGCAACGTTTCGCAGGGGGCGATGTCGTTTCGCGGCTTTCAATCGGCGCGGGACTTGCGCAGACCGACAGGGATTATCTCAACAAGCGGGCGCAGGAGATCGCCGAACGGGCGGTGACGTTCAGCGAAGACCAGGTGCGGTTCAGCGTCGGCGTACTGCAATCGCAGCATGAGGCGATTCGACTGCGCGTCATCGCCCACGCACTCGGCCAGGCCGGCATCGCATGCTCCGCACGGCATGTCAGGCAGATCGACCGGCTTATCACCGACTGGCATGGCCAGCACGGTGTGGCACTTCCCAGCGGATATTCAGCCAATCGCCAGAAACACGTCATTCGCGTGTGCCAAGATGGTGGGCATGCGAATCGCTGACGTGCAAGAAGACATTGATCATGAACTGATCACCAAGGAACAGATTGAAGATATCATCAACCGTGCTGCGGCCCAAGCCAGTGAAGACTATCGTGGCAGAAATCCGTTGCTGGTATGCGTGCTCAAAGGCGCGGTGAATACGATCGCCGCCTTCGCGCAGGCCATGAGCATTCCGGTGCAGATGGATTTCATGAGCCTGTCAAGCTACGGTTCAGGCACCGAATCAAGCGGTACGATCACCGTTCGTCAGGATCTGTCGACCGACGTGCGTGGCCGGCATGTGCTGATCGTCGAGGACATCATCGATTCCGGCATCACGCTGTCGTGGCTCGTCGACGAGCTGAAGCGCCGCGGCGCCGCTTCCGTGGAAATCTTTGCGCTGCTGGAAAAGCCCGCCCGCCGAAAGGTGGATGTGGATGTGAAATATAAGGGATATGAGATTCCCGATGAATTCGTGGTCGGCTTCGGTCTGGATTATGACGAGCGCTACCGCAATCTCGATTCGATTGCGGTGCTGAAGCCGGCAGTCTACCAAGGAGGTCAGGCATGAGTTTTCCTTCAGGCCAGCCACCGCAGAACAACGGCGGCAATTCGAATCGTCCGAACAACGGTAATCCGTTTACCAATCCGTTCGGCCACGGCAACAACGATGGCGGCAATGGTCCCCGTCCGTTCTGGCAGTCCCCGTGGCTGTGGGTGGTGGTCGTGGCGCTGCTCGCCGTGACGATGTTCCAGCTGTTCGCCGGCACCGGATCGCAAACCATCGACACCAAGGACGGTATGCAGATCCTCAACGGCGGCAACGTCGAATATGCGCAGATCGTCGACAATACGCAGCAGGTCAAGCTCAAACTGAAGTCCGACTATTCGGCCACCGATCCGACGACCGGCAAGGTCAAGAACTACGGCAAGAACGTGCAGTTCTACTACACGTACGCCCAGAGCGCCGCCGTGGTCAAGGCCGTGCAGAAGGCCGACCCGACCCAGGGGTGGACGGCGACCATGCAGCAGACCAGCGTCTGGACGTATCTGATCACTTCGATTCTGCCGTTCATCATCGTCTTCGCGCTGTTCTGGTTCCTGATGAGCCGCATGGGCGGTGCCGGCGGCATGTTCGGCATGGGCGGCAAGAAGAACAGCGGCAAGCTGCTCGAAGGTCAGACCCCGACCACCAAGTTCTCCGACGTGGCAGGCGAGGATGCCGCCGTGCAGGAAGTCGAGGAGATCAAGGACTTCCTCAAGGATCCGTCCCGTTACAAGGCCTTGGGTGCCCGCATTCCACGTGGCGTGCTGCTGTACGGCCCTCCGGGCACCGGTAAGACGTTGCTGGCGCGAGCCATCGCAGGCGAGGCCGGCGTACCATTCTACTCCATGGCGGGCTCCGACTTCGTGGAGATGTTCGTCGGTCTCGGCGCATCCCGCGTGCGTGACCTGTTCGACGAAGCCAAGAAGAACGCTCCGGCCATCATCTTCATCGATGAGATCGATGCGGTCGGCCGCAAGCGTGGCGGTTCCGGTATGAGCGGCGGTCACGACGAACGCGAGCAGACCCTGAATCAGCTGCTTGTCGAAATGGACGGCTTCAACAACGACACCAACCTGATCATCATCGCCGCGACCAACCGTCCCGACGTGCTTGATCCGGCATTGTTGCGCCCGGGTCGTTTCGACCGCCAGGTGGCCGTGGAAGCGCCTGATCTGGAAGGCCGTGAGGCCATTCTGAAGGTGCACGCCAAGGGCAAGCCGTTCGTGCCGGACGTCGATCTGCACATGATCGCCGTGCGTACGCCGGGCTTCACCGGCGCCGATCTGGCCAACGTGCTCAACGAGGCCGCATTGCTGTGCGCCCGTGCCGGTGCCCAGCTGATCGACAACCGTGCCATCGACGAGGCCATCGACCGTGTCCAGGCCGGCCCGAAGCGCCGTTCCAAGGGCATGGCTCTCGAGGAATTGCGCAACACCGCCTACCATGAGGGTGGTCACGCCTTGGTTGCCGCCGCCATGAACGACACCGATCCGGTCACCAAGGTCACCATTCTGCCGCGTGGCCGTGCGCTCGGCTACACCGCCGTGATGCCGACCGAGGACCGCTACTCCATGTCGCGTAACCAGCTGCTCGACCAGATGGCTTACGCCATGGGTGGCCGCACCGCCGAAGAGGTCGTGTTCCACGATCCGACCACCGGCGCCTCCAACGACATCGAGAAGGCGACGAACATCGCCCGCCAGATGGTGCTCGACTACGGCTTCTCATCCAAGCTGGGTGCCATCAAGTGGTCCGACGACGAACAGGGCGATCTGGGATCCCTTAATCACAAGTATTCCGGCCGCACCGCCGAAATCATCGACGAGGAGGTGCTGAAGCTCGTCGAAACGGCGCATACCGAAGCATGGAACGTCATCAACGAGAACCGTGACATCCTCGACGAGCTGGTACGTCAGCTGCTCGTCAAGGAGACGCTCAACGAAAAGGAACTGGCCGCGATCTTCGCCAACATCAAGAAGGCGCCGAAGCGTGACGTATGGCTGAGCGACAACCAGCGGCCCGATTCGGACAAACCTCCGGTCGAGATTCCCGAATCCCTGAAGAAAAGCGCAGGATTGACCAACTGATGAGCGATACCGAAGCATTCGATACCATGCTTGACGACAAGGCCCGCGCCGCTCATGCGGCCGGGCCTGTCGGCTATGACGAGGAAGGCGTACGCCAGGCGGTACGCCTGTTTTTGCGATCCATCGGCGAAGACCCGGATCGCGAAGGCCTGCTCGACACCCCCAATCGCATCGGCCGTGCATGCAGGGAATTGTTCGCCGGTCTGGGGCACGGTCCCGAAGAGGTACTGAAAACCAAGTTCAAGGTCGACACCGACGAAATGGTGTTGGTGCGTGACATCGAGCTGTTCTCCGTATGCGAGCATCATCTGCTGCCGTTCCACGGCGTAGCCCATGTCGGCTACATTCCATCGAATGGGCAGGTGGCGGGCCTCAGCAAGCTGGCCCGACTGGTGGAGTTGTACGCCCGGCGTCCGCAGGTGCAGGAACGCCTCACCCAGCAGGTCGCCGATGCGCTGATGACCGGCATCGAGGCTCGCGGCGTGATCGTGGTCACCGAATGCGATCACATGTGCATGGCCATGCGAGGCGTCAAGAAGCCACAGTCGCGTACCGTGACCTCCGCCGTGCGAGGCTGCATGCGAGATGCCGCCACAAGATCCGAGGCGATGAGCCTGATTCTGTCACAGCATTCGTGAGATGCCGCACAGGCCATATAACGGAAGGGGAAACATGGTGGCACAGGATATGAAGGCGATTCACGATAGCGAACGCACCCTGGTGATGGGCGTGCTCAACATCACCGAAGACTCGTTCTCAGACGGTGGATTGTGGCTCGATCCGGCAAAGGCCAAGGCACACGGCGAGGCGATGATGAAGGATGGGGCCGACATCATCGACATCGGAGCCGAATCCACCCGGCCCGGCGCCAAGCGCGTCAGCGAGGAAGACGAGAAATCCCGCGTGCTGGGAGCCGTGGATGCGTTGGTTCCCGAAGGTGCCATACTGTCCATCGACACCACACGCGCCTCGGTGGCGTCGGCGGCACTGGAGCATGGCGCGCAGATCATCAACGACGTGTCGGGCGGACGGCTGGATGCCGAACTGCCCCACGTGGTGGCCGATCACCCCGAAAGCCTGTACATCGTACAGCATTGGCGCGGTTGGCTGGCCGGAGCGGCCGGCAATGTGCCTGACGCCGACACCTCCGTGTACGCGAACGGGGTGCTGAACGACGTGTATGACGAACTGATGGCGCAGGTCGACGCAGTGCTGAGCGTCGGCGTCAAACCGGAACAGGTCATCATTGATCCGGGCCTGGGCTTTTCCAAACCGGGCATCGAACATAATCTGCCGTTGCTGGCCGGACTGGAACGGTTCAATGCCACGGGCCATCCGGTGCTGGTCGGTGCTTCGCGCAAGCGTTTCATCGGTGCGGTACTGGCCGCGGCGGGCGTCAGCGAACCGACCATGGCCGACAGGGACAACGCCACCGCCGCCATCAGCGCTTTGAGCGCCGAACATGGTGCCTGGGCGGTGCGTGTGCATGACGTGGCCCGTACCCGCGACGCCATAGCCATCGGCAGCGCTTGGCGCGCATACAGTAAGTAGTTCTTCCTCCCTCTGATGAGGCAATGACGGACGGAAAGGTTGGCATGGATCAGATTCGACTGACGGGAATTCGCGCGGCGGGTAAGCATGGCGTGCTTGATTTTGAGCATGAACGTGCGCAGACCTTCGTAGTGGACGCCACGCTGTCGCTCGACTTGGCACCCGCAGGCCGTTCCGACGCCCTTGACGACACCGTGGATTACGGTGCCATAGCCAAAGGCATTGTGGCCATCATCGAAGGTGAGCATGCCGATCTGATCGAAAGACTCGCCGCTCGCATCGCCGACATGATTCTGCAATATCCCGCGGTGCAACGTGCGGAAGTGACCGTGCACAAGCCGAACGCACCGATCGTCGTGCCGTTCGACGATGTCAGCGTCACCGTGGAACGCTTCCGTGAAACGGGCCGGGCCGAATCCGCCGACACGCATCATGCCATCATCGCCATGGGAGGCAATCAGGGTGATGTGCTCTCCACGCTACGCGATGCGGTGCGTTGTATCGACGGACTCGACTCCACTCAGGTCACCGGCATTTCGCCGCTATATCGCACCGACGCATGGGGCATGCCAACGGGAACACCCGACTTCCGCAATGCGGTCGTTTCCGTCAACACCAAGCTGACCGCACCCGAACTGTTGGCCGGATTGCAACGCATCGAAGCCTCCCATGGCCGCGTGCGCACCGACCATTGGACTTCGCGTACGCTCGACCTTGACATCATCGACTTCGACGGCATCGTCAGCGATGATCCAGATCTGACATTGCCGCATCCACGTGCGTGGCAGCGTGCCTTCGTGCTCGGCCCCTGGCTGGCATTGGATCCCGACGCCGAACTGGTCGGCGCGCATGCCGGATCCGTGGCACAACTGCTGTTCGAATCCTCCGATCGGGAGCACATCAACGAGCTCGCCGAAGACTGGATGGTCGCCGATGACGCCGCTGCGTCTCCCGTTACCGGTTCCTGCCACGAGGAGCCGGCCTCTTTACAAACCGGAAGCGGTCAACATCGGATCGAATCCCTAGCACGATCCCGTCGAGCCGTAATCTCCATGGACAGCCCTTCCACCGATGCAGAACGGCGGTTCCGCAAGGCGATCGTGTCGATCGACGGCATCCCCGGCAATCAGGTGGAAGGCATTTCGCCGCTGTACCATGTCAGCCAACTTGACGGCAAACCCGACAACATGGCCGCCGTCATGCAGATTTCCACACGCATGGGTGCAGCCGAACTGATCACAGTGCTCGGATCCATCGAAACATCGGTCGGCGGTAGCCTCGATCTCGATCTGGTCGATATGGAAGGCGTCGTCAGCGACGAACCGAATTGCCAGGTGCCGTGGCCCACCGCCCGCAACCATGCGGCCGTACTCGCGCCGTGGCTCGACATGGATCCGGACGCCAGGCTTGGCGGAGATCCGGTGTCGTTCCTCCTGGCCATGGCTCCGGATACGTCGCAGGTCGGTCTGCTCACCGACAACTGGATTATTGGAGATACGCTATGAAGGCACGTCGCACCCCTTGGTGGCATTACGTTCTGGCCGCGATGCTCGGCCTGCTTGCCGGACTTGGTTTTGCGAAATACGGTGAGATCACCGGACTACCGCTGGTCGGTGCGCCATGGGTGGTGCCGGTGGTGCTGATCGCATTGGGCCTCATGGTGCTGGTTCTTGCGTTGCAGGTGCACAAATACACCACGAAGGATCCGCTCAAACGTGCGCAGCTGAAGCCGCTCGATCCGCAGAAAGCATTCGGCACGCTGGTGTCATGCAAGGCCATGGGATTGGCGGGAGCCGCATTGACCGGTTGGTATGGCGGGCAGATTCTGGCGAGCCTGCCTCATATGGAAGCGGAGTTCTACAGCCAGGCCGTCATCGAATGCACGGTGGCGGCGGTGGCCTGCCTGATCGACATGATCATCGGCATCGTAGGCGAATGGCTGTGCCAGCTGCCGCCTATCGACGGCCCCGAAAATCCCAAGATCAAGGAAGCCGCCCAACGTCAACGCTATGCGGCAGCGGCCACCAAATCCTCCCACGTCCAATCATCCTGCTGAAAGGCGGAACCGCTTTCCGTAATTTCCCGAAGCGGTCTACCGCAGATCCTCTTGCGGCACGCGAATCATGGCCTCTTGCGCCATGCACGCCACCAGCGTGCCGTCCTGCGTATACACCTTCGCTTGGCCCAAGCCTCGTCCGTGCGCTGCGGTCGGCGTATCCTGCACGTACAGATGCCACTGGTTGATGTCGATGTCGCGGTACCACCACATCGAATGATCAATCGACGCGAACGAGATGCCCGGAGTGGCGATGCTCAGACCGGCACGACGCAGCACCGGCTCCAGCATGACCTGATCGCAACCCATGGCCAACATCGCACGATGCATGACTTGTGGCACATCCACCTCGCCATCCGCCCTCATCCAAACCATCTGCTTGCCGGAATCCCTGCGGGCACTCTTCGTATCGGCCCCCAGCATGATGGTCTGCGTAACGTGCCGGATGTCGAACGGCGACTTCTGGGCATAATACTTGGCATACGACGACTGCTCCGCGTACGGTTCCATGATTTCCTTCGCGCTTGTCAGCGTCTCCGGATCCGGCACATCCTCGGGCATCGGATCGGCGAACTCGACACCCTCCTGACCATGCTCCTGGAAGCTGGCGATGGCGGTCAGAATCGAACCCTGCGCCTGCGTGACATTCACTCGACGGGCCGAGAAGGAACGACCGTCGCGAAGGTTTTCCACGTCGAACAACAGATCCTGATGAATATCGCCGGCCGATATGAAATAGCCATGAATCGAATTGGGCAATCGTGACGGATCCACCGTTTTCGATGCGGCGATCAGCGACTGCGCGATCACCTGACCGCCATAGACGCGTCCGGTGGGGAAGTACAGGCTTTCGCCGTTCACATACGTATGATCGCGGTAAGTGGAAGGCGTACCCAGCTTGAGCACTTTCGTCAGTCGCTGCAACGGTGTGACTTCTGGCTGTGGCATGAAGGGCCTCGATTCTTGTTCTGTTATGGTGCTACAAGTGCCGTAATGCCTTCGAGTCTATCGAGAAGCAGTAAATTTCATCGGATTGTTTTGTAACGACTGCGTGAGAAGAGTGAACGGCAGGTAATCGGCAAACGATTGAACAACGACAAAGGCACCACCCCCGTAACGAGGGATGGTGCCTTGTCGAAATCCGCGCGTAACGCCGAAGCTATGCCGGCGGTGCGATTAGCGGGTCAGCTTGCGGTGCAGGCGGTGCGGGCGGGCCGCGTCCTCGCCGAGGCGGGCCACACGGTTCTCCTGATAGGCCTGGAAGTTGCCTTCGAACCAGTACCATTTGGCCGGGTTCTCGTCATCGCCCTCCCATGCGAGGATATGCGTGGCGACTCGGTCAAGGAACCAACGGTCGTGGGAGATCACCACGGCGCAACCCGGGAATGCGAGCAACGCGTTTTCGAGCGACTCCAAGGTTTCGACGTCGAGGTCATTGGTCGGTTCGTCGAGCAGCAGCAGGTTGCCGCCCTGCTTCAGGGTCAGGGCTAGGTTCAGACGATTGCGTTCGCCGCCGGACAGCACGCCGGTGAGCTTCTGCTGATCGGAGCCCTTGAAGCCGAATGAGGCCACGTAGGCGCGGGTCGGCACTTCCACGCCGGCCACCTCGATGAAGTCAAGGCCGTCGGACACGGCTTCCCACAGGTTCTTGTTCGGGTCAAGGCCGGCACGGTTCTGGTCGACATAGCTGATCTGCACGGTGTCGCCGACCTTGAGCGAGCCGGAAGTCAACGGCTCGAGACCCACGATGGTCTTGAACAGGGTGGACTTGCCCACACCGTTCGGGCCGATCACGCCGACGATGCCGTTACGCGGCAGGGTGAAGCTCAGATCGTCGATGAGTACGCGGTCGCCGAACGCCTTATGGATATGCTCGGCTTCCAATACGGTGGAGCCCAGACGCGGGCCGGCCGGAATCTGGATTTCGGAGAAGTCGAGCTTCTTGTTGCTACGTGCCTCCTGCTCCATCTGGTCATAGCGTTCCAGACGGGCCTTGTTCTTGGCCTGACGGGCCTTCGGCGAGGAGCGCACCCAGTCGAGTTCGTTCTTCAGGTGCTTGGCGAGCTTGGCGTCCTTGGCGCCCTGAATCTCCATACGCTTGGCCTTGGTCTCCAAGTAAGTGGTGTAGTTGCCCTTATACGGGTACAGGTGACCGCGATCGACCTCGCAGATCCATTCGGCCACGTTGTCCATGAAGTAACGGTCGTGGGTGACGGCGATGACGGCACCCTTGTACTGGTGCAGGAACTGCTCCAGCCACAGGATCGACTCGGCATCGAGGTGGTTGGTGGGCTCGTCGAGCAGCAGCAGGTCCGGAGCTTCGAGCAACAGCTTGCACAGTGCCACACGGCGGCGTTCGCCACCGGAGCATACGGTCACCGGAGTGTCCGGGTCCGGGCACTGCAGGGCGTCCATGGCCTGCTCGAGCTGGGAGTCGAGATCCCAGCCGTTGGCGGCGTCGATGTCGTTCTGCAGCTTGCCCATCTCTTCCATCAGGGAGTCGAAGTCAGCATCAGGATTGGCCATTTCCTCACCGATCTGGTTGAAACGGGCCACCTTTTCGGCGATTTCGCCGAACGCCATCTTGATGTTCTCGCCGACGGTCTTGGTCTCGTCCAGCGGCGGCTCCTGCTGCAGAATGCCGACGGTGAATCCCGGGGTCAGATAGGCTTCGCCGTTGGAGACGGTGTCGATGCCGGCCATGATCTTGAGCAGCGTGGACTTGCCCATGCCGTTCGGGCCGACGACGCCGATCTTGGCGCCCGGCAGGAAGCTCAGGGTCACGTCATCGAGAATCACGCGGTCGCCGTAAGCCTTGCGGGCCTTGATCATCTGATAAATGAATTCAGCCAATGTTGTGTTCCATCCTTAAGAAACGTTGGAATTCCAGCGTGTTGCATGAGCAAGTCAACGGAAATCTCACGTTTGGAGGCCGGACCGTGCATCACGCAAAGTACCGTCCTTGATTATCCCATACCCCGTCTACACGCAGGAACCAATGTGTTGGATTGGTGGCCGGAGCTTCGGTCAGGCGGTCAGCGGGCCGAACAGGTGCTCATGCAGCGCAGGACGCATCACATTGTCGAAATCACCGGATTCCGGGCATTGCACGGCAACGACCAGTCCCTGCTTCGGCAGCACGGTGGTGATCTGACCGTACGCACCGTCCGCACGATACGCGCCATCGTACGGTGACATCCAGAACTGATAGCCATAGCCGCATGTCCAGATATTGTCGTGCGGCGTTTCGATCTGCTGACTTGATGCGGCGCTCACCCACGATTCACCTACGACGCGCGTGCCGTGCCATGCGCCGCCGTTCAGATAGACCTGTCCGAGTTTGAGCATGTCGGCCAGCGTCATGAACATGCCCGCGCCGGCGATGGGATGCCCTTGCGGATCGCACTCCCAGATCGGCCACCCCTGTTCGAGCCGCGAGAAGATCGTGCGATGCAGGTACTCGCCAAGGTGTTCGCCACAGGCCCGCTCAAGCATGCGGCCCGCCAGGTACGAATCGGCGGATGAATAGCAGAACGCACCGCCCGGCTCCACCTCGATTCGACGGGAGAACATGTATTTCAGATAATCCGGTGCTCCCACGCCGCCACGACGGTCGGGACTCATGAGATACGCATGGTTGAAGCCACTCGACATGGTCAGCAGGTGGCGCAGCGTGATACGCCCCAACTCCGGCTGCGCGTCGGCCGGTACGTATTCGGGGAACGCGTCGACCAGTTTGCCATCGAGACTCAGTATTCCTTCTTCGACCGCGATGCCGATGGCCGTCGACACATAACTCTTCGTATGCGAATAGATGTTACGGCTCTGATCGGGCGTGAAATGCCTCTCGGCGACGATCCGCTCACCGTCAGCCAGCGCCACCGCCTCAATCGGCAGATCATCGCTGTCGACGAGATTCACGAAATCATTGAAGATGGTGACGGCGTCCATAAGAATCTCCTTTGATGCCACAGGGGAAGCACAGGAATGATTATAGTGACGTCAAACGATTTTCAGCGAGGATATCGTGTTGTCTGGGCGGGTCGCCGATGGTCGAGATCATGCGTGGACGTCGTCGTCAAACGTGCAGGCCGGACGCTTGACGGTCGTCGGTGCGATCTTGCCCGGTGCGGGCATGCACTTCAGATGATAATTCCGGCGCAGTGATCGACCTCATGCTGAATGATCTGCGCGGTGAAACCGGTGAACGCGGCATGGCGTTCGCGGAATTTGCGGTCGAAATACGTCACCTCGATGCGTTGGTGGCGCACGGTGTGGCGTTCTCCTTGAAGGGAAAGGCATCCTTCGGAGGTGTCGAACGCGCCGTCCCTCGCGGTGATTTCGGGATTGAACATGATGAAGATGCGGCCGCCGAAATCCTCATCCACAAAGGCGATGATGCGCTTGGAGACGCCGATCATGTTCGCGGCCATACCGACGCAACTATTGCGGTGCGCGTCAAGGGTGTCCTTGAGGTCCTGAGCCACGGCAAAGTCCTCGTCCGTGTTCTGCGCGTCCCGGGACGGTTGTTCCAAAAACGGGATGGATGTCATGATCTCTCGCTGCATGCCCTATTCCTTCCTTCCGTGTGACGGATTTCCTCATTGTACGTACGGTGTAGTTCCCTATATCGCTTATAGATGGCGGGTCCAAGTTGCGTTTAGGGTTAAAAACACAGAAAACGTACCCCCTAACCATAGGGTCTCGTGGATTATCCGCCATCTATAAGCGAGATGCGGTCAACGCTGGTAGGTCCAGCGCCCGCTTAGCATGGTACCGACTATGTGTTCGGGCATGGCCTGCATGGATTCCGGTTCATCGATGATGCTTGGGTCGCGGTCGAGCAGCACCAGATCGGCGTTGTCTCCGACCCGCAGATCCGTGCGCCCCTGTGCGGTGGACGATGCGAGGGCGTGTTCGAAGTCAAGGCACTGTTCCGGCTGGAACGGTTCCCGGTCGGAGCTTTCCGTACCGAACACGGCGGCGGAAATAGCCAACCATGGGTCGAGAGGCGCGACCGGCGCGTCGGAACCCATAAGAAGTTTCGTTCCGGCTTCGTGCAATGCGTTGAATGCGTAAGGAACTCCGGTCGGATTGCCCCAGAATCGAGTGATGACGTCGCGGTCATCCATGGCATGTTGCGGCTGGATGCTCGCGGCGAGACCAAGTTGCGCCAACCTCGGGATATCGCTTTGCTTAAGCATCTGGGCGTGCTCGATGGAACCATGGGCATGAGTACGCTCTGCGCAGTCGAGTACGACGGTGTTCGCCTTATCCCCGATGGCATGGCAGGCGATGTCGAAGCCATGCTCGGTGGCCAATCGCATGTAGGATTCGATCTGTTCCGGCGTATAACTCAAGGTTCCGAATGTTTCCGGAGTGACGCCTGAGTATGGTGTGGAACAGTAGGCGGAACGAGTGTTCAAGGATCCGTCCGAGATCATCTTCATCGCGCCGACGTGCCCAAGGCCATGGCTTCCGGGAAGTTCGTCCCCGGTGTGCCATCCGTCATCGATGGCCTGCCGGAGGCGCTCCGGATACACGCCGGCCTGAACTCGAAGTCCATCAAGGCCCTGCGCGAATCGGTCGATCCAAGTGCCGATGTTTTCGGCCATTTCGTAGTCGCGGATACCGACCACACCTTTGCGTGCGGCGTCGAGCTCGGCGTTGCGTAGGAATCCCATCAGTTCACTGGCGGCGTT